>CAJTTN010000001.1 GCA_910579215.1 uncultured Anaeroplasmataceae bacterium
TGAATCCTTCTGGTCGTAATGATTGTTCTTTTATTCTTTGTACAATGTTAGATACTCGTCGTTCTCCTAACACCTTAGGATCAAAGCCCATTTCAATTAAGATTTGTGATAGTGGTTTCCCTGAATTATATTCTAATAGGAATCTTTCTTTGAATTCTTCAGTATATGTTATTGATTTCTCACTAACCTTCTTAACATACTCATTTCTCTTTAATTGTTCAACTTGTTCATTCGTAAAATATTTGTTCCCCATATCATTTCATCTCTTTCCTTTCTGTTTATATTATACAACGACAAAAAGACCCTACAAAGTAGAATCTACACCTTTTTTTATTCGTGTCTACTTTATAGGGTCTATTTTATAGGATTTTTACAGTCCCCTTTTAAATTAGAAGAGAAGGAGACTCGTAAAGAATCTCCTTAAGAAAAAAATGATTTATACACAAATTAAACTAATTATTATTAAATTTAGATAGCTCAGCAAATACCATAAGGAAAGGTCCAATCGCTTTTCCATCATCGCTTACAATTTTACGCTCTATATACATTTCATAAGTGCCAGCATAGGCATCAGTTCTTGAGGATGTCAATCCAGCTCCTATACATATACCACCTAAAGATAGAATTCCATCTTCATTCTTCTTGAAATAGGTGTCACAGGTCCCATAAAAAATTTCTTCCCCAATTTCTTTGTATTTGTTAGACAATACACCAAAGCGAACTGCCTTTAAAATGGTGTAGGCTATCATAAGTGTACCAGAAGTTTCTAAATAGTTTCCTTTTTTCTTTGGTTCATCTACTACCTGCCAAAACATTTTTCTTTCAGAATCGAGATACATCAATAAACCATCGATTGTTTTTTGAATTAATTTAGCTATCCGTTCTCTTAAAACAGAATCCTCAATAATTTCATAACAATCAATTAGGGCCATTTCATACCAACCACAGGCTCTTAACCAAACGATCTTAGAATGCCCATTGAATGGATTTGCCCAAATCATACGCTTGTTAGAATCACGATAATTTCCATCATATCCATGAACCATCAATTGTCTAGATTCTTCCCACGTTAGGTTAAAACAATTTTCCAATTGAAATACAATATCGTTAAAGGATTCTCCATGATTAAATTCCTTTTCCCATTGGGCATAAAATGGTTGAATCATGTATAATCCATCTAACCATATTTGGTTTGGATATTTATCCTTATGCCAAAAGTTACCCTCTACGCGTGGAAGATTTTTGACTTGATTGTGCATATAATGAATTGCTTTTAAATATTTTTCCTCTTTTGTTTTGTGATATAAGAGGAAAAGAACCTTGGCTTCATTACATGGATCGGAATCTCGTCCTGTTGTTGTATATTCATTATAATTGTTGTAATACAATATCTTTATTTTTCCATCCTCAGGAACAATTGGATCAATATAGTTTTTGATATATTCAAAAAGTTTTTCGTCCCTTGTTTGCAGATAAAGAGTAGTAAGACCTACCATCATACAGCCATCAATATAGGTCCAACCTGATTTCTTAAGACCTATGAGAACCTCTTTGTTCCATAAGGGTTTCTCTAATGTTGAGTTTTTTAAAAGATATTCTAAATAGGAATAGAAGTTACTTGCAATATCTTTACGCATAATGATCACCTCTTAGTTTGATTATATCATAATAAAAAAACTTGTCAACAAAAATTCGAAATAATGATTATGATACGGATATACGAACATTTAAGTGTTTAAATGAGAAAAATTAAACATGAGCATCTTTTATTAAATTATTCAATAGAGAATAAAATAAAAAAATATGACTTGACAATAGTATTCTAAAATTGTAAAATAGACTTGATGGAAGCGCTATTTTGTGTTTTCATATTATTTTGTAAATAGTTTTGAATTTGGTTCGCAAATACGGAAATGTTTGCGATTGTATTTAATCAGTATTTCGAAATTCGATTCGCATATTCGAATTTTCAGAAGGAGGAGATAGGTTGAACAATTTAAAGAAGATGGATTTAGTATTTTTCAGTATTATCTCTATCATCGCAGAATTGGTTACAGCTATTAGTTTTGCAAATTTAAGCACAGGCTTTTATTTTAGTTTTGCAATATTAATCTTTATTATCTTTTCTATACGATGGGGAAATATCTCTATCATAGCCTTAATTTTATCAGGTATTCCTTTGATTTTTATACAGCCTATTGGAAATTGGCAAAGTATAGAGATTTGGAAGGGGATTTTATATTATATGGTAGTGAATGTGTTTGCAATAATTCCGATAGCCATATATGGTAAGCGAAACAGAAATAAACTAATTTCAGGACCAATCATTTTGACATTATATGTTCTTGCAGTGTTTTTATCCTTATCTTTGGGAAAAGAAATTGCATTACTCATAATTAATGGGGATTGGCTTGGTGGCATAAAATATTTTATTTCAGAGATATTTATTCTAGTTGTTTCAGTTGTTGTATTACTTGTCTTAGCTAAATTAAAAATAAAATTAATTTGTGATATGGATGAGTTTATGAAAGAAGAAAAACTAGAAGATGATTATGTAAATAAAATTCAAGAGAAAGGAGAAAGTGAAACAAATGGAGAAAATTCAGATGAGAGAATCGAGGATTAAAGGGATCTTCAAAGAAATTAAGAAGGAATGGATGCTATATCTATTGCTTGTACCTATTGTACTATGGTTTGCATTATTTGTTTATAAGCCAATGTCTGGTTTGATTGTTGCTTTCAAACGTTTTGATGCAGCGGATGGTATTTTTGGTAGCGATTTTAGAGGTTTGACAAACTTTATAAATCTAGTAGTAGGAATTAACAAAGAAGAATTTTGGGCTGCTTTTAGAAATACATTTGTTATTAGCGCTTATGGATTAGTATTTGGTTTTCCTATTCCTATCATATTAGCTTTGTTGTTTAGTGAACTTAGAAGTGAAGGATATAGAAAGATAGTTCAAACTATCACTTATTTACCTCACTTCCTATCAGAGGTAACAATTACAGGTATTGTAATTATGTTGGTTTACTCTGGAGAGCGTTCTACAGGAGTAATTGCGCAAATGTTGTATTCTTTGAACATTATCCCAGAAACAAATAAAATTATTGATACAGCTAATTATTTTAGGCCAATGTATATTATAACAGGTATATGGAAGGAAAGTGGATATAATTCCATAGTATACTTTGCTGCAATCATGGGGATATCCCCTGTTATGTATGAAGCAATTAAAGTAGATGGTGCTAATAAATGGCAAGAAATCAGGTATGTAACGATTCCTGGTATGGCTCCTACTCTAATTATTATGATTATCATGCGTATTGGTAGAATGTTGTCTGTTGGATATGAACGAGTTTTATTACTTTATAAACCGAATACCTATATTACAGCGGATGTTCTTTCGACCTTAGAACAGAGACTAGGAATTGAACAGGTAGGAAATCAGGGATTAGGTTCAGCAATTGGTATCTTCAATTCGGTAATCGGATTTGCTTTAGTTATGGGGGCAAATGCAATTAGTAGACAAGTCTCAGAAACTTCATTATGGTAAGGTGTTATTATGAATATAGAAAGATTAAGTAAAAGTGAAATAATATTTAAAGTTCTTGCATATTTCTTGGTTACCATTTTTGCATTAATGTGCTTATATCCAATTGTATACGCATTTAGTGTTTCTATAAGTGGTAAGATAGCTTATGAATCTGGAGAAATATGGTTATTTCCAAAGGACATAACAATTCAAGCGTACAAAGTAGTTCTATATGATAAAAGCTTTTGGATTGCTTATACAAATACAATATTCTATACCGTAATAGGAACAGCATGGAGTATGTTCATTTCTCTTACAGGTGCGTATGTATTATCCAAGGATAAGCTACTTGGAAAGAGAAAGTGGAATTTCCTACTTGTGTTTACTATGTGGTTTTCAGCAGGTATGATTCCCATGTATTTAAATTATAAAGAAATGCATGTGGATAATAAATGGGGTATGGTTATTGCATTTGGTGTACAAGCTTATAATATTATCCTGTTAAGAAATGCATTTAGTACAGTTCCTAAGGATATAGAAGAGGCTGCAACTATTGATGGTGCAAATGAGCTTCAGATCTTCTCAAGAGTATATATTCCAATGTCAGGAGCTTCCATTGCTACAGTTACGTTATTCTATGCGATATCCCGTTGGAATGGCTACTATTGGTCGAGAATGCTATTAAGGGATTCTACAGAAACACCTTTACAGGTGTATTTGAGAATTCAAATTGAGAACTTCCAAAAACAAGGAGAAGATGGAGTAGTAGATTATGCTTACTCAACAGATAGTTTAATTTATGCAATAATTATTTGTTCAATAATACCTGTATTAATTATTTACCCTTATATTCAAAAATACTTTGCTCGTGGTGTTAACTTAGGTGGAGTAAAGGGATAAAAACTTAGGTAAGAGCATTTGCAATATTGTAAATGTTTTACATAAAAAAGAAAGGAAAGAAAGATATGAAAAAAAGAATTTTAGGTGCGTTATTCTTATCCGCTACTTTAGGCTTAGGTCTAGCATCCTGTGGTGGGAATGACAAGGTTGAAGTCAGATTTAATTTAGCATATGGTAACAACTTGCGTACTATGACTTACAACCAATCTACACCATTAGAGTTACCTAATGGAACAACGGTTTCTGCAGGGCAATTAAAACCTATGTGGCAGAAGTTAGAAGAAGATTTAAATGCAAAATTTACAGATGTTGCAGTTCAAGATCAGAAGTCAAACGATATGATGAAGACTGCTGCAGCTAATAACTTCAGAGATGCCGAAATCTATGGTGGAGGCTCTATAGCTACACAATTAATGGGATATGGTGTTGATGGTAAATTTGCAAACTTAACTGATTTAATGGCAAATGGAAAGTTACCTCATTTTAAAGCATATTTAGAAAAAAATCCTATGATCAAAACATCTATTACTGCTTATGATGGAAATATTTATCATGTTCCTTATATTGCAGAAGTAGGTACTTATGCTAAAGTATTCTCTATGCGCAAAACTTGGGTTACTAAGTTGCTAGATGCTGCAGATGATGCTAATTATGATACTTCAACAACAATAAAGAAAACTTATGAAGGTTTCTGGAAGGACGATTTAGCAAGAACTGGAGATAATGGTGGTACTGTAACTCCAAAGAAGGATGTTAACGTAAAGAAAAACACAAACGAAAATGTAATCGTATTGATGAATCAAACCTCTATGAATGGTGCTGAATTGGCTAAATGCTTGAAAGACTATATCAAGAGAAACTATGATTATGAAAATCCATCTGAATTATATTTAGGAGCAAAGGCTGCTTATGATATTGATGAATTGGTTGCATTATTCAGAGTTATTAAGGCCAACCCTACATATTTAACTGATGGCAAAGCTACGGTTGTTTACCCATTCTTTACAAGACAATCTAGTTATCGTGAAGATATCTTAAGATTTGCAACCTATTTTGATGGTGTAAAGATTCATGGTTCTGATTCCTTTAGTTCAAGATGGTTTATTGATAATAATGGACAACTTGTTTATACTTATGGACAGAAGGAGTTCTATGATGTTGTAACTTATATATCTCAATTATATAGTGAAGGATTATTCTATAATGACGTATTTGATGTTTCTAATAAGTCTAATCATCGTAGTGCATTATATGGAACTGATACAGGTGATAAGCCTTCTTTTGGATTTATGACATGGGATTTCACTGCTTCCACAACAGCTGATTCTTTAAATAAGCCAAATGGTAATGATGTCGTTGGTGTATTGCCACCAGTATCTAGAGTAAATGGAGTATGGCAATATTATATTGATAGTTCCCGTGTTATCAAGTCAGATGGTTGGGCAATTTCAGCACAGGCAAAAGGTGCTGCTTTAGATAAAGCATGTGAAGTTTTTGATTGGTTCTTTACAGAAGAAGGTGCGCTTTGCCAAAATTATGGTATGGATTATATGTTAGATGGATCTAATAAGTATACTGGTCCAGATGGTGTTGAGTATCCTAAATATAATTCATGGACATTAGATACTTGTCAAACTCGTGCAAAAGGCGATTTATCAGCATTCCTACGTGATTGGATTGGTAGCTTAATGCCAGTTGGATATCAAAAGGAAATAGGTTTTGAGTATCAGTACACTTCTGAAAATGGATTTGCTGCTTGGAAATTGTTACAAGAATCAACTCTTACTATTCCAACTTATGCAGGTACAGGTCCAGCAGGAACGAATAAAAATTATTATACATTAATTCCACCAGCATTCTCTTTAACTAAGAGACAGCAGGATACTTTGGCAGAAAATACAAAGATTGAAAATTCAGATGATTTTGTTCAAAATATTTTCAATATAGTATTGTACAAATCTTCTGGTGTTGCTATTCCTGATAATATAAAAGTTCTAAAAACTTGGGAAGAGTATGAAGCAGATTTAAAAGCTCGTGGTATTGATACATACGTTCAAGTTTATAATCAAGCTTATGCTACAATGCAAGGAATTAAGTAATAAAATATAAAAGTCATCTCAGAGGATTTTTCCTCTGAGGGCTTATAAGGTAAATAACATAATCTGTTTATCTTATAAGCCCTAAAAGATGAAGAAAGAATAAACGAAAGGATTGTGTTTTTATGAAGAAAGGATTTATGTTTCAAAGAATAGGCTTCTTTTTATACCTATTTATGTTGCTTGTAGCAGCTGCCTACGCACTAAGTTTTATGACAGACTATGGGAATTTATTTGGTTTTGTTTATCTAGAGAATAAGCCAGTTACAGATTTCTATAATAAAATGCAAACATTTAATCAAATTAGTTTTTGGTTTGCTGTTGTAGGTGCAATTTCAATAATAGCAATGTTTGCTTTACAACTTAAAACTAAGGTTTCTGATTTATTTGCATTAGGAATAATGAGTTCTTTTGGAGCAGTAAATGTTGCTTCAGGTATATATGGCTTAATGACTTTACCAAAATTAATGAGTGAATATAAACTTGTTGATTTTTCCAATCTGCATTTAGAAGATCCAATTTACAAGGATACAGCTTATGAAATGCAATTTAGATTCTTTTATATCGGCTTTGCAGTGTTTTCTATATTGCTAGTCATAACGCTTATTTATGTCGCTATTTTGTGGATTAATCATTTCATTTATAAGAAAAGCGAGGTCGTTGCCCATGAGTAAATTTTATATGAAATTTTTAAAGAAGCATATCTTAAAAAAAGAAAATAAAATTAAGGAATTAAAAGGAATTGATGAGGTATTATCCAAGGTTACCTATAATAATTTGACATGTACTAGTGATTCAAATTCTAAGAGAGTTCAAAATCATTTGAAGAAAGTGGAGAAAAAACTTCTCAAATTAAAGAACGCTCATAGTAAAAGAGTAAATCAAACTTCTTTAGAAGATAAAACTGCAAAGAAATTATTAGATAAATTTAACTTTGTTTTAGAGAAAAGCATTTATAAGATTAAGGTTAAGAATGCTTATTTGAAGCATCAGGTTAAAGTTTCTTCAGATAAATTATGGTGGCAGGAGATGCCAAAAGAGGAAAAAAAGGAAAGACGTTCAGATTTATCCTTTTATAGGCCAGATAAACTAGGCTACAGTTTGACCTTATTAAGTGTAGTAGCTGAATTGACATATCTAATAATGCTTTTAAGTATTATGGTAAGATCCTTTTGGATTGGAATCACAATTCTTACGAATATTGTATTTTTATTGCTACTATTTACAATAGCAATAAAGGTTAAAAATTATAAAAAGCCTTATGCTTATTGGTCTTTTGGTTTCGGAGTGTATTGCATTATTCGAATCAGTTGGATAATTACGGGCTTAATGGGAGTGGATTTAGTCTCTGCTACTGCAATGAAACAAGGTTTTATATGGGGATGTAATATTTACATTATTTTGGCTTCATTTGCTGTGGGGATACAATCCTTAATGAAAATAAAGCATCAAGAAATCTATTTAAAAGAAGAAAAGATTTCAAATATTCAATTATCAAAGTAGGTGATTAGCATGTCGGAATTGATATTAAAAAATGTTAACAAAATATACCCTAATGGTGCACATGCTGTTCATGATTTTAATTTAAGTGTTAAAGATGGAGAATTTATTGTTCTAGTTGGACCTTCAGGCTGTGGAAAATCAACTACACTCCGTATGATTGCTGGTCTTGAAGGAATATCCTCAGGAGATATGCTCATAGATGGAGAACGAGTGAATTCACTTGCCCCAGTGGATCGAGATGTTGCCATGGTTTTTCAAAACTATGCATTGTACTACAATATGAGCGTTTATGACAATATAGGTATTTCTTTGAAAATACGTCATGAACAAAAGGATGCAATTCATAAAAACGTTAAAGGTGCTGCTGAAAGATTTGCTTTATCAGAATACTTAAATCGTATGCCTGCAAATTTATCTGGAGGACAAAAACAAAGAGTTGCGTTAGGAAGAACAGTAGTTCGAGATCCTAAAATATTTTTAATGGATGAACCTTTGTCAAATTTAGATGCAAAGCTTCGAGAAAAGACAAGAGGCGAAATTGTAAAACTACAAAAAAGCTTAAATACAACTACGATTTATGTTACACACGATCAGATAGAGGCTATGACCATGGCTGATAGAATTGTAGTTATGTCTATGGGATATGTCCAACAAATTGGTACGCCACTTGAGGTTTATAATTATCCTGCAAATTTATTTGTAGCTGGCTTTATTGGAATGCCAAATATGAATTTTATAGATGGTAAAATAGAAAATGGTTATTTTGTATTTGAAGACTATAAAGTAAAGGTATTAGATAAAGATTTGAAAAAATTAGAGAACTATAATGGGAAAAATGTTAAGCTTGGAATTCGTCCTGAGCACATTGATTGTGATGAAACTTTAATGAAGAAATACCCTACAGCAACCTTTGAATTACAGATAGATCATACGGAATTCTTAGGAAAGGAATATTATGTAGAGTGTTTGCTTAAAGAGGGTACAGTTCGAGCACGTATATCTAGCAGATATAATGTAAATGTTGATCGAATCAAAATTGTATTCAATATGGAAAAGGCTCACTTTTTCGATGCTGAAACAACAAATAGAATTGTGGAGGAATAGTATATGAAAGAGAAGATGAAATCCTTTTTTGCCAGTTTAGGGCACTTCTTTAAAAGAATATTCTTATCCTTTAAGGAAGGTCTTAAGCATGATCAAAAGCGTATTGCCAAATATGTGATTTGCTTTGCAGCTATTCTCCATTTGTTATTATCTAATACGCAAATTCAGGCAATTAATAAACTATCAAATGAAATTTGTGGAATTTACATGTTTATGTTTGTTTTAATAGGCTTTGCTTGTTTATTCAATGCAATTCGTCTTAAAGAGCCAAGTCGAAAGAAAATTGTATTCCCTATTATCATGTTGATTTTAGTAATGGTATTTGGGGGATTATTAGTTTATGTTTATATTGATGCTTTAATGCATCAAAGGAATTTATTAAAATCATTTGTTATTAATGGAATGATTTTATCAATTGTTATTATAGCCTTATATCTGTTTGGTTTAGTTGAAACCATAATCGCTCATGTTTCTTATTTAAAGAGTCAAAAAAAGGAAAAATTATCCAAAGAAACAAAAAGCCTAAAATGAAAAGGAACGTGAAATTATGAAAGAAGAAATGAATGTGCCAAGTCCAAATCAAAAAAAGAAGAACTTTTTATCTAAGATACCTGATGGTGTTAAGGTAGAGTTCTTTAGATGGTGGTTTGTAGGAGCGATTTGCTTTTTCATTGCTTGGGGGACTAATTTAGGAAATAAAGAGGATCCTTTTGATTTAATATTTGTTTTGGCACTTGTCATTTCTTTAGGTCATATGCTCATTTTTAATCCAATTGTATATGGAATGTTTGATATTAAACGTAATGGTAAAATAGTTAATAAAAAGATAAATGAGCGAAAAATATGGGAAGGCTCTTTGCTAAAAATGTTTGATTTTTTTCAATCCTTTGTGACAAGTCTACTAGTTTATGTGTCTTATATTTTAATTAATAGACTGATTTTAGAAGTGGCACATTTGGATGGTTCAAGATTGCCTTTTCCAGTAGAACCTTTTGGCTATGCAACTTTATTTTTGATTTTCTATCTTGCCATTTCTTTTATTGTTAACAAATCTATACTGCTTATTTCTTTAATAAAAAGAAAGCATATACAAAAAAAGAATATGGAAAAAGAGGAAGAATAATATGCGCGACTTATTTTTGATTAAAAATTTGCCTAAATTAAAGGAAGAAATAAAAACTACAAAAAGACTACAGTTTTATCATTTAATGGATCAATGTGACCGTTATGAGGTAATGCATGTACCAGTAGAACCTCCAAAGGAAAGTACAACATATTTTTGTCAGGCTATTATGAATTTTTCTTTGCTTTACATTTTAACGGAAGAAGATAAATATTTGCATCATGCATTACGATATATTCGAATTGTATGTGGATATCCGTATTGGGGAAATGCTCATTTAGTAAATGTTGATTTGAGTGCTTCCTGGATTATGTTTGGCTTATCTACAGCTTATAACTGGTTATATGATGCTTTATCTTCCGAGGATAAGAAATTAATTTTGGATAAATTAATTTATCAATCAGACTTGATGTTTAAATATCGAAATGAGAATTTAAATAAGGGTTGGGCAACGAATTATTATCAAAATCATAATTGGATTAATATGACTGGACTTGCTTGCTGTGGATATGCAATTGAAAAAGAATACCCTAAGGCAAAATTATATATAGAAGCTGCCAAAGAAAATTTTGCAAAAGTGTTTTCTTATTTGCCAGAGGACGGCTCTGATTATGAGGGAGTAACCTATTGGCGATATGGTGCTTTGTGGTTATTTATCTATGCAGATCTTCTAAAGGATAGAGAGAATATTGATTATTTTGAGCGTTGCGATTTTTTGAAAAATACTGTAGAATATCGCATTTATCAATCTGCAAGTGAACTTCGAAAGCAAATGAATTTTGGAGATTGTCATGATAGATACTCTTCACACAGTGCAGCTATATACTATAAGACAGCAAAAGAGTATCACAATGGATATGCTCAAAAGCTAGGAAATATGGTATCAGGATATTTTCTTTATGAGGAACAATATCAAAGTAAATTGAAGCCTGGTATTTTGCCAGAGGCTTGGCTTGAGGTAATTTGGTTTGACCCTGAGATTAAAGAGGAGAATCTAAGTGATTTACCTCATGTTAAAAAATTTGATGATCTAGGATTGATTTCCATTCGTACAGGCTTTCAAAAGGAGTCAACGGCATTTTCCTTTAAATGTGGGTATCCAGGTGGGAAAAAACAATTTTTAACAGCGTTAGATATTTATGAAAAGGAAAATAAATGGATTCTTGCACTTTCTCATCATCATCCAGATAATTTATCCTATATTCTAACTAAGAATCATTCCTATATGGCAATAGATGATGGGTATAATAGAAATATTATGCCTACACATCATAACACTTTATTGGTGGATAGAAAATATAGTGAATCAGAGGACAAAAATGATATATATGTGGATAGCTTGAAAAAACGTGTAGAGAAGGATGTAACCTATCCTATGCGAAGCTATTATGGAGAAATGGAATATTTCCATACCAATGGCTCTATTACCATGTTTAAAGCTACGAATACAAATATTTATCAATTAGATTTACAAATGACAAATGTTAGTAGAATGGTATTTACAGATCATTTAAAATTTATCGTATTTATAGATGATTTTGAAAGTGAGCTTCTCCATCAATATCAAAGTATTTTAAATACAGATGTAATGGCTAAAAAGCTTAATGAAAATAAGTTTTTAATCCGTAATGGATTAGAGGAAATGACTTATTATACATTTTCAGAAGAAGCACTTGCACATGAGCAATTTTTACAAACTGTATCTAGTGTGATGACGACGCAAGAGCCAGATAAAAAGTGTATTGTTCATTTAAATACATTATTAACTGAAAATGTACAGCCTTCTAAAAAGCATAGACATATTGAGATTATTTCTTTTATTAAAAAAGAGATAGTTTATAAGGACCATGTTTTATCTATTGGAGATAAAAAGAAGCTATATTTAAAGCCAACAAAGGATATCCAATTTGATGGAGATTATGCTTATGTGGATTTAGAAAATGGGAAGGCTGCTATTGCAAATGGAACTGCGCTTACCTATCGAGGACTGCAAATGAATAAAAAAACAAAACAATGTATGATATGGGGTGATAAGGATGCAATACTTAAATAGTAATTTTGTTAAGGCGATTGAAAAAAATGGAAATTATCAAGCAGCCATTTTGAAAATTCAAAAGGAAGTAGATGCTTTTGCTAAAGACTTCAATGATGATCCTAAGAAAACAAGTGAATGGGGACATAGTTATTTTTGTGATTATGATGGTGGTAGATTAATATTTGATATTACAAAGCCACATACGCATAAATGTTCTGTATGTGGAAAAGAATTTTCTAATGAATTATATGATGGTGTATGGGTTTACTTTTATAGAAACCAAGCGATACTGACTATATGGAAGGCTGCTGGCGTTTATGCCTATACAAAGAATAAAAAATATTTGGATATCATTAAAAGCATTATGGGCTTTTATGCAGAAAACTATACTAAATTTGTAATCCATAACAAAGAGCGAGGTAGATTTGATTCTTATGAAACAATGAAATGGGGTTGTGGAAGAATTCTTCCGCAAGGTCTAAACGAATCCATTATAACAATTCGTATGATTCAAGCCTTAGAATTAGTTAAGGATGATTTAGATCAAGCATTTTTAGACTTTGTGTATGAGCATTTATTCAAGGAAATTTATCATTTGTTGAAGCCACAAGTAAATGCTATTCATAATATTCGTTGTTGGAACAATTGTGCAATTGGATTGATAGGACTTTTCTTCCAAGATAAGGAAATGATTGAATTTGCATTTGAGGGACCATTCAATATTAGAAAACAGATACAAGAAGGAGTAACCTCTGATGGCTTTTGGTATGAAGGCTCTATTCATTACAATTTCTTTACCTTAGAGGGAATTACACCTTTACTTCTTTTTAGTGAAATATATAACTATGATTTTGGAAAAGAAGAAAAAGAAATAATCAAAAAAATGTTTATCAATGCCTATCATTATGCCTTTGATAATCAGTACTTTCCAAATCCAAATGATGGTTGGCCTAGTATCAACTTGAAAACATATAGTTACATTTATCATATGGCTGCCAAGGTATTTGGAGAGGATAGTGAAATTGGTAATCTTTTGAAGAATATAGAAAATTCTTCCTTGCCACGCACAACCTTACCATTATCAAAGCCTTATTATATAGATAATGAAATAGCTTATGAAAGATTGTTACTAAATACAGATTTTGATTTAAACCATTATACAAGGGTTGAGCATGAAACGAAGAACTTTCCTAAATCAAATTTTGCGATTCTTAGAGCTGGTGGTATGAATGCTTTCGTAAAATATGGTTTAAACGGACCATCTCACGCTCATCCTGATTTGATTAATTTAGAAATTATGTATAAGAATCACAGAATTAGCCGTGATTTATCTAATCCAGGCTATGTGGCAAGGCTTTGTAGTGAATGGCATAAAACCTCTCTTGCCCATAATACTGTGATTCGCAATGGAGAGAATGTTTTATCTAGAGACCCAGGAGTCACTTTAGAATATGATTCAACTCATATTTTATGTGAAGCAGATAATACTTATCCAGGAGTTAATTATGTTCGTGACGTGAAGATTACGCCAAACATTTTAGAGGATACCTTTATTGTACATGCAGAAGAGGAAGCAGTGTTTGATTATGTTTTCCATTTGGAATCTGAAATTCATTTAGAAAATGATTATGTTTCTGAACCAGCAGAGCTAGGCTTTAGCTCTAATGGCTATCAGCATGTCCTTGAAACACATCGTATTATTACAAAGAGTAAGGCTATTACCTTTACAGCAAAGGTAGATGAATTAAATATTCGAATTGTACTTTGTCTAAATAATAAAGAATTGTTCATCTTAAAAACCATGGATAATCCCGTTAATATTACGCGTACAACTTTCCTTTTAAGAGAAAAAGGGAAAGAGGTAAAATATAATTTACGTTTAGAAATGGAGGAATAGAATGGAAAAGATTCAGCATTATTTTTTGGATCAAGATTCTCAGTATGAAGAAGTTGATCCAGGGGTGTACCGAAAGGTTATTGCCCACCATGATGCCCTTATGATTTGTCATTTGCACTTTAAAAAGGGAGCAATAGGAAAGCTACATGAGCATTATCATGATCAATGTACCTATATACTTTCAGGCAAATTTGAATTTAACATAGGTGGCGAAAAAATGATATTAGGTCCGGGAGATTCCACCTATAAGGAACCTCACATTATTCATGGTGCTGTATGTTTAGAAGAAGGAGAATTATTAGATATCTTCGCACCAGAAAGAAAAGATTTTTTAAAATAGAAAGGAATAGAAAAAATGAAAAAAGTAGTTATTATTACTGGAGGAACTGGTGGAATTGGTTCCGCAATTGCAAGAGTATTAGGAAAGGCTGGCTGGTCTATTGCCTTAAATGGAATAGATGATGTTGCAGCTAAGTCTGTTATGGATGATTTAAAGGCATTAAATGTTGATGCTAAATATTATCACTTTGATGTAACAAAGGAAGAGGAGGTTAATGCAGGTGTTGCCCAAATTGTTGCTGATTTTGGACAAGTTGATGCATTAATAAATAACGCAGGTGGCTTAGGTGGTCGTTCTCGTTTTGAAACGATGACGACAGAATTCTATCGTAGTGTGCTTGCATTAAATCTAGATTCAGCATTCTTTATGTCTAGAGCATGTATTCCACATTTAAAGAATTCTTGTTGCCCATCTATTGTTAATTTCTCATCTAACGCAGGTTGGAATGCAGGTGGACCTGGTGCTGGTGTATATGGTACCTCTAAGGCTGCTATTGTTGTATTTACGCGTGCATTAGCTAAGGATTTAGCTGAATATAAAATTCGTTGTAATGCAGTATCACCTGGTACAATTGATACTCCATTCCATGATAATATTAAAAAGACAAATCCTGCCTTATTTGAATCATGGAAGAATAATATTTTAATGAAGAGATTTGGAGCACCTGAGGAGGTTGCAACTGTAGTAGAATTCTTATTGAGTGATAAGGCTTCCTTTATTACAGGAGAAGTTGTCCAAATTAATGGTGGACAGGATTTATTATAAAATGAATTACTTTAAAGAAGCTGTTTGCTTTGATCCTGTGAATTACTATCTTCTTTTAGAAAAAGAGGATTTGACAGAATTAAAACAAAAACTTTCCCCAAAGGATATTCAAGAGATTGTTCAAAAATTGGAATCTATTCATGTTAATTATCGTCAAGAACAAATCAGTGTTGTAAATAAACCTACCCATTTTCTAGGTTTTGATCCTAAGGATTATGTATCCTTGGCAACATATTATTGGCCTAATCCTAATACAAAGGACGGACTGCCTTATATTTCTAGAGATGGAGAGGCAAATCCTGAGGGAAAGAAATTTGATAAGGATAAGTTGCGACAATTGGCTTTTATTACCTATTATCAAGGCATATTATATTTTCTTACAGAGGATAAAAAATATTATTTATCTTTAAAGGATAATTTAACCTATTTCTTCTTAGATGAAATAACAGGTATGAATCCAAATCTTAACCACGCCCAAATGATTCTAGGAAAAAATTTAGGACGAGGAATTGGAATTATCGATTTTACTGCAAATTTTACTTACCCTCTTCGTTTATTAAAGATACTAAATGATTTAGGATATATAGAAGAGGAATTCCATTCTGCATTAAAAAGCTGGATAGAAAAGCTTGCCTTATGGCTAGAGGAATCCCCTTTAGGCTTAGAAGAAAAATATGCTAGAAATAATCATGGTATATTTTATGATTTGGGGCTTGCTACAATCTATGACTTTTTAGAAGAGGATAAAAAAATTTTACCTTTAATTTATCAGATGATAGAATTTCGTTTGGAAGAAGAAATTGCTTCGGATGGTAGTATGCCTAAAGAAACAGCTCGTACAAAGTCTAAAAACTATTCCTTAATGGCAATTAAGGGAGTATATGATTTTAATACGCTTATAAGAGAATATGGCTATGATTTATATCATCTAGAGGATTGGTATTATCGTAAGACGAATATAAATTTAAAGAAGTCCCTTGAATTTCTTTTAGATAGACTTGTCACTAAAAAAGTCTCTTGGGAATTTGAACAAATTATTCCTTTTGATGAAGCAACCTTAATTCCTTTATTAGTGGAAAGTAGAAAACAATTTTTAAATATTCATTTTGATATGATAAAAAAATTAACGATGAAATTCGATATTCTTAAGATGTTTTTATAGATAAATTTTTACATAAAATTGACTCTACTTTTATAATTTGTTATAATATTATATATAATTTTACATTTTTTGGATTTTAATTACGTGAGGTAGGGTTATTTATGAATAGAACAATTAGAAGAACATTTGATATACTGAATTTCATTGCTACTGGGGATGGAGTTACATTAAAGGAGATTATTGATAACGTAAAAATGCCAAAAAGCAGTGCCTTTGATATTGTCCATTCCCTTTTAGAACTTAATTTTATTGAACCAAATTATTACAATGATAAAAAATACGAATTAGGAATTAATGCTTTTGCGTTAGGCCAAAAGTATACCCAAAAAAAATCTTTTGTAGATATTTGTGCAAAGCATCTTATGCCTCTTGCAAATGAATTAGAGCGTACTACCTTTGTAGGCGTTAGAAATGGTGCTGAGGTTATATATGTATATAAATTTATGGGAGATGGAGCTAAGCTTGCTACATGTAGTGTAGGTAGCTCTCATCCTGTTTATACGACTGCTTTAGGGAAATCCCTACTTGCTTATTTAGATAGTGATACTCAGAAAGAAATTCTTGATACTATAAGCTTTGTTGAAAAGACAAGCAATACGATAAAGAATAAGGAATCCTTATTGGTTGACTTAAATGATACAAAAAAGCGTGGCTATTCTATAGATAATAAAGAAAATGAAAAGCTAATGATTTGTTATGGAGCACCTATTTTTGATGCTTCTAACAAGGTGATTGCAGCTGTTTCCTTTTCTGATATTAAGAATCCAGTTCTATCTGATGAGGAGATTGGGAGTAAAATAAGACAATGTGCACTAAGTATTTCAATTGAATTAGGTTATTCTGGTGGCCCTTTTTGGCAAGAATAATGTTTAGAAATATTTAGGAGAAATTTATGAAATTTAATAAAATTATACTTGGTGTCTTGACACTACTCTTTTCTTTTACCCTATTTTCCTGTTCTGAATCTGAGAAGAAGCCAGAGGATGATACTACAAAGACGGAATTAAAGTTTAAATCAGCAGTTTTAGTTAGTGTTGAGGGAACGAGCGATTTAAATATAAAGGCTTCTGTTCAAGGTGAAAAGGGTGTAATTTATGCTGTTCTTTCTAAGGAGGATTCCTCTCCAGCAGCTTCAGCAATCGTTGAAGGAAAGAATTTTGTTTGGGCTGATCATTCTGTAGAGGGACAGGCTTTAGAAGCAACCATTAGTGATTTAGAGGCAGGAAAGCCTTACTATGCTTTTTTTGTAATCAAGCATGAAAATGTTTTTTCAGATATTGTACGAAAGACTGCTACAACGATTGAGCCTGATGTAGATAAGGGAGAAGGTACGGCAGAAAATCCATATAAGGTATCTACAATTGAGGATTTAGAACATGTGGGTACTGGACCATATGACACATATAATTTGGATTGGAATGCAGATAATACATATTATATTTTAGAAAATGATATTGATTTAACATCCAAATATGGAGAAAATAAAGAAAGCTGGACACCAATAAAAATAGGAAGAGAATCTGTATTTGATGGGAATGGTCATACCATTACAGGTGTATATATCTCTACCACCTCTACTACAAATCTTGGTCTTTTTGAGGGAATTAATATACATGGAATGGTAAAAAATTTGCATGTTACTAATGTTCGTATTTCCTCTAATGGGTATGTAGAAAGACCAAAGATTTATGATGCTTCCTTAGAAGGTGAAAAGAAGTATACGAGTACTAACGCAGATGGTACTGCTCAAGGTATATATGTTGGTGCTTTAACAGGAGATTGTAAAGGAAGTATTGAAAACGTACACGTTACGGATGCCGTTTTAAAGGTAGAAGGAAGTCGTGTTGGTGGACTTACAGGAAGATTATATTCAGATGAAGGAACAGCTTGTAAGATCAATAAAGTATCTGTAGAAGCTACGATTGAAGGAGTATCTAGATTGGGTGGTATTGTTGGTTTAATTGATGCAAAGAGTAAAACTAATTTTGAAACTCCAATTGTAACAAATGCATATTTTAAGGGAACAATTAAAGGAACAACCACCTTCCCAACAGAGGATACCTATATTGCTGGTGAATATTTAGGAGGCTTTGCCGGCTATGCTAGAGCATTTAACGCTTCTAATATTGTTGTTGATGCAACTATAGCAGGTGAAAGACATGTTGGTGGAGTTGTTGGTTTCCTTCAATTTAATACAAATGTTCCTGATCATAATTCCATTATAAAGGATTGCTTATTTAAGGGAAATCTTTCTATAAACATTGGAACAAATATGGGACCAGTCGTTGGAAATCGTAGTAATTCTAATGCAACTACAGAAAACTGTATAGCTACAGGATATTATTTATCCTCTTCTATTTTTATGAAAAAAGAAGAACAAGTGATGTTTGATAATTTAAATGCTACTGCTAAATATGGGGAGGCTGTAGAAGCCTTATCTAAGGAATGGTATGCACAGCATTTACCATCTTTAGATCTTGAATCTATCTTTGTCTTAGATGAAAATTCATTTCCTACTTTAAGGTAAAGGCAGGCACTTCTATGAAAAAATTAAATTTACTTGGACTTGCCTTAGCTTTAGGACTAGGGCTGGCAGCCTGTGATTCTAAAGGCCCAGCCATTAGTAATTCTGATCATAAGCAATTTGCAGATCTTTTTAAAGGCGATTGGAATATGCCAGGGCTATATGAAAAAAATGGGGCAGCACATATTATGCCTGAGCCTATCAAGGAAACAGGAATGGAGATTGATGTTACGGAGTATGGTGCTAAGGCAAATAATCCCAATTTTGATAATTATTCTGCATTTAAAAAGGCAATGGATAATGCTAACTCAGGAGATACAGTGTATATTCCCAATGGAGACTACTATTTTAAAAATTATAAAAGAGCCTCTGAGGAATATGATACACATATATCCTTAGTTGATGGAGTTACACTACGTGGAGAAAGCCAAGCAGGAGTTCGTTTGATTTCTTGCTTTAGTGAAAGTAAGAATGAAACGGATAGTACTACTGTGATTGCGGCTGTTAATGTAAATAATGTTGCAATTAAGAATCTAACAGTTACTTCAAATACGAGTGATGACGTTTTACCTGATAATACGAATTCTAATTTACAAAGCTTAATCTATACTGCTCCAAAATATGGAATAACAGCTGCCTCTGGCGGTGTTATCGCAGATCAGGAGGATCAAGCCTCTAATATTTTAATTGAGGGAGTTACTGTAGAGAAGTTCCAACGTATGGGGGTACGTATCGCTAAGGCTAAGGAAGTAGTTGTAAAAAATTCTACCTTCCAAAAGGCGACCTGTCTTGGTGGCGGTGGAATGGGCTATGGTGTAAATATTCAAGGCTATGGTTATGGCTTTGATTGTACAGATACCTTTATAGATACTTGCTTTAATGTGGTTGAGGATTGTCATTTCGTTGGTCCTTGGCTAAGACATGGAGCTTTGATTCAGTATTCAGCACATAATAATGTGATACGTAATAATCGATTTGATGACGTATTATTAGACTCTATAGATATGCATGGAGAAGATGAATATTCTAATGAAATCTATAACAATCAAATTAATAATACGAGAAAAGGTGCTGGGATTGGCTTAGGAAATACTGGTGCTACTCATGATGCTTCTGGTAGAAATAACTTTATCCATGATAATACCATTACAAATGGAGCTAGAGGTATAGATGTAATTCTTGGAACACCTAATACCATCTTATATAAAAATACTATTGAAAATGTGGATAATGGTATACGTTGTAGTAATGCAAATGGTACTCGAATTGTTGATAATACTTTGACCAATATTGAGGGTACGGCAATCAGTGTAACCTATTCCTACGTATATGGGAATCCTAATTTGGGATTGCCAAGCAATTATAAAATCCTTTCAAATTTAATTAAATCCTGTGGTCGTGGAATTTACATGGATTCAAAGGGAGAGAACTTTGTTCTTAAGGATAATAAATTTGAAGCAATGGATTCAAAACTTCAGATTGTAGACGAATCAGCCTCTTTTGTTATACCTAATGCTACAGATTTAACCTCTCCTGTGGAGGGGCAAAATGTACTGCCTAGAGAAAACTTCTTTATAACACAAGAAAGCAAGGCTAAACCAGCACAGTATCAAAAGAATTTAAAGCTAAAATCTAGTGCTACAGAACCTTTATACAATCGTATGATTTATGCTTTATTCGATAAAAAGGAAGCTCCAACAAGCTATGATAAGGTTTACTTATCTATTACGGCTAAGGCACAAGAGGGAACCCCTACCATTAATATCTTCTCAAATACAACCTATACAGATTGGACAACAGATACTCTATGCTGGAATGATTCTAAGCTACATCAGGACACACTTGCTCTGATTAAAAATACAGAGGAAGATCCTGTAAAGGAATTTACAACCTTTACCTTCCCTTTTGCAGAATATGAATTCCATACATATTATATTGATGTGACCGAGGCTTACAAAGCAATTGGTGCTGATTTGTTTACGCTTGTATTAACGAATGAAAATGTGGATGGAACTTACATGGAGGTCTATTCTAAGGAGCAGACTGCGAATAATTTTGAACAAGCCTTTCGCTTGATTTTCACAAATTAGAAAGGAAAGCAAAAGAATGAATAAAAATATTAATTTTAAAAATGTAGGTTGCTTTAAGGAGACAGAAGAAGGAACCTTACTTTATAGATATCCAGAAGCTGCTATTGCTGGCTTAGGGTATAAGGATTCGGTTAAGGGAAAGGAAAAGGCCATGGTTCCAGCTATGGTTGAAATTCGTGTACTTTCCTATGCAACTGAGCTATCTATAACCTTAAAGGCTCTAGATTCCCATATGAAGGTTTTCTGCTACATTGATGATTTTCAAAATGGAGAAGCTATAGTAAATGAGGGTGAATCCAAAACTTTAGAATTTAAAGTTCATGAAAGATTACAAAAGCTTTATCCTGAGGTCTATGGAAAGAAGCCTTATTTGTGGCGTATTATATTGGGAAATGGATCTAGAGTTGTTTTTAAAAATTTAGAGGCAGGGGAGCTTTTGCCATTTACACCTGCTTTGCCATGGGTTTCCTATGGAAGTTCTATTTCTCAAGGTGCAGGAGCACTTGATATAGTCAATTGCTATATTTTCTTAACACAACAAGCACTTAAAACAGATATTCTCAATAAAGGATTATCAGGATCATGTCTCTTAGAAAAATCAGCAGTAGATTATCTAGCAAGTATTCCTTGCAAGGGGTACATTCTAGAAATTGGTGCTAATGTTAGAGGGATAATGGATGGACCAACTTTCGAACAGGCATTTGACTACTTAATGGATACTTTATCTAAAAAGAATTGTCCAATACTATTGATTAGTATCTTGGATATGTTTGAGAAGCTTTATGAGAATTTTAGTGAAGTACCTTACCATGAAAAAAATGTTGAGTTCATAGAAATTATAAAGAAGAAGATAATAAAGATGAACAATAAAAATATTCATTTGGTATCTTCAGCAGATTGGATGCTTCAAATTGAAGGTATATCAGCAGATATGCTTCATCCTTCTAATTTAGGACATGCTCTTTTAGCTAATGGACTGACCACAAAAATTAAATCTCTATAACAAATTTAAAAGGACTCGAAAGAGTCTTTTTTTGTTATTGGTAGCATAGTTTAAAGAAAAATGCAACAAGAAGTTAAAATAAAAAATATAACTTGACAATACTTAGTGAAAAAGGTAAAATAGACTTGATGGAAGCGCTATTATCGACTTTCATATTATTTTTAAAAACGTATTCGAATTCAGTTCGCAAATACGAATTATAGATATGCATTTTTCTTAGAATTGAGTACGGATATACGAACGCAAAGGAGATTAAACTATGTTAAAAAAAGTATTATTTACGCTCGCTGGATTGTGGATGATCTTAGGATGTGTTGGTTGTGCAACGAATACTCCTGAAACACCTGGTCCTGAGGATGACACAATCCAAAAGAAGGTATTTATCGTTACCTTTGATACTCTTGGAGGTACAGCTATAGAGCAAATTAAAGTAGAGGAGGGAAAGGATCTTCAGCTTCCTGTTACACCTACAAAGGAGGGACATACCTTTGAAGGTTGGTTTACAGATAAGGAATGCACAAAGCCTTTTTCTGATTTAGAGATATCCTCTAATATAACACTATATGCAAAATGGAAGCAAAATGAGGTTAGTGTACCTCTTGCAAATACTAAGGTATTTATGATAGGGGATTCTACTTGTGCTTATTATGATCAAACCACAAAGGATTTAGATTATTATTATCAAAGAGCAGGCTTTGGTACAGCCATTTCTTCCTATTTTAAAGAAGAGGCAGAGGTTGTTAATTTGGCTGTTGGTGGTGCAAGCTCTAGGAGCTTTGCTACTTTAGAGCAATATACTACCTTTACTAGCTCTGTTTCAAAGGGTGATTATGTGATTGTAGCATTTGGGCATAATGATGAAAAGAAAATTGATGAGAAGTTTGCAACTCTTGAAGGAAACAGTAAGGATAAGGAAGGGACCTTCCATTATTATTTATATAAAAATTTTATTAAGGTTGCTATAGATGCAGGAGCAACTCCTATTCTTGCTACTCCTATTGTCCGCTATGATGCATCAGGTGCATATGCTGAAGGAAGTAAGTATCTACACTTTATGCAAGAGGATGCAAGCTATGGTGGAGGAGATTATGCAGAGGCAACAAGATCTCTAGCTGCAAGTGAGGGCTTAACCTTAATTGATAATACTCGTTTAACTGCAGCTAAATGGAAAACATCAACACCAAAGGAGGCTATGGATTACTATGGTATGATAACCTCCACAGCCATAGATGGAACACATTTAAACAGCTATGGTGCTCAGATGGTTGGCTACATGATGGCAGACGCAATAAAGAACTCTAATTCAAAATTAGCTTCTTACGTAAAAGCTGAAATTAAAGAACCTACCAAAGAGGAATTTTTAGTAGTAAATCCAAATTATGTAGAGCCTACTTATCAAGCTCCAACCTCATGGTCAACCTTGTGGGGAACAAAGGAAGAAGAGTGGCATGCCTCAGCCTTTGGTTATTTCAAAAAGGATCCTAAGAATAACTTTAAGGAATATTTTGATATTAAAGAAAATTCTAATGATACTATAACCCTATCTGATAAAACATCTACACAATGTGGTCGTTTTAACTCTAAGGGAGATGGTCTTTTGATGTATTTTAGACAGCTTAAGGTTGATGCAGATTTTACATTAGAAGCAACTATGCATGTGGATGAGGTAAAGGTTGCCAATAATGGCTCAGGCTGTGGATTAATGGTAAGGGATGATATGTATATTGATAAATATGTTGCAGAGTTAAATACAAATTTCTTAGCTGTAGGTGCTCTTGGAATGCCTTTTACAAGTGGAGATTCTAAATATAGCTATGTTGCTTTCCAAAGAGAAAAAGTGGAGGCATTAACTCGAGACAAAAAGGATAAGGTAGATAGCTATCTTCAAGCTGGTGATGAGGTTACTCTTAAGATTGTCAAGATAGACTCAACTTATTCCTTATACTATAACGGAAATAAAACAGGTGTAAATTATGATCTTAGCCTAGCTGGTGATGATAAGGAATATATCTATGTTGGATTATTTGTAGCAGGGGTTACTTGTACCTTTAGTAATATTACATTTACAACAAATTAAAACATATAAGGAGGGCAGCTATGTTTAAAAAAATTTTATTTACCTGTTCGATGGTTTTATGTCTCTTGTTTATTGTAGCATGTAAGCCAAATGAAACAGATGGACCAGATAAGGATACTAAGGATTATCCAAGATTTAGTGATATTAGTATACTTGAATCTGTAAAAGAGGAAGGCGCTATTGATGTGTTTGTAAAGGCACTTGATACCGATACTTCTGTTCATCTAATTGTTGTTGAAAAGGATGCGAAAGCACCTACTCATGAGGAAATAAAGAAGCATGAGGCATATAGTGGTGTAAATATTGTTTCTTATTTAGAAGGGACAGGAACATTATATAAAACGATACAAGGTCTTGAACAAGCTAAGGCCTATGATGTATATGTGACTTTATTTAAAAACAATCTTTATGCAAAAGAATTTTATAAAACAACCTGCCTAACTAAGACTTTAGATGAGGTTTTAGATAAGGGAAGTGGAACAAATGAGGATCCCTTTAAGATCTTTAGTATTGAGGATTTAGAAAAGGTTGCTTCTGATGCAGAAGGATTAAATGCTTTTTATTCCTTACAAAATGATTTAGATTTATCTTCTAAATATGGAAAAGATTTATTAAGCTTTGTTCCATTAAGCTGGCAAACAGGGTCTTTAAAAGCCTTTAACGGATATTTTAATGGAAATGGCCATACTATCAAAAACCTTTATATCAATGAAACTAAGGAATCTATCGGTTTATTTGGACAAATAGGCGAAGAGGGAACAGTTGCAAATCTAATTTTAGAAAATCCTTATGTTGCTACTACAGGACAAAGACTAGGAGCAGTCGTTGGCTATAACAAGGGAAGTGTTGTTAATGTCTCAGTTCTTGGTGGTAAGGTAGAGAGCCTAGTACCAGCAGGTGGACAAGCTAAGGTTGGTGGTATAGTTGGTGATATGTATGAATCAGGCTCTATCTTACGATGCGTTTCTAAAACCTCTGTGGTTGCAGAAGGAAATAATGTAGGTGGAATCTCTGGTTCAGCAGATGCTTCAACTGGTAAAACCCAGGCTCTAGAAATTAAGAATTGCTATTCCTTGAGTGATATTAAAACAAATGGTAAATATGCTGGTGGTATAGTAGGCTATGGACGTTGTATACAAATTGAAAATTGTTATACCTTAGGTACTGTTGAGGGTGGCGAAGGTGTAGGAGGGATTGTTGGATTCCTGCAGCAAAGGAGTGGCTCTAGTATCGTTCCAACAACTAAAAATTGCTTCGTATTAGGTACTACTATTACGGCAAACGGAACGAAACAAAGTAACAATTCTGGTATAGTCATAGGAAATCGTTCAACCTCAAACAATACAAATCCTATTGTTGAAAATCTTTATTATGCAGATTCAGCTTTAGTTGGAAATCAGAAAAAGCCTTTAAGCATCGGAGAAGAAGTAGAAGCTACCTCCTTTGCAGATAAGAATTGGCTAAAGACAAATGTTCTTATGGAATGTAATGATGTATATTGGACAATGAAAGCAGATGCTTCTAGACCTACTTTAGTACATGCTACATGGGATACTGGAGCTTATAATTCTCCTCTTCTTATAAAAGAGTTAAAGGTTGCAGCGCCAGAAAGAAATCAAATTTCTATAAGTTCATCTTGTTCTGAAAAGGCTACATTGTATTATGTTGTCGTATTGAGTAGTGACAAAGCTCCAACTGCAGAGCAAATTGTTGCCCAAAAGGATTATGATGGTGTAAATCTTAAGGCCTTTGGACATAGTGAAACGAATACCTTAGATAC
The DNA here is from genome assembly GCA_910579215.1 of uncultured Anaeroplasmataceae bacterium. Taxonomy (GTDB): domain Bacteria; phylum Bacillota_I; class Bacilli_A; order Acholeplasmatales; family Anaeroplasmataceae; genus Pelethenecus. The sequence goes on from CAJTTN010000001.1 coordinate 25,933, forward strand.
GGTTGTTCAGGCACTTGAGGATAATACAAGCTATACAGTTTATGTAGTTGCTAAATCAGAAACAGAAACTACTAAGGTATCTTCAGCAACCCAGAAAACATTACCTGCTCCTATACTTTTAGAAGTAAGCTATGAGGTTAAGGATGGGAAAAATTTAGGAGAATTGAATATCCTTATCACTTCAAATAAAAATGTTACAACCTATTACAAAATTTCTAAAGAAAAATTAACCTTAACGAAAGAAGAAATGATTACCTTCACTTCTGTGACAGGAAAGACTATTTCAATCACAGAGTTAGATGAAAATACAGAATATTTCCTATATTTATTTAGCTCTACTGCTGATGAGGATGTTGAAGTTACAGAACTAACGTTCACGACTAAAGCAGATCCAGTTCCATTTGAAATCACAGTTGAATTTAGTAAAACTGTAAACCCTAAGGAGCTTGAATTGGTGTTAACCTCTAATAAAGCTGATGCAACCCTATGGTATATTCTTACAAATGATTTATCTAAGGTATATACTAAAGAAGAGCTTATGGAACAGGGGGAGCTTTATAGTGGAGCTAAGGTCTTGTTTGGAGAGTTAGAGGATAATACAGAATATAGAATTCATGTTTATGGCAAAACGAATACTAGAGAAACAGATGTTTTAACTAAGGTTGCTGCAACTTTAGATGCGAAATATGAACAGTTTGCAGATTACTTTGTGGGTGATTGGAATCAACCTGGATTATATGATAAGAATGGTGCAGTTCATGATATGCCAACACCTGTGGCTGAAACAGGGAAAGTGATTTCTGTTTTAGAATATGGTGCTGTTGCAAATGATACAAGCTTTGATAATTATGAAGCTTTTAAAAAGGCAATAGATGCAGCAGAAGCTAATGATGTAGTCTATATACCTAATGGAACCTATACCTTCAAATCCTCTTTGAAATTAAATGGATATTATGCACATATTCATTTAAAGGCTGGTATAACGCTAAAGGGTGAATCTAAAGAAGGAACTATCCTAGTATCTAGCTTTACAGCAGAAGAAAATGAGAATCTTCAGACAACAGCTATTGCGGTAACAAATGCTTCTAATGTGGCTATAAAAAATATTACAGTGACCTCTAATACAGGTGACTTAGAGTATGATAATACAGATCCAAATTTAACTACAAATATTCTAACAGGACCAAAATATGGAATTACCATTGCATCTAGTAAGGATATAGCAACTGCTGAGATGCAGACTAGAAATGTTGTTGTTGATGGTGTAATTGTAGAAAAATTTAGACGTTCTGGTGTTAGAATTGCTATGGCACAGGAAAACGTAGTAAGAAATTCTATTTTCAGAAATGCTACCTGCTTAGGCGGTGGTGGCGCTGGCTATGGGGTATGTATTCAAGGAGAAACACACGATGTGGATACAACAGATACAATTCTAGATACAAGATTTAATGTTGTTGAGGATTGTACCTTTGAAGGACCTTATTTACGTCATGGAGTTTTAATTCAATATTATGCTCATAACAATTTAGTTCATCATAATACCTTAAAGGATATCCTATTAGATTCTATAGATTTACATGGTGAGGATGAATACTCTAATGAGATTTGTCATAACGAAATCTTTAACACCAGAAGAGGAGCTGCCGTTGGTTTAGGAAATACGGGAGCTACTCATGATGCTACAGGAAGAAATAATTTTATCCATGATAATTTGATTGATGGTGGTGCTAGAGCAATAGAAATTATGCTAGATACTCCTAACACGGTAATCTTTGCAAATACGATTAAGAATGTAGAAAAAGGAATTACTTGTAGTCTAGCAAATGGCACAAGAATAGTAGAAAATACTTTTGAAAGCATCGCAGAGTTCGCTGTAAGAGTGAATTATGCATTTGTATGGGGAGGTGCTAATTTAGGTATTCCTAGAAATTATACAATTAAGGATAATACATTTATATCTTGTGAAGAAGGAATTGTTATAGAAACGAAAGAGGATTTTATTGTTGAAGGAAATCTATTTGAACAGATGGATTCTGCAAAACAAATTATAGATACTACTGCTACTTTTGTAGTACCTGAAAATGATCTTTCTATTTCTATTGAGGCTGATGACGAAGCCTTCACATATGATTTGGCAGTTACTACAAGTAAGACAGATGTAAAGGTTTATTATTTAATATCTACCTTATCTACTGCACCTACCAAAGAAGAGGTATTGGCTGAAACCCCATCTGATACGCTTATTACAGCTTTAGAGGGCCTAAATAGAGGTACTAAATATTACGTTTATGTAATTTGTGTTTCTGGTAAAGATACATCCATCATGCTTTCAACCTCTTTTGAAACAGCAGAAGAGCTAGTTCAACCTCTTACCCTATCTGCAAAGATCACAACCAATAATGCGGATGGTGTTACTGCAAAATATGCTCAAGCTGGTGCTACCTTTGAGACAACAGCGGGAGCTATGATTCATTATGTATTAACCGATACTTTAGTAGAGGATGTAACGATAGAAAAGCTAAATGGTACGATTGCAGGTTCACTAGTTATACGAGGAGAAACTGTAGAAGATCATTATTTATTTACAGGTTTAGCTTCTGAAACAACCTACTATCTATATTGCTATGCAACACTTGATGATGCTGTTAGCTCTATCGAATCTAAGGAGGTTACCACAGCTGTTTACAGAAACTTTAATCGTGATTTACCTACTAAGGGAACCATTAATATTTTTAATGCTGAGGATTTCTATAAATATATAGAGTTCTCAACTGTTGGCTTGATAATTGATGATACAGGCGTATTAACTAAGCCGTCTACCTCTGCTAAAGTATTCTTATTTGGTGACATATACTTAAATGAAACGAAAAAGGTAGATATGATTACAGATTCATTTAAGGGTGTTTTCGATGGTCAAGGCTATACTATTTATAATATGAATATAGAAAGTGGAGTTTCAGAAAATTTAGGCTTATTTAAAATTATTACAGGAAGTGGAGCAACTCCAGGAACATTCAAGAATACAACCTTTGTTAATGCAAAGGTAACCAATACCTATACAGAGGCTACAACCTCAAATGCGGGAAATGGTATCATTTGTAGTGAACTTAGAGGTATAATAGAAAATGTTATAATAAAGGATTCTATCATAACCGTTAGTCAAGAGGATTCAAGATTAGGTGCTATTGCTGGTCGTTTTACAAATTATAAGGATGGAACGTATACAGCTCATGTTTCTAATTGTGGTATTTATAATACTACTGTTACAGGTGGTAGTAAAAATATAGGTGGTGCAATTGGCTATGCCGCTTATGCTAGTGCCTATACTACTACAGAAGCAGGTACACCAATATATGTTTCAGATTTATATGTTCAAGCAACAGTAAGTACAACTGCAACACAAAGTAGTGTTGGAGGTGTAATAGGAGTAAGTGAAATTCTTGTTAAAAATGTTGTTAGTGATACTACAGTTATAGCTGCTGGAAAAGAAAGAACAGACGCTTTAATTTTAGGAACAATTCAAAATAGTTCAAAGGAAACCTCTATTGCTACTATCTCCTCTTGTATTTCTTATAAGAAGGGTACACTTGTAAGAAATTGGAAGAGTGGAGAAGCAGATAAGCTTTATGAAGTTGGTACTACAAATAGTGATACTACTGAAGTACCAAAGCAATCTGTAATCGCATTAGAAGAAATTACTTCTACATGGATAATAGAAAATACAACCTTTGATATTGAATCTGAAAATTCTTTATGGATATTAGAGAATCATCAATTAAATTTAAAATTAGGAGGCAGGAATTAATGAAGAAATTTTTTTCAGCATTAGGAGCAATAGCTTTATGTTTTACCTTAGCTGCTTGTAATACAAATAAAAATCCTGGTGGAAAACCAGAAGAAAATAAGCCACTAACTAATTTTGAACTTGTAAAAAAGACGGCTGATGATCTTTCTATTCCAAATGCAAATGAAATTAGAAAAAATATTTATTTGCCTAAATCAACGAAGGATGAGGTTATCATTGTTTGGACAACAAGCAATGCAAAGGCTATTACGCCTGAGGGCTATGTCACGAGAAGTGAGACCTCAGATCAGGCAGTTACACTAACCGCAACCTTAAGCTATGCTTCTACCGTTGAAAGAAGAAGCTTTGAGGTCAATGTGAAGCAGATTCCTTCTAGCACGCAAGCTCAAGTAGAAGAATCTATAAATGATTTTGTGCTATATGAAAATAATTATGTAGATAGAGATATATTAATTCTACCTAGAACCAGTGATCTTAATGGCGTTTATATTGATTGGGAAACCTCTGATTCTTCTATCATAGACCTAGATGGAAACGTATATAGAACGAATGAGGAACAGAAGGTAACACTAACAGGAAAATTCAGTAAGAGTGATGTAACTTTAGAAAAGAAGATAGAGGTTACTGTTGGTTCTACAGCTGATGACGAACCTGAATTGATTACGGAATCTGATCCTAGAATTTTAAACAAAATCTATGTTACGAACACAGAGGAGTTACTTAAGGCATGTGTTATTGATGATTTAAAGCCAGGGGATGCAGTGATTTTAGAGGATGGAAAATACGATGAAATTACACTTTATATAACAGACTCAGGAACCTTTGAGCATCCTATCTTCCTTTTTGCTAAGAATCCTGGAAAGGTAACGATTACAGGAGAATCTAGAATTGAAGTTGTAGCAGATTATGTTACTGTTGCAAATTTAACATTTAAGGAAGGATATCCTACAACTGATAGTGGAGTTGTTGCCTTAAATGGTAATTATTGTAGATTTACAAATAACCATATCAACAATTTTGAATATGCTACCTATGATTATAAGTGGGTTTCATTGACAGGAACACACCATTCTATTGATAGAAATACCTTTGATGGAAAGTCTACAGGAGGCTCTCTATTAACTGTATGGAGAAATGATTTATCTAGTCAATATCATCACATCTATAAAAATGTATTTAAAAATTTTGCTGATGCTGGTGGAGCAAACGGCTATGAAACCATGCGTATAGGAACATCTACCTATTCTCAAACAGATTCTCATGTTCTAATTGAAGATAATTTATTTGAAAAGGTATCAGGAGAAATTGAAATTATTTCAATTAAGTCAGGAAGAACTATAGTTAGAGGAAATACATTCAAGGAATGTGTTGGATTAGTTACGTGTCGACATGGTAAAAATGATCTTATTGAAAATAATGTATTTCTATGTGGTGGTGTTAATGATACGGGTGGAATTCGTATGTATGATTCAGGACATATCATCCGCAACAATTATATAGAAAATGCAAATTCATCCTCAAACACTCGTGCTGGTATAGTAGTACATAGTGGAGTAAATGAGGCAGGAACTACAACTACTATGAATTTACAATGGATACCATTTAATATTTTAATCCAAAATAATACAATAGTAGATAGTCGTCAAAGTATTCTATTCTGTGGAAAATATACTTATCCAGCGAAGGATGTTATTTTAGATGGTAATTTCATTGTTTCTGCTTTATGGGCCGCTATCCGTTTTGATAAGGTTCCAGAAAACCTAAAATTATCTAATAATCACATTCATGCAACCGCATATTTAGATACTACAGGTGTAATTAAGGAGATAGAAGTTCCAAAGGAAGCGAATTTCTCAACAGATATTCCTACACTTACTCCAAATGCTTCAGGTATTAAATTACATGAAACATGGGGAGCGAAAAATTTAGCTGTTCTGTCTACTGGCAATGCAGGTGCTAGTTGGCTAGAATAATATAGAATTAAGGTTCATTCTCATTTGGAATGAGCCTTTTTTATCACAGTACAACAATCTTTAAAAAAAATGTCATTTAATGTCGGTTTTTTTTCGTTGACATTTTTAAATAAAATTATTAGAATTAAAGTAAAGAAAGCAATAATAAATTTAATATCAAATAAAATCATAATAGATATCAATTTGAAAGTTATATTGTACTTATAACTAAAAAAAGAAAGGAGAAGTTATAGCCCTAAGTACAATAAGGCTATATCAATTAGAGAGATGAAAAAATTATTTTCTATTCTTTATGTGTTTGTTTTTTTGTTGAATTGTTATATTTGGAAAGGGATTGATACCAATTCTTTTTCAAATGAGAAATTGACTATTAAAATGAATGATAATATTTTACGTAATACAACGTATCGTCTTACACTTAATGAATTAAAGACAATTGAGTTTAATGGGGAGGTTCATAACTTCTCTTTTCAAGCAATTCAAAACCAAATGTATGTAGTTGAAACAACGGGAAAATGTGACACTTTACTTAGAGTTCAAAGTGATTCTATAGGAACAATTACAGATGATAATAGCGGTATTGATAATAATGCTCGTATTTATTTTACTCCACTTATTAATGAAGAAGTAAAAATTTATTCTGTACTTTCTGATCTGGATGCAATAGGTGATGCAACAATTCAAGTTAGAAAACAAAAATTTTCCTTATTCGGCTATGAAGATGCACAAGGTAATTCCACTATACCAGATTTGGATAAACCTTATAATGATTTTAAGGATATTATGAATTGTATAAAATTTGTTAATGGAACTGAATCTGATGCTTATGCTATAGACGAAAGAGGCTTAGCAAATTTAAATAGTGAATTAGTTTTACTTTCTGGTCATGGAGATAAAGGTAGTGGTACTAAAGGTGGTGTTTTTTATTTCAAAGCAGGTACAATAAGATGTTCTAAACCATTTGATATGAGCAGAACAAATTTGGCTGTATTTGCTGCTTGTCATTCTGCTTATGGTAATAATGATTATAGAATTTCTATAGCGGAAAAGGCTATTAAAAATGGTGCCAAAACATCAATTGGATTTAATGACGAAGTATCTTTTTCATCAAGTAAAACTTTTACAAATACATTATTTAATTCTTTATCCCAAGGACAAACGGTTGAATCTGCTGCCAAAAAAGCAGCTTCAAAATTATTATGGCCTTGGGATAAAGGAAAACAATATACAATCTTTGGAAATAAAAATAATATAATTATTGGGAATAATCCCCAATCTAAAAGTATTTTGCAAGAAAAAAATTATACATACTTGAATCAAATATTACCTTTTGAACATTACAAATCCGAAAACTTAAATGATAATATTTATAGGTATTATGAAATTATCAATGGTGTTATGACTAATAATTTTGTAGATATAAAGGTTGAAAATGATAGTTACTCATTGATTGTAGAAAATATAAATTTCTATAATAATATATTGATTAAAAAATATGATTCAAAAAACATTTTATATCAATATTTTTCAAAAAATAATATAGAGATTCATGATATTTTAGATAGACATTGTGTTTATTTTTGTATTGATAATAATATGGTTCCATTGGATATTATAGAAGTACGATATGAAATTGAAGAAAAATTGATATTTGATTATATTGCTGTTGATCTTTATCATGGAAATATGGTAGATTATTCCGTAATAAATACTTTTTAAGAGGTGATAAATCATGAAAAAAAAGCTAATTATTTTTGTCTCTATAGGTGGAGCATTACTTTTTATTATTGCTGTTATATTAGGCGTTTTATTTGTACCTAGAAGCATTAAAACCTCCTTGGGTATAAATCTAGAAGATATTGAAGAAATATATATAGAAGCGGGCTTTGATGAAAAGAAGCAATATTTCATATCCGAAAATGAGATAGAATCCTTTTACAAGAAAATGAACGATATCCACATCATACCTACATATAGTCATACCAAATCACAATCGTCAATTCTATTTGTCATCCAAACAGAAAAGAGTAGGTTTTCTTTTTGTGAATACTATAGTATTACTGGAACAAACTCTCGCAAGGAATTTAATGTATTAGACAAAGAGGATTTTGAACAGCTTTATACTTTTTTTGCTGATTTTAACTGGGAGGATTATAGGAAATTAATTTAGATTTAAAAAATAAATAATACTTTTTATAAAGGGATGGGGAAATCCCTTTTTTTTATGGATATGCATTTCCATATCCTTAATTTTATGGTATACTTACTTAGTAAGTGAGGTTTTAAAAATGAAGGTTTTATCTATTACATCTAGAACAATCACCTTAGAACTTGAGAACAATTTGCCTTTTTATGCAGAACAAGAATTTGAAATCTATATCAATGGGAATTTATATAAAAAGGAAAGAAGAAATGTCTTTACAATTTTCAATTTATCTCCCAATACAAGTTATACTATACAGGTAGAAAAAGAGAAAAAAATAATAAAAACAAAGGGAGAAAGTCTTTGTTTAAATGTTAAAGACTTTTACGCTGTAGGAAATGGAGTAGAGGAGGATACTGTAAAAATCCAGGCAGCAATAGCAGCATGCCCTAAGAATGGCTGTGTTTATATTCCTAAAGGTGTTTATTTTATTAGTGCTTTATTTTTAAAATCAGATATGACTATCTATATGGAAAAAGATGCGAAGCTTATAGCTAAGTATGATCGAGGTGCCTATCCTATACTTCCGCAGGAACAGCAGGGCTATATTTTTGGTACCTGGGAGGGGAGCTTAGTTGATTGCTTTGCCTCCTCTATTACCGCGTTAAATTGCTCAAATCTTCGTATCATTGGTGAAGGAGAAATTGATCTGCAGGCTCAACTAGGAGATTGGTATGTGAATCATAGAGAAAAAAGAATAGCCAATCGAGGCTTTGGAATGTATTTTAAGGAATGCAATTTTATAGAGGTGATTGGTATTTATATTCATAATACTCCCTCTTGGAATATTCACCCCTTTTTTTCAAAGCATTTAAAATTTTTAAATCTGCGAATTGAAAATCCAGTAAACATGCCTACTACAGATGGATTAGATCCTGATTGTTGTGAGGATTGTTTAATTGCAGGAAATACGTTTAATGTTGGGGATGATTGTATCGCTATTAAATCAGGAACCTTTGATCTTGCAAAAAAATATAAAAAAGCTTCTTCTAACATCAAAATTAGAAATAATTTTATGGAACAAGGACATGGAGGCGTTGTTTTTGGAAGTGAATCCTCTGGTGGGATAGATAATGTGGTTGTTGAACAATGTATTTTTAAAAATACCGATCGAGGTCTAAGAATAAAGACGAGAAGAGGTAGAGGGCGAATAGGAAACATTGATTCTGTAGTTTTTAATAATATTCTTATGGATAATGTAAAAACACCCTTTGTAATTAATATGTTTTATAATATGGGTCCTAAAGGTGGACATGATGAATATGTTTGGACTAAAAAGCCACAAGAGGTAACAGAGCTAACACCTAGCTTGGGTAATTTTAAATTTACGAATATGGAATGTCGAAATGTTTGGTATGCAGCAGGTGTTTTTTTAGGACTACCTGAGGCTCCAATTCGTGGTATAGAGCTTCAAAATATAATATTCACCTACAATTCTGAAGCAGAGGCAGGGTTTCCTGTAATGATTGAACAAAATTTTAAATTAAAAAATGCAGGTTTGTATTGTCTTAACGTGGGAAAAATATATACGAAAAATGTTACCTTTGAAGGAATAATTGGAAATCATATCATATTTGAGGAAGAGGAGAAGTAAAAGCGATGCGTAATTTATTATTCACATTGAATGCAATCTTACCTATTATTTTACCTATAGTATTAGGATATCTTTTAAAAAGATTGCATTTTTTTAAGGAAGACTTTTTAAAGGAGGCCAATAAGCTTGTCTTTAAAATTTCGATTCCTATTTTATTATTTAGCAATCTTTATTTAGCAGATTTGTCTACAATTAATTGGGCTTTTGTCGGATTTGTTGCTGTGGCAATATTAGTATTATTTGGTATAGGCTTACTTATTGTTTTGTTTATACCAAATCGTAAACAGAAGGGAGTCATTTTACAATCTACTTTTCGTTCCAATTATGCTATTATTGGTATTCCTCTTGCAACGATGCTTGGAGGGGCAGAAGCTGGAGCTGAGGCGTCTGTTATAGCTGCTGTAAGTGTTCCTCTTTTTAATGTTCTAGCAGTAATCGCCTTAAGTATCTTTGATCATGAGCAGGAACAAAAAATTTCTATAAAAAATATTTTATTTAAAATCATAACCAACCCATTAATCATAGGTGTATTCGCTGGCTTAGTCGTATGTGGTATTCATATGGGAATAAATGCCGCAGGAGGCAATGTATCATTATTTTATGAGGATTATCTTAGCTTTCTTCCTACAACAATTTCTAATTTAAGTAAAGTAGCAACTCCACTTGCACTAATTGTTCTAGGTGGAAGATTTGAATTTAAAGCAGTAAAGGCGTTATGGCGTCAATTGACCATATCTGTAACCTTGAGATTATGTATTACACCAACCATCTTTTTAGTTATAGCTTATTTTTTAGGGTTTAAGGGCTCCACACAATTTGCTATTTTGATAGCTCTATTTGCAACACCTATTGCTGTTTCCAGTGCACCTATGGCTGCTCAAATGGGACAGGACGAGGAGCTTGCAGGTCAAATTGTCGTTTGGACAAGTGCATTATCTGCATTTAGCTTATTCGTTATAATTATGATTTGTGCATCTATTGGCATATTTTCCATGTAAGAAAAAAGGATTCTGACATTCTCTTGTCAAAATCCTTTTTATATTTCTAATTTTTTTCTAAAACTATCATCATAAATTTTTCAACATCATCAAAATGCTCAAATTTGGCAGCAAAATATTCATCTCCCATAGCTCCTGCAAGAACCTTACTCATGCGCTCATGCATTTTAATTTGGGTAGGATACATAGCTTTTATCATTTCATAACTGAATTTATAATTGAAGCGATCTCTCCTGCCAACAAAACAGCAGTAATATTTAGGATGATTAAGATTAACGTTTCTTATCTGGTCATAGCAAATAATATCAGCATAAATTTGATAGGTGTCTACGGATTGACCAAAATTAATTAAATCAGGGGCAGGACCTCCTGGTGGACGCATGTTAACCTCTAAGGCGACAATGTCGCCAATTTTACCTAAGCCAGGCTTGTCCTTACTCAAACGGAAAAATTCCAAATGAAAATATCGAGAATGAATATGAAATGCCTTTAGAACTCTAGAGCCTGCCTCATATAAATCTGCAGGAATTTCCTTGTTTACATAGTAGGTGACCTCAAGATTTTCGTTTACAATATCCATGATAGAAGGAGGGAATACCTCATTATCGCAGAAGACTATGTTGCTATTAGAATCACAAATTCCATCTAAAGAGGTTATATTTCCTTCAATAAACTCTTCCATGATATAGGGTACCTGAAATCCCCCTTTATAAAAATTCATTAAATCCTCTTCATTTTGTATTTTATAAGTTGCTGCAGCTCCAACTCCAACATTTGGTTTTACCACTACTGGAAAGCCAACTTTTCTTATGAAATCCATATCCTCCTCGTAGGATTTACAAAAGATATAGCGTGCAACAGGGATATTGGCCTGAATATAAAAATCCTTCATTAGAGATTTAGATGTAAAAGCAATTACGTCATCAATTTTAGCTCCATTGATATTAAAATCTGTTCGCAAGCGTGCATCTTGTCTTAACCAATATTCATTATTAGACTCTAAAAAATCTATTTTTCCATATTTGAAAGCAAAAAATGCTACCGCTCTATAAACCTCATCATAGGACTCTAAGGTATTTACCCTATAATACTCAGTTAAAGAGTCTCTTACACATTGGCGTAAATCCTGATAGGGTGTGTCCCCTATTCCTAATACTGTAACCCCATTTTTCTTTAATCGATCACAGAAGTTATAGTAATTAGTAGGAAAAGCAGGGGAGATGAAAATAAAATTCATAGCGTACAACTCCTTTTCAAAGTAAATATAAAAAATTATAACATAAAGGTATAAAAAAGTGAAGAGATTTTCTCTTGTGTTAATTAGATTTGTGGTGTATAATTTCTATATAGATAACGTGGAGGTTATGGTATGAAGAATCCATTTAAATCATATGGTTTTTGGGCAAAAATTTTGGCTGCAGCTTTATTGATTACCTTAGGTATTTGGTTAATTATAGATGTAAGCACAGGAGAAAAGTTTGCAACATTTATAGTTTTAATGTTTACAGGATTAGTTGCAGGTGTATTTGCTGTAATTCGTTTGATTCCATTAATTCGTACCCTAAAAACAGGTAGGGGTAGAATAACCTGTATTGTTGAAATCGCCATTCATCTGGCTTTATCTGTGGCAATGATTTTTGCAGCTGTTGTTAAAATAAGTAAGGAAAATTCAGAGCTTGCTGATTTTGTATATAAATACTATCGTTTTTTTATTGCAGTTTTCTTTTATACTCGCGTAGTTTCTTATTTTATGTGCGTCGTTTTATTTAAGGAAGAAACCGATAAGATAAAATTTTGGGTGCATATAGGCTTACTTTCCTTAACCTGTCTCATCTGTGCTGTTTCCTTTGAAGGTAGAACTATTGCTTGGATTATAGCCGTAATTGCGCTAGCTTGCTCTATAACCTTAATTGTTGAGGGAGGCATGGGCTATAATCGTTATCGTAAGGCTATAGCTAAGGATAGAGAAACGAAAAGAAAAGAGTCTATTGTTGAAGAACCTTTAGAAATGCCTGGAGAAGATATAAACACAATCATTATCCCCCACATAGATGAAAAGAATCAAGAAGACCAAATTGATATACAATAAATCATTTGACTTAAGTACAGTTAATACAGTATAATTAGTAAGAGTACCCTTTAGAATATAGAACAAGGGAGCTATAGTTTGTTTAAGATGGGAAAGAGTATGAAGTATAGGATAGAAAAATCAAGAAAAAATAAAAAATATCAATGGAGTATTTTATTTTTATTTCTATTGATTATCATAACCTTTAGTGTCATATTCTTGAAATATGATATTCGAGAGATTTTTGAATGTATTCAAGAGGTTAATTATTTGTGGCTAGGATTAGGAATTCTAATGATTTTCCTATATATATATTTTGAAGGGGTTGCTATGCGACAAATCTTTAAAACTATGGAAATTCAAACCACTAGAAGAAGCAATTTTATGTATTCGGCTATTGATTATTACTTTTGTGCTGTTACTCCCTCTGCAAGTGGGGGGCAGCCCATGGTTGCCTATTATATGTCAAAGGATGGACTCTCTTTATCTCACATCTCCCTCACCCTATTAATGAATACAGCCCTATTTAAAATAATTTTATTAGTATTATCTATTATATGTATTTGTATATGTCCGCAGTATGTGTTTGATTTTCCAATAATGACGATATTATTTTTCATAGGACTAGCGATAAATTTGATTTTAATTTCTATGTGTTTTCTAGCTGCCTTTAAAAGAAATTGGATACAAGCAGTAGGAATAAGATTAATTTTATTTTTGGCAAGACATAGAATTATTAAGAAAAAAATACAAATAATTCGTAGATTTGTGAATTTGATGGAGAAGTATGAGCAGGGAGCACATTTAATCTTTAAACATAAATTTCATTTTTTAAAGGCTTTACTTTATAATCTTCTACAAAGAATTTCATTTTTTTCAATAAGCTATTTTGTTTATTTAGCCTTTAAAGACCGATTTGTGATAGCAGATTTGACTTATTTAGATTTATTTTCTATACAGGTACTAATCGCTTTATGTGTAGATTCTTTACCACTTCCTGGTGGAGTTGGAATTTCTGAGTACTTGTATGCCTTATTGTTTGGACTTGTGTATTGTGTTGGAGAGGTAAATGTTATTGGAAGTGCTATGCTTTTAACTAGAGCGGTCAATTTCTATATTCCATTGATTTTGACCTTCCTCCTTGTTTTAATAAAGCATGTGAAAATATTGAAAAAAAGTAGTAAAGGGGTAGTATAATGGTAGGGTATTATAATTATACAGTTTGGATGACATATTTGTCCTTATTAATTGGTGGTTTAGGAGTCTTTTTGACACTTACAGGAAATCCTTTAGGTGGAGTGATTTGTCTAGGTGTAAGTGGATGCTTAGATTTATTTGATGGAAAAATTGCACGTTTAAAAAAGGATAGAACTATAGAAGAAAAGCAGTATGGGATTCAGATTGATTCCTTAACAGACTTAATTTGCTTTGGAGTTTTGCCTGTGGCAATCGGATATGCTGTAGGTATGAAGGAAATGTACTTTATTCCTTTATTTTGCTTCTATATCTTAGCAGGTATGATTCGCTTAGCCTATTTTAATGTGCGAGAAATGAATAGGGATATAGATGAGAAAAGTGTATTTTATGGTGTACCCATTACTACTGCAGCTATGATTATTCCCTTCATTTGGTTACTTCGTTGTTTTTTAAAGGAAAAATTTTTCATATTATATGCTATAATTTTAGGCCTACTTATGTTTTTATTTTTATTTAAAATTAAGATTAAAAAACCAACTGTGAAAATTTCTATTATTTTTTCTACAATTCTTATAATTATATTTATTACGCTTTTGATATTGGAGCTTACCTTATGCAAAGGATAATTGAGCGACATACAGGAAAGGAAATAGAAGATTGTCCCTCTATAGGCCAACGCTTTTTATATCGCTCTATTCTAGGTAGATGTATACTTAAAATTTTGATATGTCCCTTTGTTACAAAGCTATCAGGAGCTTATATGAACAGTAGAATGTCTAGGATACATATTAAACGTTTTATAAAAAAGAATCATATCTGTATGGAGGATTATCCACAGAAAAAATATAAATCGTTTAATGATTTTTTTACGCGAAAAATCCTAGCAGATCGACGTCCTATTGTGCAGGATTCTGACATTTTGATAAGTCCTTGTGATAGTAAACTGAGTGTTTTTAAGCTAGATAAAGCCTATGATGAAACCATATTTGTTATTAAAGGTGCCTATTATACCTTATCTGACCTTTTGAATTATTCCCCTTTAGCAAAGCAATATGAAAATGGATATTGCTTAATTTTTAGATTAGGGGTAACAGATTATCATCGATATGGATACATAGATGAAGGAAATCAGGAGAAGAATATAAGTGTCCCTGGTGTTTTTCATACGGTTCACCCTATTTCTTTAGAAAAATATAATTTTTTTAAAAGGAATCATAGGTCCTATACGGTTCTACATACAAAAAATTTTAAGGATGTAGTTCAAGTAGAAGTAGGGGCTATGATGGTAGGGAGAATAAAAAATCATTTTGAGGATCATAGTTTTACCAAAGGGGAAGAAAAGGGATATTTTATGTTTGGAGGCTCTACAATCATTCTTTTGATTCAGGATATTGTAACTATTGATGAGGATATTTTAATGCAAAGCCAAAAAAATAATGAGATTACAGTTCGCTATGGAGAAAGAATTGGCAAATTAAAATGAGAAAATATGTACAGCGTTTATGTGAATGTAAACTTGGGAAATTTTTTATAAAGTATCATATTTTCTATTTAATTCTTCCCATTGCTTTATGGGGCTTTAAGGCATTGTCTTACAATATTGCGATATGGATAGATCCACCTACAAGATATTTTCATTTTACGATAGATGATAAGATTCCTTTTATCAAATATTTTTTTGTTTTTTATTTCAGCTATTATTTTGTACCTCCGATTTTTTTATGGATTTTATCCTTTTATGACAAAGAAAAAGTTATAAAAATACTTTTATCCTTGTTCGTTTGCGTATGTATTAGCTTCATTTTTTATTGTAATTTTAATGTTGTTATGAAACGTGAATATGGGTATCCTAATGGGATTACCTTTACGGATATTAAAGATATTTCTACGTTTTTTGATTTTTGTATCAATTGGATTTATAAAAAAGATCTAGAAGCTATGAATTGTTTTCCAAGCTTGCATGCTATTGTGGGAATGTGCTTAGTTTCTATTGGTGTATATATTCCCAAGCTTGATAAAAAGGGTTTGCCAAAAGCATTTCGAATCAGCTCTATTATCATAGGAATAGGATGTATTTTATCGACCATTTTTATTAAGCAGCATTACTTTATAGATATGATTGCAGGTGTGATTTTAGAGGTTGTTTCTTTAGGTTCACTCTATATAGCCTTTGAACTGTATGCTAAAACTAAAAGGAAAAGTGGCTCTTGCAAAGAAAAGGGAGAAGAGGTATAATATTAGTTGCTTATGGGACCTAGATATAGGCCTAAAAAGAAAGGAAATTTTATAATGAAAAATAGTAGAAGAATTAAGCGTATGGTTGGAATAGCCACTCTTGCAGCAATTACAGTAGTATTGCAGGTGATTTCTAACTATATCAAGTTTGGACCCGTGAATATCACGTTAGCCTTGATTCCTATGGTAGTGGGATCCATCTTATATGGACCTTTAGCTGGATTTGGTTTAGGGGCTTTAATGGGAGTTGTTATTCTTACAGCACCAGATACTGCATTGTTCTGGAACTTTAATCCTTGGATAACAATTGTATTATGTATCCTTAAGACAGGACTTGCTGGTCTTGCTTCAGGATGGATTTTTAAAGGCTTGATGCAAATCAAGGCCTTGAAAAAATTTCGATTTCCTGTTGCCGTTATCACAGCAACTTTAATCGCTCCCTTAATAAATACGGGCTTATTTATTTTAGGAACCTCTGTTTTATTTAGAGGATTATCAACTGTAGTAAATGGGGAAACTATTGTTTTAGTGCCTTCTGCAGGTGGCTTTGGAGATGCCTTTGCTGCTGCTCTAGGTTTTGTAATACTAACTAATTTCTTAGTTGAATTTGCAGTGAGTGTTTTATTATCACCCTCTGTTATTTATTTGATTCGTATATTGTCTAGAAAT
Organism: uncultured Anaeroplasmataceae bacterium; assembly: GCA_910579215.1. Lineage (GTDB taxonomy): Bacteria > Bacillota_I > Bacilli_A > Acholeplasmatales > Anaeroplasmataceae > Pelethenecus. Next base: position 42,675 of record CAJTTN010000001.1, read on the forward strand.
TTTAATATAGGCATGAATTTTAATGAAGGGATATTAGATGATACAATGCCATCTAATGAATTAAAGCCCTCAGTACAAGAATAAAGAAAGGAAAAGGAGGAGTAGCCTCCTTTTTTAGGGTTAAAGGCATGATTTTGTTAGTAGATATAGGAAATACAAATATTGTTCTCGGCTTTGCAGAGAATGAGGGTATTATAGAAAAATATAGAATTAAATCTTCTTTAAATAAGACGGCAGATGAGTATTATGTACTTTTAAAGCCTATCTTAGATAATTATAAAATTGAAAATGCTATTGTTTCCTCTGTAGTTCCCGTCATAACCAGCGCATTAAAAAAGGCTTTAAAAAAATATCTAAAAAAGGATCCTTTAATCATGGGTCCTGGAATCAAAACAGGAGTTCAGCTTAAGGTAGATGACCCAAAAACAGTAGGTGCAGATATCATTTGTGATGTAGCAGCTATGAAGGGGCTAGCTGATGAGGCAATTGTGATTGATTTAGGAACTGCTACTAAATACATATATACAAAAAACCAAATCTTTTATGGAGTGAGTATAGCACCTGGAGTAAGTGTTTCTATGAAGGCTTTAGTTAATAATGCGGCATTACTTCCTAGTGTAGAACTGATCTGTCCAAAAAAAGTGATTGGAACCTCTACAGTAAATTGTATTCAATCAGGTGTAATCTATGGGGCTGCATCCCAGGTTGATGGAATGATTGAAAGAATCAAGGAGGAAATCGGCTGCAAAGCAGCTAAGGTTTTTGCTACAGGAGGGCTATCCTCATTAATTGTACCCTTGTGTAAAAATGATATTACCTTAAGGGAAGATTTAACTCTAGATGGCTTATATAAAATATATAAATTAAATCTATAGATAGGAGTAGAGTATGCTTGTCGTTTATATAGGAATCGGGATCATATTCCTGCTTCTCATTCTTTTATTTTTATTGTCCTATGGTATACATAGAAGTGTATTTAAAAAGCGATATGAGCCAGATGGCATTATACAATATTATACGATAGAGGATTTTACTGGATTAACGGCTGAGGCTATAGAGATTCCTACAAAGAAAGGAATTTTACGAGGCTTTATCTATAGCTATCCCAATCAACAGTCAAAGAACATTTTGATTTTTGCTCATGGTATGTGGGGCTCTCATAGTGCCTATGTTCAAGATATAGCTTATATGGCAAGTCAAGGCTTTAATGTGTTAGGCTTTGACTATTATGGTACAGAGCGTTCCGACGGAAAAAACATTAAAGGCTTAGGAAATAGTCTTCGGTCTTTAGACGAGGCAGTTGCCTTTGTGAAAAAGAAGTATAAAGCTCCTATCTATGTTATGGGACATTCATGGGGTGGCTATGCTGCCTTAGGTATTGCAAAATATCATAAGGATATCAAAGGAATTGTTGCTATGGCTCCCTTTATAAGTCTATCTCAGGTTCTTTCTCATTTGTTACCAAAATGGTTAAGAATTACAATTCCCTTTATCGTTTTAATTGATGAACTTCATTGTGGACGATATAGCCTTATCCATGCCAAGACTATTTTAAAATCTACAAATATTCCAACTTTAATCATTCATTCAAAGGATGATACAATGATTCCTTATAAGACATCTACAGAATATTTAATGAAGCATATAGTCAATTCCAATCTAAGCTATTATATTGTAGAGGATAAAGGACACAATCCTGAATATTCAGCAGAGGCGATAGCTTATACAAGGAAATCCTATCAGCAAATAAAAGAACTGAAAGCAGAGGATGTCTTAGCCTATAGGAAGGGCTTAGATTATCATAAAATGGGAGAACTAGATTCAAAAGTAATGGAGATAATAGTAGCTTTTTTGAAAAAATAAAATAAAAAATAGGAGAAGAAGCAATGGGAAAAAATAACATTAGAAAAGAAGAACAAACATCACAAAAAAATACTCCACTTATGTCAATCTTTCGTGTCATCATATTGATTGCGTTTGTGGTTGTTATGTCATGTACAATTTTATATTTTGTTGAAATGAATAGTGATAATAAATCTTATTTTACAATTCATTTTGCTTTGCCCCTGATCCTTTTTATGGTAGGAATTATTGCACTCTTTATGGCTATGCTTTCTAAAAAAAGCTTGACAGGGGAGAGTAAGGGCGATAATCTAATGATAGTCGTTGGCATCCTTTTAATGGTTTGCTCCGTCATAGCATTAGTTTGGTCTTATTTTAATTAAGATATATTTACTTTTGCTTTAAAATATGGTATAGTTAAATTGCTAGGAAGATGGCCGCGAAGCTCAAACAATAAGAAAGCGAATCTGAGAGGAAACAGGTGATGTGTTCTTAACATCGTGTACTAGAACCCTAAATGTTACTAAGAGAGGATTCAAAGGTAGAAGATTTTAGTCTTCTCGACCTTCCTAGCTCTATTTATGTAGATAAAACACAGAAAGATTTCATTGGTTTCTGTGTTTTTTTTGTTTACCTATTAAGAATATGATTCTTTTATATATTTATGTTAGAAATTTCTTTTTCCTTGTTTTATGTCGAATATTTTGTTATAATAAAATAGTTATGGAGTTTAAAGTATGAAAGATTTTTTAAATATGAAAATAGATGCAGCTATTTCCTCTGCACTTGAAGAAATGAATATTGTAAAGCCTACACCCATTCAGGAGGAAGCTATTCCTCATCTGCTTGTAGGTAAGGATGTAATAGGCCAAGCACAAACAGGTACTGGAAAAACATTTGCCTATGCTATTCCAATGCTTGAAAAAATAGATGTATCCTCTTTGGTGATACAAGCATTAGTAATGTGTCCAACAAGAGAATTATCCTTACAGGTTTGTAAGGAAATTGAGAAGCTTGCTAAAAATCTCAAGGTAAAGGTTGCTGCAATTTACGGAGGAGAATCCTATGATAAACAGTTTAAGGCTCTTGCAAAGCGCCCACAAATCATCATAGGAACCCCAGGAAGAATTATAGATCATATTGAACGTGGAACCTTGAAATTGAAGAATGTTTCTTATTTGGTATTAGATGAAGCAGATGAAATGCTAAAAATGGGATTTGAGCAGGATATGGAAACTATTTTAAAAGAGGTTCCTAAGGAAAGACAGACCTCTTTATTTTCTGCTACCCTTCCTTCTTGGGTTCGTATGGCGAGTACCAAATATATGATACAGCCTGTTACCATAAGGATTGAGAATAAAACCTTGACCGTAGATAGAATAAAGGAAGTTTTATACTACGTTAAAAAGGAGCAAAAAAAGGATCTTTTGTTACGTGTTTTAGATTTTTATCAATTATCCTCTGTCATGATTTTTGCAAATACAAAGGCTATGGTGGATGAATTGGTTTTATATCTTCAGGAAAGACATTTCAATGTTGATGGTCTTCATGGCGATTTAAAGCAGATGAGTCGTGATCGAGTTATGCAATCCTTTAGATTAGGGTCCATCGGAATTATGATTGCTACTGATGTTGCGGCTCGAGGAATCGATATAGATGATATTGAGGCAATTATAAATTTTGATATTCCTCAAGAAAATGAAATTTATGTGCATCGAATCGGAAGGACTGGTCGTGCAGGAAAGACAGGCTTAGCAATTACATTAGCTACAACTAGACAAAAGAAGAGAATAGAAGAAATAGAGATGTATACGAAATCTAAGTTTGATGTTGCAGAGATTCCTACCCCTAAGCAAATTCAAACTAGATATCAAAAAAATATAACAGAAAGAATATTAAATGGCTTAGAGGATGCAGCGAATAATCATACCTTTGATAATTTGCTACTTGATTTATCAAGAAAAACAACAGATCCTACTCCTATTATTATTCGCTTACTAGAGCTTCTTGGAGAAAATGAAAAAAGAGTGTATACTCCTATTGATACAGTTAGACCAAGAGTTAAGCCAGACGTAAATCGTCCTGTATCCAATTGGGTATATGTTAGCTTAAATGTTGGAAGCAAAGAAAATGTTCGTCCTAACCAATTAGTAAATTATTTACATGATACAATAACTATTCATAGAGAGCATATTGGAAAAATCGTGATTCAAAAGGAAGCTACCTATTTAGAGGTTCATTATCAGGCTTTAAAGTACTTTAAGGAATTATCTAAAAAAAAGTATATGGGGAAGCCAATTTCTTATAAACAGGTTAGGGCGCTTCCAAAGAGATAGGGGGGTACGCTGAATGCGTGTTGTTGCTGGAAAATATCGACATCGTATTATTCAAATGACACAACTAGATACAACAAGGGAGACCCAGGATTTAGTTCGTGGAGCTATCTTTAATATGATAGGTCCTTATTTTGAAGGAGGTACAGCCTTGGATTTATTTTCTGGTAGTGGTGCTATGGGAATTGAGGCTCTATCTAGAGGAATACAAAAGGTCCATTTCAATGATGTTGTAGCAGAGGCAATAGCTATAACGAAGGCGAATTGTACAAATTTAAAAATAGAGAATGCTAGTTTTTCTATTTTAGATTACAAAGATTTTCTAAAACAAACCAATCTTCAATGGGATATTATTTTCTTAGATCCTCCTTATAAAATGGATCAAGCAGAAGAATTACTAAGAACTGTTCTTCCGTATGTAACTCATAATGGAAGAATAGTTTATGAGCTTGCCATAGCTACAGAATATCCCTTAGAACTAGGCTCTTTAAAACTGATAAAAAATAAAACTTATGGAATTAAAAGAGTTTTGGTTTATGAAATGCAGGTGTAAGTATGAGTTATAAGGATGTCTTTTTTGAATTGAAAAAGGCAATGCAAACTTTAAATAAAAAACATACCTTTGAAAAATTTAATTCTATGAATTTTTTCTTTCTTGTAGACGAGCATTCTAAGGGAATAATCGTATTTAATAATCAAGGCCTAGAGGATGCCCTTTCTTTAACTATTTATTTTGGAGATAAAGGAATAAATTACTTAGTCGATAGCTATATGTCTGCCTCAGGATTGTTACACAATGCCGTATTTGCAGATATGGTCATTTTATCCTTAGTGAAAAGAAAGGACCTTGTCGCTGAAGATTTTGCTTATTATAAAAAGCATAAAATTAGAATAGCTCAAGAAAATAATTTACTTGCTTGTGAGTTTAAAGAGGGGTATGCATATCAATATTTAAATTTACCTAGGCTTAGAAAGGTAATTACCTATCTGTATTATCTTACAAGCTTAATCGATAATGAGCTAGAGGATATAGAAGACTGCTTCAAAGAGGATAAGATTGTTTTAGCAGGCTTTGATACTAAAAATTTTTTATATGAGGTGAAATATACTGCTGATGTTTCTTTATCTAAGCTTCCCGCCTTTAAAAGAGAAGACCATGATTTTATTGAGGAATATAAAGAAACTACATATATTGATGATGTTTGCTATATTGGAAGATATTTTGAACCTATAAAAGAAGATACTAATCTCTATTACGACACTATTTTTTTGGCATACTATGAAAAAAATGGAAAGCAGATTATGGAAAAGCTTCCCTGTAAGCCACATCAGTTTTTAGAATATAGTAAAGGATTTTTAGATTCAGTATTTAAGGAAGTTGGAGTTCCCACACGTATTGTTTTAAACCATAGACATATGATGTCATTTTTATTTAAGACATTGGCAGAGTTAAATATAGAAGTAGATTTTCAACGAGAACCTGCTCCTTTAGATTCTATATTTATTGATTATATCAGTCAAAAGCTAGAAGAGAAAGAGGAAGGAGAAAAGAAGACCACAGTCTTTGTGTCATAGGATGAAAAAACTGATTTTTTTATTTTTGGGTTGCATATTATGTACAAGTTGTACAATTCTTAAGGATAGTAGCTTAGAAGATAATTTAGTTCCCATAGAAATAATAGAAATGAATGACATACACGGTCATATTGAAGATGAAGGAAAGTATGGAGGCTTAGCTAGAGCAAATACTTTAATTCAAGATATTCGAAATGAAACTAAAGAGGATAACACAGTTTTAATAGGCAATGGCGATATGCTTCAGGAAACAGCAATTTCAAGAGTCAGCTATGGCAGAGTAGTAATTGATGCCATGACCCAAATGAAGTTTGATATGATGGGGGTTGGCAATCATGAATTTGATTGGGGCTTTGAAAAAATATTGGCCTATTTTGATGGAAACAAGGAAAATGGTGAGGCAGGCTTTCCTCTTGTAAATTCAAATATTTATTATGAAGATAAGCTGATTGAGAAGGATAATACAGTCTCAAAGCTTTTAGTAGAAAAGGAAAATGTGAAGGTAGGTATGGTTTCCTATATTGGCAATTTAGCCTCCTCTATTAATGCGAATATGCTAGAGGGATATACGTTTAAGGCCCAAGCCTCAGATATTGCTCAAAGTGTGAGTACGCTAGGGAAAGAATTAAAGCTTTTAGGTGCAGATATTATCATTGTCAATATTCACGGGGGAGAAGCCTCCTCCTGTATAGATTATGAGGTAAATAATTTATTGGCACAACTAAAATATGGAGACTCCTATCTAGTGGATGCTGTTATTAATGGACATACGCATACGCTACAGGAAGCTTTAATTAAAAGAGAAGCTGGAGCTAGTCTGCCAATCATTCAATCTAGTGGCAAGCTAGAAGCCTTTGGTAGAATAGATTTAAAGTATGATGTAGAAAAGAAACAGGTGATAGAAGTTTCTACTAGTCATGTTTATACGTCTACAAGTCGAATTTCTGATCCCAAGGTAGACACAATCATTGAAAAGCATTACCTTGCATCTAAACCGATTTTAGAAGAGGTATATTGTAAGAATGAGCAGTATATCAATCGCTATGATCAAAAGTTCCAGGAATATGCATTGCGCGTTATGATGGCTGCTACTAACGCAACAGCTGCCTGCTGTAATACAGGAGCCTTTAGGAATAATGTTGCTGCTGGTGATTTTGATTTTAAAGCTCTTTATGCCTTAAATCCATTTGATAATCACATTATTTTATGTGAAATTTCTGGATTAAACTTGAAACGCTTCTATGATGCCAATTCGAATTATGAAATGGTTTTTACAAGGGATTTTGGTAGCTCGATTGCGGTTGATCAAACCTACACTCTAGCTATTGTGGATTACGTTTACTTTGGCAATTATTTTGCAGGCTATCGAACTTCAGAATTTACAGATACAAATTTAATTGTAAGAGATTTGTTGATGGAGGATTTGCGACTTCGGAAGAATGAGGGTTTCAAGCTTTCGCGAGATTATCAAAATGTTTTGATTTCTCCTACTGTATAATTGAAAAAATTTCTTGAAAAATGGCTGTATAAATGCTAAAATACTAGCATAAGATGAAATTGATGAGAAAGAGAAGTATCTATGTATTTTTATTTTTCAGCGAGGATGGTTGGTGAAAGCATCCATAAGAACATAGAGAAAGACACTTTAGAGAGCTTTTAAAAAAAGACGTACCAGGCGTTAACGGACGAATGAAGTGCTAGTTTTATACTAGAAGTAAGGTGGCACCGCGCTTATATACGTCCTTAAATAATTTTTTTAAGGACGTTTTTTATTTCATAAAGAATGGGTGATGAATTATAGAAACGAAATTACCAGTAATTAATTTAGGTCGATATGAGCTTAGAACCATCGAAAGAGAGGATTATCTTGACTATTTTGATATTGGAAAAGACGAGGAAACCTGTAAGCATTTAAATTGGGGACCCTTTCTAAAACCTAAGGAGGCTCTTTGGTGTATAGAGGAGGTTTTTTTGAAGCGTCCTTTAGCTGGTCTTCCTGCAGGATATGCAATTATAGATAAGACAAACGAAGCGAAAATGATTGGTATGATTGATTTTCATACCTATTATGAAAGTATCAATACAGCTGAAATTGGATATATCCTGCATAGAGAGTATTGGAATCAAGGGATAATGACGCGTTGCCTTAAGGAAATGACAAGGATAGGCTTTGAGATTTTACACTTAGATAAAATTTTGGTAGGACATACGCTAGGAAATCAATCCTCTAAGCAGGTAATTCTTCAGTGTGGCTATCATTATGAATATCAGTCTTTAATTAAAATAAAAAATCATGAGCGTATCGCTATGTATTATAGTATGTACTATTATGAATATGAGGAAAGGAAGTAATAAATATGATAACAAAACCCAAGGGAACCTATGATGTTTTGCCAGATGAGGTCAAAGCTTGGACAAAATTAGAATCTATTATTAGAAGAATTTGTCAAATTTATAATTATAAAGAGATTCGTACTCCTATATTTGAATCTAGTAGAGTATTTCACAGAGATGCTTCAGATACATCAGATATGGTGACAAAGGAAACCTACGATTTTTTAGATCGCTCTAATCGTCAAATTACGCTAAGACCAGAAGGAACAGCTGGAGTTGTAAGAGCATTTATAGAAAATAAGCTCTATGCGCAAAGTCCGATGCAGAAGCTATTCTATTTGGGACAAATGTTTCGGTATGAACGCCCTCAAAAGGGAAGAAATCGTCAGTTTAATCAATTTGGAGTGGAGGCGTTAGGAAGCGCTGATCCTTTAATAGATGCTGAGGTAATCGCCTTAGGGACAACCCTAATTAAGGGCTTAGGTTTAAAAAATGTGAAGGTTAAGATTAATAGTATTGGCGATAAGGAATCAAGGGAGGCTTATAAGAAGGCCTGTGTAGCTTATTTCTCACAATATAAGGACGAGCTATGTGGAGATTGCTTAACAAGATTAGAAAAGAACCCTTTACGTATTTTAGATTGCAAGGTGGATCGTCATAAGGAATTCTTTTTAAAGGCGCCAAAGATTAAGGATTATTTAAATGAATCCTCCTTATCTCATTTTGAAACTGTATTGAAGGCTTTAGATGAAATGAAAATTGTTTATGAGATAGAGGACAACCTTGTACGAGGATTAGATTACTATTCTCATACTGTATTTGAGCTAGAGGTAGATATTCCGGAATTTGGAGCCCAAAATGTAATTGGAGCTGGAGGTAGATATGATACCTTAGTTTCTGATATGGAGGGTCCAGATATTCCAGGGGTTGGCATGGCCTTTGGCATGGAGCGATTATTGCTAGCTGCCGAGTTTGCCAATAAATCCTTAGGAAAGCCAGACTATTTACATGTTTATTTTATTGCCTTAGGAGAGGCAGCGAAAAAAGCTTGCCTAACACAAATGAATATATGTAGATTGGGTGGACTATATTGTGACATGGATTATTTGAGTCGTGGGCTTAAGGCGCAATTTAAAACGGCAGATCAGAATCATGCAATGTTTACATGTATTCTAGGGGATAATGAGCTAGAAGAATTTAAAATTAATATAAAAAATAATGAAACTGAGGAACAGGAAACAATTTCAATTTATGATGTGTATCCGTATGTCTTAAATAAAATTAATGCAAAATCTGCTTGTGCAGGATGTAAGGAAAAAGAGGTAAAAGAATGAAAAGAGTAATGCTTAAAAATATAGAGCTTGGAAAAGAAAATAAGGTTGCTGGCTTTGTAGAAAATATCCGCAATAAAAAGACTATGTGCTTTATAGTATTAAAGGATGTCTCTGGAAAGCTACAGCTTACGATTGAAAAGGAAAAGCATCCAGAGCTTATAGAGACCTTAGACCAAATAACAGTAGATAGTGTAATAGAGGCTCAAGGACTTATCGTAGAAAGTGAGTATGTAAAGCTAAATCATATGGAGATGTATCCAGATACTATAGTGGTGCATAGTATTGCAGCTCCATCTCCTATTGTTGCTCCTAAGGGAGAGGAAACAAATATTGATTTGCGCTTGGATTATCGCTGGATAGATTTACGTACAGATAAAAATACCTTGATGTTTCAGGTTCAATCCCATTTTGTTTCTAAATGTAGAGAATTTTTGTTAAAACGTGATTTTATTGAAATCCATTCTCCAAAGCTAATTGGTGCCGAATCAGAAACTGGAGCGGGAGTATTTAAGGTAGAGTATTTTGATGGCAATGCGTATCTAGCGCAATCTCCACAATTTTATAAGCAAATGGCCATGGCAGCAGGCTTTGAAAGAATTTTTGAATCTGGTCCTGTATTTCGTGCAGAAAAATTTGCTTCTCGTAAGCATGCTACTGAATTTACGGGCTTTGATTTAGAATTTTCTTATATTGAATCCTTTCATGATGTTATGCATATGGAAGAAGAAATGCTGACCTATGCTTTGAAAGCAGTGGCAGAGACTTATGGTGATAAAATAAAAGAAGTATATGGCTTAGATGTGATTGTTCCAACCCTTCCTTTCCCTGTCATGGATTTAAAGGAGGTTTATGCTGAACTAGAAAAGCGATATGGATATCAGGTCCCAGAGAGTGAAAAAGGAGATTTGACTACAGAGGGAGAACGTCTTTGTCAAAGGCTTTCCTTAGATAAATTTGGACACGAATTCTTATTTGTCACAGGATATCATAAAGAGAATAGAGCATTCTATCATATGCGTGATGAGCACGATGTTCCTTGTGGATATGATTTAATCTGGAAGGGCTGTGAAATTACTACAGGTGCTCAAAGAGAGCATCGTTATGAAATATTGAAGAAGCAGGCTCTAGAAAAGGGCTTAGAAAAGGATGTTGAATTCTATTTGGATTTCTTCAAATATGGATGTCCTCCTCATGGTGGCTTTGGTATCGGTGTAGACAGAATTACAATGCTAATCTTTGAAGAGGGAATTAAGGATGCGATGTTTATCTTCCGTGGTCCAGATCGTCTTAATCCATAAAGGAGGCTTCTATGCATAAACATATTAGTTGGGACGAATATTTTATGGGCGTTGCCGCCCTTTCTGCAAAACGTAGTAAGGATCCAAGTACGCAGGTAGGGGCCTGTGTAGTTAATGAGGATAAAAGAATTATTGGTATAGGCTATAATGGCTTTCCGATGGGCTGTAAGGATGATGAATTTCCTTGGGGGAAAGAATCTAAGGAATATTTAAAAACAAAATATCCCTATGTAGTTCATGCAGAACCTAATGCCATTTTAAATTGTACCTCCTCTTTGAAAAATTCTACCTTATATGTTACCTTATTTCCTTGTAATGAATGTGCGAAGCTTATTATACAATCAGGAATTCGGCATGTAATTTATGCTTCTGATAAATATCATGATACAGAGAGTTCCCTAGCTTCAAGAAAAATGTTTGATGCTGCAGGAATTACTTATCAGGAGATGCCTGAGATTGTTTTAGAGCTTAGGAGGAAAGAGGTATGAAATATTTTTTTAAAAAGTTCTGGATTCTCATCGCTTTTGCAATACTTATTAATATTCCTTTGATCGTCTTGGGAACTGTAAGAACAAATAAAACGGTTACCTTAAAGGGAGGGACATCCATTGTAGGAGATTTTGTGGAGGTTGAGAATGCCTATAAGGCAGAGGGGAGCTTATCAACTATCTATGTAATTAGCTTAGATCATTCCACAATTTTGCAAAACTTAATGGTGCAGGCTAGTTCAACCTCTGAGGTATCTGAGCTTCCAAAGCATTATCTTCATTTTACAGATATGGAGATAATGAAAATGGGAAGAATCCAGCATGAATCAAGTATACAATACTCCTTAATGCTTGCTTATGAGGCGGCAGCTGCGAAGAATTCCACAATCAATTTAGATTATGAATATGATGCTTATGTGATTGCCTATTATGATGCCGTATCTGAATTTCGTATTGGGGATAGAATCATTGGAGTAGATGGAATTTATGCAAAAAATGATTTTACAGCCTTTAAGATGGCTTTTAATGAAGCAGTAGCAAGTGAAGAAAATCATATCTTTCAGGTTAGCAGAGAGAAAGAGGAGTTAGAAATTCAAAATTCAAAGGACAACCTTAGAATTGCTGGCTATTCCTATTATATTTTAGATCAAGCAAATGCTTTTCCAAAATATAAGATAAAGCCAACCAATGTGGGAGGACCTTCTGGTGGACTATTACAGACTCTAGCTCTTTATAATTCCTTGTTACCAGAGGATATTACGAAAGGTAAAAAAATAGCTGGGACAGGAACGATAGAGCCTGATGGAACAGTAGGACCAATAGGAGGAATTCAGCAAAAAATTTATACGGCTTATGAGGATCGTATGGAGATATTTTTATGTCCAGAAGAAAATTATGAGGAGGCTCTTTTGGCTTACAATAAATTGAGGTCTAAGGAGCGTATGAAGCTATATTCTGTTCGTACCTTTAATGAAGCCTTGGAGGTGCTTGCCAATGCCTAATTTTAGTGAACGCTATAGAGCTTGTAAGGAGCAGGTAAAGGAAATATCTAGGCAGACACCTCAGCGTGTGGGAATAGCATTAGTGTCTATAGCTCTTGCAATACTGCTGATGATGGGTCCTATTGTTGTTTTTGTCAATTGCTTTATATTTAGTGATTTAATGAGCTTATGTCTCATTGGTATTCTTATTTCTGTGTTTTTTATTATTTTTTTGAGTCGTGTATTTTATTACAAAACGATAACCAAAAAGCAGGTTCCTGATATGTCTTGCTTCTATTTGATGGACGCTTTGATTTGTGCTTTGGCTCTTTGTGTTGGAATTTTTATAGGACTATTTATTTAGAATGGAGGCAATCTTATGTGGATTACACTTGGCTTGTTAACTGCCTTACTCTTGGCAGATCAGGTGACGAAATATTTGGCAGAATTGCTAATAGAAAAAAATCATATTGTAAATCTTATTCCTCATGTATTAGATTCTACTTTAGCCTATAATACTGGGGCAGCTTGGTCAATGTTTTCCGATGCAACATGGTTGCTTGCAATCCTTAGTTTAGTAGCATCTGCTGTCCTAGTCTATTTTATTACGAAGAATAATTGGCAAAGAAAAAAAATGTATTCTACAGCGATTACCCTGATGTTAGCTGGAACCTTTGGAAACTGTATTGATCGTATCTTTGCCTGCTTCAATCTTAGAGAGGGCGTTGTAGATATGATCATCCTTAAGCCTTTAGATTATTTGTGGGAGGCAATTACAAAATCTGGCTTTCCAATTTTTAATGTTGCAGATATGTGTCTAGTTATTGGAATTATTTGTCTTGCGATGGATATTATATTTTTTCAAGAAAAGCGAGCAAAGCTATGAAATATATTGTAGAAAAAGAGTATACAGGGGTAAGACTAGATAAGGCTTTAGCTGGAATAATAGAAGGAAAATCACGAAGCTATGCTTTAAAATGTATTGAAGAAGGAAAGGTTTTAGTAAATCAAAAAGTAGAAAAGCCGTCCTATGTATTAAAGCTAGGGGATGAAATATGCTATGAAACTTTAGAGGAGAAAGCGTTAGATGTAGAGGCAAAGAATTTGCACCTAGAAATAGTTTATGAGGATGCTGATATTGCTATTGTCAATAAGCCAAAGGGGATGGTGGTTCATCCTGGTGCGGGCAATATGGAGGATACCTTAGTTCATGGATTACTTTATGAGCTAGAGGATTTGTCAACAATAAATGGTGTGATTCGACCTGGTATAGTGCATCGCATTGATAAGGATACTACGGGATTACTGATGATTGCTAAAAATGATATGGCAGCTATGGGGCTTGCTGAACAGCTTAAACAGCATACCTGTAAAAGAAGATATATTGCTTTAGTCTATGGTAGCTTTGTCGAAGATAAAGGGAAAATAAATGCTCCTATAGGAAGAGATCCTATGGATCGAAAGAAGATGGCAGTCGTAAAGCTAGGAAAGTCTGCAATAACACATTTTAAGGTTTTAAAGCGTTATACTGGCTTTACCCTAGTGGAATGTGAGCTTGAAACTGGTAGAACCCATCAAATTCGTGTTCATATGAGCTATATTGATCATCCTGTAGTGGGAGATAAGGTGTATGGTAGAAGAAAGGTAATTGGAGATCAGGGACAATTTCTTCATGCTAAATGTATTGGCTTTTATCACCCTAGAACAAAGAATTGGTTAGAATTTGAAGTGGATTTACCAAAGTATTTTCAAGATTTTTTAACAACTTTAGAAAATTAAAAGGATGCTCATTTTGAGCATTTTTTAATGTCTGAATCTGTTTTTAGCAGAATGATAATAACACAATTGACAAATACTAGAAATAAGGTATAATAAAGATAAGAAGTGGAGGATGTACTACGATGCTTAAAGAATATGGCTATGTACGTGTGGGAGCTGCAGTAAATAAATTAAAAATTGCAGACATCCATTATAACGTTGATGAAATGAAAAAAATTTTGGATAAGGCTATAGAACAAGGAATAGAGATTATAACTTTTCCAGAGCTAAGCTTAACTGGCTATACCTGTCAGGATTTATTTTTAAATGATGATTTATTACAGGGAGTACTTTTAGGAATGGAGGAGCTTAAGGAATACAGTGTATCTCATTCAATTGTCTTTATCGTGGGGGCTCCTCTTAAAATAGGAACTGTCCTTTACAATTGTGCAATCAGCTTTTCTAATGGAAAAATTATTGGTATTACACCAAAAACCTTTATTCCTAATTATGGTGAATTTTATGAGGCGAGATACTTTGCCTCTGGAAATCATTTAAAGGATACAAGGATTACCCTTTTAGGAGAAGAGGTAATGATTTCTAATCGATTACTTTATCATGCAGCTGGATATGAGGATATTTGCTATGCAGTAGAAATATGCGAGGATCTATGGGCAGCAAATGCGCCAAGTAATTTGATGAGTGTCTTAGGAGCTACCTTAATATTTAACTTATCTAGTAGTAATGAATTGGTAGGCAAATGTGCTTATAGAAGAAGTCTGATTCGATCTCAGGCTGCTAAGACAAGGGGGGCATACATTTATGCTTCCTCTGGGTTGAGTGAATCTACAAGTGATTTGGTATTTTCTGGACATGCGATGATTGCAGAAGCTAATTCTATCAGAAAAGAAAATGAGAGATTTTCTTTTGAATCTAGTATTATCTATGAGGATATAGATGTCTTTCGTTTAGTACATGATAGGAAAATGCGTCCAAATATGGAGGGGCTTTTTACGGATCTTCAGCCTTGCCATACGTATTTTAGTTTGCAAAAAAATAAAAACATTTTAGAAAAAACGTATAGTAGAACGCCTTTTATTCCAAAAGATAAAGAGAATTTAGAAGAGATATTAAAGCTTCAGACCTTTGCCTTGGCAAAGCGTATCAAGCATTTAAATTATTCAAAAATGGTTATAGGAATCAGTGGTGGAGCTGATTCAACTCTAGCCTTTTTGGTTTGCTTACGTGTAGCAGAGGTTTTAAAATTACCCTATTCCCATGTGATAGCTATTACGATGCCAGGCTTTGGAACAAGTAATCGAACATTAGAAAATGCGAAAAAGTTGATAGAGGGCTCTAAAGCTACCTATAAGGAAATATCGATTAAGGCAGCTGTCTTACAGCATTATCAGGATATAGGGCATGATCCAAATGTTTTAGATATAACCTACGAAAATTCTCAGGCTAGAGAGCGTACTCAAATACTTTTTGATTATGCTAATAAGGTAGGGGGTATTGTGATTGGGACAGGTGACCTATCAGAAATCGCCTTAGGCTGGGCTACCTATAATGGAGATCATATGTCTAGCTATTCTGTAAATGCCTCTATACCTAAAACCTTAGTTACTAAATTAATTGAAAAGATTAAAGATGATCAAGAAGAAGGTATAATGAAAGATACCTTAACAGATATTTTGAATACTCCAATATCTCCTGAGCTATTACCTTTAGATGCAGCAGGTCATACGATACAAAGCAGTGAGGCAAGTGTTGGTCCATATATTTTACAGGATTTTCTTTTATATCATTTTATTCGCTATGGGGCAGGTGTTAAAAAACTATATTTTTTAGCTTGTTCGACATTTGATTATTCTAAGGAGGATATTAAAAAGTATTTGATTATCTTTATCAAAAGATTCTTTACGCAGCAATTTAAAAGAAATTGCATGCCTGATGGCGTAAAGGTTGGTTCTATAAGTCTTTCTCCAAGAGGTGATTTACGGATGAGCTCTGATACATCCTATGCATTATATCTAAAGGAAGCTGAAGAGCTATGAAGATAGGAGTTTATGGGGGATCCTTTAATCCCTGTCATCTCGTTCATAAGAAAATTGTATTGACTCTTTTAGAAAGACAAGGCTTTGACAGAATCATTTTATTGCCTACAGGAAATTTTTATAAAAAAAGTAATTTAGCTAAGGGAGAGGAACGTATGCATATGCTTAGTCTTATGTTTCAAAATCATCCTAAGGTTATATTATGTGATTATGAATTTAAAAATAATTTGATATGTACGTATCGAAGCTTAGATTACCTTCAAAATTTATATAAGGGTGATGAATTATATTTCATTATGGGAAGTGATAATTTACTTTCCTTTGCCACATGGAAAAGATATGAATATATTTTAGATACCTATAATCTTTTTGTTATCGTTCGTAAAAATATAGATTTAACAAATGTGTTAAAAAAATATGAGGGGTATAAAGGTAAACTAGAGCTTGTTGATTTTGATGTTGAAGGAATCAGCTCTTCTTATATTAGAGAATGTATTTATGAAAATAAATTTTCTTTACTAGAAGGCCATTTAGATCCTATGGTACTAGACTATATCCAGCAACGAAATTTATATACAGATAAATATCAGGAATTTCAAAAATTGGTCTATACCTCTGATGAAGAATTTATGAAAAATTATGATAGTAATGCATATGAAAAGATGAGTATTACTACAGATATTTCTTTGTTTAGTATAAGTGATATTGCTACTAATAATTATCGCAAAAAGAAAGGAAAAAGCTTTAGTATTTTATTAGTACAACGAGAGAGCGCTCCATTTATGCATAAGTTTTGCATTCCAGGGGGATTTTTATCCTTAGATGAAAAGCTTCTGGATTCAGCAAAACGAGTGCTTTTTACAGAAGCAAATATTGAGGAAGTATATTTAAATCAATTTCATACCTTTTCAGATATAGAGCGAGATGTCAGAGGAAGAGTATTATCTGTGGGCTTTATTGGCTTAATTGATAAAGACAAAATTTTATCTAAGCTGAAGCCACAGGCCTCCTTTTTCGATTTAAAAATCAGAGAAGAGGAAAATGAAAGTATTGTTGAGTTTAAAAATGAAGTGCATTCCTTTATTTGTAGAGTTAAAAAGCGAATAGATGAGTTTGGAATCGTCTCCTTTGAGGAAATAGAAAACGAGTATATTGCCTTTGATCATCTTAAAATTATTGTCACAGCATTAGATTATTTACAAAATCATATTAAGGAACAGGATGTTATTCGTCATCTAATGCCACAGCTCTTTACCTTAAAGGAATTACAATTGGTTTATGAAGCCATTTTAGGAAAAAAATTAATTGATTCCGTTTTTAGAAGAGCGATATCTGATAAGGTAATACCAACAGATAAATTTAAAAAAGATGGGGGACATCGCCCTTCTAGACTATACCGATGGACCACCATTTTGGACTAAAAGATAAAACAACTTCAAAGCGACATTATTTACATAAAGCAAGGTTTTGACATTTGAAAGCCTTGCTTTTTTTTAAGCTACAATAAAAATTTAAGGAATTCTTAAAGATTTCCACTTTGAAAAATGGTATAATCAATATGGAGGTGCTGTATGAAATATAATTGCCTTATCATCGACGACGAAAAAGTGCTTGCGGATAGCACGGCAGAATACTTTAATCTTTTCGGTGTGAATACGATTGCCGTGTATAGCGTGGACGATTGCCATAAGTTTTTCAAAGACAATACAGCTGAACTAATACTGCTTGATATAAATTTGGGCGATGGAAGTGGCTTTGACTTATGTAAGGAGCTTCGGGAAAAGACGAATATTCCCATATTGTTTATTTCCGCACGGACAAGCGACGACGACAAAATAATTGCGCTGAATATCGGTGGCGATGACTACGTTCAAAAACCGTATTCTCTCGGAGTATTACTTGCAAAAGTAAAAGCCGTGTTAAAGAGATTCGGACAAGCCGTCCCCGCCGAATATTCGGACGGATATTTGACAGTCAACTTTCTATCAAAACAAGTTAAAGTAAACGGCAATACGGTAAAACTAACCACGCTTGAATTTAAGTTGCTTACTTATCTTATCGAAAATAAAGGTAAGGTTATATCAAAAAAGGAACTCTTTGAGAACGTTTGGGAAGATAAATTCACGGGCGACGGAACATTGAACGTGCATATTAGAAGATTGCGTGAAGCCATAGAAAACAACCCAAACGAGCCGAAATACATTATTACCGTTTGGGGCGACGGTTACAAATTTGCGGGAGGCAACGAATGAAAAAGCAAGCCTTTTTAATCGGTGTTCTTCTCGTACTTATTGCCGAGATTATTACGCTTATTGTCTTTGCCTTGCAAGCGCCCGATTTCTCGCAAGATACCGTTGCCGTAAACGAAGTTATGCAATCGGTAACGGAAGATTTTAATATTTTGGAAGAACATAAAAATACTACCGCTCTCGACTACGTTGTTTTAGACGAAAACGGTAATCTTCTGTATAAAACAAAATCGGGACTTTCCGAAAGCGTGAATGAAGCAATCACACACAGAGATACGATACTCAATATTACTACCGACAGCGGTATAGTCGGCAAGGTCATTATTTATAACGACGGTGCGCAAACACTACAAGCACAAAAGCGGACGGCAATTATCATTTTGTCGGTTGCAATCATTATAAGCGGCGGAATCTGTATCGCGTACGCCGTCTATATGTACGTTACAATGATAAGACCGTTCCGCAAGCTCAAAGGTTTTGCCGAGCGCATAGCAGGCGGCAATCTCGATATTCCGCTTGAAATGGATAAGCGCAATCTTTTCGGCGCATTTACAGAGAGCTTTGATATTATGCGTTCGGAACTTAAAAAAGCCCGCATTGCCGAAGCCCAAGCACAGCAAAGTAAAAAAGAACTCGTTGCAAAACTTTCGCACGATATAAAAACGCCGGTTGCAAACATAAAAGCCGTTTCGGAAGTAGGGCTTGCTGTTGCCACCAATGAAAAAGAGAAAGCGAACTATACGCATATCATAGGCAAAGCCGACCAGATAAACACGCTCGTTACAAATTTGTTTACGGCAACGCTTGAAGAATTGCAACAGCTTACCGTTACCCCTACTAATATAGAAAGCAGTAAGGTAAAAACAATGCTTGAAAATGCAGACTATCTGCATAAAGCAACGATACCCGATATACCCGAATGTTTAATATTTGCCGATGAGCTACGCTTACAACAAGTGTTCGATAATATCTTTGCTAATTCTTACAAGTATGCCAAAACAGAAATTACCGTAACGGTGCAAAAAGCCGATAACTATATCGTCATCAGCATAGAAGATTACGGCGGCGGAGTTTTGACGGAAGAATTACCCGTACTGAAAGAAAAATTCAAACGCGGAAGCAATGCCGAAAATACCGACGGCGCGGGCTTGGGGCTTTACATTTCCGACTACTTTATAAAAGAGATGCAGGGCGAACTGATTATCGAAAACGGCGAACACGGATTAAAAGTAATCGTTATGCTTGCATTAAGCGGAAAGATTTAAGAAATATTTAAGAAATCGTTAAAGACATTTAAGAATTATAAAATGTACAATGAGCGTGTAAAAGGAGGTTTTTATATGCAACAGCAAATATTATTGAAAACCGAAAAACTATGCAAGACTTTCTCTAACGGCGGTCAGCAACAGCACGTTCTTAAAAATATCGATTTGGAACTTTATCAGGGCGATTTTACCGTAATTATGGGTACAAGCGGCGCAGGAAAATCCACGCTTTTATATGCCCTTTCGGGAATGGATACGCCGTCACTTGGTACTATCACTTTCGGCGATAAAATCATTTCTGATTTATCGCAAGACGGTCTTGCAGTATTTAGGCGCGATCACTGCGGATTCGTGTTCCAGCAAATCTATCTTATCGAAGGCATGTCCGTTATGGATAACGTGCTTTGTGCAGGACTGCTTGTAAACAAAGACAAGAAAGCACTTGTGGAAAAAGCAAAGCAACTGTTTGCAGCAGTTGATATATCCGAAGATACACAAAAGAAATTTCCTACGCAAATATCGGGCGGCGAAGCGCAAAGAGTCGGTATTGTTCGTGCGCTTATCAATAGCCCCGAAATACTTTTTGCCGACGAGCCTACGGGCGCGCTCAATTCCAAAACGGGACTTGACGTTCTTGATACGCTCACTAAGTTTAACGAGCAAGGTCAAAGCGTTGTAATGGTAACGCACGATATGCGTTCCGCCCGCCGCGGCAACCGTATTCTCTATTTAAAAGACGGCGTAATCTTGGGTGAATGCAATTTGGGGAAATACGCGCACGGCGATACGGCAAGGCACGAAAAACTTACTGCTTTTCTGAAAGATATGGGGTGGTAAAATGAGAAAGCTATTTCTTATCGCACGTTCAAATATGCGAAAAGCAAAAGGACAGACTGTGGCTATCGCCGTACTGATTTTGCTGGCGGCTATGCTGTTAAATCTCTGGCTTATGCTGTCTATGGACTATAAAGCCAACTTCGATAGATACCACGACAAGCTCAACGCCGAACACGTTACGCTTTTGGTGGACGATACGAACAAGGTGCAAAAATTCTTATCGCAAACGCTTGAACGCGATGACGAAGTAGAAGAATACCGTCTGGACAGCTGTATGTATATGGTCGGCACGTTCTCTTATAACGGCGGACAAATGAACGGACAGTTTATCTTTATGGATAAGCAAACGGCTATATCGCGCACAATCGGAAAAGCCGAAATTGTTGAGGAAGGCAATTTAATGAGCGGAGTATATTTGCCTATGCTGTATAAGTCAGACGATTACTCCATAGGCAAAACGATTGAATTAACTATAGGAAGCCACCCCGTAACGTACACGATATGCGGTTTTTTCAACAGCGTGATGATGGGTTCGCATAACTGTGCTTTGACTCAAATCATACTTACTGCGGATAAATACGCAGAACTCGAAGAATTGAATTACGCATTTCAAACAACGCTGTGTTCGGTGCGTTTGAACGAAAAATCAACTAATCTTACCTATGAGGCCAAGATAAAGGCAATCGTTTCGGAGAGTTTCCCTAATACGCAAATGGCGAGCAACTGTTATGACATAGTTACACAATCGCGGTATATTTCGCAAGGAATTTGCTCGGCAATTATGAGCGTTATGGCGTTTTTCGTACTTTTAATTGCGCTTGTAGTAATCGTATCTAATATCATTAACTATATACAGGTCAATATTAAAAATCTCGGCGCACTCAAAGCCGTTGGCTATACTTCCGGACAGCTCGTTTTATCTCTTTTGTTGCAGTTTTTAGGGTTGACTGTCTTAACGGCAATCGTGGGTGCAGCGCTCTCTTATGCGCTTTTCCCTGCCATAAACGCAATGATGATAGCGCAGACGGGAATACCATATGCAATTCACTTTTTACCGTTGCCCGTTATAATCTCACTTATAATATTGGGAGGTACGGTTGCTCTCTCCGTTTGGCTTTCCGCCCGTAGGATAAAAAAGATAGAGCCTATCGTTGCATTGCGCTCAGGCGTGCGAACACACAATTTTAAGAAAAACCGCGTTCCGCTTGAAAAAACGAGAGCCCCTTTAAATTTTGCGCTTGCGCTCAAAACTACGCTCTCGGGCGTTAAACATAATATAACGGTTTGTATAACAATGCTCGTTCTCTCGCTCGTGGTTGTGTTTTCGGGACTTATGACTGAAAACATAATTGTCGATATGACGCCGTTTCTTAATTTAATCGTCGGAGAAACGGCAGATAGCGCAATTAACGTACAAACGGAAGTTGAGGACAATTTTCTTGAAATATTGAATTCTGACAGCCGCACGGAAAAGGTATATTTGTATAATTCTTTGAACGTATCGCACGTCGGCGGAGTGGAGCTTATGGCAACGCTTTGCGACGATTTTTCAAAAGTAAATAATCAAAGCGTGGTATTCAAAGGTAGGTTTCCCAAATTTGATAACGAAATTGCAATCGCCGCAAAATACGCAAAAGAGAAAGGATTTGCAATCGGCAATGAAATAGAAATAACGGCGAACGGCAAAACCGAAAAATATCTTATAAGCGGTTTTACGCAAATTACAAACAATCTCGGCAGGGATTGCCTTTTGACTAGACAGGGTTACGAGCGATTGGGAGCGTTGCAGAGCGTTACTTATTATATCAATCTCGTGGAAGGTACGGATATAGACACTTTCAATGAAGAAATGAAAGGAAATTTTTCGGATAGCGTAAACGGCGTAATAAATGTTTTGGCTACGATTGAAGGCGTAGGAAGCGTTTACGTTTCGCTTATGACTATAATAGTAATTGCAATACTAGTGCTTTCAGCGATTATCATAGCGTTTGTGCTGTATTTGTTGGTGCGCACTATGCTGAACAACAAAAAACGGGATTACGGTATACTTAAATCGTTGGGTTTTACTACAAAGCAACTCATTTTGCAGACGGCGCTTTCGTTTATGCCCGCTATTATCCTATCAACTGTTGTCGGCATTATTGTAAGCTGTCTTGTTATCAATCCGCTTATGTCGTTGTTTTTAAGCTCTATGGGTATTGTTAAGTGTACATTCAGCATCCCCGTCGCTTTCTCTACGCTTGCTGGAATTGGGCTTATCATTATATCCTTTGGTATTGCGTGCTTACTGTCGCTTAAAATCAAAAAGATAGCACCCCACAATTTGCTCGTTGGCGAATAAGGAGGATTATGCAACTATATGTAAGTTGTCCGCGATGTAGTGTTCACGTCAGAATAAAGATAAACAAGAGATATACAAATCATTTATAAAGTCGATAAAGACGCATAATAACAAAAAAGTGGGATTGCCTATTCGTTATAGTTCATAACGATAGGCTATTCCTCTATACTTTAGGAGGCAAACTATGATAAAAAAATTTCTTTTAGTATGTACAGGCTTATTCGTTTTATTTAACTCAAGCTGTATTTATATAGGATTATTTTCTAATGAAATTAAAAGATATACTCCCAGCATTGTTGAGCAGATTTCACATTTTTCTTTTTCAAATTATGAATGTGATTTTTATTATTTTCCTGAAAGTGATAGAAGAGTTCAATTTTGCTCTATTGATGGTAGGGTTGAATATTTAATGACCTCTACGAGTCAAATCTGCTATAATGATTCTTCTATAGAGTATAGCTATGATTTGGCAGAAAAAACAGAGTGTAGGGTAGAAAAGGAGAGTATGTCTTATGATGAATATCAGGATGTATTAGAGCTGATTGAATTTCTCAAAGCCTTTGATGGAACGGCAGATAAGGTGACAGGAAGAAGAGACATAGAAATGGATGAGAATGGTAGTATAGATGAAGTCACATACTATTATTATGCTTTAGATTGGAAATATTCTAAGGGAGCGGATTTAAATTTCTATATTTCTAAGGATACTCTCACACTTAAATCCCTTTTGTTAATGGATCGTTCTAATGATGATGGAAGTAAATATCCTCATTTTGTCTTCAATTGTAATTCTATGACAGGCTTTACCAATTTAAAAGAGGAATATGATAATATAATTAAAGAAAAAACGGCGAATTAAGCCGTTTTATTCTTCATAATCTGGTTGAATTTCATAGGCAATGGGTGTCAAAAAAATCTTTTTTATCTCTGCAAGATTTTTTGTTTGTCCTAAGGCATACATTAGTTTAGTAACTGCTGCTTCACTTGTCATGTCATAGGCTTCAATAGCACCACTTGCTAGAAGCTTTGTTCCTACCTCGTAAATATTAAAATTAGAGCGTTCATATAAGCATTGGCTACTTACGACAATAGGAATTTCCTTTTTTATTGCAAGCTTAATTTCTTTTATAAAATCTCTTCGGATATAAGAAATTCCTCCTGCACCATAGGCTTCAATTACGATGCCCTCTATTCCTGAGCTGATTAAAAGAGAAATAATAGATGGATTTGTAGTTGGTGTAATTTTCAGCAAAAACACATTAGTGTTTATATTTAAATTTAGCTTCGGCTCCTTTTTATTTTCATGAAGCATTTCCTTATGAATTTTTAGGCCTGTAGCTGATACTCTACCTAAAGGATGCAAATTTATAGATTCAAAGGCATCAAAGCTAGAGGTTCTAGCTTTGACAGAACGAGAACCGAACATAATTTTACGATTGAAGGCTAAAAATATGCCAGGGATTCCTGATTTAGCCATAGCAAACGCACAGCGTAAATTATCTATCGCATCCGTCAAAGGATGAGACAAAGGAAGCTGAGAGCCAGTAAACACTATAGGAATACTTGGATTTTGTAGCATAAAGGTAATCATTGAGGCGGTATAAGACATAGTATCTGTCCCATGCGTTATAATAATGCCATCAAAATCCTTTAAATTTTCATATAATTTAGCTGCTATAATTTTCCATTCCTCAGGCTGTATATTTGAACTATCCAAAACCAGAATTCCTTCACTCTCAATTCTTGTTTCCTTATCTTCTAGAATAGTTTTTAGTACAGTATGAGAATCCTTTGGAATGAGCCCTTCCTCAGATGGAACACTAGAGATTGTTCCTCCAGTAGTAAGGATGAGTATCTTTTTCATTTTAACACCTCTATCTATTAAAGTATTATATACTATTTTCTTTTGGTTTTGTCAAAGAATTTTTAAAAAATACCATGAACTTATAATTAAAACTCATTTTTTATGATTTCAATAAACCTGTATAAAAGCTTAGAAAACATTAGACAAAATGAATTGCTAGATTAGAATTAAAAATTTATCAATTTCCTTTACTTTTTTTAGGTTTATGATATAATATAAGTTGCGTTTGTACCAAATACTGGTACTAAATTATTTATATTTTAGGAGGAGTGGAATTAGTTCCACAAGATGTATTATGAAAGTAGAAAAATTAGAACACAGTCGTAATAAGGTTGTATTTGAGGTAACTCCTGAGGAGTTTGAAGCAGCTTTAGATAAGGCTTTTGAAAAATGCAATGCCAAGGTAACTATTAAGGGCTTTAGAGCTGGAAAGGCACCTCGCTCTGTATATGAAAAGAATTATGGTGTGGAATCTTTATATGATGAAGCCTTAAATGTCGTTTTAAATACAAAAGCACAAGAGATTTATGCCGATGAAAATCTTGCAAAAGAAATTGTTGGCGCCTTTGAACCAGATTTTGAAAGTGAAGAGAAGCTTGAACGTGGTAAGCCTTTTAAGGTTTCTTTATCCTTTGATGTATATCCTGAAGTGAATCTACCACAATATAAAGGAGTAGAGTGTAAGGCAGCAGAGCTTGAAGTTTCAGCTACAGAGGTTGAAGAGGCTATCAAGCAAGTAATGTCAAAGGATTCCTCTATGGTAGTAAAAAAAGAACAAATTATTGAAAAGGGAGATACCGCAAACTTTGATTTTGTAGGAACAGTAGATGGCGTTGAATTCCCTGGTGGTAAGGCAGAAAACTATGAGCTAGAAATTGGCTCTGGTCAATTCATTCCTGGTTTTGAGGATCAAATGATTGGTATGAAGGCTGATGAGGTTAAGGATGTCCAAGTAACCTTCCCAGAAAATTATGGAGAAAAATCTTTAGCTGGCAAGCCTGCCGTTTTCAAGGTTACCGTTCATGAGGTTAAGCACAAGGAATATCCTAGCCTAACAGATGAATATGTAAAGGGATTAAAATTAGAAAATGTTGAGACTGTTGAGCAGTTCAAGGCGTTAAAGCAACAAGAATTAGCTGCTACTAAGGAAAAAAATGAGAAGGACCGTCAGGTAGATGAAATCATCAATAAGATTTTGGATAACGCCGTGGTAGATATGCCTAAATCCTTAGAAGAGGAAAGAATTAATCAAATTCGTTCACAATATGAGAATCAGGCTAAGATGTACAATATTCCTATGGATACATTCCTTGGTTTAATGAACATAACAAAAGAAAAATTTGAAGAGGAAACAACAAAGCAAGGAAAGCGTCAGGCTTTATTCAATGTAGTAGTTTCTAAAATTATTGAGGTAGAAAATTTAGCTCCTACTAAGGAGGATTTAGAAGCAAGAGCTGAGGAAGATGCTAAGAAGCAGAATTCTACTAAAGAGGCAATGCTTAAGACGAATGCGCAAAGATATTATAGTGATATAGCATATCAAAGAGTTATTGAACTATTATATACAAATGCGCAAATGTCCGATGGCTCTACTGCTGCACCAAAGAAGGCTCCTGCAAAAAAAGCTACTGCTTCCAAGAGTACTACTTCAACTAAAGCTACACCAGCTAAAAAAACTACAACAACTAAGTCAACTACAGCTAAAGCTTCTACTACAAAGAAGAAACCAGCAGCAAAGAAAGAAGAATAAAAATATAGGGAAGGAAGGTCAAACGACTTTCCTTTTTGTCAAAAAATAAAATATTTTTGGCAAAGCACTTGCAAAAGTGCCAAAAATAAGATATATTATATTTGTCACAATTTTTTGTGACTGAAAGGATGGTAAAATGGAAGAGAACAAATTAGTTTTACCTGCAATCGCAGTTCGTGGTGTTATTCCACTACCTAATAATGAATTTCGAATAGAGGTTGGTCGTACAAATTCTGTAATGGCATTAGATGCTGCCGAGAAGATGTATGGTGGAAATATTTTACTTTTAATACAAAAAGATGCATCCGCTAAGGACATCACAGCAGAAGATGTTGAGACTGTAGGTGTTTTAGCTAAAATTACTTTAAAGCTAAAGCTTCCTAATAAAAATTATAAGGTTAAGTTTAAAATTTCTGATCGTATTATGATTCAAAGCTTTACCTCCTTAGAGCCTTATTTTGTATGTAGCTATGAGAAGGTTCATTCTATTATGCATAATGACGATACGGAGGCAGCCTTAATTAAAAATATTGCAGCTCAAATTTCTCGTCCAGCTGCAAATTTGTTACAAAGTATGGATGAGGTTTCTCGTATTCTTCAACAGGGGACTAACGCGGCAATTTTGTCTGATATTGTAGCATTTAATTTGAAAATAACAGGTCCTCAAACCTCTAAATATCGCTATTTGGAGGAGCTTGATGCTTCTAAGCGCTTAGAATTTATTCTTGAGGATATTGAGCATGAGAAGCAAATTGTTGAGATTGAAAATAAAATTAACAATGATGTTAAAAAATCAATAGATGAATCTCAAAAGGAATACTATCTAAGAGAAAAGATGAAGGCTATTCAAAATGAGCTTGGAGATAAAGCCCGTCAGGAAGAGGATGTTGAGGCTTTAAGAAAAGCGATTGAGGAAGCACATTTACCTAAGAATGTTTATGATAAGGCTAAAAATGAGTTACAAAAATATGCTTCTACAAATAATCAAATGGCAGAAGCAGGCGTTATCCGTACCTATTTAGAATGGATCACGAATCTTCCTTGGTATAAGCAAACAGAGGATACAACAGATTTGAAGCAGGTTGCAGCAAGTCTAGATAAGAATCATTATGGCTTAGAAAAGGTAAAGGATAGAATAGTTGAATATTTAGCTGTAAAAATGATGACGGGAAAGAATCCTAATACGATTCTTTGCTTTGCAGGGCCTCCAGGCGTTGGAAAAACTTCTCTAGCTAAATCCATTAGTGAGGCGTTAGGCAGAAAGTTTGTGAAGCAATCCTTAGGAGGAGTTCGCGATGAATCTGAAATTCGCGGTCACAGAAGAACCTATATTGGAGCCTTACCTGGAAGAATTTTAAAAGGAATGAAGGATGCTGGCTCTCTAAATCCCGTATTTCTTTTAGATGAAATTGACAAGATGACTGCTGATTATCGTGGTGATCCTGCTGCAGCTATGCTTGAGGTATTAGATCCTGAGCAAAATAAATATTTCTCTGATAATTATTTAGAGGAGCCTTATGATTTATCTCAGGTTATGTTTATAACTACAGCCAACGATTTATCAAATATTCCTGCCCCTTTGCGTGATAGAATGGAAATCATAGAGCTATCTAGCTATACAGAAATTGAAAAGTTTAATATTGGCTTTAAGCATTTATTAAAAAGAAATTTAGATGAGCATGGATTAGAGGAGTCTCAATTGTCGATTGCTGATGATGCGATGTATGCGATTATTCAAAATTATACTAGAGAGTCAGGTGTACGTGAGCTTAATCGTATGATTGCGACAATCTGTAGAAAAACAGTAAAAAAGATTTTGATTGATAAGGTAGAGCATCAAGAGATAACTTGTGATAATTTATCTGAGTTTTTAGGAAAAATTAGATTTACAAATAATAAAAATCGTGAATTTGATCAGGTTGGTATTGTAACAGGTCTAGCCTATACTCAATTTGGTGGAGATACCCTAGATATTGAGGTAATGACCTATCCTGGAA
This sequence comes from uncultured Anaeroplasmataceae bacterium, assembly GCA_910579215.1. GTDB lineage: Bacteria > Bacillota_I > Bacilli_A > Acholeplasmatales > Anaeroplasmataceae > Pelethenecus. Next base: position 70,977 of record CAJTTN010000001.1, read on the forward strand.
AAGGTGGCTTACAGCTGACAGGTAAACTGGGAGATGTCATGAAGGAATCTGCGCAAGCAGCCTATTCCTATGTCAGAAGTCATGCTATGGATTATAATATTGATAATAGTGTTTTTGAAAAGAATGATATTCACATTCATGTTCCTGAAGGTGCTGTACCAAAGGATGGTCCTTCTGCTGGAGTAACACTTACCACGGCAATCGTTTCTGCTCTTTCAAATAGACCTGTGGATTGTCATATCGGTATGACAGGTGAAATTACGCTTAGAGGACAGGTTCTTCCTATTGGCGGTTTAAGAGAAAAATCAATTGCTGCTCATAGAAGTGGATTGACAACTATATTTATTCCAAAAGAAAATGAAAGAGACATAGAGGATATTCCAGTAGAGGTTAGAAGTGTATTGGAAATTCATCCAGTATCCCATATTAAAGAAATATTGAATATTGTATTCCGTTAAGTATAAATGTCTCAAATTTTGAGACATTTTAATTTTAATAAGAAAGGAATAAAGAAATGAAAAAATTATTTGTCGTGGGGGATTCGACTGTCGCTGAGTTTCATGATCCCTATCTATATCCTAGATATGGGTATGGAACAATGCTCCATCATTATTTTAAAAATTTAGAAATTATAAATTTAGCCTTATCCGGAAGGAGTTCTAAAAGCTTTATAAAGGAGAAGAACTATCAGCGTCTGATAGAAGAAATTGGCTGTGGAGATTTCTTATTAATAGGATTTGGACACAATGATGAAAAAGAAGAGGATCAGCTGCGGTTTACAGATGCTAGGCTGCCAAAATCAAATCCTAGCTCCTTTTCTTACTATTTAGAACAATACTATCTTAAGCCAGCTAGAGAGGTTGGTGCAATTCCTATTCTTTGTACACCTATTTGTAGATTAGATTCTCAAGAGGAATATACAAAAGAAACTGTTCACAATACCTTCTATGGCAATTATAAGGATGCTATTCTTAGGTTAGGAAAGGAAGCAAACACCTTAGTTCTTAATCTTACAGATCTCACTAGGGATAAATTTAAATCCTTAGGGTTTGCTAAGGCTCTATCCTATTTTGCGATTATAGCAGGAACAAAAGATGAGAATGGAAAAATTAAACCTAATCTAGCAACTGTAGACAAAACACATTTAAATATTTTAGGAGCGAAATATGTTGCCTATCTTATTGCAAGCTCCATTTCTAATACTTCTCATCCTTTAAAGAATTTTCTTATAAAAGAGCTGATCGAGCCTTCTTTAATAGAGTTAACCTTCAATTCAGAGTATAAGATTAGGGAATATATGCCTCCTAAGCTTTTAGAATATCAACCCTTAAACCATTTCAAAACCACAACTAGAGGCTGGTATGGAACGGCTTTTGGTGCGTCTATAGGAGATTTGACCTCAAGTGGCTTTATTGCTATGGAAGATGAAAACAACCATTTTATTGTTGGGCAAACTGGAGTTCAATTCTATGGTCAGCTTTCTTTAATTTCAGATGGCTTTGCCTACTGCTTCAAACAGATACCGATCAACAAAAATTTTATGATTTCTGCTCGTGCTAAAGTACTTAAGATGGAAAAAACTAAACAGACAGGGTTTGGAATAATGCTTAGAGATGATGCCTATGTTGATCAGAAATCAGCCTCTGAAATGATTACCTCGAATTATATAGCTACAGGTCTTATTACAACAGATACCTCCATGAATCCTATTTTCTATAAAGAAAATGTGACGCTGCATAAGGAGGAGCCCTTACTTGAATTCTTATATCAGGAGAAGGAAGAGGCTTTTCTTAAGATAACAAGAATAGGGCAATCGATAGAATGCTGTTTAGAGTATAAAAATACCTCTTATAAGAAAATATATGTTGATTTTGATTTGCTTCAAGTAGATCAGGAGTATATGTATGTGGGCTTTTTTGCAACTAAAGGAACAGTCGTAGAGTTTTATGATGTTCATTTTGAAATACTAGGAAATTCTAAAGGAGCTTAAGCATTAGGATGAATTGAAACATAGTAGGAGTAAAAAAATTTATCTTAAGGGCTGTAAATTTTGAAACTAGCAAAAAATAATTCTTTGAATATTGATATATAATGGCATTTGCTATATAATATTTTTATGGAAAATACAAAAAATACCAACAAAAATAAACGTTATACGTTAGCAACAAGAGATATTTCTTTACAAGATTTTATTATAATGGTAATAATGGTTGTCTTAATGGTAGTTTGGGTTTGCCTAATAACAGATAAAAGATTCATATTTATACCATTATTTTTTCTTGCCATCTTGATAGTAATATTAATTTCACTTTTATTTAGATATTTTACAGAACCCAAAATCGCTATACAAGCAGATTGTAATGGCATATATTTTTATTATCGCAATAAAAAAGAAGTTTTTATCGCTTATAATGATATTATTGACGTTATAGGTATGGGCCATATTTATAGTGGTGTGAATAGTTTTGGACAGATTTTAATTAAAACCGAAAATAATAAATATTTATCTATAAGAACTTTTGAAGGAAATGAAAAATTACGAGATACTATAAAAGATTTGTGGGGGTGCAAAAATAAAGAAGAATTTTTAATTAAGCATGAAATTAAAAATAAAAAATAAAATACAATCTCTAAAAAACGAACTTTGTAAATTTAACAAAGTTCGTTATTGTTAGTTTCAAAAAATTATAATCAAGGATGATTTTTTTATTTATATAAATTTTTTCTTTCTTTTGGTAATATTTCTTATAGAGGTATTAAAATGAATGTTAAAGATTTAAGTAAAGAGGATAGACCAAGAGAAAGATTGATTAAGGTAGGTCCAAGAGCATTAAGTGATGTTGAGCTTTTAGCTATTTTAATAGGAAGTGGGACTAAGACATCTACAGTTTTAGAGTTAGCAACAGAAATTTTAAAGCAGTATACGTTAGTAGATCTTAAGGATTTGACCTATGAAAAGATAAATAAAATCAAAGGGATAAAGCAAGCTAAAGCTTGTCAGCTTTTGGTATGCTTTGAAATTGCTAGAAGAAGTAGTCAAATTCCTAAGTATAGGGGTTCCTTAGAAACTGCCAAAGATATTTATGAGTATATCTATGATGAGATTTATTTAGAATCAAGTGAAATTATTCTTGCAATCCTATGTGATTGTAAGCTTCATCCCATCAAAAAGATTGTGATAAGAGGTGATGAAGCTCACCAGGTTAATTTTCCTACAAAGAAAATAATTACGCATGCATTAAATATTAAGGCATATGCAATTATATTAGTTCATAATCACCCCTCTGGAGATATCCATCCTTCTAAAATAGATATAAAGGCAACCTTAGATTTTCAACAGCTCCTAAATACCTTAGATATACTTTTGCTAGAGCACTTAGTGGTTTCTCCATCCGCTTATTTTTCTATGCATGAGCATGGTCTACTTTCTATGGATGGAGAATATAGTATAATGGGTGATTGCTTTGAAAAAATTTTTTTGTAAGATGAGCCTTTTACTTTTGGTAGTATTATGCTATGTATTTATTGAACCAGTGAATCAATTTTTTAATACAGAAATAAATACTATGGCCATAACAAACTTTTTAGCTGAAAACCTGTATAAGAACGATGAAAGTGTGGCAAATGTAGATTTGGTTGTTAAGGATTATGTCTTAGAGGGGGAGTGCCTATACATTTTTCCTTTGAGTCAAGAGGTAGCCTTGCCAATTGATATGATGATTGTTGAAGTGTTTGATGGTGGAGTAGAAGTAGTAAATTTAGATTCTAGATTTCGTATCAGTCGTATTAAAAACCGCTCAAAAAATCTATATCAATATGTTCATGGAATGAATCCGTTTGCTACTACAGATGATTTTTTTATTGTAGAAGGCGATAACCTATCAATGATATCCTTAAGATTACAAATTTATTATGAAAAAGTTTAGTATTGATTATAGTTTTCTAATCGTTTTATGTCTCATTGCTTTATCGCCAAAGCAGGATACCTTGGTAAAGCTTTTAATCGCTTTATGTGTGCATGAGCTTGGACATTTGGCATGGATTGGCTTTTTTCGATATAGAATAGAAAGCTTGCGTCTTTCTATCTTTGGCTTTTTTCTAAAGTTAGATGCAACAAAAGATGAGCTTTTTAAGGATATCTGTATCTATTATGGTGGTATTCTTGCGAATTTACTTTGCTTCCTATTTGTACCAGATCCAGTTTTTAAAAAAATAAATCTCTTATTTCTTTGTTTTAATGCTTTGCCTATCTACCCTTTAGATGGCTTTCAGGGGATACGATGCATACTGGCATATTTTATTCCTTATCAAAAGGTATTAAAGATTACAGCTATCTTCAGTATGCTTAGCAGTACCATTGCTTTTGTGCTTTGCCTATGCTTTAAAATGGATGTATTTATTTTACTCAATAGTGCTTATCTCATTATTTTAAGCCTTGAGTATTATTTTAAACTAAAAGCGATCTATCAAAGCTTTTTGCTGAGAAGAAGCTTATACCCATTTGAATATCCTATAAAAAGAATCGCTTTTCCTGATTCTATAGAAGGATGCTTCTATAAATATCATCAGGTGGAGTTTATGATTGAGAATAAAAAAATAACAGAAGCAGACTTATTATTATCAAAAAATATGCTGAAATAAGTAAATTTTTTTCTTTATATATTTCAAAACTATAGTTTTTTGTGTATAATATTAAAATACGAGGTAAAAAAATATGGAACATAATGGAAGTTTTGATTTTTTAAAAAGAATTACTTATGAACGAACTGGTGGTAGTGAAGCGGAATTAAAAACAGCTAATATGATTATTACAGAATGCCATAAATATCATGTTGAAGCTCATTTAGAGGAATTTTTAGTCGATGGATATGAAATCAAAAATGTTTCCTTAGAGACAATTGATGGAACCTTTAATGCTACAGGTGTTGGTATGAGTGGGTCTACTGGTATTGATGGGTTAGTTGGAGAATTGGTGATTATTGAATCAGATGAGCAATTATCTGCCATGGATTCCTTAGAGGGAAAAATTGTATTTATTCCTACTAGAATGATGGTTAAAACATATAAGCTCTTATGTGAAAAAAAGGTAAGTGGCTTTATCTGCTGTAGTGGCTCTGTTTACGATGACATTGATCAAACAGATTTAGAGAAAATGACTTTACGTGAGCGTCATTATCAAAACGGTAAAATTCCTGGTGTTTGTATTCGTATGGTAGATGCCCAAAAGCTATTGGTATCTCGCCCTAAGGAGGTAAAGATGAATCTTCAGCAGGATGAATTTAAGCTTACCTCTCATAATGTAGTTGCAACAATCCCTGGCACTACTAAAAAGCATGAAATCGTTTGTTTTACAGCACATTATGATTCTGTTCCGTTTTCAACAGGGGCTTATGACAACGGCACAGGCTCAGCCACAATTTTAGAGGCCTTAGCTTATTTTTCTAAGGTGCGTCCGACAAGAACTTTAAAATTTATCTGGTGCGGATCAGAGGAAATGGGCTTATTGGGGTCAAAGGCCTATACAGAAGCACACAAGGAGGAGCTTTCTGCTTACAAGCTATGTATTAATATTGATATGACAGGCGTTGTGATTGGTAAGGATATTGCTTGCTGTACCTCAGAAAAGTCATTAGTTCATTATATTAATTATATGGGGAAAGAAGTTGGTTTTCCTATTGTAGCTAAACAAGGGGTATATTCCTCTGATTCAACCCCATTTGCTGATCATGGAGTTCCTGCAGTTTCCTTTGCTAGGCTGTCTCCAAAGGGTGGAGCAGAAATCCATAGCAGAAAGGATGTATTGGATTTTTTATCTGCTGATATTTATTATAAAACTTGTGAATTTGTGATTTCCTTTGCCCAAAGAATGCTAGATAGTATATATTTTCCTGTAGAGCAGACTATACCAGAAGAGATGAAAAAGGAACTAGATACTTATTTGGGAAGAACTGAAAAAGATAAATAAAAATAGGTGCCCTTTAGGCACCCTTATTTATAGATGGAAAAGATGGAATTTAGATCCTTTTCAATTTTATGATATTCCTCATCTGATAGGCTTCTAACATCCTGTATTCCTTTGATATTTTGTTCCTTAGCAAGATATAAAAAATCTAAGGTGTTTTGTTTTACCTCACTTAGATACACATCTACCATTTTAAATCCTAATTCTTTCGCTATAAAAAGAAAATGATGGTTATCCAATAGGACATATTCATTCTCAATAATTTGAACAGGAAATTGGATAGAATCAAGAGAAGTAAGCTGATTTAATTCAGCTAAATACTTTTGATTTAGAAAAAATTTTGAAACCTGTAATATGGAAATGGGGAGCTTAAATGTAAAGGATTTTTCCATTTCCATATAGAAATCCTTACCCTTATAAATAGAAATCGTTGGATGTAATTTATGATGCATAGAGGCAACCTCTTCTAAATATAGAGATGTATCAGATACTATAGTAGCTATTTCCTTTGAAATCATAAATTCATAATGGTAGATATGATTATGATCTAAAATGATATAACAATTTCCTAAAATTCTAGCTGTTTTAGCAAAATATGTATCTTCATAAGCAACTTTAATTTCCATGAATATTCACCATATTCAATTATAGTATAAAACTTTGAAAAGACAAAGAAAAAGTATTTGAATTTTGTGTGAATACATATGTAAACGCTTTTATATAGACTTTTTATTTTAATGATAGTATAATCCATAATAGAAGGAAAAGAGTGATTGAGTATGGCAGAAATAAACAGTAGTCAAAAGAAAATAGATTATGAGAAATGGCTAGAAAGTGAAAAAAAGCATAAGGATATGTGTGGTTCTTATGATTTTTGCAAATATTGTGATAAATCCTTAGAAAATCCATGTGCTCGTGCTGTTGACGCAATTTCTAAGGATAAAAACGAAACATCTTATGTTAAAAAGAATAAATAAGCATAGCTAAATCTTGCTGTGCTTTTTATTTTTTACTAGTAATTTTATTGCTTTTGCATTATAATAGATTTAGCAAAGCTAGCTATTCATAGCTAAATCATAAGACTCAGGTATCTTTGAGTCTTTTCTTTTGTTTATAAGAGAGGGAAGCCTATGGAAAAATATGAATTGAATAAGTTTATAACAGAATATCAGGAAAAGGTAGAAGAGTTAAAGCAGGCTTTATCCATTGATTCTAAAAGAACTGTTTTTAAAGAACTTAGTGATGAGGTTGCCGATTCCACCTTTTGGAATGATCAAAAGCATGCTCAAACTGTATTAGCCAAGTTTAATTTACTTAAAAATACGCTTACCTCTTTTGATTCGATTCAAAATAAATTAAAAGAAATTTTAGATTTAAGTAGCCTTGCATCAGAGGATCCAGAGGCTATGGAGCTATTAGAAATTATGATTCCCGAATTGAGGGAGGCTGTTTCAAGACTATCAGAGGAGGCTCTTTTATCTGGGAAATATGATGCAAATGATTGTATTTTAGAGCTTCATCCTGGTGCTGGTGGTACAGAATCTATGGACTGGGCAGATATGCTATATCGTATGTACACTAGATTTTCTGCAAAAAAAGGCTTTAAGCTTACTGTGTTAGATTTTTTAGCAGGTGAAGAGGCAGGTATTAAGTCTGTAACGCTACTTATTCAGGGAAATTATGCGTATGGGTTACTGAAGGCAGAGCGAGGTGTTCATCGCTTGGTAAGAATATCCCCTTTTGATTCTAATGCGAGAAGACATACCTCCTTTGTTTCTTGTGATGTTTCTCCGCAAATTCCTGAGGCTGAGGAGGTAGAAGTAAAGGATGAGGATTTAAAAATTGATGTATTTCATTCCTCTGGGGCAGGAGGGCAATCTGTTAATACAACAGATTCCGCTGTACGAATTACGCATAAGCCCTCTGGTATAGTAGTCACATGCCAAAATGAAAGAAGTCAGCTTCAGAATCGGGAAGTTGCTATGAAGGTTTTAAAATCAAAGCTTTTAGAAATAGAAATAAAAAAGCAGGAGGAAGAAATGCGTAGTTTAAAGGGAAATCAGATGGGAATTAATTTTGGCAGTCAAATTAGAAGCTATGTTTTTTGTCCTTATACTTTAGTTAAGGATCATCGTACGGGCTATGAGGTAGGGAATATACAGTCAGTTATGGATGGAGAAATTGAAGGCTTTATGCTAGCATATTTACGATTTATGGCAGGTAATCAGAATGACTAAAGATATGATTAAAAAACGTATGATTCAATATATTTACATTGCGATAGGTGTTATTCTATTAGATTTTGGTTTCTATTTTTTTACAAATCCAGCAAATCTAGTTTTTGGTGGTATGATGGGAATTTCTATACTTCTTGAGCCCTATTACACACAGCTAGGAAGCTGGTTTACGAATTCTATATTTTTATTTATTGCCAATGGAATTGCTTTAGTAATTGGTGGAATTATGTTAGGAAAGGATTTTTTTCTAAAAACGATTTTTTCTTCCTTGTTTTCTCCACTCATTGTGTTTGTTTTTGAAAGAACATGTGATCCTAATTATTTTTTAAAGGAAGTATCTGAGGGAGGATACTATTTAGTAGCATTATGTATGAGCATAGTAACCTCTGGTGTTGGTTTGGGAATTGCCCTAAAAAATAATGGCAGTACGGGTGGTTTAGATGTTATTCAAAAAATTATGAGTAAATATATGCATATTCCATATTCTAAAACTATGTACTTTACGGATTGGGTTATTGTTTTAATTTCAGGCTTCTCTTTTGCTTCAGGCTTTTCTTATCATATTGAAATTGTACTATATGGAATTGTTGGAGTTTATTGCATTGCTTTACTTATAGATACCATCGTTTTGCGTGCGAAGGTGAGAAGAACAGCATATATCATTACAGACCATCCTATAGAGGTAAGAAATATGATTTATGAAAAAACAGATCGTGGTGTTACATTTGTAGACGCTTATGGAGGCTATACAGGAAATAAAAAGACGATGGTTATTTGTACGATGGAAAAAAATGAGGCTTATAAGGTGAGAGAATATCTTATTGAAATTGATCCCAATGCCTTTTGCTATATCAGTACTACTAAGGAAATTGTGGGAGATTATGCATGATCATTTCAGATTTAAAAAAGGTAAAGCCAGGATATTATGAATTAAGTATTGAGGAGAAGAAGTATTTAGTTACAGAAGATAGTGTTTTAAAATATCGATTGTTTAAGGGGTATGAAATTTCGCAAAAGCAATTGGAGGAATGCTTAGTAGAGGATGATTTTTCTAAAATAAAAAACAAAGCTTTTGTTTATTCCTTAAAATATTTAAAAAATGGGTATGAAACAATTCGTTATTTAGAGGATAGAGGCATCTCATATATAGAGGCTAAAAAAGCAGTAGAAGAAATAAAAAAGGAGGGTAAGCTAAATGAACAAGCTCTTGCAAATGGCATTGCTGCAGGCTTGGCTAGATCCTCTAATGGACCTTATATGATACGATTTAAACTGAAAAATAGACATTTTGATTCTAATGTTGTGGAAGAGGCACTTTCCTCTCTAGTAGAAGAGGATATTTTATGGGGGAAGGAAAAGCTATTTAAAAAGGCTGATGCTAGGTATAAGTCCTTATCTAAGATAGAAAAAGATCGTAAAATGAAAGAGCTTCTATATCGTCATGGATATGAGAGTCTTTAATTACTTGAAATTAGGTATTATATTTAGTATAATACAAGTATAAATGTCTTTTATGTTTAAATTGAACAATGGGGTGATAGAATGATTAGAGATATTTTAGACTCTACCTTTATGTACTATTTTGATCAAGGAAAGTCTCATGAAGCGTATAAGCTATTTGGGGCTCACCTTAATAAAGATAAAAATGGGACGATATTAGGCGTTGAGTTTTGTTTGTTTGCACCTAATGCAAAATATGTTTCTGTTGTAGGAGAATGGAATTTTTTTAATAAGGACCAGGATCCTATGCAAAAAATAGATGATAGTGGTGTATGGTATTTATATCTTGAGGGAGATTTTTTCGAGTGGAAAAGATATAAATTCTTTATGGTAACAAAATATGGAGAAGAAAAATATAAGGCAGATCCTTATGCCTTTTACTCCGAATTAAGACCTTCAACAGATTCAAAAATTTATGATATTGAGGGCTATACTTGGCAGGATCAGGATTGGATGTATACCCATCCAAAAACCTATGAGGAGCCAGTATTAATTTATGAGCTACATTTAGGCTCCTGGAAAAGAAAGGGAGAAGGAGAAAATGATTTTTATAGCGCAAATGAAATCGCTCCAATGCTTATTCCTTATTTAAAACAGTTTGGATATACCCATGTAGAGGTAATGCCGATTTATGAGCATCCTTTAGATGCATCTTGGGGATATCAAGGTGTTTCTTATTTTTCTGTTTCCTCCAGATATGGTGTTCCAAAGGATTTCATGTGGTTCGTTGATCAGCTTCATCAAAATGGTATAGGTGTAATTATGGATTGGGTACCTGGTCATATTTGTAAGGATGCACATGGATTATATTTGTTTGATGGTACACCTCTATATGATTATGGGGATCCATCAATCAGAGAAAATATTGAATGGGGCACAGCAAATCTTGATTTAGGGAAAGGTATTACACGTTCTTTTCTTTTTTCCAATGCCTTATTTTATATGAAGTATTTTCATGTGGATGGATTCCGTGTTGATGCTGTAAGCAATCTTTTATATCATATGGGTAATCCTAATCGTGGGGTAAATGAAGGGGCTTGTAGCTTCTTAAGAGAGCTATCAAATATTTTATTTGGTGTAGATGACCGAATTCTATTAATGGCTGAGGATTCCTCTAGCTTCCCTAATGTAACTAAACCAACGAGTATAGGTGGAATTGGCTTCAATTATAAATGGGATATGGGATGGATGAATGATACCTTAAAGTATTTTAAATTAGATCCTATCTATCGAAAATACCATCATCATCAGCTAACCTTCAGTATGATGTACTATTATAATGAGCAATTTGTTTTACCATTTTCTCATGATGAAGTAGTTCATATGAAGGGCTCCCTTTTAAATAAAATGCCAGGAGATTACTGGCAGCAATTTGCAAACTATCGATTACTGATGGGTTATATGATGACTCACCCTGGTAAAAAGCTATTATTTATGGGAAATGAGCTTGCTCCATATAGTGAATGGGCTTTTTATAAAGGATTGGATTGGAATTTACTAGAGTATCCAAGTCATGATTCTGCGTATCATTATATGCAAGATTTAACCAAGCTATATAAAAGTTCTAAATGCTTATATGAATTAGATTATAGCTATGATGGCTTTAGATACATGGATGCAGATAATGCAGATCAATCTCTGTATATCTATGCTCGTTTTGCAAAGAATAAGGATGATCACTATGTAATCGTAATGAATTGTACGCCGAATACGTATCATAACTACAAGATAGGCGTACCCTCAGCAATGGATTATATAGAAGTTATGAATAGTGATAAGGATATTTATGGAGGCTCAAATTGTGTCAATCCTGCAAGACTAGTTAGTCAAGAGGAAAATTGGAAAAATGAAAATAATATCATCTTTTTAAATATTCCTCCTCTAGGTATCACAATATTGAAACCAAAGAAAAAAGTAAAGCCAAGAACAAAGCAGCCTAAAATTTCACCTTTTGTCAAATAATGAAACGCTTTCTTTTTCTATGTGTTGAAAGAACTTTTTTAAATATGCTATAATACAAAAGGAATTTAACTTTGGAGGAATGAAAAATGAATTATCCGAACTTTAAGGATGTTAAAACATTTAAGAATGCATTTATTCAAAATGTTGAAAACAAGTATGCAATTGAATTTGCAGATTCTACTAGCTATCAGCAATATGTTGTTTTAGGGGAAATGCTTAGAATGTATATTGCTAAGGATTGGCATGAAACGATTAAAAAAACTAAGAATCTTAAAGCACGTCAAGTATATTACTTTTCCATGGAATTTTTGATGGGAAGAATGGTAACAAATAATCTTATGAATGCAGGGGTTTATCCTATTGTGAAGAAGGCCTTTGAGGAATTAGGAATAGACTTAAATGAGGTTGAACATCAGGAAACAGATGCAGGTTTAGGAAATGGTGGTTTAGGCCGTCTTGCTGCTTGCTTTATGGATTCAGTAGCTTCTTTAGGGCTTCCGGTTCATGGAAATTGTATTCGTTATCGTTACGGTTTTTTTGAACAGGGAATTCGTAATGGCTATCAGGTAGAGCATCCAGATCGTTGGCTAAAGGATGTAAATGTTTGGGAAGTACGTAAGGATGAGGAATCTGTAGAAATCCCATTTTATGGCTATATTGATATTTCTAGTGAGAATGGACGTTTGGTTGTTAAACATAGAAATGCAGAGTATGTAAAGGCGGTCCCTTATGATGTACCAATCATCGGAGATGGAAATCATATTGTTAATACGCTTCGCTTATGGAGTGCAGAGCCTGCTTCAGTATATCCTGATAATGCGTTTGAATACCATAGAAATTTACGCGAAATTTCATCTATGCTTTATCCAAATGATGATACAGAGGAAGGAAAAATATTGCGTTTAAAGCAACAATATTTCTTTGTATCTGCAGGAATTAAGTCTGCAATCCGTAGACATAAAGAAATTTTTAAAAGCTGTAAAAATTTAGATAAAAAGCTTTGCTTCCATATCAATGATACCCATCCAGCCTTGATTGTACCTGAGTTAATGCGTATTCTTGTAGATGAAGAGCAAATTCCATGGGATGATGCTTGGAATATAACTAAGAATTGCTGTGCTTATACAAATCATACCATTTTAGCAGAAGCCTTAGAAAAATGGCCTGTTCATTTATTTAAAAGACTTTTGCCAAGAATATTTACGATAACTGAAGAGATTAATCGTCGTTTATTAATCGAGATTGCAAGTAAATATGGCGAGGATGCCCCTCAGATTTATCAAATGGCTATCGTAAAGGATAATACAGTTCATATGGCAAATATGGCTATTGCTGGGTCCTTTAGTGTCAATGGAGTGGCTGAGCTACATACAGAGATTTTAAAAAATATTGAAATGAAGGTTTTCAATGAATATTATCCTAAAAAGTTCAATAATAAAACGAATGGTATTACACACCGTCGTTGGTGCTTGCATATCAATCCTGAATTGGTAAATATTTTAAATGAATATTGTGGAACAGAATGGGTTAAGAATCCTGATTTATTTGAAAAGCTATTACCCTATGCAGATGATCCACAACTTCAAGAAAAGTTTATTCAAATGAAGCGTGCTCGTAAGCAGGCACTTGCGAATATGATTTATAAATCTCAAGGCGTTAGTTTAGATACAAATTCTATTTTTGATGTTCAAGTAAAGCGTCTTCATGAATATAAACGTCAATTAATGAATGCCCTACATGTTATGGCTGTATACAATCGTTTAAAAACAGATGTAGAATTTAGGAAAAACTATCATCCACATAGCTTTATTTTTGGGGCAAAAAGTGCTCCAAGCTATGTATTTGCTAAAAAGGTTATCAAATTAATTAATACGATTGCAGATAAGGTTAATAATGATTATGAAACAAATCGTTATTTAAAGGTGGTATTTGTTGTTAACTACAATGTTACCTATGCTGAAACTATTATGCCTGCTGCAAACGTTTCTGAGCAGATTTCTACAGCTTCTAAGGAAGCCTCTGGTACAGGTAATATGAAATTTATGATGAATGGAGCTATTACCTGTGGTACTTTGGATGGTGCTAACGTTGAAATTAAGGATCTTGTTGGAGAGGATAATATCGTAATCTTTGGTATGAATGCAAAAGAAGTTACAGATTTATACCAAGATGGAGGCTATAACCCAATGGAAATTTATGAAAATAATCCTGTTTTACATGAGGTTATTGATCAGTTAACCAATGGATTCTTTGAAAATGTTGCTCCAGATGAATTTAATGATATTCGTGATAATTTACTATATCGTGATCCTTATTTGGTATTAAAGGATTTTGATTCCTATGCTAAGGCACAGGAGGAGATTAATGAACTCTATAAGGATACTAAGAAATGGGTTCATATGTCCATTGTTAATGTGGCAAAATCTGGATTCTTTACTACAGATCGTACAATGCGTCAATATAATGAGGATATTTGGAAGGTTGAACCAATTGTCACAGAAGTAGAATAAGAAGGATGCAAATCCTTCTTTTTCTTCAAAGAGAGGAAGAAGAATATGATTGAATTAACTAAATTAAAGCAAATAGAAGAAGATGTGGATAAACTTGCTAAAAAAACACATATCTTTTCATTGCTTCGTTTTTGTATATGTATTTGTGCAATAATTTCTATCGTCTGTTTATTATGCTTAGATAATTTTGTTCTTTATTTAAGCTTGAGTTTATTTTTCATTTTAGCATTGATTGGATTTGCTATAGGAACAAATCCGATTTACTATCAGTTAAAGCTTAAGAAAAACTTAGAATATATTTATAAGCGTCATGAAAATAGAAGAAATATGAGTTACCAAAGCTTTACAAGTAATGGAAGAGAGCTGATTAATTATCAGGACTTTAAGGAATTGGATTTAGATTTATTAGGACCAAGATCCTTATATCAGTATCTTTGTATTGCCAAATCCAAAGCAGGAAAAGAAAAATTAGCGAAACAGCTTACGTTTCCAGAGCATAAAAATGAAGCATTTAAAAAGTGTGTTCATGCTCTTGCTAAGGAAGAGGGAGTTTTCCAATTAGAGGCATCCTTGCAGCAAATGGATAAGGAGGCACAGGAATGTGATCAGGAGGAAATGATGTCTATTGCTAGAAAAAGGATTGGCATCCCTTGGTACGCCATAGTCCTTTGTATTTTATCCTATGTAGCCTTAATCATCACTTCTATCCTACTTGTACTTAATGGAATCACTCCTTACTATATCATATTTTTTATCCCCTTGAATTTTATAATCGTTAAGAAGTGCTTAAAGAGTGTGGTGTTTGCTTTTCCTGCGACACGCTATGCTAATCTTTTAGGAGTTTACAAGAGATTGGCTAAAGATATTACAAGCTTTCCTTTAGAGGATCCTTATTTTAAAGATTTGCAGAAAATTATACAGGAGCAATATACATCCTTAGTTAAGTTTTGTCATATTTTTGAAATGTTATCCTATAGAAAAAATATTTTACTTTCCCTTTTAGGAAATGGATTATTTTATTTGGATTATATTCTTAGTCTCCGATACAATGCCTTTAGTAGGCACTTAGAATCAATTGAAGAATGCTTACATGCATTTTCTGAAATTGAGTTAATGCTTTCTTTAGCTGTGATTGGTATGGATAATGAAATTTATTCTATTCCCATTTTGGACTCCTCCTTCAGAATAGAAGAGGGATATCATCCTTTGGTTAAAAATTGCGTGCCAAATAGTTTGAATTTTGAAGAAGGAATCATTTTAACAGGGAGTAATATGTCTGGAAAAACTACGTTTATGCGTATGCTTGGTGTAAATCAAATTCTTGCTAATGCTGGGGGAATTGTCTGTGCTAAGTCCTTTCATACGCAACATCTTCAAGTTTTAACCTCCCTTCGAGCAAACGATATGCTACAGGAGGGGATATCTACCTTTTATGCAGAAGTCAATCGCATGAAAAAAATCATGGAAGAAAGTAAAACAGGAAAAACGCTAGTTCTCATTGATGAAATATTTAAGGGAACGAATGCAAAGGATAGAATTTATGCAGCACAGGAAATTATAAAAAAGCTCAATTCTTATGGGGTATATTTTTTGATAACAACCCATGATTTTGAGCTTTGTGAGACTGAAAATATTTTAAATTATCATTTTGATGAAGAATATTTAGAGAATAAAATTACGTTTGACTATAAGCTTAAGCCAGGGAAATGTCAAAAAACAAATGCAATATATTTGCTTAAGCTTGCTGGTGTTTTAGAAAATTAAGTAAATATTCTATTGCACCATCTGCATTGTTTGTTTTTTCTGTTTGATATTTACAGAGCCTTTTGAGGTCAGCATCCGCATTTTTCATTGCGACCTGGGTTTCACATTCTTGAATAAATTCATAATCCTCAAATGAATCACCTATGCCAATGGCAGGTGATTTTTTTAACCTTTGTACGAACGCTTTTTTAGTAGATGGGAAAAGAGATGCCTTACAGAAAAGTTTTCGTGCATCCTCAGCGAGTATTTCGATATGTACATTAGGTAAATGCTGTTGAATTTCTGCAAGTCCTTCCTTAAAGCATGCAAATAATACAGCATAAGTCTCTTCTGCATTGGCAAGCCTTAAGGTTGGTGCAGCATAGAGCTTTTTTAGTCGTTCTTGATATTTATACACTGTGCATAAAGAATCTGTTATAGAATGCATGGAAAAAACGTAGGGATTTTGTAGCAATTTATCTACTACAGAAGCAGGTAAAGGTGCTATATTAGACTCAGGATCCGAGCGATTCTCTACAACGGACAAGATTGTAATCGCAGGATGAGGAAGTAGCTTTCTTACCTGCTTGATAGAAGTATAGGTTAATATATAAACCCTATGCTTACCTGCGATTTCTGCTAGCTTTTGCTTAGCAGCCTCTGAGATACTATTGTCATCTTTTAAAAGTGTTTTTTCTAAATCTAAAAAAATATCCACATTTCTTCACCGAGTCTATTATCGCATTTAAAAATTAATTTGTAAAGGAAATTATGATTTTAAAATCATATTTCTTTTGTTTTGTTCCCTTTAGCATACAAAAGATATTTTGTAAAATGCTTTATTAAAATTAGCGATGTCTTTTCATAAATTATAAATTAAAACTTTAAAAATAGGTGAGTTTATTATATAATAATAAAGAAAGCTTAGGTGATATTATAATGTATTTACATATATTAATGAAAATAGGAATTATCACTATCGACTTTGCTACAATTATTAGTTTTCTTGTAGGGGTCCTTATGGGCTTTATTATACTTTTACTAGTTTACGCCTTAGCTGTCATATCCAGCATGAAAACAAAGGATTTTATTTCTAAAACTGATGCCGATGATTTGACAACCCTAGAGGTAAAGGATATGGTGTTGCAGACGCAAAAGGCATTTAAGGACAAGACCTTACGTGGTGAGCTATCCCGAATCAGTTATTGCACGAATTTGAGTAAGGATTTAGCCTACGGAATTGCTGTTCGCTTTTATCCTGATAGTAAGCATCCATTTTTAGAATTGTCTATCAATGAATTAACTCTATTAACAGGCTATATTACTTCTCGAGTAGATGAGATATTAAATCATCGTGGTATACGTAAGTTGAGAAAACTTAAAATATCTACCATAGTAAATCTTTCCACTAAGACAAAAGATATTGAGGAATCTAAGGCCTTTCAAGCAACGAAAACAATCAGTCAAAACTTAAATAAGGCTAAATATGTTTTGGATTTGATTAATCCTTTAAAATGGGGAAGAAAGTTAATTGTTGATCGTATCATCAATTTGATTGTGAACCAAATATGCCTTGTAATCATATCTATCGTTGGAGAAGAAACGTATAAAATTTATTCTAAAAAGGTTTTTCATAAAGATGTTGAGGTGGATTTAGGTACAGAGGAGCTTTTGGATGTTATGGAGGACTCTATTAAATCTGCTGCTTTAGAAATTGATGATAAGCTTACCTTAGCACCTGAACTAGAGCCTCAATACAAGCTTCTCAAGCATGTATATTCTAAGCAGGTTTTTGGTGATATTCTCGTCACATATAATCCCAAATATAATTTGAAACAAAAAATGGAGGTATGCACAAATGAAGAAGAAAAAAATGCCAACAATTGAGATAGAAGAAAAATTTAGTATTCCACAAATTACCTATACATTAGAGGGGCTTATTAAAGGGAAGCAAAAATTTCAAAGAAGTCAAATTGTTTCTCCAATGCATGGAACACATGTTGTAGACCGTATGCATTATGTTGATAATAGTGGAAAAGTAAATGTTGACTATGGATATGACTATATTCGCGATGAAAAGCATATTTCTGATGAGGAGCTCATCGCTCGACATGGTACAAAATATTATGAGTTTAGCTATGTCAATAAGCAATTGACAGAAGAAGAGAAAAAGGGAACGGATTATTCAAAGAAAGAGCTTGCTCCAAAACCAAAGCCAGTTCAGGAGAATAAAACTTTAAGTACATTTTTTACAACAAATGAGGAACTGAAAAAGCAAGAAAACGAAGAGATGCCTATCCATGTTCCTGTATTTGATAAGGAAGAGCCTGTGGATTATTTAGATGAGGATACAGAGTTTAAGATTCATATCTCTGTTCATGAGGAGGATGAAGAGCCATTTTCTTATAATACGTACGATGATAAGCTACCAAAGCCAAAGCCTACGCCTATTCATCCGTATACCTTTGCTTCGGAAGAAAATAAAGCACCAAAACCAAAGCCACAGCCAGTCTTTGAGGAAAAGCTTGAGGAGATGCACTTTGGAAAAGAGCTAGAGGAAATAAAGCTTGTTGATGAGGCTGAAGAAACGTTTAGAGAAAATATAAAATTTGAAGAAGAGACTCCTGTAGACATTCAAAAAGAAGAACAAGTAAAGCCAAAGCCTAATAAATATAAAAATTATCATATTCCTTATGAGAGTTTATTTCCTAAGGGGGACGCTTCCTTAGAGGAGATGCCAGCTTGGTTAGAGGAGAAAAAGGAAATTATTAATCAACAGCTTCAAGCCTTTGATATTGATGGTGAAGTCATTACCTATACAAAGGGACCAGCCTTTACTAGATATGAAATTATGCTTGCTCAAAATGTTAAGGTAAGTAAAATTAATAGCATCTATGATAATATACAAATGGCACTAAGAACAAAAACAATGCGTATTCAAGCTCCAATTCCGGGGAAAAATACAGTTGGTATAGAAGTGCCAAACGAGCAAGCAGATGTAGTTGCTTTCGGTGATATTTTAACAGATGAGTATATAGCTAGCAATAAAAATCTTTTGATTGCTATGGGAAAGGATATTGATGGTACACCTGTTTTTCAAAATATAATTGATATGCCTCATGCCTTAATTGCAGGAGCCACAAAATCAGGAAAATCTGTTTGTATCAATACATTATTGGTTTCACTACTTATTAAAAATTCTCCAGAACAGCTAAAGCTTATCCTAGTTGATCCAAAGAAGGTTGAGCTATCCTTTTACAATAATTTACCACATTTAGCAACTCCAGTTATTGATGATCCAGTTATAGCTACTGAATCATTAAAATGGGCTGTAGCGGAAATGGAAAGAAGATATGAGCTATTGGCCATATCTCGAGTAAGAAATATAGAGGATTATAATAAAAAGCGTCAAATGAAACCAGAAATGGAGAATTTGCCTTTCATTGTAATCGTTGTTGATGAGTTTAATGATTTAATTATGCAATGTGGGGTAGAGGCAAATGATGCAATTATTAGGCTTGCTCAAAAGGCAAGAGCTGCTGGTATACATATTATTTTAGCTACGCAAAGACCTACTGTAAATGTGGTTAGTGGAACAATTAAGGCTAATATTACCTGTCGAATTGCCTTTAGAGTGGCAACGGATGCAGATTCAAGAATAATATTAGATGAGCAAGGTGCAGAAAGCTTACTTGGACGTGGAGATATGCTTATTAAAAATAATGGTCTTCCAGAACGTGTTCAAGGGGCATACATTTCAGATGATGAAATAGGAAATATTTGTGATTATATTTGCGATAATTATGAGCCTGATTTCTTATTTACACATGAGGAGCTAAAGAAGAAAGCCTCTGGAGGTAGTGGAATTGGAGGAACTGGTAGAGATTCTATTCAGGAATCTGATGAGATTCTATACCAAATAGCCTTATATTGTATTGAATCTGGAATGTGCTCTATTAATTCTATCCAGAATAAGTTTAATTTAGGGTTTAATAGGGCTTCTAGAATTGTTGCCTTATTAGAGGAGAAGGGAATCGTTTCTCCAAAGGGAGCTAGTACTAAGGGTAGGGAGATCCTTGTGGATTCCTATCGCTTAAAAGAGATGTTTGATAACATATTATAAAGGACATGGTTTAAATGAATAAACGCCAAAAAAACAAAATAAAAGATGATATGACTCATGAGGTATACATAGAAGAAAATAATGAATTTATTTTTAAAAAATTAATTTTCAATCCATTATTAAGGATTTTAGGAATGCTAGTCCTTTTGATTTTTTCATTAGTAAATAGTCATAGAGTTGTAAAGCTTGCGGCTTTAACCTCTAATGCTATTTTTTCCTCTGAAAAAATATTGGGACATATTACTTACTATTCTCTTATGGGAATAACGATAGGAATTTGTATTTTAGTTTCTTTGTTTGCACTAATATATAAATATTCAGCAGATTTAAAGGACATTGTTGTTCTTAGAAGAGCCTATCAAATTTATACAGTATATGATTTTATCGTATTTATATTGTCAACCTTTTTATGTTTGTTTTTTGTGATTATGATTTTGATTACGCCATGTAACATTTCAGGCTCCTCCATGGAAAATACGTATCAGGATGGAGATAGAGTATTATTATGGAATATAGGGTATTCCCCAAAGGACGGAGACGTTATTGTCTTTGATTCTGCAAAATATACAGATACCTATGAAAGAGAAAGTAGATTTTATATAAAAAGAATTGCTGCAAAGGAAAAGGATATTATCACATATGTGCCAATTTCTTTAGTTGAAGGAAATCTCTTTGTCAATAATACATATGTAGAAAAAATAAGAAGAACAGAATATAATGTGATGTTATCGTCTTTAGAATATTCTTATACTTTGAAATTTAGCGTGCCAAAGGATAAGATTCTTGTGTTAGGCGATAATCGTGAACCAGGAGGTAGTCGTGATTCTAGAGCCTTTGGCTTTATTGACGAAGAAGAGGTTATTGGTAAGGTATTGTTCCGCTTTTATCCTTTTACTAAAATTGGTAATCCCTCCCCAGAATATCGATAATAGAAGGAAGTGGTAGAATGAAGGAAAGTACAGTTAAGACGAATATCAATTGGTTTCCAGGGCATATGGCTAAGGCTAGAAGAGAAATTGGTGAGAAGCTTATTCTGGTTGATTTGGTTATTGAGCTTAAGGATGCTCGCATTCCTTATGCTTCTACTAATCCTATGATTGATGATATTGTTGGAAATAAACCACGCTTAATATTGCTATGTAAGAGTAGTCTTGCAGATAAAGAGGTTACGCAGCAATGGATAAGCTACTATAAGGAGCAGGGGATTTTAGCACTTGATATTGATTCTATTACAGGATACCATATTAAGGATATTTATAGCTATGCCACCTTAGCCTTAAAGGATGTTTTTGCAAAACGAAAAGAAAGACAAATCACCTCAAAGACGATTAAAGCCATAATTTTGGGAATTCCAAATGTTGGAAAATCTACTTTAATCAATGCCCTTGCGAAACGAAAGGCAACTGTGGTTGGGGATAGACCAGGTGTGACTAAGAATCAAACCTGGATTAAGATTACTAACGATTTGTATCTATTAGATACACCTGGAATTCTTTGGCCAAAGTTTGAGGATCAAAGCGTTGCAATTCGACTTGCAATGTGTGGAGCAATCAAGGATGATATATTAGATATTAATGCTTTAGTTTTGGCAAGCATTGCATATATCGTTGACTTATATCCAAAGGCTTTAAAAGATAGATATAGAGTTGATATTGTAGAAGATTTAGAACAAATTCAGCAACAAATTGGAAAAAATAGAGGTTTTTTATCTAAGGGTGGAGCCGTTGATTTAGAAAGAACCAATCGAATGTTTTTAAATGAACTTAGAGGGATGAAGATAGGAGCGATGAGCTATGAACGACCAGATAAATCTCTATGAATTTGAAGAAAAGCTATATGATGAGGGCTTCCATTTGATTTGTGGTGTGGATGAAGCAGGAAGAGGTCCGCTTGCAGGACCTTTGGTTGTTGCAGCTTGCATTTTACCTCCATTTTTAAGAATAGAGGGAATAAATGATTCCAAGCAATTATCAGCAAAAAAGCGAAAAGAGCTTTATAAAGTAATTGTTAAAAATGCATTAGCTTATAAAATAGTTTTTGTCACAGAGGAGGATGTAGATTCCTTAAATATATATCAAGCAACTAAAAAAGGAATGCTTATGGCTATCGCTGGTTTAAAGCATAAGCCAGACTATGCATTGATTGATGCCATGCCCTTAGGAGAACTTGAAATCCCGCACAATTCTATTATTCATGGCGATGCACGATGTGCTAGTGTTGCTGCAGCTAGTATCCTAGCTAAAGTTACACGTGATGAATATATGGAAAAAATGGATATTAAGTATCCCAATTATGGATTTAAAAAGCATAAGGGCTATGGAACTAAGGCACATATGCAAGCCTTAGAAAAATATGGTCCTTGTAAAATTCATAGAAAAAGCTTTGCTCCAGTATCAAAATTTTATTCTAAACAGATGTCAATTTCCTTTGATGACATCAAATAAATTCCTCAATTTTTTATAAATTGAGGCTTTCTTTTTTTCATTCCATAAGCAGTGCTAAAGCTGTGAAAAGTAAAAAAGCTATTGACAATCTAGCTATTTTGCAATAAACTTTAAAAAGATAAGGATGTGATTTCTTTGCAAAATGTCATTATTGTAGAATCACCAAGTAAATCTAAAACTATTGCTTCTTATTTAGGTAAGGGTTTTTTGGTTTTGTCTTCTAAGGGGCATATTTGTGACATTGCCACAAGTGGAAAAGATGGATTAGGTATTGATATTGAGCATGATTTTAAGCCGAATTATAAGGTAATGAAGGAAAAACAAGACCTAGTAAACTATTTAAAAACTACTTGTAAGGGAAAAAAAGTATATTTAGCGACTGACCCTGACCGCGAAGGGGAAGCGATTGCTTTTCATTTAGCCAATGCTTTAGAGCTTGATTTAGAGGATTTCAATCGTATAGAATTTCATGAAATCACGAAACCTGCCGTACGCGCTGCTTTAGAAAGTCCCCATCAGATTAATTTAAAAATGGTGGATTCACAGGAATGTAGAAGAATGATAGACCGTATCTTAGGATTTAAGCTTTCAAAACTTTTACAAAGAAAGATAGGCTCTAAAAGTGCTGGTCGAGTTCAAAGTGTAGTGTTAAAACTAATTGTAGATTTAGAAGAAGAAATTAATACCTTTGTTCCAACAGCCTATTTTGAAATGGAGGCTATATTTAATACCTTTAAATTAAAACTAATTGAATTAAACGGAAAGCCTGTAGATTCTAAAAATCATATAACAGAACGTAAAGAGCTTGAAGCATTGCTTCCTAAACTTATGAGCTTTACTGTGAATAATATAGTGAATAAGCTAATTCATAGAAATAGTGCACCAGCCTTTACAACTTCAACCCTACAACAGGATGCCTCTAGTAAGCTAGGTTTTTCTCCTAATAAAACGATGAGAATTGCTCAAAGCTTATATGAGGGTAAGACTATTGAGGATGAGACTGTTGGTTTAATTACCTATATGCGTACAGACTCCACTAGACTATCCGATTTGTTTGTGGATGGAGCGCATACGTATATTCGTAGAAGCTATGGAGATAAATATTTAGGTGCAGTAAAGATAAAAAATACCAAAAATATGCAAGATGCTCATGAGGCTATTCGTCCTACTGCCATAGATCGTACACCACTTGTAATTAAACCTTATGTTACAGAGGATGAATTTAAGCTATATCAGCTTATTTATAATCGAGCAATCGCTTCCTTAATGGCCCCTGCTCGCTTTAATTCTGTGCGTGTGGAATTTACAAATACAGACTCTCTATGGGCTATTACTGGACAAAGTATGGAATTTGATGGCTATTTAAAGGTATATGGAAAAACAGAGGCTGATGAAAATACACTATTACCTAATTTTAATTTGGGTGAAGGATATAACGCGAATGAGATTCTAATTCTAGATAAAATGACATCTCCTAAGGCTAGATATACAGAAGCAAGTATCATTAAGGAAATGGAATCCTTAGGTATAGGAAGACCTTCTACCTATGCCCAAACAATTCAAACCCTAAAGGAAAGAGAATATATCAGCATGGATAAGAAAAGTCTTGTTCCTACTGAACAAGGCACTTTAACAAGTCATAAGCTTGATCAATTCTTTAATGAGATTATTAATGTTTCATATACAGCAAATATGGAAACAAATTTAGATGAAATTGCTAAGGGAGATAAGGATAAGCTTTATGAGCTTAAAAACTTTTATGAAGCATTTGTCCCTTTATTTGATACAGCAATGGATCAGATGGAAGCAATTTATCCTATCCCTACTGATCAAATTTGTCCAGAATGTGGCAATGTTCTAGTGATACGTAAATCTAAATTTGGAGAATTTGTTTCATGCAGTAATTATCCTAATTGTCACTATGTACAAAAGGAAGAAACTACAGAAGCTGAACCAGTAGATACTGGGATCCTATGTCCTACATGTGGAACAGGTCATATGGTAGAACGCATTGCAAAGACAGGAAAAAATAAGGGTTCCCTATTTTATGCTTGTAGTAATTACCCATCCTGTAAAACTACATTTAGTGATTTACCTACAGGAGAGCTATGTCCAAACTGTAATTCTATGATGCTAAAGAATAAGGATGGAGAAATTTATTGTTCTAAGCATTGTGAGAAGGAAATTACAAATGAAGTACTATGTCCAGTATGTAAGAAAGGTCATATGGTACTTCGTACAGCTTCTAAAGGAAAAAATAAAGGCAATATATTTTATGGTTGTTCTAATTTTCCTAAATGTAAAAATATATTAAGTGAAGAAGAATATTTAAAACTAGAAAAATAAAAATATAAGACCTTCCCAGTGATTTAAAATCATAAGGAAGGTCTTTATACTTTAAAGTAAAAAAGGATTGTCAAAAAAAAGAAAAAGAGATATAATAAAAGAAAGAAGAAAGAGAAATAAAAAGTAAATAGAAAGAAAAGAAAACTATAATTCAAAAAAGCTTAAAGGGGGAGAAACATAAAATGAGGAAGCTAAAAATAATGACAGTGTTGTTGGTAGGAATTATAGGCTTTTTTATTTTTAGCCTAACGATAAAAGCCAGCACAGAAATAAAAGTGAGTATAGATATAGAAAAAGATAGAATAGAGTTTAAGAATGAAGAAGTAATCTATTCCAGAAAAAGTATGAAGTGCTATGAACTAAAAACAGAGGAAGAAGAAATACTAGCTCATCACCTGTATAGCTATGATGAGGCTTATGGAATTATACTATATAAAAGCTATATAGGAGAACAATACACATTAGAAGGGTATGTAGTAGTAGAAGAAGGAATAAAGACTTGTTTACAGAAAATAAGTAAAGAAGAGTATGAATATCTTATTAAGGATGCAGAAGAAGTCATAGACACAACAGAATTAGGAAATAAGCTGAAAAGGAAACAAGGAAGATTTGAAGCCTATCATACTTATGTGTTAGATAATCCAATAAGAGAAGAAGAAATAGAAAGCTATGCCTTAGAGCGACATGGTAAATCCATAGAAAGTATGACAAAAACAGATGAGTATATCAAAGGATATTATCCAAACTATGAAAGTAGTAGTCCCTATATAAGAACATACACAGATAATATCATAAACATAGTACCAGAGGAATGGTTTTTCAAAGAAGGAAGCTATGGATATGTAGGAAAGGAATATGCAGTTGCAGTAACTACAAAGCCTGCAAAATCCCATGATTATGATAATGATTGTATGTTAGCGAATGTAGGAGTATTTGATATAGATGTGGCTTTACCTTATTTGCATGAAGCAGAAAATTCGCCTTCAAAACAAGGTTATGTTTATTTGTCTCAAGAAATTATAATAGACATTAAGCCAATAATCAATATGAGTTATTATGGATATGAGAAGAAGAACTTTAGAAGTGATTATTGGAATAGGAAGTTTGATCCATCTGAGGAGAGAACGGTAGTTGCTAGGAAAGAAACAACAAATACTATATTCATAGAACCAAAGTCTTTAGGGTATTTAATAGATGATAGGAATTCTATAAATCCAAATCATTTATGTTTATACAATTTTTCTTATGAGCTACTTACTACCACTCATTTATCTCAATTTTTGAAAGATATAAAAATGCAAAGCATGAGAATAGAAACATTTTTCAATTTGAGTGCAATATTAGTGGGAGAAGGGCTCAGTGTTATAGCTCCTGAATTTAGCATACCTATTAAAATGCTTGAAAAAGTAGTTGCTTCTTTTTCATCAATTGTTGGAAAAAAATATGAGGGAATGCAAATGGAATTATTGGAAAAAGAACAGGATGCGTATAATCACTTAATAAATAATCAAAAATTTGTTTCTAATTTTAGTGCTGCAGCAGGAGAACGACCAATTTCTTTTTCTACTACACATCATAGTTTGGAAGAAACCTTTAAAAGTAGTTTATTAAATACATATACACATCAATACAGAATTCAGTTATTTTCAGAAAAAGATTGGTATCCTTTAAAAGATTATTTTTATGATTTACATTTGTCTAGTATCTTTAATTTTTATGACAATTATAATTTCAAAGTAAGTAATATTAGTAGTAGCCAAAGTTATGAAAATATGAATTTGTTTATTGATACAACATATGACCTTGCTAGTGCAAAATATAATATTGTTAACAATCGAACCCAACTTACCACAAGTCTATCAACCACCAAGCCAACCTCAACCATGGTAATTACACCAAATTATACAGGCTTAACAGAAATAAAATTAGAATCATCTCGAGCTGTAATTGCAGATGTATACGATGAAATAGGAAGATTGATACAAAGTAATATATCCTCATACACCTATAATGATGCTTTGCTATTAAGGTTAGAAGAAGGGAAAAAATATTTTATCTTTATGAGGTATAGTTATGAAACCTTTGGAACAATTCATTTAAAATTTAATCATTTGACAGAGAGTTATAACAATGTAACAGGACTAAGTACATATGATACCTATGGAATAAATAATACAACCAGTCAATATGTATTCTTGAATCTAACAACGGGAGGAATGTATTCTATTTATACAAATTTAGAATATGATGATACAACGATAAGAATCTATGATGAGAACTTAAGAATATTAGGAGAATCGTTTGATCCAAACGCAGATTGGAATGAGGATGAACCAGACTTAAATGCACATTGCTATCTCTCCTCCTCGGGTCCAAATCGAAAAGTTATTGTACAACTATTTAGACCAAATCCACAACGATATAAAGTATATGTAAATTATATTAGTTTCATAATAGATTAGAAAAATGGGAGAGAAAGAAATGAAAAAAATAATATTGTTATTTTTAGCTATTCTAAGTGTATTAACGATGGTATCCTGTAAGAAAGAAAAAGAGGATATTAATACACCAAAGGAATTTAAAACAGGTGACATAGTTACTTATAATGGCGTAATCTATGAGTATCTAGATATGTTAAACGATATAAGGAATTTAAAAGGAGAAGAGGCTATTAAATATTTCTTCAAAGAGGAAGAGGATTATAAGGCTTTTTATAGTACTTATTACTTAGATATGTCAGATTATAAGAATCAACCAAAATTAAAGTATGATCCTAATATTACTGATTTTGAATGGGAGTTTACAAGATATCATTCCCCAAGATATTCGCCTACGCTTCCTTATGCATTCTATATTCCAACCTATTTCTATGACGAAAGTTTCTTTAAACATGAGAGAGAAGAAGGAGGCTCGTTCATTGTGAAGGGATATACAGAGAATTTGCCAAAGGATGTAGTTATTCCAGAAAGAATACATGGAAAAAGAGTTTCTCAAATAGGATATAGAGCTTTTGAAAATGCTCCTATGATTACTCTTACACTAGAATCCAATACTTTTAAATTGATTCATCCTTATGCGATAAGCCATTGTAATAATTTGAAAGAAATCACAGGACTTGGTTATGTCATGTCTATGGGAATTTCTAACTGTGAAAATTTAGAATACATCAATGAGATATCTCCAACTATGGATTGTTCCTTATATAATTTACCTATGTTACAAAAGATTGAAAACTATACGGTCTTTTATAGTGACATCTCTACTATAGTACCACCATCTTGCTATGGATTAGGGGGAATTAGAAAGTCTTACTTTTATAACTGCCCAAGATTAAGTAGTATCACAGGAGAAACAAGAGAGCATTCAATTACGCTTAGTACAACTTTCAATACTGTATTTATAAATTTGGGTTTAACGGATTCCTCTATTCCTTTATATGTATATAATCATTATACAGCAATAATTGATGATCGAGTTTTCACAGAAGCAGGAGAATGGGTATATACAGTACTATACAATCCAGATACCTTAGAAGCTTATGTTCCATTTTTAAATGATGGATTAGAAAAGGAAGGAACGATATTATTTAGACATCATAAACAAGGACCAGAGGCAATAACAGAAGATGAAACAGGCATCTACATAAATGCTACCTATAGAGATCCTATATATAATGCTAAGCTATTATTTAAAAGAAAATAGAGTAAAGGTGGTAATATATAATGAAAAAAATAATATTGTTATTTTTAGCTATTCTAAGTGTATTAACGATGGTATCCTGTAAGAAAGAAAAAGAGGATATTAATACACCAAAGGAATTTAAGACAGGGGATATAGTTATTTATAATGGCGTAATCTATGAGTATCTAGATATGTTCAAGGATATAAGCTCCTTGAGTGGGAAAGAAGCTTTAGAATATGTATTTACAGAGGAAGAAGATTATAAAGCCTTTTATAGTACTTATTACTTAGATATGTCTGACTATAAAAATCAACCAACATTAAAAGATGATCCCAATATAATGGATTTAGAATGGGATTTTTCACAATATCATTCTACAAACGCTTCTCCAACGCGTCCTTATGCTTTTTATGTTCCAACCTATTTCTTAGATAGAGATTTTTTTGAAATTGAGTTGTATGAAAAAGGCTCCTTCATTGTCAAGGGATATACAGAAGATTTGCCGAAGGATGTAGTAATTCCAGAAAGAATACATGGAAAAAGAGTTTCTCAAATAGGATATAGAGCTTTTGAAAATGCCCCTATGCTTACACTTACACTAGAATCCAATACTTTCAGATTAATTCATCCTTATGCGATAAGCCATTGTAATAATTTGAAAGAAATCACAGGACTTGGCTGTGTTATGTCTATGGGAGTTTCTAATTGTGAGAACTTAGAATACATCAATAAGATATCACCAACTATGGATTGTTCCTTATATAATTTACCAATGCTAGAAAAGATTGAGAACTTTCATTTCTTTTTAAATCGTGGGTATCCAGCTCCAGAAACTTGTTATGGCTTAGGAGGAATTAGAAAGTCTTACTTTTATAACTGCTCAAGATTAAGTAGTATCACAGGAGAAACGGAAGAACATAATATTGTGCTTAGTACAACCTTCAATACAGTTTATATAAATTTTTGGTATAGACACTCTATTCCTCTATATGTATATAATCATTATACGGCAGTGATTGAAGATTCGGTTTTCACAGATATAGGAACATGGGTATACACAGTACTATACAATCCAGATACCTTAGAAGCTTATGTCCCATTTTTAAATGATGGATTAGAAAAGGAAGGAACCATTTTATTTAAGCATAATGAACAAGGGTCTGAGGCAGTAACAGAGGATGAAACTGGCATCTATATAAATGCTACCTATAGAGATCCTATATATAATGCTAAGCTATTATTTAAAAGAAAGTAATTTAAAAATGAAATAAGTGTTAAGATGTTTATAATGAATATGTATTTTATAAACATCTTTTCTTTTATTATGGTTTGATTCTTGAAAATTAGGGGGATACTATGATATAATTTCTAAAGATATAGGATGTGATTTTCTATGGGATTTTTTGATTTATTTAAAAAGAAGGACAAAGAAAAAAGTAAAAAATATAAATTAGGTCTTCACAAAACTAGAGAAGGTGCTTTAGCTGGTTTACATCAGATTCTTTCTAAAAGCTCTAAAATAGATGATGAATTATTTGATGAACTAGAAGAAGTTTTTATCATGGCAGATATTGGCGTAGATACTGTGGTTGACTTCATTGACGAATTAAGAGATGAGGTATATCATAAAAAAATCGAGGATCCACTTCTTTTACAGGAAATGATTATTGATAAGATGTTTGAAATTTATTTAAATGGAGAGATAGTTAATGCCAATTTAAAATTAAAGAAAAATGAATTATCAGTAGTATTATTTGTTGGTGTTAATGGTGTTGGGAAAACAACCTCTATTGCTAAAATTGCCTATGCTTATAAAAAACTTGGTAAAAAGGTTTTACTTGCTGCTGGGGATACCTTTAGAGCTGGAGCTATTGAACAGCTTTCTGTTTGGGCAAAGCGAGTAGGTGTAGATATAGTTACAAAGGAAGCAGGTTCTGATCCTTCAAGTGTAATATTTGAAGCTTGCAAGAAGGCGAAACAGGAAGGCTATGATTTATTGCTTTGTGATACAGCAGGTCGACTACAGAATAAAGTAAATTTAATGAATGAGCTTTCTAAGATGAAGCGTGTTATTGAAAATGTTTGTCCAGGAGCTCCTGATGAAACATTACTTGTAATAGATGCAACAACAGGACAAAATGGTATGTCTCAGGCGAAGGCCTTTAAGGAGGCAACTGCGGTTACAGGAATTATTTTAACTAAACTCGATGGAACTTCTAAGGGTGGCATTGTGTTGGCTATTCGTCATGAAATGGGAATTCCTATCAAATACATAGGTCTTGGAGAAAGTTTGGAAGATTTAGAGGTATTTGATATTGAGCAGTATCTTTATGGACTATTCGCTGATTTTTTTGAGGAATAGCATATGACGCTAGAGAAAAGAGAAGAAATCATACGGCTCTATGACACATATGGCTGCTTACTAACAGATAAACAAAAAAATTATTTTGAGGCATATTATTTTGATGATTTATCAATTTCAGAGATTTCTACTAATCATGAGGTTTCGAGAAATGCTGTTTTTGATCAATTAAAAAGAATTCTTATGATATTATTAGATTATGAGGAAAAACTAAAAATAGTAGATAAGGCAAGCCGTATTGAAATGGTGAATATGCCTAAAAAAGCTAAAGAAGAAATTATAAATATATTAAAGGAGTAATTTTATGGCTTTTGATAATTTAAGTTCAAGATTACAGATGGGCTTACGAAGAATTACTGGTAAAGGAAAATTAAATGAATCTGATATTGATGAAATGCTTAGAGAGGTTAGACTTTCTTTATTAGAGGCAGATGTTAATTATCGTGTGGTTAAAAAATTTTTAGCTAACATTAAGGAACAGGCCTTAGGCGAGCAAATTCTTAAAGGGCTAAATCCTGGACAACAGGTTGTTAAAATTGTTCGTGAGGAATTAAAGAAGACCTTAGGAGATGAGGCAGTTGAATTAAGCTTTGCCTCTAGTGGTATGACTATTGTGATGGCTGTTGGTCTTCAAGGAGCAGGTAAAACAACTGCTGTTGGTAAAATGGCGTTATTTTATAGAAAGAAGCTGAAGAAAAAGCCTATGCTCATTGCGGCAGATATTTATCGTCCTGCGGCAGTTGATCAGTTGGTAACCCTTGGAAAGCAAATTGATGTTCCTGTATTTGAAATGGGAACTAAGGTATCTGCACAAAAAATTGTTACTGAGGGTTTAAAAAAGGCGAAAGAAGAAGGGTATAATTTAGTATTTATTGATACAGCAGGTCGATTAGAAATAAATGAAGAATTGATGGATGAGCTTAAGGATATTGAGAAGCTAGCTAATCCACATGAGATCTTGTTGACGGTAGATGCTATGGCAGGACAAAATGCCGTAAATGTTGCTTTAGCCTTCCATGAAAAATTAAAGATAACAGGTTGTATCTTGACAAAATTAGATGGAGATACACGTGGTGGTGCTGCCCTTTCTATAAAAGAAATGACAGGAATTCCTATTAAGATTATGTCGACGGGTGAAAAATTAGATGCTATGGAAATTTTTTATCCAGATCGTTTAGCTGATCGTATTTTAGGAATGGGGGATGTTTTATCATTAATAGATACAGTTACAGAGAATATTGATGAAGATGAAATGAAGTCCATGGCTGAAAAAATGATGAGCAATCGATTTAATTATAACGATATGCTTAAGCAATTTAAAATGATTAAACGAATGGGTTCTATTTCAAAAATATTAGGATTTTTACCTGGCTTTAAAAATATGAAGCAGGCTATGGCTAATGTGGATGATAATGCTTTTGAAAAGGTAGAATGTATTATTTATTCCATGACAGAAAAGGAAAGAAGTCATCCAGAATTAATTGATAAAGACTATAAGCGTAGAGAAAGAATTGCTAAGGGTTCTGGTCGAACGATTCAAGAGGTAAATCAGCTTAGAACATCCTTAGAGCAAATGAAAAAAACTATGAAGCAAATGAGTAATATGACTGAGGCAGATGCAATGAGAATGCAGTCCCAGATGAAAAATGGGAATTATTCTGGTATGGCTTCTCCTAAAGTATACAAAGGCAAAGGTAAGGGCAAAGGAAATTTTAGATATTAGCTTAAAAAATCCATGAGAAATTCATGGGTTTTACCCATTTTAGGAGGAATTTATGAAAATTGCTATAATAGGCTATAGTGGAACAGGAAAATCTACCTTAGCAAGAAAGCTTGCAAACTTTTATCAGCTTCCTGTATTACATTTAGATTCTGTTCATTTTAAAGAAAATTGGCAGGAATGTAGTGATGAGGATATGAACCAAGCTGTTTTAAATTTTTTAAATTCAAATGCAGAATGGATTATTGAGGGGAACTATAGAAGAATTTGTCCTCAAAGATTTCAAGAGGCTGATCAAATCATTTTCTTATCCTACAATCGCTTTACCTGTTTAAAAAATGTAATTCATCGTTATCGTACCTATCATGGTGCTGCAACACGTCCAGATATGGCAAAGGGCTGTGAGGAGAAGCTAGATAAGGAATTCCTTTTCTGGATATTATATAAGGGTAGAACTCAAAAAAGGAAGCATGCATATATAGAAATTGCTTCTATGGCCAAATGTAGCCATATCTTTAAAAACAGAAGACAATTATGGAAATATTTAAAAATATTAGGAGTAAAGAATTATGAAGCTAGTATGTAGTTTACCCCCTAATCTTCAGATATCTGCTGTGAAAAATTTTGTTGATGGCATTCTTCTAGAAGATAAAGAAAATATTGTTGAGGAGATTATCACGGCTACAGCTTATGGGCTCATACCAATTTATAAGCTCAATGAGATGGTTTTTCCTGAGGAAATAGAAGAATATAAGAATAAAATTATAAAAACAAAGAATACATCCTGCTTATATTATATAACAGATTTAGGATTAGCTCATATAGCAAAGGAATTGGGGCTATTGAATCGAACGATTTATGATCCAGTTACTATGATTACAAATCATTTGGATGCTCAAAGCTTTATGGAATATGGGTTCCATGCGATTGGGATTAGTAATGAGATTACTTTATCAGATACAAAAAGCATTATAGAACAGGGAAAAATTAAGGCATTTTTACAAGTCTTTGGCTTTCGCTTGATGCATACATCTAGGAGAGCATTACTAAAGCTTTATGGAGAACAAGCAAGGATAGCTCTTCCTAAGGAGCATTTAACGATTAAGGAGGCCTTACGCTCTGAGCATTATCCCATTATTGAGGATTCCTATGGAACAAAAATTTATCGAGGGTACATTTTATCTTTATTAGAGCATTTGGGTGATTTATGCTTAGAATATGCCTTCATAGGTGGTGAATTCCTTTCCTCTGATACTTTTTTAGAGGTTTTAAATTGCTTTAATGAAAAAAGAAATAATCCAACTATCATGCTTCCTATTCAAAGGCTAAAGCAGTTAAATTTACCTATTGAGGATGGCTTTACTTATCAGGATACAGTCTATTTAAAGGAGGAGTTTTAATGATAGAATTGTTAGCTCCTGCAGGAGATTTAGAAAAATTGAAAATTGCTATATTATATGGTGCGAATGCAGTATTTATAGGAGGGGTAAAGTTTTCCTTACGTTCACGTGCCTCTAATTTTACTCTTAAGGATATAGAAGAAGGGTGTCGCTTTGCTCATCAGCATAATGCAAAAGTACATGTCACCTGTAATATAGTTATGCATGAGATAGATATTGAGGGAATCATTGAGTATTTAAAGACTCTAGAAGAAGCAGGGGTTGATGCAATCATTGCCTCCTCACCTTCCATACTTAAGCTTGTCATCAAGCATACAAAAATGGAGGCTCATGTATCTACGCAGGCATCGGTTACAAATCAAGAGGCTATTGCATTTTATAAGGAATTGGGCGTACATCGTGTAGTTCTAGGTAGAGAGTTGACCTTGCGAGAGCTCGAAATTTTATGTGATAAAAAAACTATAGCATTAGAGGTATTTATACATGGAGGAATGTGTACCTCCTATTCTGGACGCTGTATGCTTTCTAATATAATGACAAATCGTGATGCTAATCGAGGAGGCTGTGCGCATAGCTGTAGATGGAATTATGATTTATATTATAAAAATAACAAATTGAATCCAGAGAAAGATTATTTTGCGATGAGTAGTAAGGATTTATGTGCTATTCGAGTTATTCCTAAATTGGTTTCCTTAGGTATAGATTCGTTTAAAATTGAAGGTAGGATGAAGAGCCTACATTATATTGCAACAATAGTTAAAACCTATCGTATGCTTTTAGATGATTTAGAACAAAATTCTTTAAAGGATTTTTCCTATTATGAAGAAAAAATAGCTCGTGCTGAAAATAGACCTACCTCGACAGGCTTTCTTTTGGGAATGCCTACCATTCAGGAGCAGCTTTATGATTTAGATCAAACCATACCAAGTAAAGATTTTGTTGGAATTGTTTTAAACTATGATTTTAAAACAAAAAAAGCTACCGTTGAACAAAGAAATCATTTTGTTCCTTATAGTAGCTTAGAGGTTTTTGGTCCTAATCATAATGAAATTATAAATATAACGGAAATTTATAATGAAAAAAATGAAAGTCTTGATGCGGCAAGACATGCTAG
Source organism: uncultured Anaeroplasmataceae bacterium (assembly GCA_910579215.1). Taxonomy (GTDB): domain Bacteria; phylum Bacillota_I; class Bacilli_A; order Acholeplasmatales; family Anaeroplasmataceae; genus Pelethenecus. The sequence goes on from CAJTTN010000001.1 coordinate 106,082, forward strand.
ACAAATCATTATCTTTTATACTGATTTTCCGTTAGAAAAGAACGATCTATTAAGATTGAATTAAGCTTCTTACCTGTAAATATGCTTTAGATAATTTAGTATAATCAATATCTTCAATAAAGTTTGCAATATCGCAGACATCTAAATTACATTCTAATAATGGAATGGAAGCATGATTTTCCTCTTTTAGACATGCTGGATACATGGTAAAGTTTAAAAGCTTATTAATTCCAAAATAAAGTCTTCCTTTATTTCCATATTGATATGCTCTGTATACAAGTTCCTTCTCAAAATTATGTCTAGACCCATACGCATTTCTTAGGGATTCCATGAATACCTCAGATATTGTTGTATTTGCTGCTTGCATATCCTGTACTCCTTTCTGGTGGTGATAAATTGATACAAATAACGATAAATCAAAAGGATATTCCCGTTGAACTAATTTATAAGCGTTCAAATCGAAGAATATACCTTAGAGTGAAGGCTGGAGTAGTATACATTACAACTCCAGTAAAGCTATCCTTATCTAAAGTTGAAGAATTGATAGCTAAGAATTTCAACTTCATAATGAAGCATATGAAGGAAACTGAAAAAATAGACAATCAAATTCATTTTTTAGGAAAACTTTATGCTCTTACCTTTCTCTATGACAAAAGTAATATGATTGAGGTGAAAGACACAGAGATAGTCTTGACCATAAAATCTCTTTTAGATGCTGAAAAGCTCATACAAGAGTTATATAAAAGAGCACTTATAAAAGTTGTCGAAGAATATGCAGAAGAAATAATTTCTTTATTTGAAATGCCTAAGGATATAGAATTTATTTTTAAAAGAGTAAAGGGCTATTATGGAGAGTGCTTTCCTAAGAAGAAAAAAATAATTTTATCTACTCGGCTAGCAAAATATGAACTAAAGTATATACTCTCCGTTATATACCATGAATGTGCTCATTTTAAATATCCCCATCATCAAAAGGAATATTATGAATATCTAGAGCAGCGGTACCCTAATTATAAAAGAATCCAAAAAGAGCTTAGAAAAATAACCTATCATGAACAATATTAGGAGGATACAATGTACAAAATAATAGATACAGAAAAGTGGAATAGAAAAACGCAATATGAATGGTTCAATAGCTTTTCTAATCCTTGCTATGGAATAGATATAGAGCTAGATGTAACATGTATAGTTCAGTATTCTAAGGCATCCCATACTTCATTTTTTATAAATTTTTTATATCTAATGATGTGCTCATTAAATTCTATAGAAGAGATGAGATTAAGAATTGTTGGTAATGAGGTTAGACTTTATGATGTTATACACCCTACCTATACGGTGATGACAAAATTAGAAGTATTTGATAATTGTAAGAATTTAATGTATGATTCCTATCCTCATTTTTATCAAGCGTGCCAAAAGGAGGTGGAGCGTGCAAAGAATGAATGCTCCATACAGCCTGGATATAATGATGAGGAAAGCTACAATGTATATTATATAACCTGCCTTCCTTGGCTTACATATGCAGGAATGACTCATTCAATTCCTAATGGAAATAAGGAATCCTGCTCAGTTCCTAGAATTTGCTTTGGAAGATTTGAGGAAAAAAATAAACGTTATATTATGCCTTTTAATCTGACTGTATCTCATGCCTTAGTAGATGGATTCCCATGCTCTAAAGCATTGAACACATTAAAGGAGAATTGTCTTAGGGCAGAGGAATTTTATATTAAAAACTAAAATAAGCTTGTGTTTACATTTATTGAAATCACAATCCCATAGTTTTGTGTATGATTTATCCCGTTGCTAACCAAATTTATCTTGATTTTTTATGATTTGTTAGGTATAATTAAAAGGCGTGAATACTGGAGGTAAAAGTTTATGACTAAAGATGAAGTTTTTGAATTATCCAGAGCAGGAGCTGATGCACTGCAGGAAGAATTAGAAAAATTAAAGACAGTAGATAGAATTCAAATTCGTGAGGCAATTAAGGAAGCTCGTGAGCAGGGTGACCTTTCTGAAAATGCGGATTATTCTTCAGCAAGAGAACAACAAGCCAATATTGAGGCACGTATTTTAGAAATTGAAAATATTCTAAAGCATGCCAAAATCATGGATGTCAACACAGTTACTGTAAAATATATGGATTTAAATCGTGTATCTACATTTCAAATTGTTGGTACAATAGAGGCTGATCCGTTCGCAGGAAAAATATCTAATGATTCTCCACTTGGCAAGGCAGTATTAAGACATAAGGTTGGAGATGTATTTCATATTTCTACAGAAAATGGTAAAGAATTAAAAGTAAAACTGATGGATATTAAATAAAATTAGGACACTTTTAGGTGTCCTATTTTTTGAGTAGAAAATAAAGCTTTAGTAGGGCTCGCTTTTCTATTCTTGATACATAGCTTCTAGATATGTTCATGTCTTTTGCGATTTCTTTTTGAGTTTGACTATCTCGATTGATGCCATATCGCCTAGCAATGATTTCATATTCTCGACTATTTAATGTTTTTAATGCATCATCTAAATCTTTGTGCATAGCCTTTTTTTCATAGGAGGCCATAATATCAATAGATTTATCCTCCATAAGATCTAAAAGCTCTACCTCGTTGCCATCCTTATCCATAGCAACAGGAGATTGAAGATATACTAAATTTCGTTTATTTTTGTTAGCTCTAAGATGCATTAAAATTTCGTTTTCTATGCAGCGTGCTGCATAGGTGGCAAGCTTATTATTTGCTGTAACCTGATAGGAATCTACAGCTTTCATTAGGCCTAAGATGCCGATGGATAATATATCGTCCTTATCTTCATTCGTGTTTTCATATTTTTTAGCGATATGAGCAACAAGCCTAAGATTATGCTCAATTAGCTTGGCTCTTGCGATTTCATCCTTTTGATTTGCATATCGCAAAAGATACATTCGTTCCTCCTCATCAGATAATTTTTGAGGGTACGATTCACTTTTGATTGCCCCAAAAAGTGGAAGCAAGAAAAACAACATTTTAAAACTCCTTTTTAAAGTACTGATGGAACAATATTTAATAATTAAGAAACTGAGGTAAAAGTATGCTAAAAAAATTAATACCAGATGAATACTACAACTCTATAGAAGATATTCCATACAATAAACTTTATGCACAAGGAATTAGACTTATTCTTACAGATTTAGACAATACGCTTATTTCCTATAGGGAGGATGAGCCTACAGCTGCTTTATTTATTTGGAAGGAACGAATGGAAGCAATGGGCTTTGAGATCATTATTGTTTCAAATTCAAGGAAGGAAAGAGTAGAGCATTTTGCCAATCTCTTAAAGCTTCCCTTTGTTAAATTTGCTAAAAAGCCTATGCTTTTTGGTATGAGAAAGGCTATAAAAAAAACTTCTAGAAGCTATAAATCAGAGGAGATAGTTGTTTTAGGAGATCAATTGATGACCGATGTTTTTGCTGCTAAACGATTAAAATTACACATGATATTAATTAAAGCAATTGATAAGAAAACAGAAATACTGCCCACGAAAATCAATCGAAAATTAGAGAATTTCTTTTTGGATAAAATAGAAAGATATCATCCACGTATGTATCAACAAAAATTAGATCAATATGTGAGGGAAAAGGATGCAAAGTAAATGTGTAGGCTGTGGAGCCATTCTTCAAAATAAAAAGGAAAATGAGGCAGGCTTTGTTCCTAAGCTTACAGAGGATATGAAGATATGCCGTCGTTGTTTTCGTATCATGCATTATAATGAATTACCAAAAATCGTGGCTACCAACAAGGAGTATGAGGCAGTTATAGATTCTGTTGTTTCTAAAAAAGCTTTATTTGTTTTTATTGTTGATGTTTTTAGCTTTAAAAGTACCTTTCATCCATTAATGATTGATCGTTTAAGAGGAAAGGATGTCATTTTATTAGCAAACAAAATGGATTTACTACCAAAAAGCTCTAATTTTTCTAAGGTAGTAGAATGGATAAGTAAAGAATGTGAGCGTAAGAATTTTAATCCTCTTGTGATAGGAATTGCCTCCGCTAAGCAACAAAATTATATCGATGAGCTAATTTCTACCATTGATTTGTCTAGAAGAGGTAGAGATGTTTATTTTGTAGGCTGTGCTAATGTAGGAAAATCTAGTATTATTAATGCTTTATTAAAAAGAACGACTGTTCAGACAAAGGATAGTATAGCAACCTCCCTAGTACCTGGGACAACCTTAAATCAAATTAGAATTCCTTATTTTGAGGATAATCAAGCCTTAATAGATACTCCAGGCTTGATTAATCCCTCAGATATACTCAATCAGCTTTTGCCACAATCCTATAGGACTATTGTTCCCAATGCAGAAATCAAGCCTAAAACGTATCAAATGACTAAAGGAAATAGTATTTTCTTAGGTGGATTAGCCTGTTTAAGCTTTTCCTGCAAAGAAATGTGTTCTGTAATTGTATATACCTCAAATTCCTTATATATTCATAGATGTAAAACAGAAAGAGTAAAGGAGCTATTTCAAAACCAATTAGGTCATTTATTGGTACCCCCTCTTATTGAAGAGGTAGACCAGCTTTCCTATTATGATAAGACATTAGATATACAAGGGAAAAAGTGTATTTGGTTTTCAGGCTTTGGTTTTGTACAAATATATGGAAGTGCTAGGATTCAAATTAGAAGTCTAAAAAATTCGGAGGTTTATATAACGGATGCTATCCTTGGATGAAATCGAAAATTTAGTTAAAAATAAATTTGTAGGGCATATGGATCGCTATGTACACACTTTAGGAGTAGTTAAAATGGCTACCTATTTGGCAGAGCAGCATACTATTGATCCTGTAAAAGCAAAAACGGCAGCATATATGCATGATTTTTGCAAATATGATTCTTTAGAATATATTGAAACACTTTTAACCCCATTAGAAATAGAAGAATGTAGAAAATATCCAGTCCTATATCATTCCTATGGGTCAGCTTCTTACTATAAAAAATATATTGGTGAAGATGAGGATATTTATCAAGCCATTCGAAACCATGTATTTGGCAGAATAGGAATGTCTCGTTTGGAAGAAATTATTTTAATTAGCGATTATACAGAAGAAAATCGACAATACCCAGATTGTATTTATTGTCGTAAAATGGTATTAGAAAATCAATTTTTTGAAGCAATTTATCAGTCTACAAAAAAAACAATAGAGTTTTTAAATAAAAGTGGATGTAAACCTCATCCTTTACAGGAAGAAGTTTTAATGCATTATGAAAGGATGTGCAAACATGCAATTAACAGAGATAATTTATGATTGTTTAGGAAAGGTGAAGGCAACCGATATATTAGAATACGATATGAAAGAGCGCTCTCCTTTTTTTGACACTATGATACTTGCAAGTGTGGATAGTGAGCGTCAAGCCTCAGCAGTGGTCAATTACATAGAAGAAGAGGTAAATAAGATAGGAGCAAAGCTTAGAGGAATTGAGGGATTAAACACGGCTTGGGTTTTAATTGACCTTTATGATGTCATTATTTCTATATTTACCCATGAGGAACGAGAGCATTTTGCCTTAGAAAAAATATATTTAGATATTTCTTGTAAAAAAATTGTTTGAGTATGTTTACTTTCTTCTTAAATGGGAGTATACTAGTTTATACTAGGAAAGGAGAAATACTTGTAATATGAAAAGATTTTTAAAATGGTTAGGTGCTGGAATTGGTTGCTTAGGCTTATTTCTTTTGGTAGCATGTTCTAATGTATCAGCAAAATATGCTGACAAAATTAATAAGGCTGCAAAAGACGGAGAAGCAATTACCTTAGACCAAGTTCGTAAGGATTTAGGTGATGATCGTGTTGAGATTATTATTTTAAATTCAGGAGTGATTATCTCTGTTAAGGGATGTAAGAAGCTTGAGGATCTTCAAACCAAACTAGATAATGGAGAAGATGTTGAAGGTATTGTTATCACGGTTTTAGCTAGTAAAGCAACAGCTGCAGAATATCGTAAAATTAATGTTAACGATTTAAAGGGCGGCAAATAATTTTTTATAATGATTTTTTCAAAAGGGGATACATGGAAGTGTATCTCTTTTTATTTATAGTGCTATAAATTTTAAAGTATGTAGTTTATAATCAAGCTTTAAGAAATAGAGTATGTAGCTATAAACAGCCAAGTATGCTATAGAAAACGACCTGAGAAATCAGGCCGTTTTTAAATGGTTGAAAAATGAAATAATAGTTAATTATTTTTTATATTTTCCTCTGGATTTACTAGATAATGAATTATAAATTTTAACAGAAGTACCTCTAATAATGGAATCGTGATTTAAAACATAAAGAATTTGATTTCTGGTTATAGAGAAATTATAAAAGCCATAAGCATTAGCGAATAATTGTTTAATAATAAGATTTCGACGTTCAATATTTCCATTGTGAATTCTATGACCATTATAGGAGGAGAAGGAATTCATTTGTTTTATTTTTTTAGTTTTTAGAATTAAGATTTGAAATAGTTTTATCAAAATTCTTAAATATTTACACTAAATAAAACATTTATAAAATGCAATATAATTGTCGAAAATTGTTGTTTAAAATTGGTTGATTTTTTGTGAAAAAATAGTGTAAAATATAAGTAGAATAAATCTGTAATAATTTTATAACTCAATAAGTTTAATTTTAAACAATTTTTAATATAAATAGATTTGCTTTTTGTGGTTTTCAAATGAAATTTCATGCATTTAGTCAAAAGAGCCATTTTAGTATAAATCTTTTTTTGGATAATGGAATTGACTTGTCTTCAGAATAATATTTATAGAAATTTTTTAATTATAAGTAGAAAAATCAAACGGAAATATCTTTAGAAAATCAATTTAATATTAATAGGTGCTTAAATATTAAATTATATAATTGAAAAATGATTTTATACAAGGAGGTAAGAAAATGAAAAAAATAGTATTTTTAATTTTAACTTCATGTTTAATTGCTTTTTCTTTTATAAATGTGAAAGCAAGTGAAAAGGAGAGGAATAACTTATATGATTACAAAAATCTATTATATCAATTAAACGGTGTAGGATTTAATGTCGAAGAAATTGAAGTAAAGACAGCAAAAGATTTTGTTGATAATGAATACATAATTGGGGAAACAAATAATGGATATTTTGTATATAGCAAAGAAGTAGATTCTTTATTAGAATACTCATTAAAAGCAAAATCCCCTTATGCAGAATATAATAAAAATATTATATATGGTGGACCAGGAGCTTATTTTGTAAAGGAAGGAACTAATTATTTATCTATATTAGAAGGAGAAGTTTATGAAGATAATAAAATCTTGCATACATCTGCTATTGCTAATAAAGAAGTTGAAAAAATTGAGAATTATACTTTAGTGTCAACCTCGTCTTTACCATTGGTTTTTGAGTGGAAAGTTAATCATCCTGAATTTTTTAGAGATGAGTGCTACACATATTGTGGATATATTTCTGGTGGATATTGTGGCTTTATAGGTTTAGGTATGCTAATTGGGTATGCAGATAAATATAAAAACGATGGCATTATGGATAATAAGTATTATCAAGATCCAAGTACCAAAACAGGACTGAAAAATGGTTCTGAATCAATTTCAAAATTATTATATGACTCAAACCCTAAAGATTCAACTACTTCCATGCATATTAAAACGGTTATGAAGGATTATGCAAAATCAAGAAATATAAGCATTTCTTATACAAGCAGATGGACACCATTCTTTACTGTTACAACTATAAGTGATGCACTTAAAAATGATACGCCAGTAGAACTTTTTGGTACTTTTAAATACGAAATAAATGACACCACTAAATCGACCGGAAATCATGCAATTGTAGCATACGAAATGGGATATGTACCAAGTATGGGGTCTTCCACTTATGGCTATAAATGCCATCTTGGTTGGAGTAATTATGGTGAAGTTGTTATAACGTCATATACATTAGGAAGTATCTTTTTCTTTAATTGCAAGTAATTCTTTAAGAGAGGAATAGAAATATGAAAAGAATCATGCTATTGATTTTTCTTTTAGGACTTATATTATTAAGTTCTTGTAATGGCTTCCAAAAAGTAAATGAATTTTCTTTTGAGACTATTTATAGTGATGAAAAAATAATAATTAAAGTGAACGATATTGAATGGAATCCGGGATTAAGTAAAGTTGGTGGTGCAGAGCTTAGAACAAAAAAAACTCAACAAGAATTTATGCAGTTGCTAGAAAAACAAGGAGTAAATTTTATTTGGGAAGATTTATTATCTAGCACTAATATTTTTCAAATCAATCATGAAGGACTATGGAGTATTAGCTTTAAAAATGAAGAAAATTATATGCAGGTTTTAATTCGAGAAATGAGTGTATACATCAAGAATGACGTTTCTATTCCTTTTCCTTTGTATGGTATATATAAAGATGTCCTATTAGATGAAATTCATTTAAATGAGACTTATAAGGATGTTGATGGAGATTATGTGTATTTCTCACTTATTCACTTTAATGAAATAGTGAATGCATATTCTAAGATAGATAAAAATAATAATGAAATTAGTTTGTTCTATCAATCATATCAATTAACTTTGACAATTAATGAGGATATATTAAAGTTTAATATAAGTGAAACAAATAGAATGGGCTTTAACAATCTCTTTAGCATATATCTCAATAATACACATCACAGGAGTCAATTTACCTAATCCAAAGGATAATCTATTATCAAAAATAGATTGAACATAAGAAGGTGAAGTAGTGGTAAGTCCAGCGGCTTTAGAGTAAGTCATGGATGGGTCTTTTAATAGTTTCAGAATGCGAAAATCCGTTTAAAAAGAGATATTAAGATTATAATAGACAATTGGATTAACTTTTAAAAAGAATTTCTTACAAGCTAGACATTGAAATTTTCTTCTATGAACGATAGTGGTCTTATGAACTACGAAGATAGTATAGTTAAATTTAGAAGTTACAGAAGAAATGATTTTAATATCTTTTGAAATACATTGAGGACAAATAAAGGTTGATAGATTGAGATAGATTTCATCTTCATTCATAATTGATTCAAAAGATTTTTCTATATTAATATTTAGGTGTGTCAATTTGAAAAGTTTTAGTGCATAATCATTCATGGAATCCACTTTATTTATGTTTTAAACCATTACAATAGTACCATAAAAGAGGATTTTATTTTTAAAGAAACTAATTGGTATGGGATAACAGCTTTTTCCCATACCCTTTTTCTTTTTAAAGGCAAAAAACAAAGGGGAACGCATTTTCCCTTACACCCCTTTGATAACATACTCTATATTTTAAAGCTAGTACCTACATACTCATTTAATTAGATTACTATATTTATTATGGATTTTATATACATTTTAATATTTCTTCTAGCAGTAGGCTTTATTTTCTTGAAAAAAAAGCTTATTTTTTGTATAATGAATAAAGGTGATTAAGATGAAGCAGTATTTAGATTTAGTAAAAAATGTCCTTAACGAGGGGATAAAAAAAGAGGATAGAACAGGAACAGGAACGATTTCATATTTTGGATATCAAATGCGTTTTAATTTAGAAGATGGATTTCCTCTACTGACTACCAAAAGAGTCCATTTGAAAAGTATAATTCATGAACTTCTATGGTTTATTGCAGGCGATACGAATATAAAATATCTTGTAGATCATGATGTAAGAATTTGGAATGAATGGCCCTATGCAGCCTTTCAAAAATCAGCAGAATATCAAGGAGAAACCATTGAAGAGTTTGTTGAAAAAATTAAAGCTAATGATGCCTTTGCTAAGAAGTATGGAAATTTAGGGCCTGTTTATGGAAAACAATGGCGTAATTTTAATGGTGTGGATCAGTTAGAATGGCTAATAAACGAAATAAGAAAAAATCCAACCTCAAGAAGATTAATTATTTCGGCTTGGAATCCTAGTGAAATAGAAGATATGGCTTTACCTCCATGTCATTGCTTTATGCAATTTTATGTAAATGAGGGAAAACTTTCCTGTCAATTATACCAAAGAAGTGCAGACATCTTTTTAGGTGTACCCTTTAATATTGCTTCTTATTCCTTATTTACTATGATGATTGCTCAGGTATGCAATTTAAAGCCTGGTACCTTTGTTCATACCATTGGAGATGCCCATATTTATCTAAACCATTTGGAGCAGGTAAATCGTCAATTGAAGCGTGAGCCAAGAGCATTACCTACTATGAGGCTGAACCCTAACGTGAAATCTATTTATGATTTTACATTCGAGGATTTCACACTAGAAGGGTATGATCCACACAAGGGAATCAAGGGAAAGGTTGCAGTATAATGATTCATCTAATTTGGGCTATGACTAAAAATCATGTTATAGGATTGCAGAATAAAATGCCATGGCATATCAAGGAGGATCTCATTTACTATAAGGAGCATACTGCAGGAAAAACTGTGGTTATGGGAGAAAATACATATTATTCCTTAAAAGGGTATTATAAGACAAAGCCCTTACCCTATGGAAAGATATATGTGGCTAGCTTAAATGAAAATCTTATTTTAGAGGATGCTATTGTAATTTCAGATGTGATTCAGCTTTTTAAGACAACAAGGGAAGATTTATGGGTAGTGGGTGGTGCTACCATTTATCAATTGGCTTTGCCCTATGCAGATACCTTATATATTTCTTGGGTGAAAAAAGAGTATGAGGGAGATACTTATTTTCCGGAAATAGATTTTACTAAATTTAGAAATTCATATAAAAAAGAAACAGATTTAGTGCTTTATACTATATATGAAAGAGTTTGATAGATATGGTTTTAATAATTTTTTTGCTCCTATTGACAGGAGGATATAGCTATAGTTTTTATTATACAGGGTTATCGCTTTGGTTTTATTTTTTATGGATTCCTGTATCCTTCCTTTTATCCTTGCTAACCCTTTGTATCCTTATTTTTATCTTATTTCAATTTTGGAAAAGAACTGACCCAAAAGGAAAGTTTCGTCATCGAATGCTTTATCAAGTATGTCAAATGATATTATTTATATGCAATGTAAAAATCAAGGTTCTAGGTAAGGAATTTGTACCTAAGGAAACATTTGTTTGCTACTCTAATCATAAGTCTGATATAGATCCAATCGCTTTGTATGTTGGGTTACATAGAATATGTTCAGCCATTGGTAAGAAATCCTTATTCTCAATTCCAATCATTAAGCAATGTCAGCAGGTTTTTGGAGCTATTGCATTAGATAGAGATAATGACCGAGCTGCAGCGAAATCAATGATTGAAGCGATACGAGCAGTGAAGGATGGTATGTCTTATATCATTTTTCCTGAGGGTGGAATTAAAACTAGAGATACAGAGGAAATGGTGAATTTACGTGCTGGAGCTTATAAGCTAGTAACTAAAAGTGAGGCATTATTGCTTCCTGCCACAATCATAGGTAGCTCTAATACAAAAAAAAGAAAAACATTTTTAAAAAGAGTTAAAATTACAATTATATTTCATAAGCCATTATCTAAGGAGGAGTATGCTTCAATGAATACAACAGAACTTGGTCAATGGGTAATGGATTTAGTACATAAGGATTTGAAGCAATATGAAAAACAAAGGAATTCTTAGTGCTCTTGTTTCCTTTTTTGTTCTTTTTTTAGGTATTATTTTTATAATCACAGGATCAATTTTTAGTAATTTTTTAGTACTTTTATTGGGACTGATTTGTATTTTATTGGCTGGTATTGCCTATCTAATGCTCATTATCTGGGGCATCCTTTGGCTGAGAAATAAGGAGGCAAAATAAGGATGAGAATTTTATATTATATATTGGCTGCAGTATTAGTGGCCTCAGGCTGTATCATAGGAGGAATTCTTTTTAAAAAGAAGAGAGTTTTAAAGTATAAAAATGATATACTAAAGCTTTTTACCTCTGCCTGTATGGAAAAAAATATACAAGACTATCGAATAGAATATGTAAAAAAGGATACGCACGATTTTTATTTTGAGGATGCAAAAAATATTTATTATATTAAAGTGATCTATAATTTTTCTAACCAAGAAATTTGTATTAATAATGCAATAAAATGGCAGCTAAGAAGATTAGGAGAGATAAAAGGGGCTTTATCCTTTGTAGAGGGCGTTGAGCCTTTGATGCGCTTAGATTTAACAAATACGCAAAAGAAGGAGCATAAGCTTTTTATCATTTATCCAAATGTGACAGCCTTATTAAAGGTCATCAATGAATGTGAAATGGTATTTGTATATCCAGATACAGACGTATATGGAGCTCAAGTTATATCATATAAAAAGCTTGAGGAGAATTTAGATTTATTAGAAGTATAAAAAAGAAAGAAGGGGATAAAAATGCATTATGATTTAGAGGCAATAGAATTTTATGAGATTTTAAATATTTTAAAAAAATATGCAAAAACAAATTATGCCAAAGAGCATATAGATGCTTTGGTCCCTACCAATCAGTTTGAAGAGGTTCTAAGACTTAATCAAGAAACAAAGGAGGCTTATCAGGCAATTGTTAAGCTTTCAGATTTACCATTGGGTGGATTATTTGAGATTAAGGGAAGCTTAGAGCGGTGTGCAATTGGCAGTATTTTAGACGCAAATGAATTATTAAATGTTGTGGGATTATTGGATTGCTCCTCTGCTGTGTATAAATATTTTAAAGCTTTAGAAAATCATAAAGTTGAAATTCCCCATTTGAAAAAATATAGTGATGCATTAGCTTTTTTTCCTCAGCTTAAATCTAGTATTACGCTAGCAATAGACTATGATGGTAACATAAATGATAATGCATCTAGAGAGCTTTTTACGATACGTAGGAGCATTATTTCTTTACAAAACAGACTAAGAAGTAAATTGAATGAGCTTTTAATTTCGAAGGCCTCTATGCTTACAGAAAACCTTATCATTCTAAGAAACAATCGTATGTGCTTACCTGTTAAAATAGAATTTAAGAATTCCTTTAAAGGAATCATCCATGATATCTCTTCTTCAAATACGACATGCTATATTGAGCCTATGTCCACAATAGAGCTTGCAAATCAAATTGATAATTATATAGCGATGGAAAAGAAAGAAATAGAAGCTATTTTAAAAAGCTTAAGCTTGTTGGTTGCTGCTGAAGTGGAAGGCTTACAGTATAATTTAGAGCTTCTTACATCCTTAGATATTATTTTTGCAAAGGCAGGTATGGCAAAGGAATTAGATTATCAAGAGGTTAAAATTACAGATTCCCATGCTTTTCATTTGAAAAAAGCGAAGCATCCTTTATTAAGACCTGATCTTGCAGTACCTATTGATGTCGAATTAGGGGCCTCTCATTCAACAATTATAATTACTGGACCTAATACAGGTGGAAAAACAGTTGCGTTAAAAACCATTGGCTTGCTTCATGCGATGATGATGTGTGGAATGATGCTTCCCTGTTCCTCTGACTCACGTTTAAGCGTCTTTTCAGAAATCCTTGTAGATATTGGAGACGAGCAATCGATTGCTCAATCCTTGTCAACCTTTTCTGCCCATATGAAAAAAATGAAAGAGATTCTAGAAAAAGTCTCTTTTGAGTCCTTAATATTATTAGATGAACTGGGGAGTGGAACAGATCCTAAAGAGGGAAGCAGTCTTGCTATTGCAATGATTGATTACTTGAAAAATAGAGGAGCTAAAATCTTAGTAACAACGCATTATAGTGATTTAAAAACCTATGCTTACCAAGAAAAGGATGTTTTAAATGCTTCCGTAGAATTTAATGCTACGACCTTACTTCCGACCTATCGTCTTTTAATTGGTGTTCCTGGTAGATCTAATGCAATTGAAATTGCGAATCGTTTAGGTATTCCAGAAGAAGTGATTACTACTAGTAGAAGCTATATGGATAGCATACGTCCAAATGCTTCCTCCAAGCTTATGGAGAATATGGAGGAGGAAATCACAAAATTAAAGGCTCAAGAAGAGGCTTTGGAGCATAAACTAGAAATGTACGATAGTTTAAACCATAGGCTTTCTTTAGAGAGATTAAGTCTTGAAAAGGAGCGCACTAAAATATTAGAAGCTGCAAAAGAGGAAGCTAAAAAAATTGTTTTGGAAACCAAAGAAAATGCCCAAGAGATTTTGGAAGAACTAAAAGAGAAAAGTAAGGTGGAATATAAGGATCATGAATTAGCAAAGCTAAAGCATGATTTAAAGCTTCTTAGTACAAACGAAGAGGATGAAAAGCTTTTTGATGAGGAGCTGAGTATAGGTGATTATGTTTATATAAAGTCCTATGATCAATATGGTACGATAGTTTCCATTAAAAAGGATAAGTATACCATTCAAATGGGGCAATTTCGGATTGACTTTCTAAAAAAGGATTTAGTGAAATCGACAAAGCCTAAGGAAAAGCCACAGAAAAAAACAAGAATGAGTGGCTATAATCCCTCTGCCCATGCAAGCCTATCTTTGGATTTAAGGGGGAAGCGCTTTGAAGAGGTTCGCGATCTTATGGATTCTTATATTGATCAAGCTATTTTGGCGAATCTAGAAACCGTATCTATCATTCATGGCTTTGGTACAGGTGCTATTCGCAAGGCTGTTTGGGAATACTTAAAGCATTGTCCTTATGCTAAAAGTTATCGTTTTGGTCAAGAAGGAGAAGGCTTAAATGGGGTAACTGTCGTCAAATTGAAATAAGGATGAACACGATTGATTTACGAATATAATGGTTCAAATTTGGCAGATGGATTATATTACTTTTATGCATCCTGGAATTCAAGATGCAATGTATTAGCAGAGCGTATTACAAAATTAAATTTAGAGTTTTCAAATTTAACGATATACAAGGTAAATACGACAAAATATGCAAATATGAAAAAAGAATATCAGATAACGAAAATGCCTTCCTATCTACTTATAGAGAATCAAAAGGTAATTGGAAGAAAGGAAGGCAATTTAGACTATTTTACGTTGAAAAAATGGTTATCAGAAAGGATATAAGGCTATGGAATACGTTTTGATCATTGGACATGATATTGATTTTGAGGCATTTAATTTTAAAAATAAATATGTGATTGGGATTGATGAGGGTGCATATCTTGCTTTAAAAGCAGGAGTGAAGCTAGATGTGGCCATCGGTGATTTTGATTCTATTGATCAAGACAAATTGGAGTATCTTAAGAAAAATACTAAAGTTATAGAATTGTCTGCACGAAAAAATGATACGGATACGGGGGCAGCCTTGAAGCTTTGTAAGGATGCTTCACGTATCGTTTTATTGGGAGGCATACAAGGAAAACGCATTGAGCATTTTATTGCAAATCTTTTACTTATGGAAAAGAATCCAAAGATAGAAATGCTAGATAATAACTCTCATATGTATATAATGGATTCTTCCTTTAGCTTGAAAAAAACAGAATATAAATTCATTTCCTTTTTTGCTTTAGAAGATACTATACTTACTTTAGAGGGCTTTGCTTATCCCTTAAATAAATATTATTTAAAAAATACAGATCCGTTAACTATATCTAATGAATTAATTGCAAAACAAGGTGTCGTTTCTTTAAAGGGTGGACGAGTTTTAGTAATTCAGTCGAAAGAGGAAGCTAATGAAAAAGTTTGCTAGTTATTTGATTCCTTCCTTAATCGCAAGTGTTCTGATGAGTATGTATGCGATAGTGGATGGTATATTTATTGGCCAAAAAATTGGAGATGCTGGACTAGCTGCTATCAATATTACTTGGCCGATTACATCCTTTTTACAATCTATTGGTACTGCAATGGGTTTATCTGGAGGCATCGTCATTCAAAATCTTTTAGGAAAAAAAGAAGTAGAGCATGCGAACAAAATCAAAACCCTCATTCTCATTATAGTTTTAATTCTAGGAGTTTTTCTTGGGTTACTATTTTATGCCGTAGAAGAGCCTTTGCTTCATGTCCTTGGTGCTACTAGTGAATCCTATCCTCATGCAGAAAGCTATTTGACCATTATTTTAATGGGTTCTATTTTTCAAATGCTAGGTATGGCACTATTACCCTTGCTTAAGAATTCTAATAAGGTTAAGCTTGCGGCTGTAGCCTCCTTATCAGCAATATTTACGAATTTTACTTTAGACTATGTTCTGATATATTTGGCTAATATGGATTTGGCAGGGGCAGCCTTAGCCTCTGTGTTAGCTCAGGTTGTATCCTGTATCATTTGTCTTTTTGCCTTCGCAAAAGAACTTAAGTCGCCTATCTTTTTAAAAAAGGATTTAAAAGAGATATTTAAGACTAGCCTAGCTCCCTTTATTTTGTCCTATTCATTTTCTATAGCTATCATCATAACCAATTTGGTTTGTTCTACTTATGGTGGAGATGAAGCAGTTGCTGCTTACACATTACTTTCGTATTTGTCCTACATTATCATAGCCATAGCCTGTGCAGTAGGGGACTCTATTCAGCCTTTATTTTCTTATAATCAGGCAATACAAGATTTTAAAAGCAATAAAAAAATGCTTAAATTATGCTTAGGCATTAGCTTAGGAATTTGTAGCTTTTGCGCCTTATTAATGTTTTTTTTTCAAAAACAATTAGGAGATTTATATAATTTATCCAGTCTGGCTTTAAAATATTATAAGGATGGCTTACTATATTATTGTGTAGGTGCAGTTTTTGTTTCTTTTATCAAGGTTGCTTCAAGCTATCTTTATGCGATAAATTCTAAGCTTTTTGCCAATATTTTGGTTATGCTAGAGCCCTTTGCTTTAATTCCTTTAGGTTTGCTTATTTTCTGCCTATTTTTAAAGCTTTATGGTGTTTGGGTTGCCTATTTATTTACGCAGGTGTTACTTTTCCTTTTAGCAATACTTTTGCTAGGGTTAGAACAGAAAAAAATAATTCAAATCACACATAGTGTAAAAAACTAGATGACAAAATGAATGAATGCAGATAATAGAATTTAAAAAAATATGAAATGCAATTTGCGATAACATTTCATGAGTGAAATGTTATAACATAGTATATTAGTATTAGTATAAGGAGGTGTGGAATTATGGATGGTTTTTTTCTTGTGGACAAGCCTAAGGGTATGACTTCATTTGATGTTGTATATAGGATAAAAAAGCAATTTGGATTGAAAAAATGTGGGCATAGTGGGACCTTAGATCCTAATACAACAGGTTTATTAATAGTTGCTTGTGATAAGGCAACCAAGCTACTGAAGCTTTTACAAGCAAAGGATAAGATTTATGATGCAACGATTTGCTTTGGCTATGATTCAAATACTTTAGATTTTGATGGTACTATAACTAAGGATATCGTTATGAATTTTGATGAAGCAGCTTTGGATCTGGCTTTAGAAGAGATACAGAAGCGTAAAACACAATTGCCTCCTATGGTTTCTGCTATCAAGGTAAATGGGCACAAGCTTTATGAATATGAAAGGAAGCAGGTTTCAGTATTACTTGCGGAACGCCCTATTGAGCTATATTCAATAAAAAAGCTATCTTCCTTACGACTGGTTAATCAGCATCTCGAGGTAGATTTGAGAATTCATTGCTCTAAAGGCTTTTATGTGCGTAGCTTTGCAAAGGATTTAGGAATCATTTTACAAGGTTGTGCCATTTTAAAAGAGCTTAGAAGAATTGCGAGTGGATCTCATCTCCTAGAACATGCTACTTCACTTACCTGTTTGCAAGAAGCAAATTTAAAGAATATTCAAGAGATTTTTCCTAATTTTGGTACGCTTGAGGTAGATGACTATATTGCTAAATTAGTTAGAAATGGTGTAACCTTAGATGAAAGACAAACTACAACTACGGAGCCCTTTTTTGTAACGAATCATCAAAAAACTATAGCAATTTATGAACCAATAGAGAAAAATAGATATAAGCCGATTTTAATCTATACAGAAGGAGAATAGAGGAATAATGAAGATAATTCATATAAAAGATCAGGAGCATGAAATGATTTTAGACCCTTTATGCGCTGCTATTGGGAATTTTGATGGCTTACATTTGGGACATCAAAAATTAATTGCTGAATGTAAGCGTCATAATTACAAGTCAGCAGTTTTAACCTTTTATCCACATCCCTATGTCTATCTTAAAAAAATACCAAAGTATAAGCTTATTACTCCTATCGAGCATAAATCAGACATCTTAGCTAAAATGGGGATAGATTATTTACTTATTATAGAATTTAATGAAGCTGTCGCAAAGCTTTCTAAAGAAGCTTTTATAGATTGGCTGAAGAAGCTAAATATACGAGCTTGTGTATGTGGATATGATTTTTCCTTTGGTAGACAAACTGAGGGAACGATAAAGGATTTACAAAAGGAATTTGAGTTCTATGAGGTAAAAAAATTTATTTTCGAGGATGTTAGAGTATCTTCAACGTATATTCGTGAGCTTTTAACTTTAGGAGAGATTACTAAGGTAAATCGACTATTAGGTAGAGTCTATTCTGTTCGAGGAAGAGTAAAGTATGGCACTCAAAATGGTCGTCTAATAGGCTTTCCTACGGCTAATGTTGAGTATAATAATTATTTTATACCAGCCAATGGAGTTTATTTTGTAACTGTACAATTAGATTATAAATTTTATTTTGGAATGTGTAATATAGGGAATAGCCCCACTTTTAATTTTACACCTACTACGCGATTAGAGGTCAATATTTTTGGGCTTGATGCTGATATTTATGGGATGCAAATAGAGGTATTTTTTTATCAAAAAATAAGAGACGAACTGGCTTATTCTTCAAAAGACGCTTTGGTAGAGCAATTAATAAAGGATAGAAAAAAATGCTATTTGCTATCGGAAGCATTTAATTTTACAAAATAGTATTGAAAATAAGAAAATTTATGATATAATTATTAAGGTCGATTTCTTTGTATATGGAATGCCTCTATTCCTATACTAGGATTATCGCGTATATTCAAAAAGGAGGAAAAACTATGTTGACTAAGGAAAGAAAAGCAGAATTAGTAAAAACCTATGGTAAAAATGAAAAAGATACAGGTTCTACTGAGGTGCAAATTGCAATTTTAACTGAAGAAATTAATTTATTAAACGTTCACTTTGAAAAGCATATTCATGATTTTCATTCTAAGCGTGGATTAATGTGTAAAATTGGTCAAAGAAGAGCTCTTTTAGACTACCTTAAAGAAAAGAATTTAAAAGGGTATGAAGAGTTAATTAAGAAGCTAGGATTACGTCGTTAATTTTATTGGACTGTTATACAGTCCTTTTCTTTTATTACAAAGTTTAATTAACAAATATTTTTATGAGATAAATGGTTTATTTTATAGTAATTTATGTTATAATAAATATGTTATGAATAAAAAAAGAAAAATTTAAGGAGAATTTTTACATGAGTGAAGTAAAACGCTTCGAATACAATTGGGCTGGACGTCCATTAGTAATCGAAATAGGCGAGGTTGCAAAGCAGGCAAATGGTGCATGTCTTGTAACCTACGGAGAAAGTACGGTTTTATCAGCAGTTTGTTCCAATAATGTCGCATCAACCGCAGACTTTTTCCCTTTAATGGTATTATACCAAGAAAAATTATATGCAGCTGGAAAAATTCCAGGTGGATTTTTAAGAAGAGAAGGGAGACCTTCTGAGCATGAAACCCTAGTTTCACGTTTAATTGACCGTCCGATTCGACCTTTATTTGCTGAGGGGTTTAGAAATGAGGTACAGGTTGTAAATACAGTTTTGTCTAGTGACCCAGATTGTTCTACTGCAATGGCTGCTATGCTAGGATCTTCCATAGCTTTAATGATTTCTGACATTCCATTTGAGGGACCTATTGCTGGTGTTGTTGTTGGTAAAGTGGATGGAAAGCTTATTATAAATCCAACGCCTGAAGAGTTAGAAAAATCAGATATCAATTTAACTGTGGCTGGTACACATACTGCAATCAATATGGTTGAAGCAGGTGCTCGCTTTGTAAGTGAAGATGATATGTGGGAGGCTTTGAAATTTGGTCATGCTGAAATTCAAAAGCTTTGTGATTTTCAAAATGAGATTGTAAAGGCATGTGGAAAAGATAAGGTAGAAGTAGAGCTATTTGAGGTTAATCCAGAAATTATGGCTGATGTAAAGGCTTATGCTGAAAAGCGTTTAGTAGAGGCTATCCGAATTGAGGATAAGCTAGAGCGTTATGCAGCAATTGATGCTATAAATGAAGAGACATTAGCTCATTTTGATGAAAAAGTTTTTATCAAAGAAATAGAAGGTATAAAGGTAATAGATGCAGAGGAGAAGAAGCAATATTTGCGTCACGTTCAATATACCTTAGATGAAATTTTACATACAGAGGTTCGTCGTTTAATTTCTGTAGATAAGGTTCGTCCAGATGGTCGTAAGGTAGACGAAATACGTCCACTTTCAAGTCGTGTAGATGTATTACCACGTGTTCATGGCTCAGCTTTGTTTACTAGAGGACAAACTCAGAGCTTAGGAACAGTTACTTTAGGATCTCTAATCGATAGTCAAATTATTGATGGCTTGGGTGAAGAATCTAATAAGAGATTTATGCTACATTATAACTTCCCACAATTTTCCGTTGGTGAAACAGGAAGATATGGTGCACCTGGTCGTCGTGAAATTGGTCATGGAGCTTTAGGAGAGCGAGCTTTATCTTATGTAATTCCTAGTGAAGATGAATTTCCCTATACTATTCGTGTAGTTTCAGAAATCTTAGAATCAAATGGTTCCTCCTCTCAAGCGACAATTTGCTCAGGTACCTTGGCGTTAATGGCTGCAGGTGTACCTATTAAGGCTCCTGTGGCTGGTATTGCTATGGGCTTAATTACTTATGGTGAGGATTACACAATTTTAACTGATATTCAAGGTCTAGAGGATCATTTAGGAGATATGGATTTTAAGGTTGCAGGTACTAGCGATGGAATTACAGCCTTACAAATGGATATTAAAATCAAAGGAATAACATATGAAATATTAAAAGAAGCATTATACCAGGCTAAGCAGGGACGTTTAGAAATTTTAGAGCATATGAATTCAACAATTTCTGAGGTTCGTCCTGAATTGTCTAAATATGCTCCAAAGGTGGTTACAGCTAAAATTAACCCTGATAAGATTAAGGATGTTATTGGAGCTGGTGGCAAGACAATTAATGCTACTATTGAGCGCTTTGACAATGTTAAAATTGATTTGGAGCAGGATGGAAGATTATTTGTAATGCATGAAAATATGGAAACTGCTAAGGCTTGTTTACAATATGTTTTAGATTCTATAAGGGAAGCAGAAGTAGGAGCAATCTATACAGGACGTGTTACAAGAATTGAAAAGTATGGTGTATTTGTTGAATTATGGGAAGGTGCTGAAGGCTTATGCCATATTTCTAAATTGGCTTTAGAAAGAGTAGAAAAGCCTGAGGATGTTGTTTCTTTAAATGATGAAATCATTGTGAAATGTATTGCAGTTAATGAAAAAGGACAAATTGATCTTTCTCGTAAGGATGCATTAAAAGATGCTCAAAGAAGAAACGAGAATAAAAAGCAATCAGAATAGAGGAATAAGATTCTAGTTTAGGCTAGAATCTTTTTGTTCTTTTCTTTACTTGCAAATTTTCTAAAAGATGCTATAATTATAGCGGTAGTTGGGTAGCTGAGCCGTAATGGTTAGGAAAGTCCATGCTAGCACAATCTGAGATGATTGTAGTGTTTGTGCTTAGTGAAAAAATAAGCTAAGGCATAGAAATATGACGGCAGAAGAAGCCTAAGTCTCTTTGAGATAGGGTGTATTCTTTAACGTGCCACAGAGACGAGTTCTATAGAAATGTAGAAATGAAACGTTGGTAAACCCCACAAGCTAGAAACCCAAATTATGGTAGGGGAGCTCTATAAATCGAAATGAAGAAATATAGGGGCAATATGCAGATAAATAGTTACCACCTGAATAAGGTACAGAACATGGCTTATAGACTACTAAAAAAGAGGAAATTTCCTCTTTTTTTCTTTTATACTTTTCAAAAAATGGGATTTAGAGTATAATAATTTAAGGATGTGAGGTATGAAATATGAAGGTAAAAGAACTTGTAGATTATTTATTTAAAAATATTGCATATTCTAATACTTTTCAAGAAATTAGAAACAATATACTCAAGGCTTTAACTGAGGAATATGAGAAAAAGATTACTATTTATCATAATGAGCTCATTGCCTACTCACATTTAATTCAGGAATATTCCACACTTCAAAATGCTGGTTTGCTTGCAGGATACACTATGGAAGAAATAGAATCATGGAAGCATACAGAGGATATAATAGATGAAAAGCTATTTAAAAAAAAGCATAGAATATCTAGAATTCATATTCTGTCCTTTAGCTTTTTAACGACTTTATTTTTAGTATATTTTATATTGATGTGTTGTTTTAGAAAAGTAATATATTTGTTACCATTAGGAATTTTTCTTCCTTACCCTATATGCTTTATCATTAAATTTAAAAGCTGGGTAATTCGAGGGAAAAATTTTACGTATGCAGTTTGCAATACTTTAGAACATGCTTCTTCAAGATATTTTAAAAAAACAATTAACTCTTTAATTTTAGGTATTTATGCACTGGCTATAGGAGTTTGTTTAATTTTTCTTACGAATTTCCGTGGGGAAGAGATTTTAAGCCAATTTTTAACGAGCTTAACGGTTATCGAAATCTTTTTATTCTGTATCATTAAAAATGTATGTTATAATATTTATTATCATTTTTTAATGGAAAATCCTTTAGAAAAAGGGTTTAAAAAGCATGTAATTTATCTTATAGGTATAGCAATAGGATATTGGTTGGTGGCAGGAAGTGTGATATGCTTGATTGGTGGAGATATAGGTATCATTCTTGCAATCCTATTTTCCGTTCTTTATTTTATATTAGCCTTGGTTTATATTTTAAAGTTCAGAGGAGAAATTACAATAGTTAATCTCAGATTTAATAAACTACGTATTGTGAGTATAGGAACCATTTTATTAGTATCTATATTGTATATGACCATGCGTTTAGATTCTTGGCTTATACAGCCCTATATTAACCAAATTCCTGCAGTTGAAACATCTTCTAAAAGTATTACTTATGAAGAACAAACAGGTATTTATACCATTTTAGCAACAGAAGAAGACTTCAAAATACTTCAATTAACTGATATTCATTTGGGTGGTAGTAATTTCTCTTATCGCAAAGATAAGCTTGCTTTATCTGCTGTTTACAAATTGATAGAGTATACAAAACCAGATTTAGTAATTGTTACAGGAGATTTGGTATTTCCTTTAGGAATCATGTCCTTTTCCTTTAATAATAGTGCTCCAATTATGCAATTTGCCTCTTTTATGAGAAATATTAACATTCCTTGGGCTTTTACATATGGGAATCATGATACAGAATCCTTAGCTGTTTTATCAGAACAAGAAGTAGATGCTTTATTTCAAAGTCTTTCCTTTAAAAAGTCTCGGAATTTACTTTATCCTTATATACAGCCAAATATTTATGGAAGAAATAATCAGATTATAGAAATTCGTAATAAGGAAAATAGGTTGCTTCAGGCCTTGTTTTTACTTGATTCAAATTCCTATACGGGGAAAGGCTTCAATTCTTATGATTATATTCATGAAGATCAGGTAGCTTGGTATGAGAAAAGTATTTTAGATTTATCTAAGAAGGAAGGGAAGATGATTTCCTCCTTAGCGTTTTTCCATATGCCCTTACAGGAATATCAAGAAGCTTATACTCTCTACAAGGAGGGAAGTGATGAGGTTCTCTATCACTTTGGCAAAATAGGAGAGAAAAAGGAAACCATCTGTATTTCTAAGCATTCAAGTTCATTATTTTCTAAGGCGGTTGAGCTAGGTAGTACAAAGGCTATGTTTTGTGGTCATGATCATTTAAATACGATTTCCTTAACCTACCAAGGAATTCAACTTACCTATGGCTTAAGTATTGATTATTTGGCTTATCCAGATATAGAAGAAAAAACAGAGCAAAGAGGAGCCACGCTAATAACATTGTTTTCTGATTCTACGTTTAAGGTAGAACAGGTTCCTTTAAACACCTTAAATCATTTATGAGCACGAAAATTAATTTTTCGTGTTTTTTTTCAATTTTTTTTAAAAAAAGTAGTTGACATACTATACTATGCATAGTATACTATAGATGAAAAATATTTTTGCATATTTTTTTAGACTTTATACTATGCAATACATAGTATTAAGGAGTGATGAGATGAATGTTCAAATAAAAAAAGGAATCGTAGAAGTGTGTGTTCTTGCAAGCTTACGAAGAGAGCCCTCCTACGGATATAAAATAATTAACGATATTTCGGAGCTTATTGAAATATCAGAGTCGACACTCTATCCCATTTTAAGAAGATTAGAGGCACAGGATATGCTTAGAACCTTTTCTAAAGATTTTAATGGAAGAGTAAGGAAATATTATGAAATCACTCGTTTGGGAGAAAAGCGTATCCGAGATTTCACTGATGAATGGAAGGATATGGAGCGCGTTTATGATTTTATAAGAAGAAGGGACAGGTAAAAATGAGAAAAAGAGAATTTTTAAGAAGACTTGGTCAAGAGCTTTCTCATCTTGATAGAGATGAAAGAAATGATATATTAGATTATTATGATGAGCTAATTGAGGATAGGATAGAAAAAACAGGAAATAGCGAATCGGATGTAATTTATGATTTGGGTGAGATTGAGGATATTGCACGAAGAGTGGATCCAACTCATCGTAGAAAATTTAAATATGAGGAGGAAGAGGAATTGCCTCGAAAAAAATCAAGAAGAAGAAGGTCTTCAAAATCAGTTGTAGGTATTATTCTTTCCATTTGCTTAATTCCACTTTGGATAGTAATCTTTGTAACTCTATTTGCAGCTATTGTCACAATCCTATGTGCTGGAGTAGGCTCCTTTGCAGGTGGTGTTATTTGTATTTGGCACGGTTGTACCTTATTTACAAGTGCTTGGGCGCAGGGCCTTTTTAGAATAGGCATTGGCATCATCGTTTTAGGTATTGTTTGCATTATAGCTCCAATATTATTAAAGTTGGTTCATATCATAGGGAAAATATTTATTTCCTTTATTCGATGGTTATTTGGTGGAAGGAGAAGATATGCATGAAAATAGGTAGATGGATTGGACTAGGCATCTTTCTTTCAATTGTTGGGGTTGGTATTACTGCCGTAGCAAGCACACAGGTAGATTTTAATCAAGAAATAAAAAAAGTATTTATAGATCCGACAATGGAAGAAAAAACTATGCAATTTGAGGAAATCAAAACAATTTATTATAATGGAAATGCGGATACGATAAAAATATGTCCTTCTGAGGATAAAAACTTGTTTCAGTATTATGAGGGGAAATATGTATCTTATGATATTTCCTATGATGAGGAAGCAAAGGCTTTATCTATTAGTGAAACCTATAAACCTCATATAGGCTTTTCTTGGAAGGATACGAACATTCTCTATATTTCTTCTAATTTAGATAAGGTAGAAATTGATATGAATGCTGGTAATGTGGTAATTGAGGATATGACCATGCTAGCTTTAGATGCAGATGTTGATTGCGGAAATTTAGTAATTAAGAATTCAAATTTTACTCACTCAACTCTTTCTACAAATGCTGGGAACATGAATATTAGAGATACTAACTTTAATACCTTAGATGCCCAAGTGAGTACAGGAAATATGACTTTTCTTGGAGACATAATATGGTCAGGAGATATTAAAGTATATGTTGGAAATTTAACCTTACAATTTAAAAATAAAAAGGATTTCTATATGGTTAATGGAGTTGGAGAAGGAGCTTCTAGAATTACCTATACGGTTTCCTTAGGAAATAGTAATATAACCTATGAAAGAGAATAAATATGGGCAATAGTATTGATGAGCTGTAGGAGCTTTCCTACAGCTTTTTCTACTTGAAAAAAAAGGATATTTTTGATAGAATAGAATGGAAAAAAGGAGGTTGAAGGAATGAACACTATAGAAGAAATGAAGAAACGTCAGAAAATGATTCGCAATTTCTGTATTATAGCTCATATAGATCATGGAAAATCAACCTTGGCTGATCGTATTTTAGAAATATGTGAATCTGTAGAGAAAAGAGAAATGCAGGCACAAATTTTAGATTCTATGGAATTAGAGCGTGAAAGAGGTATAACGATTAAGCTTAATTCCGTAAGCATGCTTTATAAAGCAGATAATGGATTAGAATATGAGTTTCATTTGATAGATACTCCAGGACATGTGGATTTCACCTATGAAGTATCTCGAAGTCTTGCTGCCTGTGAGGGAGCAATTCTTGTTGTAGATGCCACTCAAGGAGTAGAGGCACAAACCTTAGCTAATGTCTATTTAGCTTTGGATAATAATTTGGAAATTTTACCACTAATTAATAAAATAGATCTACCCTCAGCAGATCCTAATCGCGCAAAACAAGAGATTGAGGATGTAATTGGAATACCTGCCTTTGAGGCTGTATTAGCTTCTGCAAAAACAGGAGAAGGGGTTAGAGGTATTTTAGAACAAATCGTTTCCTATATTGCCCCACCAAAGGGAGATATTATGGCTCCAACTAGAGCTTTAATCTTTGATAGTGCATTTGATTCTTATCGAGGAGTAGTGGTTTTAGTATGTGTTAAGGAGGGCATTATTCGTAGAGGAGATACGATAGAATTTATGGCCTCTAAGGCAAAATATCAGGTGGTTGAATTAGGAGTTAGAACACCTAAGGAGATCCAAAGAGAATATTTGATGGCTGGAGATGTTGGATTTATCACAGCCTCCATTAAGGATATTGCCGATGTCCGTGTAGGTGATACTATTACGACTGTGAGCCAGCATGCAGACGTTCCACTAGATGGATATAGAAAATTAAATCCTATGGTGTTTTGTGGTTTATATCCTATTGATTCTAAGCAGTATACAGACTTGAGAGATGCTTTAGATAAGCTTAAGCTTTCAGATGCTGCCTTAATCTTTGAGCCTGAAACCTCTCAAGCCCTAGGCTTTGGCTTTCGTACGGGCTTTTTAGGCTTACTGCATATGGATATCATAAAGGAAAGAATTTCTAGAGAATTTGGAATTGAGCTTATTGCAACAGCGCCATCTGTTTCTTATCATGTTTATTTGACGGATGGTAGCATGATAGAAATTGATAATCCTAGTGGATTACCTAGCATACAAACGATAGAAAGAATTGAAGAGCCTTTTGTTAAAGCTACTATTATGGCCCCTACTGATTATGTTGGAGCAGTCATGGATTTGTGTCAGAAAAAAAGAGGCATTTTCATAGATATGCAATATATAGAGGAAACAAGAGTAGTTCTCCACTATAATATTCCGCTTTTAGAGATTGTATTTGATTTCTTTGACAAGCTTAAAAGCTATACTAAGGGATATGCCTCCTTCGATTATGAGCTTGGAGATTATCAAGCATCTAAGCTTGTAAAAATGGATATTATGCTCAATGGAGATGTTGTGGATGCTCTTTCAACGATAGTTCATAAGGATTTTGCATATGCAAGAGGGAAAGTCATTGTAGAAAAATTGAAGGAGATTATCCCTAGACATTTATTTGAAATCCCTGTTCAAGCCGTAATCAATCATAAGGTTATCGCAAGAAGTGATATTAAGGCTTTGAGAAAGGATGTTTTAGCTAAGTGCTATGGAGGAGATATTTCTAGAAAGAAGAAGCTACTTGAAAAGCAAAAAGAAGGAAAGAAAAAAATGAAGGCTATTGGAAGTGTAGATGTTCCACAAGATGCCTTCCTAGCTATTCTTTCAACAGAAGATTAAAAAAATTTAAGATAAAAAGAGGAGAGAACATTAATGAAAAAGGAAAATTGTCCTTATTGTATGTATGGAGAACCCCTAGCAAAATTTGGGTATTTAGCATTTGAAACAGAGATATCTGCAGTGATAGTTTTTAAGGATCAAACGCATCCTGGTCGAATGATTGTTGCTTATAAAAAGGATCATGTGGCAGAAATTCAGGATTTGAACGATGCCGATAGAAATGCATTTATGAAGGATGTGAGTGATGTTGCTAAAGCCATTCAAAAGGCTTATCATCCCAATCGTATCAACTATGGTGCCTATGGAGATACTTTAGGTCATTTACATTTTCATCTTTGTCCTAAGTATGAAGGAAAAGAGGAGTGGGGTGGAACCTTCCTTATGAATACAGGCAATCTTGTTGATGAGCGTGCATGTCAAGAAGTAGCTAAAAAGATTATAGAAAATTATGAAGCATAATGAAAAAGATTCTACACAAAAGTAGAATCTTTTTAAACACTACTAATTTTTTCTTGTCATAGTTTAAAAAATAGTGTATACTATATTTGTCATATTAAGGGGAGGCGAAAGCCTGAGAGGATAAGGATCTACCCTTAACCTGATCTAGGTAATGCTAGCGTAGGGAATAATATGAGGAAATATCTTCAGAATATTCTTTTTTATGCATGTCCTAGCGGACATTTTTTTATTAAAAAAGGAGAAAAATATGAAAAGAAAATTTTCAACAAGAGTGCTTGCAGAAGTGGCTATTTTTGCTGCGTTAGCATTTGCACTTGATGCGCTTCAGGGTGGTATTTTTAGAGGCGTATTTGCTAGTGGAGGCTCTATAGGCTTTGCAATGGTTCCTGTATTTCTAATCAGTTATAGAAGAGGATTATTGCCAGGAATTCTATGTGGGCTGATTTTAAGTCTTGTTCAGATGCTGGGAGGAATTTATGTGATTAACGCTTCCTCCTTTGAAAATGCATTTTTACAGGTAATGGGACCATTTTTACAAATTCTGCTAGATTACGTATTAGCATATACAGTTGTAGGGTTTGCAGGAGCATTTTCAGGATTTTATAAAAATAGTCAAAAGAAATCATCAAAAATGCTATGGATTATTGTGGGTTGTGTTGTTGGAGGCTTGCTGAAATATACTTGCCATGTAGTAGCAGGTGGTGTGTTTTGGTTGAATCAAGGTGCAAGCTTTTGGAATGTTTCGGATGCTAGCTGGGGCTATTCCTTCCTATATAATGGAGCATATTGTATACCTAATATAATTTTATGTGGAGCAACCTTGCTTATGGTAGCAAAATTCTATCCGCAATTTCTAGAGACAGCAGAAGGAGTATGCAAACAGGAGGTAAAGCATGTTACAAATATTGAAAATGAAAAGTGAGATTATAAAGAGATGGATAATTGTTATTTTAGCTAGTGCTATCATAGGAATTTCTGTATCTTTATTTATCCTTAGCTTTGAGATATACAATGATGGATATGGAACAGATATTAGCTTTAATATGGATATGATCATTTTCTTTATTTGTGGAGTTGCAATATTGGTTTATGGAATCTATAGCATATATGCTTATAAAAAACATCTGTCTATGCTTTTTGCCTATTATGCTTCCTTTAGTGTCATTACAGTTTTACTTACCTTTTATCCCTTAGGAGTTTTCTTTAAGGCCTTAGCTAAGGGGAAGTCCTTTGTAGAATATCAAGAGTATTTGTACTTAGGAGTTTTTGGATTTATTATTCTCATTTATCTCATCTTTAGTTATTTAAGTGATCTTCAAAAAAATGCTTAAGCTTTCGAGCTTAAGTTTTTTTCTTTTTTTCAAGAAAACGCTTGCATAATTTACCATTAAAGTATATACTATTATAGTATATAAAACGTTTTCATTTTTTTGAAAGTGTAAAGCGGGAAGGAGAAGTTCGGAAAAAATGAGGAGAAACAAGATTTTAACTTTATTCTTATGTCTAATTACTTCTTTAGGATTTTTGTTTACAGTAGCAAGCTGTAAAACATCAAGTAAAACGGATGAATTTATAATTACCTTTGATTCTCGTGGTGGTTCTCAAGTAGCTACACAAAAAGTTCAAAAGGGAGAAAAAATTACAAAGCCTGAAGATCCGACAAAGGATAAATATTTCTTTGAGAATTGGTACAAAGAAATTGATTATAAAAATGTATGGAATTTTGATGTAGATCTTCCTGAAAGTGATACAATTCTATATGCCAAATGGAATATGGGATATATCATGACCTTTGATACACAGGGTGCAGGAATTATTATAGATCAATCTGTTAAAGAGGGTGGCAAGGCAGTTAAGCCTGCCGATCCTAAAAAGGAGCATTATTTCTTTGGTGGCTGGTATAAGGAACCAAATTGTTTAAATGCTTGGGATTTTGAGACAGATTGTGTTACAAAGAATACAATTATTTATGCCAAATGGACAATAAATACATATACGGTCACCTTTGAAGCGAATGGTGGAACAAGTGTTCTAAAACAAAATGTTGTCGCTAAGCAAAAGGCAACCAGACCAGCGAGTCCGACAAGAGACGGATATCTATTTATTGGTTGGTATACGGATATAGAATTGAAAAAGCAGTTTGATTTCGTAAATACAGAAATTATTCAGAATCTTACCCTTTATGCCAAGTGGGAGGAAACAACTCAGGATCCTAACAAGCTAATAGTTATTTTCAATTCTAAACTAGGTAGTGAGGTACCTAATTTAGAAAATGTTGTTCCTGGAAGTAAAATTGCAAAGCCTGCTGATCCCGTTCGAGAAGGGTACACCTTTCTTGGCTGGTATAAGGATACGGATGGGGAATTAGTTGAGGAGTTCAATTTTGCTGAGGATAGAGTTACAGAGAATTTGACTTTATATGCAAAATGGGAGCGTGCAAAATTTACTGTAAGCTTTGATTCTAATGGTGGGTCTATTGTTGCAAGTCAAAGTGTAGAAGTTGATGGTAAAGCAACACGACCAACGAGTCCTACAAAGGAAGGCTATACCTTTATAGGCTGGTATAAGGATACGGAATTTAAGAATGTTTTTGATTTTGTTAATACAACAATTACAGGGGATATTACGCTATATGCACAGTGGAAGGTAGCTTCTACGGATCCTAATAAATTAGAGGTTATCTTTATTTCTAAAGGAGGTAGTGAGGTTCCAAGCATGACAGGAATCATTTCTGGAAGTAAAATAGAAAAGCCGAGTGATCCTGTACGTATTGGCTATACCTTTTTAGGCTGGTATAAGGATACGGACGGAGAATTAGTAGAAGAGTTCAATTTTGAAGAAGAGACGATTACAGAAAGTATTGTTTTATATGCCAAATGGGAAATAAAAAAATATGCATTAGTATTTGATTCAAATGGTGGCTCTAGTGTAGCAAGTCAGAGTGTAAACTATGGTGAACTAGCGACTAGACCGACTACTCCTACAAAGGAGGGCTATATCTTTATTGGTTGGTATAGTGATGCAGAATTAAAGCACGAATTTGATTTTGTGAATACGACAATCCTAAAGGATTATACGTTATATGCGAAATGGGAATTAGGCTCAGAAAGTGAAGATAGATTCAAAGTATACTTTAATAGTAAGGGAGGAAGTGCAGTTCCAACCTTAGAAAATATAGCGTATGGCAGTAAAATAGAAAAGCCAGAAGATCCTGTACGAGATGGCTATACCTTTTTAGGGTGGTATAAGGATGAGCAAGGAGCTTTAGTAGATAGATTTGACTTTACAAAAGATACAATTACAGAGGATATTACCTTATTTGCTAAGTGGACAATTACAACTTATTTGGTTACCTTTGATGTAGACGGAGGAAGTAGTATAGCTTCTCAGAATGTTAATATCCATGGCAAAGTCATACCACCTAGCCATAATCCTGTAAAGGCTAATCACACCTTTATAGGCTGGTATAAGGATAAGGCTTGCACTATGGAGTGGAACTTTTCTGAGGATACCATTATTTCTAATACAACGATTTATGCCAAATGGGAAAAAAATCCTGTAACCGAGGATGTAGAAATAAAATTTCCATTTGCTCAATTTAATTCCTCTGTACCTAAGGATTCAGAATTAAAGACTACAGTTGATTTTGAAATTGGTCAGTTTAAGGTATCTGCAGGAGCTAAATCTGAACCTGCAATGCTTAATTCGCAAGGAAAAGATATTTATTTTACTTTGAATGGCAAGTTTAGCAACGGCTTAAAAATTGTTGGTACTGGTGGTTCAACTAAGGCTGATACCATAGTTACACTATATAAGGATACCAATACTTTAATCAAGGTGCTAGGTACAGCTGCACTAAATGGTGGTAGCTTTGCAGCTACAATCGATGGACTAGAGGCAGGTACTTATCGCTTAAAAACAGTAAATTCTTTAAAAATTACAGTTTTCACTTTATATGAATATAATCAAGCTATAGAGGTTGCTGTAAAATTTGAAACGTTTAATGGAAGTGTAATTCAAGATGCGATTGTACCAAAGTGGTCTACACTTACAAAGCCAGAAGATCCTACAAAGGATGGCTATGTATTTAAAGGCTGGTTTATCGATGAGGCCTGTGAAACCATCTTTGATTTTAATTCTAAGTTAGATAGTGATAT
Source organism: uncultured Anaeroplasmataceae bacterium (assembly GCA_910579215.1). GTDB lineage: Bacteria > Bacillota_I > Bacilli_A > Acholeplasmatales > Anaeroplasmataceae > Pelethenecus. Next base: position 138,460 of record CAJTTN010000001.1, read on the forward strand.
AACACTGTATGCAAAATGGGAAGAAAAGCCATTAGATCCATCGTTACCAATTTATGGTGTAACCTATGAAACAAATGGAGGCAGTACAATTCCAGCTAAAAATGTAAATGAGGGTGGAAAGGTAGCAGCTCCAACAAATCCAGTAAGGGAAGGGTATTTCTTTATTGGTTGGTATGATGATCCTAATTTTGAACAGGAGCATAATTTTGAACTACCTATCATGGATAACATAACGATCTATGCTAGATGGGAAGAAAAGCCTATCTATATAACTTTTGAAAATACAAGTTTAGATATTTTAGAGATTAAAAAAGGAACCAAGGTACCTAAGCCTTTAGAGAATCCAACTAAGCCTAACTTTATTTTTGCTGGCTGGTATAAGGATAATACCTTCCAAGAGGAATTTGATTTTGATACTCCACTTTATGTAGATACACGAATTTATGCAAAATGGGAAAAGGATCCAGATGCTTCTGATTACATAGAGGCGGGCCCTGGTCAAATATTAGAAAAGGGTGCAGTTGAGCTTGTAAGAGCAGTAGGTCAAGTAGAAGGAGCATATATTACCTTTAGACCTTATGCAGGAGCAACCGATTATACGATTACTTTGAGAAATACGAATAATACGACTTCAAAGATTTTAGATGAAAACTATATGTATATTCGTACTATGAATGATGGCATCTTGCGAGCAGATATTTTAGGTCTTCCTGCTGGAAGCTATGAAGCTATTGTATATCCAAAGGGAGATGAAAGTGCTAAGGGCTCCAGCTGTATGTTTACTGTTGGGGAATATGATCGCTCAGGCTATGCACATTTCAATTATACTGAAGGTGTTGGAGCCTATGATGATACAGGAGCGTTAAAGAAAAATGCTATTGTACTTTGGGTTACAGATGAGAATAAAAATACAATTTCATTAACCTATAAGGGAACAACAGTTGTTGGTATAGGAAATATTTTAAATTCTGTAGGTGAAGATGTTGGTGGTGGTGTTACCTCTAAGGGAGGTAAAGCAAATACGAACCAGGGGATAATGAAAAAGCTTGCAGAAGATAATATTCCTTTAGTTGTTCGCTTTATAGGAACAGTTTCTAATACGGGACTTTATAAAAAAGCTGCCTTTGCAGCAGCAAGTAAGCCTAAAATTGATGGCTTGACGATATACGACTCCCTAGACTGGGGTGGTTCCATTGGCGATAATGGACATATGGCACGTATAAAGTCAGGAAAGGATGTTACTTTAGAGGGTGTTGGAGAAAATGCCGTTATTGATGGCTGGGGCTTCCACTATATGGCTGAAAGCTCAGCACCAGATTTAGGAAAGAGCTTTGAGGTTCGTAATTTAACCTTCATTAATACTCCAGAGGATGCAATAGGTATGGAGGGAGTTCAGCTTTCTGCCAATGTAAATTCAATTCTTACGGCAAGTGTAGAAAGATGCTGGATTCATAACAATGAATTCTATGGTCCAACCATTACTGATCCTGCTGAATCTGACAAGGGAGAAGGAGATGGCTCTTGTGACTTTAAGAGAGGTCAATATTTTACTTGTAGCTATAATTATTTTGAAGGCTGTCATAAGACAAATCTTGTAGGGTCAGCAGATTCTTCGTTACAATATAACTTGACCTATCATCATAATTATTGGAAGCTTTGTAAGGCTAGAGGGCCTTTAGCACGTAATGCAAATATTCATATGTATAATAATCTTTTTGAGGAACAGACAGATTATGCTATGAATACGCGAGCAAATTCTTATATTTTCTCTGAATATAATATGTTTTATAAATGTAAGAATGCCCAGGCAGTAGAAGGAGGAGCAATTAAATCCTTTAAGGATTCCTTTGCGACAACATTACAGAACAAAGGCTCTGCAGGTACAATTGTAGAAAATAAGACAGATATCGTACCAAATAGCTGTAAATTCGCTGCTGAAGGTATAGATTATAGTAAATTTGATACAAATCCAATGCAATCCTATATACCATCAGGAGAGTATGTTCTTCAAACTAGTGTTACAGAGGCAAGAAAAGCAATTTATGCCTTTACTGGTGTTAGAAGAGCTCAAAATGTATCTATGATGGATGTAGATATGAGCTATATATCTGTTCTACCTACTGGTGTATCTCCAGTCAATGTAGATACATATCCAACGGCTTTAACTCCTGGAAAAATAAGTAAAACGGTCTATGCATTTACAATAAGTCGTTCTGCAACCATTAAAATTTCTTATGGTACTGCAGTAGGTGTCATGGTAAATCAAGCTGGAGAATGCATGCTTACAGGAAGTGGAAGCACTACAGTAAAGGCGGGAACCTATATTGTGCAAGCACAAACTTTCCAGCCAGGAGATAGTAAAGCCTTAACTCTAGGAACATTTAAGGACATGAATATAGATTCTATTGAAATAGTAGAGCATGATGATGGAGCAGAGCTTATTGCAGATTATGATGCAAAGGCTAAAAAAATCCCTTCCACAATTCAGTATACATCTACTTGCTATCAAGCTATTGTAGCTGCAAAGCAGGCCTATGCAGTTATACCAGAAGAGTATAAATCTAAAGTCACAGTTCCATATACAAGCGTAACTACAGCTTGGACAGAATATATTACTTTAGGAAAGATAAAAGTAGAAGAACTCATTCATAGGATTGGTACAGTTACAGAAAATAGTGGCTTTGATATAACCTCTGCAAGAGCAGCCTATACACAGCTGATAAAGGAAGATCCAAATGTACAAATAAGTAATTATCAGCTTTTGGTAAATGCTGAAAATGCCTTTAAGGCGTATGCTGTGACATCATGTATTCAGCGGATTGATGAGATTTTAACACCAATAACCTTGGCTTCTAAGGAAAGCATTGAGGCTGCAAGGGCAGAATACAATGCCTTGGGCGAAGAAGAAAAGAAAAAAATTACGAATCTTCAGAAGCTTTTAGATGCTGAAGCTGAATTAAATGAGTTGATGATTGTTGAAAATGTAATTCAATTGATTATAAATGTTGATACAAATCATGCAGAATCTATGAAAGAAGCTCTTGCTGCCTATGAAGCGTTGACAGAGGAACAGAAGAGTAAAGTTACAAATGCTGATAGAATATCTTCCATTAAAGTTACATTGACTATCGTCTTGATTAATTCTATAGGAACTGTTACTCCATCCTCTAAGCCAGCAATAGATGAAGCTGAGGATATGTATAATCGTTTAAATATAGAAGAACAAGAGCAAGTAACCAATTATACGATATTGATTACAGCTAAGGAAAAATTTGAAGAGCTTATGAACTCTAGAATTGAATGTACCTTTGATGGCGCTCCTTCAGAACCTTCAATTTCGGTAGTAGGAAAATATGGTACTACTGGGGCAACCATAGATGGAACCACCTATAATAAAGGGTTAAAGATGGAATCCTCTACCCTGGTAAGCTTTTCTATAGAAATTTCTAGAACCTTGACGCTTCACATGACTGCTGGAAAAATTGTAGAGGTAGATGGTGTTGCCTATACAGCAGATTCTAATGGTGTTATCACCCTTCAGTTAGCTGCAGGCTTACATACTATAGCTAAGGGAAAGAAAGGAACAACAAGTACGTTGCTATACGCACTATTCCTACAATAAATAGAAAGTGGATATTTCTTTGGAAATATCCCTTTTTTTGTAAAAAAAATAAAGCCCTTAAAAGAGCTTTATTCTGATTTTGATGTTTTTTTGGCTTTAGCTTTAGGCTTAGAAACAGTTTCCTTTGTTTTAAGACTATCGCGTATTTCTTCAAGTAATACTACAACTGGATCCTTTTGTGGTTCTATTGGAGCTTCCTCCTTAACTTCCTCAACTGCTTCCTCCACTATTGCAGCTTCAGCTAAAGCTTGTGCCTCTTCAGCCTCTTTCTTTTTTCTCATTTCCTCTTCAAAGGCTCTACGCTTTGCACTTAAACTTGCAAAGACCTTCAATATAATAAATAAGGTTAATGCAATAAAGAAGAAGTTCAAAATCGCTTCAATAAATACACTCCAGTCTATATAATTTAGAACCTTGTAGGATAAACCATTTGGTCCTTTAATCGCATCGGCTGTACCTTCTGGAACGGTTACAGAATTTGGTAATATCGTATAGAGTCCAGATGACATGCCTGGAATATGGGATAATGCCCAATTTACTACTGGCATAAGGATATGCTTATTTAATGTAGTTACTATAGCATTGAAGGCACCACCAACGATAACACCAACAGCCATATCTAAAACGTTCCCTCTTGTAATAAATGCTTTAAATTCCTGTACAAACTTTTTCATGTTCTCCTCCTAGATGTTAGGTTAATTATATGAAAAAAAAGTACCTTTGTAAAGATTTCCTAATGGTTTTTCCTACATTTTTCAAGAATTTATTCTATAGTTATCTACTAAAGATCTCCTTTTTATGTTATAATAAATTGATACCGAAAGAAGTAGACTGCTTAAAAGAGATGTAGGTGAAAGAATGAAAAAAATTGATATTCATATGCATTTGATTCGTGTGGTTTGTGGTTTGGGCTCTGAAGGTGAATTAGCTCCCTTAGGAAAAGGAAAAGCCATTTATGCTAGTGGGAAGGAAATTCAATTATTTCCAGAAATTTATGGAGATATGGGAGTGACTCCAGAGACCTTACTTGAGGTACTCCATGAACATGACGTGGAAATGGGAGTTGTTTTACAAGGAAATTATGCAGGATTTCAAAATCTATATGCCTATGAGGCATCACAAAAATATCCTAAAAGGATACTATCTGCAGGAACCTATGATCCGTTTTTTCGAAATAAAGATAAAATTATCCATCATCTATTTGAGGAGCTTCAAATTAAATTAATTAAAATGGAGGTTTCCAATGGCTCAGGTTTGATGGCAAATCATCCTACTATTGATTTAAATGGATCTGTAATGCATGAGGTTTATCAAATGGCAAATCGTCTAGGCTTATTATTTTTCATTGATATTGGAAGACCAGGAAACAATTGTTATCAAATTGATGCATTAGCTAAAGCTATCGCCTGTTATCCCAATTTAAAATTTGTAATCTGTCATCTTACAGCACCTCAGCACAATCAACTGAGCTTATTAAAGGAAAATATAAGCAGATTGAATTTTCCCAATGTTTATTTTGATATTGCAAGTTTGCCAAATAATACTAAGCAGCCATATCCCTTTTATGAGGCACAGGAATATATTAGAGCAGCAATAGATATCTTAGGAAAAAATAAAATTCTTTGGGGAAGTGATTTTCCAAATGCCATGAATTATTGTACCTACAAGGAAGCATATACCTATATAGAAGAAAGTCAGATCTTTTCCTTAGAAGAAAAGGAATGTATTTTTTATAGGAATGCTAAGCAATTATTAGAGGAATATCGAAAATGAATGGAATTTATGTTCACATTCCCTTTTGTAATTCCATATGCTCCTATTGTGATTTTCCTAAACAGATAGCTAAGGAGGAAACCAAGGAGCTATATCTTAAGCATTTGATTTCTGAAATTCAAAGCTTTAAGGATCTTGAGTGGATAGAAAAAACACAAAGTATTTATATTGGTGGTGGAACACCAAATAGTCTATCTATTATGCAGCTTGAACAGCTTTTTTTAGCCTTAGAACCCTATTTAAAGCATGCCAAGGAAAATACGATAGAAATAAATCCAGAGTTATTAACAGATGAACAAATCGCTCTATTTTTGAAATATAATATTCATCGTATCAGTATAGGTGTTCAGACCTTTAAAACAAATCTTATTGAAACGATTTGTCGCAAGCATACCAAGGCGCTTGTAGTCCAATGTGTAAAAAAATTGAAAAAAGCAGGAATTTCTAATATAAATATTGATATGCTATATGGGCTTCCTAAGCAAACGATGAAGGATTTAAAGTATGATGTGAAGCAATTCCTCAAATTAAAGGTTCCTCATATTTCATATTATAGTCTCATATTAGAAGAGAAAACAATTCTATCCTATCAAATGAAACATGCTCAAATTAATCTGCCTGATGATGATTTAGTGGTGGATATGGCAGATTATTTGACTCAAAAGCTAAAAAAGAGACAGTTTATTCATTATGAAATCAGTAATTATGCAAAAAAAGGCTATGAGTCGATTCATAATTTAGGCTACTGGAATTGTGAAGAATATATTGGCTTTGGTGCAGGAGCTTGTGGATATTATCGCGATATACGATATCAAAATCCTGCCTCTTTAAAGCAATATTATAAGGGTATACAAGAAAAAAGTATGATTACTAAAGAAGAAGCAAAAAAAGAATTTATGATGCTTGGATTGAGAAAATTAGAAGGTGTATCTATTTTAGAGTATTATAAAAAGTTTCAATCTTATCCAAATGATGATTTTGATATAGTTTCTTTGCTTGAAAAGGATTTAATTGAGGAGAAAAACAACTTCATTCGTATTAAAGAGAATAGAATTTGGTTAGGTAATCTTGTTTTTGAAGCATTTGTAGGAGGGGAGTAAATGAAAAAAGTTGAAAAAGAAATTAGCTTTTATGAGTTTTCAGATTTTAAATACCACCTACAAATAGATAAGCGATTAAGTAAAAATACGATTCAAGCGTATATGACAGACTTAGAGCTTTATGGAGAATTCTTAAAAAAATATCAGCTGGATGTCAAATTTATTACAGATGTGCAAAAAGAGCACATAGAAAAATATATTGCTTCCTTAAAGAGAGCAGATTTTTCAAAGCAATCTATTGCAAGAAAAATAATCGCTATTAAGGAATTTCATAAATTCTTATGTGCAGAAAAGATTTCTGAAGAAGATCCAGCTAAATTTATAGAGCTACCAAAGGCTTCTAAGCCATTACCTGTTGTTTTAAATAAGGAAGAAATAGCGAAAATGCTAGATTCCATTGAAACAAAGACCCCTTTAGGTCTTAGAAATAAGGCAATGATTGAGACACTTTACGCATCTGGTTTAAGAATTAGTGAGCTAGTTGGCTTGAAAACATCAGATGTACATTTGAGAGAAAAATATATTGTAGTTGTTGGTAAAGGGAATAAAGAACGGATGGTTCCCTTAGGAGAAATGGCGATTTTAGCCTTAAGAAATTATATTGAAAAGGGAAGACCACTTTTGGCTAAGAAGCCAGGAAATATATTATTTTATAATTATCAAGGGAATCCGATTTCTAGACAATCCTTATACAAATATATAGTAAAGCTTGCCACTGAAAATGGTATAACAAAGGAAATTTCGCCTCATACCATTCGTCATAGCTTTGCTACACATCTTTTAGAGGGTGGTACAGATTTAAGAATTGTGCAGGAGCTTTTAGGGCATGAGGATATTTCGACCACGCAAATTTATACACATATTGACCGTTTGAGGCTAAAGGAAATGTATGAGCATACCCATCCTTTAGCGTTAAAAAATAAAAAAGAAGGAGAATAATTTATGTACAAACGTGTATTTTTAGTAGTAATGGACTCTGTAGGCTGTGGAACAGCCCCATTAAGCCATTTATATGGAGATGAGGGTGCAAATACCATAGGTCATATTGCAGGGGCTACAAAGGGCATTTATTTGCCAACTTTAGAATCTTTAGGATATGGGAATATAACACCAATTCTTGGTGTAAAGCCCAATCCTAAACCACTTGCCTATTATGGTAGAGCAGACGAGCTATCTACAGGAAAGGATACGATGACTGGTCATTTTGAAATGGTAGGTATTCATACGACACAGCCATTTAAAACCTTTACAGATACTGGCTTTCCAAAGGAGCTAATCGATCAGCTTGAAAAGGAAACAGGCCACAAGGTTATTGGTAATGTAGCAGCAAGTGGTACAGAAATTTTAAAGGAATTGGGAGAAGAGCATATTAAGACAGGAGCAATGATTGTATATACATCTGCGGATAGTGTACTTCAAATTGCATGTCATGAAACCTACTTTGGCTTAGATGAGCTTTATCGCTGCTGTAAGATAGCTAGAGAGCTTTGTATGGATGAGAAATATAAGGTTGGTCGTATCATCGCAAGACCCTTCCTAGGTGAGGATAAGGATACCTTTAAGCGTACACCAAATCGTCACGATTACGCTTTATCACCAGCACATGAAACAACACTAGATGCTTTAAAAAAAGCTAATTACGATGTCATCTCTATTGGTAAAATAAATGATATTTTTAATACTTGTGGTATCACAGAGGCGCATAAAACGGTCTCAAATCACAATGGAATGGAGATTTTAAATGAGGTTGCTCAAAAGGATTTTACTGGCATTTGTTTCTTAAATTTAGTTGATTTTGATGCTTTATATGGACATAGAAGAGACCCAAAGGGTTATAAAGAATGCCTAGAGGAATTTGATAGAGATTTAAAAAATTTCCTTCCTTTATTACAAGAAGATGATCTATTAATGATAACTGCAGATCATGGGAATGATCCTACCTGGAGTGGTACTGACCATACAAGAGAGTATGTTCCAATTTTGGTTTATAGCCCTCAGATTGGCTTTGGCAATTTAGGAACAAGAACTACATTTGCAGACTTAGGGCAGACGATTGCTGATAACTTTAATGTTGAAAAACAAGGAATTGGAGTTAGCTTTTTAAAGGACTTAAAGTGATGGAAAATTTCGTTTATTTTACCCCGACAAAAATCTTTTTTGGTAAGAAAGAAGAAACAAAAATAGGGAGTATTTTAGCCTCCTATGGAGGGACTAAAATTCTATTGCATTATGGGAAAAAATCAGTCGTAAAAAGTGGTCTTTTAGCCAGAGTGAAGCAAAGCCTAGATGAGCATCAAATTTCTTATCTTGAGCTAGCTGGAGTTGAGCCTAATCCAAAGATAACCTTAGTAGAAAAGGGAGTTCAAATGGTCAAAGAAAATGGTATTGATTTTATCCTAGCTATTGGTGGAGGGTCAGTCATAGATTCCGCAAAATCGATTGCTGTTGGTGCTTGTGTTGAGCATTCTCCTTGGCTGTTTTCAACACATGAAAAAACACCAGAAAAAGCTATTCCTGTAGGAGTGATTTTAACACTTGCTGCTAGTGGTTCAGACATGTCAGATTCTTGTGTAATTACCAATGATAAAACTCAAGAAAAACGAGGGTTTAACAGTCCATTAAATCGACCTAAATTTGCCATACTAAATCCTGAACTTACCTACTCAGTTTCCCCCTATCAAACAGCTTGTGGAATTGTAGATATCCTTATGCATACCCTGGAACGTTTTATCTCTCAAACTGCATCTGTAGAGCCTACAGATTCCATAGCATTAGCTCTACTAAAAAGTGTTTATCAAGCGGGAAAAATTGTTATGAAGAATCCAAATGATTATGATGCTAGAGCAACATTATTATGGGCAAATAGTCTATCTCATAATGGGTTAACCTCCTGTGGCAGATCCTTTATTATGTCTGTTCATCAACTGGAGCATGAGGTAAGTGGAATGTTTGATTCTGTGGCACATGGAGCAGGACTCGCTGTATTATGGCCTGCTTGGGCAATGTATGCTTATCCATATGCTAAAGAGCGTTTTAAGAGATTGGTATATGAAGTATTAGAAATACCTGCTTCAGATTCTCTAACAAATGACATAGAAAAAGGGATTCAAAAATTAAAAGAATATTTCCAAGAAATTGGGATGCCAACATCTCTTAAAGAATTAAATATTTCAGAAAGTGACATTAAAAAATTAGCTTTAAACGTAACCTATAATCATACTAGAACATTAAAAGATGTTATAGAAATTGATGAAGAAATGGCTCTAAAAATCTTAAAATTAGCTCTATAAATTTATATTAAAGACAGTCCTTATAAGACTGTTTTTTTTATATGAAAAAATAAATTTCAAATCTAAGTAGTTTTCAAAACCAGATAATAACGTTTGTGAATAAATCAAAATAATTTTTATAACTAGATATAAAAAAATTAAATTATACATAAATAATGTCACATTTAAATGTATTATAAAATTGTAAAAATCATAAGAACATGACCTAGCAAACTGAATTATTAATGTTAAATTGGACGTGTTGGGTAAAAATGAAAGCTTTTATTTAGAGAAATTGAGATGGATAATTATCCAGAGTTTTGTTTCTCGATTTGTAATAATTAAGGCTTAAAAAATTGTCTTAAAAAATAAAAAAATTAAGAACGATAAAAAGCATCTGTGTTTTTGACACATAATATCAAAAAGCCCAAAAAAGCAGTAAATATACATTTTATAACTTATTCACATTTGAATAAAATTTCGCAGAATATCAACGTATTTTAATGGTTAACATAATATATATTATAGGAAGTTATTTGGGATTTTGAAAATGTATTCTTTTGTATTGAAAAATATATTCACCCTAGTATTTGAGGGCTTTTTTTATTGGATTTTGAACTGAATTATTCAATTAATCATATCCATAAATATACTCTTGGGGTAGATTAACAGTTTTGGCTAAATTAATATAAAAATCGACAACTCAATTTATGGATGATTCTCTGTCTTACTGTCTAATAATCGCATAACAAGCCTTTTCCTCCATTTGATATCTTTCTTGTTATCTTCTGCTTCTTCTACTCTATATTTTCCTATAGCAATATTTCGTTTTGCCTTTCATTAGCATTCTTAAACGTGTCCTGCCAAAAATAAAAAGGAAGATTTCTCTTCCTATTATTTATCCTCTTTAAGAAAATCGAACAAGCTCACTTGGCGGTTTTTCGGATCAAAGGTGTCTTCATGTTGATTGATACGAATCCATGTAGCTGAACGTCCTGTTCCGTTAGGACGAATCTTATTTTCTTTTTTTAAATTTTCTAAAGCTCGGTTGATGGTAGAATCTGATAGATAAGGATTTCTTACTCTGATTTCTTCCTTGGTAAAGATTTCACCCATCTTTAGAATTGAGCTTTCAACACTATCAATTTTTCTAATCCCCTTATCAAAGCTATACGCTGATTCTTTACTTTCAATTTCGTTATAGCCATAAAGCATGAGTTGGATAGTTAGTCGATTGAGAATGGCTGTTTGAGCAAAACCAGTTTCCCAATTGAAGCTAGCAGAGATTAATGCGCTTCTAAATTCTTCTAAATGCTCCATATATAGTTCAAAGAAACTTACATATTTGAATACATTAAATCGTTCTCTAAATAGCAAACAATAGTAGATGAGAAGACACATAAAATCATTTTCCTGATTATAGATTTTTATATTTGAAAGATCAACGTAAAGGTTTGTTGCAAGCTGTGTTCCTTCTACTAAACCACTGCTTAAATGCTTCTTATATAGTCTTAAAAGTTCATCAAATTTATTCCTTAAAGATTCCTTCTTTTTTTCTCTTAAAAGGTTAACCTGTACCTCTATAATTCTAGTCGCATATCCAACCTCTTTTACCCCTCCAAAAATACGTTTGGCTAGGGCTAAAAATTCGTTAGGAGTTAGCTCTAAATTGTTCCCTTCTAATTGGATAATTTTGAATACTTCTTTTAAGTTGTGAAGGATGCGCTCATCATTATTTTTTGGTGCACTATTCTTTTGAATGATGAGTCTTGTTCTGTTTTCTGTAATATCTAAATTTAAAACTTTTGCTGCAAAGAATGTATCTCTTTCAATTGTATCTTTTATTATTGTTTGCATGTCAGATTTAAAGATATCCTCATAATAAAAATCCTTTCCCTTGAAGCGATAAAGCTTTGTTAAATCCATCACTAAATCACTAGGGTAGGAGATCCTTTGCATGTTCTCTAAGCAATACATTTCATCACATCCTAAGCCATAATTTTTAACATCTAAATTATAACAAAAAATGACCAGTAAAACAAGTCTTTTAAAAGAAGAAAAGGACACCGAAGTGTCCTTGTTTAGCATTTATCTTTTGTATAGAAAATAGAGTCTCCAATGAATTCTCTTATAATTGAATTACAAGGAATCCATTTGTCTGAAATATCTGTAAAATATTTAAGGAATTTTACTAAGCGATTTGCCTGAATGAAATAGGGACTATCAGAATTTACAGCCTCTAATAAAGGTAGTGCATGTTTTTTAAGCACGCATAGCTCATAGGATAATTCAGAGTTAAATACAAAATCAGCATTGGATTGATGAGGATAAATCCAACGGAATTCACCTCTTCTTACACTTGGCCACATTTCAAGTGTTTGCTCACAGCTAGAGTTCCTTGTTTCAAAATCTCTAACCATTCTTCGAATAAGTCGAATATCGGAAAGTGAGATTGGGTTGTGATCATCAATATGTAATTGAGCTTGAGGAGCAATGTATACACGGAATTTTAGTTCGGTAGGAATGGATGGTGTTAGCTCATCGTTTAAAGCATGGATTCCTTCAATCATGATAGGCTGATGCTTTCCTAATAGAACAGGATCGCCAAAGGTGCGAGTTTGAGTAGCAAAATTATATTTTGGTAACTGAACTTCTTCTCCATTGATAAGCTTATAAATCACTTCATCAAAAAGTTTACGGTCAAGTGCATCTATATGCTCAAAATCAGGCTTTCCATATTCATCTACAGGTGCTAGATGTCCTTGATTGTAAAAATCATCGACACTAATCATTAATGGATCAATGCCTAAGCTCTTTAATTGAATCTTTAATCGATTGGTAAATGTTGTTTTTCCACTAGAGGAAGGTCCTGCTACAGCGATTAATCGAATCGTATCGATATCACGTGCAATTCTTTCTCCTAAAGCGGCCAATTGATTGTTATGTCTTGTTTCACAAATATTAATAAATTCTAAGGCTTTTCCTTGCTCAACGATTTCATTCATTTGGGATATATAGCTTGCTGTTGTAATATTTCCCCAACGATTTGCTTCTCTTAATGCATTTTGGAAAACCTTCTCATCTACAAAGGAAGGAATTAATCCCTTATTTTCTGCTCTTGGATACTGAATAATAAAGCCAGGTGCATACAATCTAAAGCGATATTCTTTAATATACCCAGTAGAAGGAAGCATATATCCAAACATATAGTTCTTGTAATCTCCACATTCATATACATGTACTGTGGCTTCCTTACGATAGGTTAAAATTTTAGCTTTATCCTTGTAACCGATTTCGTTATAGTATTGATTTGCCTCTTCTTTTGTAATACTAGAACGCTTAATTGGTAAATCTTCAGCAATAATTTTGTCTAATTCTTCTTTAATTTTATCTAAATCTGCTTGTAAAAATGCATGATTTATATTAGAGATACTAGCAAATATTGATCTAGAAACGCTATAATTAAATATAACTCTAGCTTTAGGGAAAACCCTTTGTACTGCCATAATTACCAAATATCTAAGAGTGGATTGATAAATTGTGACTGCTTCTGTATCGGTTAACGATAAAAGCTCAACTTTACAATCCTTGTCAATAATGTATCCTAGTTCACGAATACGATTGTTGACCTTTGCTGCCTGATACTCATACTTGTTTCCTTCGATTAATTCAGAAACACGAATAGGTTCAGTGCGGGTAATGATTTTGCCATCATATTCAATTTTCATTTTATTTTCTCCTTTCATTTTTCAAATAGTTTGAAAAAGTATATTTAAAAACTTTTAAAAGCATATAAAACAATATAACACATTTCATTATCTAGTTTTAATAATTACTTGTGTTTTCAAATTTATTTTTCTGCTATTCGGTTATCAAATTATAGCATATTCTTAATAAAAATTCCATATAAAAGAAAAAGGATTAAAATTTGTACTAAAAATAGTGCTATTATGAGCAATCGAGATGGGGAAACACCCATAGTTTAATAGTTCGATTGCTCATATTACCTTGGCTATAATTATTTTGCATGCTCAAAAAACGTTAAAATTTTGATTTTAAGACGTTTTATGTGTTTCTCGGTAATGAATTAGATTTTGGAATTAAAATGTGTTAGAAAGCCTGTTTTGAGCCTTATTTCCAATGTGGCCATTCTAAAACTAATCTTATTTAATTTTAAAGGATTTTGTAAGTTTTTAAAACTGAAATCTCAAAAAATATATAATTTTGAATTCATTTAATATCTTAAACTATATAACAATATATTCATTTTATAGTTTAAGGTTGTTATAATTGTTATAACTGATATTCAATACTAGATATGTTTCGAAATAAAAATCTCTCCGTAGAGAGACTTCTATTTTATAAGATGATCGCAATAAGGTTATTATGGTTAGAATTCATAATTTTGTCTAGGACATTTTTGATTTTATCCTTAGATCTGTCTGGCAAGCCATGAATTTTAGATTTCATAGAATCATTGACTATATCAGCAAGTTTCTTTCCGAAGAATTCTTTATTCCAAAGTGCTTCTTCGTCTCCATCACTATTTAAGCTTTCCATTAGCATTCTGGATTGATCCTCAGAGCCTATGATAGGAGTAAAGGAAGATTCTAGGTCAACAGCTATCATATGGATACAGGATGCCTTTGCTGATAGCTTAACGCCATACATACCATTTTTCTTTACGACCTCAGGTGGAAGTAGGTGCATATCAGCAATTCTAGGAACAGATACGCCATATCCTGTTTGTTTAGCTTCTAAAATAGCTGAGTTCACCTCTTCATAAATTTCATTTGCTTTTTTAGATTGGTAAAGGTAGCTTATAAAATCTTTTCTTGTTTGACTTTTAGTCCCTAAAAGTAAATCTACTATCTCCTTGTATTTAGAGTCATCTAAATCCAGCACAATACTTGCTTTACCTGTTGAAGCTTCTAAAAGTTCTAGACGAACATCTGAGAACTGATTTGTAAATCTAAGCTCTTTGCAGATGTTAGAAACATCCTTGACCTTCTTATATTTCATTTCAACCTCTTGTATGGTTGTCATGATATCCTTTTTCAAAGGAATATCTTCACCAATGGCATCAATATAATCAGGTAAAGAAATTTCTAAATCAGATATAGGAAATTCTTCTAATGCCTTTGCAAGTACAGTATTAGCATCCTCTTTTGTCATGTTTGGAGCAGATAAGCAAACGACATTTACCTCATATTTTGCTTCTAAATCCTTAGCAAGAGCCTGAGCTTTCGCATCGTTTGGATCCTTTGTATTTAAAACGATAACAAATGGTTTATTCATTTCCTTCATTTTAGGAATAAGCTTTTCTTCAATTTCTTGGTATTCTCCTCTAGTAAATTCACTAAAGGAACCATCAGAAGTTACATAAATTCCTAAATTAGAATGATTGAATATTACCTTCTCTGTACCTATGGATGCAGCCTCCTGGAATGGAATAGCCTCATTATACCATGGTGTTTTAACAAGTCTTGGCTCCTCTTCTGTTCCAAAGCCTTCTGCAGAAGAAATAATTTCTCCTACACAATCTACAAACCTTACATTCATTACTGTGTTATTCACATTTAATTCAATAGAGGTTGAGGGAATAAATTTGGGCTCTACAGTCATAATCTGCTTGCCCTCTGCCGTTTGTGGTAGTTCATCTAAGATTTTATGTTTCATAAATTCGTCTTCGATGTTTGGTAAAATCAATAATTTAAAAAATGAATTGATTAAAGTTGATTTTCCACTTCTACAGGAACCAACAAATCCAACAAATAAATCACTCTTCATTCTATTTGATAAGCTAATCAATGCCTCATCATTCATATATTTTCCTCCTCGTTAGTCATAGGAAGCATATGAGGAACTTTGTTAAATTATTCCTTATCTATAGAAATCTTTAAAAACTGCGTGTATAATTTTTATATAGTTTTAAGATAAGGAGCTTTATAATGAAAAAATATAAAAAAACATTACAAGAAATTAATATGTGGATAGAGGACTATATAGAGGCTAAGGATATTTGTAGATATGCCTTAAAGGAAAATAGTTCGACAATTTATTTAAATTTATGTGATCAACCCATCTATCAGGAATATAGCGGAAACAAAATATTGCATGAACAAATTATTTCTTATATAGAAAAAGTCTATTCATATACTAGAAAAAATTCTCATCTTCGCATAAAGATATTATTTCCTGAAGAAATGAAAGCTGAGGAGCAACAAAATATAAAAAAAATGCTACAGCTACATTATGCAATTGAATTTCAAGAAATTAATAGAAAAATTTTAAGAACGAATATAAAGGGAACTATTTCTTTATTTTTAGGCGCTCTATTATTTTTTATCTTTGGCATTTTGGAATGGTATAAGGTAAATTTTATTTTTCAAGGCATCATTGAAATTTTTTCATGGGTATTTATTTGGGAGGCATGTGATTCCTTTGCCTTTACGAATTCAGAGAATCGATTAAGGCGTTTGCGATTACTTAATTTATATCGAGCTTGTCAAAATATTCAGGATTTTTGAGAAAAGATTTCTTTTCTCTTTTTTAGTATAGTAAAGAAAAAAGCCATTCCGAAGAATGACTAAATTTTAATATAGTGCGTATGACCTCATGAGTAAATTGGGAGATAATATATAGTGCGAAATCATACGCAAATATAGGATACACTATTTTCAATGAATTGTAAAGCATTTTTTTTATTTTTTTTCAAATTTTTTAATTTTTTTTGAAAAAATGACAAAATTTAAAGATATTTTGTACTTTTTCCGACATTTTCATAACAATTTTCTTTAAAAACTCTTAAAAAATTTTTATAAGCTATTTTAGATATTTCTTCTTCTGTGAAATTTTGTCTTCTCATTTCATCAAAAAGCTTGGGCATCAAAGAGGCATTTTTTAATTGAATATTAGAGTCTATTCCATCAAAATCACTTCCAAGAGCTATGACTTCTACTCCTGCAAGCTTCTTAATATGCTGCATATGCTTAAGTAAGCAAGAAATTGTATTTCTTCCTTCCTCCTCATTATCATCTAAAAAGGCTGCACAAAAATTGAGTCCCATTACACCACCATTTTCCTTTAGCTTTAAAATCATATCATCTGTAAGATTTCTTACATGATTACAAATGGCTCTAGCATTTGAATGACTAGCAACTATAGGCTTTGTAGAAAGCTCAATACAATCATAAAATCCTTTATCAGATAGATGAGAAACATCAATAATCATACCTAAATGATTCATTTGTGCAACCATTTCTTTTCCATACTCTGTGAGTCCTTCCGTTTCATTTGGAGTGTGAAAGTCTGGTTGCTTAGAAAATTTAAAATTGGGATGTCCTACTCCATTTGGAAAATTCCAATTTAAGCAAATCATTCGTACTCCTAGGCGATAATAGGTACGCAAAAGCTCTAAGCTTCCCTCTGTTACACCACCCTCTTCTATTGTAAGGAGACTAGAAATTTTTCCTTGAAGTCTATTTTTTTCTATATCCTCATAGCAAAGAGCAGGTGCTATATACTCTGCATTTATTTCTAGCTCTCTTGTATAATAATCTATCATTTTTAGACAATCTAAAGCAGGTGTATTTGTTTTTTTGAGAAAAATAAACATCGCAAAGCATTGTAATAAACATTTACTAGATTGCAGATGACTTAAATTAATTTGTAAATCTGCATCTAATAAATGCTTTTTTTGTTTTTGTAATTCTGATATGGTATCACAGTGTAGATCAATGTAGGTCATAATCTTCCTCCGTTACTAGGTATTGTTTAATTTCACATATAAACATCGTATGTAAATCTTGATTCATATAGAACTGTTCTTTTATTTCTTTAGGCATGGTTTCTACTGCTAACTCCATTTGATATAGCTTCTTCATTTTAAAGCAATAGCTTGCTTGTCGGATATAGGCTCCATCATAATCAGGATCATAGGTATAGGCTAATCCACAGGCCTCCACCTTATTTAAATTTTTTCCAGAATGTGTGCCTATAAATTCTATGCTTTCCCTATATGTTTCATCCAAAAAGGATAGAGTCACACTATCACTCTGTTCTAAAAACTGATGCGTATATCTTGATTTTCTTACAAAAAGATAAGCAACATCCTTTCCCCAAAGCTCTCCAAAGCCTCCCCAAGAGACAGTTAAGGAGTTGAAGCCATGTCTCTTATCTCCTGCTGTTAAAATCGGAGTTTTTGTTTTTAGTTCCTCAAAAACATTTTCTTTATAGGTTTTATTAGATTTTCGAAGCATAATTTATACCCCCAATGCTAGTATCAATATAAAGGCCAATAGATTATTTATCATATGCATAAACCAGGAAGCATAGATATTTTTATTACATAAATGATAGGTTCCACATAGAAGAAAGCCACTAAAGGCATAAGGAATACTTAATAGTAAATTATTTAGAGGAGAAAAATTACTAGAAATAAAGGTAGTAATCATATGAGGCAAAGCAAATAGGAGAATAGAGACTACATAGGAAATTGCGATATGGTATTTTTTTAAATATTCAAATACTGCCTTTCTGTAAATGAGCTCTTCTACAATAGGTGCACAGATGACAACCGCAATAAACATAGGAATTGCTCCTCCATGGACGATTAAATCCTGTATAGAAGATTGATTTAGGGAAGTTTCATTTATCAGTAATGTGATAAAAAAATCTACTAAATAGGATGCTCCATAGCCTACTACTGCAAGTAGAGGGATCATCCATAGAAGCCTTTTATATTCTTTTAAAAAGGCTTTTCCATCCTCCAGCAAGTAATTTCTCATAAAAAAACCTACAATTGCTAACATAAAAAGATAACTAAGCATATTTCCTAAGGCATTGCTTATGACATATAGCCTTTGATACTCTATATCTATTTTGGTAAAATTCGTCTCTCCAATGAGCTGGATAAGTTCTGTATAACTTAGATTATAGCCAGCTCCTTTATTATATAGAAAAGCTGCAATAATAATTAGAAATGCGCCTCCAAATATGGTTAAAAAAGCATATCCTATGACAGCAATAAGTTTATTCGGCTCCAGAATAGAATGATTCGTTTTTTCCATTATAAACACCCCTTTTATCAAATTATACACGAAGTAAATAAAAAAAGAAATATAGTAACAAAAAAATCCTTAAACTAGCATTTTAGCTTAAGGATTTTTAGGCTTAACGTTTTGGCTTAAATATAAAGGCTATTAGTACAGAAATCAAAATCGTAAAGGCGATTCCCGCACTTGTTTTACCATAAATACCTGTAAATATTCCTATATAGCCGATTTCATTTGCCTTTTCTAAACAGGAATGTACTAAGGAATGACCAAAATTTGTAATGGGAAGCATGGCACCTGCTCCAGCTACATCAATTAAACGATCGTAAAATCCATTGATATCAAGTAGCGTACCCAAACAAACAAATAGAACGGTCATATGACCTACTGTGAGCTTGAAAAAATCTTTTAGGATTTCTGCAAGTCCACAAATGGCGCCTCCAATTAAAAATGCATAAAGGTAAATCATTTCCTCACCTCCAGCGTAATTGCATGAGCGATACAGGGTAAGCTATTCTTTTGATTGATCATAGTAGGATTCATTAATGCGCCTGTTGCACACAATAGAACCCTATTGTAATAGCCTGCAAGCATTTTTTTGCGAATATAGGATAATAATACTGCGGCTGCAGTACCAGGACCACTGCCTCCAGCTAAAACATCCTGCTGATTTATGTCATATAGTAATAAACCACAGTCGTTATAGTTTCTTATCGGTCCATATTCCTTTGTTAAAGCCTCTGTAACGAGCTTTGCTCCAAAACTGGATAAATCTCCCGTCAGGATCAAATCATAGTCCTCAGGCGTTGTTTTCGTGTTTTTAAAATGAGCAAATAGTGTTTCTAAGGCGGCTGGAGCCATAGCTCTACCAAAATCCAAGGCATCTGTAAATCCTATATCAATTACTTTCCCTAAGGTAAATTGACTTACTCTCAAATCTCCTTTAGTTTTAGATAAAAGAGCGGCAGCACCTACAGTTGAGGTAAAGGTTTGGGTATTTTCCTTATTGCCACCATATTCTACAGGATTACGGAATTGTCGTTCTGCTGCTTGATTATGGCTAGAAGTGAATACTAAAGCATTATGAATCGCTTCATTTTTTAAGACTAAAGCTGCCATGCCTAAGCCTAAGCAAATGGTTGAACAAGCTCCATAGATACCAGCAAACGGAATAGGCAATCTCCTTAGAGTGTAGCTTGAAGTTGTCAATTGATTAGAAAGCTCTCCTCCAATAGCTAGATCAACGTCCGCTGCTGTAATATTTTTCTTTTCCAAAAGCATATCAATTGCTTTAAATAGGATGTCTATCTCACTATTTTCAAAGCAACAATCCTTACAATCATCTATAGAATCGAAATAATTTTTAAGTGGACCCTTTCCCTCTAGACAGCCAGCAACTACGCAGGCATCCTCTAAAAAAATATCTTTAAATTCGTAGGTCATAGGAGCACCTCAATTACATATCTAATGCTTGCTACAAGTAGAGCTGATACTGTACCAAGTACAATGACACTTCCTGCAAGCTTGAGTGTATTAGATCCAATTCCAAGTACAATTCCCTCTTTATGATATTCCATTGCAGAAGACACTGATGCATTTGCAAACCCAGTAATTGGAATAGCTAAGCCACATTTACCAATTTGTCCTAGCTTATCATATATACCAAAGGCCGTAAGAATTCCTGATAAAGATACCATAGTTAAGGTCATATATAAGGCTGAATCCGTTGGATTAATATGGAGAAGCTTATGATATAAGTCAAAAATTAATTGACCTAATATGGCAAGTCCTCCCCCAAAAGTAAAAGCTGAAATAAAATTTTTCAGCATAACATTATAATCTTTTTTTACTGCAACAAGCTCTTGATAATATTTTCTTGTTTTTTCCAATTTACATCACCAGTATTAGTATGATATAAATCTAGCCTCTTTATTACCAATTTTTTGAAAAATGAAGCTTAGTACCCTCTCCTACCTTACTTTCAACCTCAAAGGTATCACAAAACATTTCCATAATGGTGAACCCTAGACCACTTCGTTCCTCTTCTTTTTTTGTTGAATAAAGTGGCTCTCTTGCTAAAGCAATATCCTCTATTCCCTTCCCATAATCGATGATATCACATGCCACCTTAACGTCGTCTACAAACACATTCATTTCTACATATTGATCCTCTTTGTTATCATAACCATGTACGATACAATTGGTGATGGCCTCACTTATCACAGTTTTTAATTCATTTAAGAAGGTAATCGTAGGATTACTATCTATGATAAAGGCACTTACAGCATTTCTTATGATTGCAATATTTCCTCGTTTTGAAATAAAACGCATGCGAATTTCGTTATACATAATTTTCTCCCCCTTACACTTCAACTAAGGAAGATAAAACAGCTTCCTCAGTATCTCTTATTTTACAAATTTTTGATAAACCAGATATATAAATAATACGGTCTATTCTACTATTCACATTACTAATGGTTATATCTCCATTTCTTTTTTTTAATTGATGATATCTTCCTATAATAAATCCTATTCCTGATGAATCTAGAAAGCTTAGATCCTTTAAATTTAGAACCAAATGATTAATTTTATAGCTTTCTATATAATTAGAAATGCGAGTTCTCAAATCACTTACACTCACATCATCCAGTTCTCCTTTTAACCGTAAAATCAAGATATCCTTTTTAACATATACTCCCACTGACAAACCCATTTTTGATCACCTACGCCCTATTATAAAGGAACTTTATAAAATAATATATACCTTCGACAAAACTAGATAAATAAAGCGTATGACAAAATAAAACATAATCTATTTAAAAGAATTCTTTTCTTATAAAAAATGAAAAAAGGCATGATATAAAAGTATCATGCAATTAATATTTTTTTGCTATATCACGGGCAACCCAAACTCCATTAGCCCCAGCTTGAGCTAGTCCACGAGTTATTCCTGCCCCGTCCCCTCCGACGTAAAGTCCTGTGACCTTTGTTTCAAAATGTGCATTGGTTACAGGTCTGGCAGAATAGAATTTAGCCTCTACTCCATAGAAGAGAGTATGCTCATTAGCAATTCCAGGGGTAACATGGTCTAAGGCCTCTATCATCTCAATAATTGATTTCATAGTATTATAAGGTAAAACAAGCCCTAAATCTCCTGGAACAGCTTCCTTTAGAGTAGGTTTTACAAATCCTTCATCTAAGCGCTTTTGAGTTGTTCTTCTCCCCTTACAAATATCTCCATATCTTTGTACGATTACAGAGCCACAGGAAAGCTGATTAGCTAAGCGAGAAACCTCGTGTGCATACTCATTTGGTTTATCAAAAGGCTCAGAGAACTTATGAGAAACAAGTAAGGCAAAATTTGTATTTTTACTTCCTAATTTTATATCGGCATAGGCATGTCCATTGGCTAAAATAGTACCGCTATGATTTTCAACTACGACATGACCACTTGGATTAGAACAAAAGGTTCTTACCTCTGTTCCAACGGATGTTCTAAATATAAACTTTCCTTCATAAAGATTTTGATTGATTTCTTCCATGACCACGTCATTTGTTTCAACACGTACTCCAACATCTACTTGATTGTGTGTTAAACCAATTCCGTGAGTTTCACAAATGGTTTGTAGCCAGGTAGCTCCATCTCTTCCAATTGCCAAAAATACCTGGTTACATTCTATGAGCTCATCTTTAATTTTAATTCCTTTAACTTGATCATCTTCAATAATTACATCTGTGACCTCAGTTTCATAGCGCATATCTATCCATTTGGCTAAATCATCATAGATTCTAGCCATAATTTTAAGATTGTTTTCTGTTCCTAAATGTCTTACCTTTGCTCGTAAAAGCTTAAGTCCTACAGCATAGCCTCTACGTTCTATTTCTCGTACCTTATCTGTAGTAGGATCTGTAATTGCTGTTGGAGCGCCATATTTTAAGTTGATAGAGTCTACATAGCTAATTAATTCTTCTACAATTTTAGGCTCCAAATACTCTGTCATCCACCCACCAAATTCACTAGTAATATTAAATTTTCCATCTGAATAGGCTCCAGCACCGCCAAACCCATTGGTAATAGAACAAGCTGGATGACAACCAGAATGTCCATTTTTATCTATTGGACATTTTGAAATTTTATGCTGCAAAACAGGACAATTTCTATGATATATATCATGTCCCTTATCTACAAGTAGAACCTTTAACTTTTCATTTTGCTGATGAAGCTCATAAGCTGCAAATAAACCTGCTGGACCAGCACCAACAATAATTACATCGTACTTTTTCATTTTTTCTCCTTAAAATACTACAAGATATCTCATTTTTTATCCCAATATTATTCTATCACAAAAGAAAAAAAATACAAAGGGAAAATACTTTTATTTTCTTTCTTTGTATAACTAGTTTTTTTTATAAATTTATGGTATACTATTAATAGTAGTTAATTCGAATGAGGGAATTTAGAAAGGAGGGTAAAATATGTTTGAAATAGGGGATTATGTAGTTCACAATGGACATGGATTATGCACGATTTTAGAGGTACACTTGGAGGATGAAAATTCTTTTTATAAATTGGAAACCTATCATAACAAGATGCTTATAAAAATGCCATTAGAAAAGGCAAATGCATTTTTACGTCCCATGCTAAATAAGTCTATGATTCAAAAGGCTTTAAACGATGCTTTACTTCTTTCTAATCAATATACAAAGGATAATAAGGAAAGAAAAATTTTATTTCAGCAGCTCATCGTTTCTAATGATATTATGGATACACTTCACCTATTAAAAATGCTTTATCATATTGCAGATGATAAGCGCTTAGAAAAAAAGACCTTAGGATCTTTTGATTCTCAATTCCTCCAAATGGCAGAGCGTAAGCTGAATAATGAGGTAGCAGTAGCTTTAGAAATTACCAAAGACGAAGCAAATTCATTGATTTCTGATCGTCTTAAAGCAGAATTAGTATATTAGACATAAATTTAGGAGTTAACAATGGAGCAAATAATATTAAAATCAAAATATGACCAACAGCCTATTTATACAACCCTATATCCTGTAGACGATGCAAAAGGGATTGTTCAAATTATTCATGGTATGAAGGAGCATCAATTACGTTATACTCCGTTTGTGGAATATTTAAATCAAAATGGATATACAGTAATGACCTCAGATTTTAGAGGTCATGGAAGAAATGCTCTTCTTCTAGGGCATATGGAAGGTAAAAAGCCTTGGAAGGCCTTAGTTCTTGATCAGGTCACAATTGCTGAAGAACTCAAGAATCGCTATCCTGATAAAAGTCTTTTTTTATTTGCCCATTCTATGGGAACAATTGTGGCACGAAATTTAATTCAGAAGTATGCAGCTTATTATAAGAAAATTATATTATCGGGAGTTCCTGCTTATCAAAAGGCTACCTTTTTAGGAATCATGATGGCTAAATTGATTGGATTCTTTAAAAATGATACGCATGTTTCTAAATTTTTAACTAATTTAACAGATGCTCAATTTTCAAAGGCTGTAAAAAATCCTAAAACTCCTGTAGATTGGATCTCTTTCAATGAGGCAAATGTTTCAGCCTATTTAATGGATCCTTATTGTAATATTCCTTTTTCTGTTTCAGCTTACAAGGCTTTGTATCATTTGGTATGGGGAATGCATAAAAGTAATCGCTATGAGGTTACTGATGCTTCTAAGCCTATACTTCTTCTTGTTGGGAAGCAGGATCCCTGTACATTAGGAGAAAAGGGTCTGTCTCATTCCATACATACTTTAAAAAAGGCAGGATATGAAAACATTACTTATAAAGTATATGATCCTATGCGTCATGAGATATTGAATGAAGAACAGCATGATATAGTTTATCAAGATATTTTAAGCTTTTTAGATTAGAAAACCTTTAAACTATATCATTTATTGCAAAAGAAATAAAAAAAACTGCGATTTTATAAGATTAACATCTTTTAAATCACAGTTCTTTTTTTATTTTATAAGGTTAATAATTCTTTTTCTTGTCAGTCTAAAGATAGGAAGAATTAAGGATAATAAACCTGATAAAAAGCATACTCCAAATAACGAAGCAACCAATAAGAAATCAAAATCATAAGGGCCAACAGATAAATTTTGCATATCCATAATTTTATAATTAACAATCGCTATTATAATAGCAGTTGAAATTAAGGATAAAATAAAATTAATTAAGGAAATGACAAATACTTCTGAGGAAAATATTGTTCCCGTATCAAATGCATTAGCTCCTAAAGAGCGGATAATTCCTATATCATACATTTGATTTGTAATGGATATGTTGATATAAGAATAGAGCAATAGAATGGAGAAAATTCCAAAGGCAACTGCTGCAATCCCTGTTATTAATTTTACAGTTGATAAGACGGCTGTAGTACTTGTAACTATTTCAAGGTTGTTGTAAGAAACATTATATTCTATGCTACCCTTTATTCCACTATTTTTAATAAAGGTATAGATATCTTTAACCTTTTGTTTATTTTTGGGAATGACAACAAAGGCAGAATATGGCTTGTACTCTTTTTCTTCTTGTAAATATTGAATGGTGTTTTCAGTGACGATTTGCGCTGTTAAAGTATAAAGAATTTTCTTTTCCAATTCTGCTTCTAATTCTTCATTTTTTTCTACTTCTAATGAAATATAATTTTGGATATTTAATTCTGTACTATATATTCCAGTAATTGTAAATTCACATCCAACATAATTTACCTTTTGTCCAAGTAATTTTTCTTTTGTAATATCCTGTGCTGTAATTTCAATATCATTAAATTTATACCCTAATTTAGAATAGGAATAATATTGGAATTCAGAAATTGCAATTTCAAAATCATGCTCTGGTAGTTTACCAACTATAGAATAATTACCGTTATCCATGTCACGATTTGAAAAGCTGGTAAAGCTAGTTATAAAATAACTATATAGCTTGTCTAGGGAATTTCCTTCCCCTCTATGCTCAAAGAGCTCCTCATATCTTTCCATATCTAAGAAATTTTTAAACTTACTGTTTTCTAAATCACCTCGTTTAGAATAGCTTGGATGCAAGTCTAAATGAAGTGCTTCATAGAATGAATCAATATAGTCTTGATCAAATTCAGGGGCAGGGCCATAAATATCGGCCTTAGGCTCTTCTTTAAAAATATTAAGTATTCCTTCAAACTCTTTTTTCTCAACCATTTTAGCAAACATTTTTGCTTCAGTATAGTTTAAAGTTGATAGACAAACTCCAAATAAACTAAAGGCGAAACTTGATAATACAATAATTAAAATTAATCTTAAAACCTTTATTTTTAAATTTGCTAAGCCTGTTTTAAATAAATATAAAAAGGGAAATCCTCTGTGCTTATTTATTTCTGCACAAGGTAAATCTTCCTGTGGAAGAGGATCAAGATTAAGAATTTCTTCTATTTTTCCTAAATTCATTTTATATAGAATATTTGCATGATTCATAGCTAAAGGTTTATCATGAGTAAAAACAATTACTAAAATTTCTTTTGAAATTTCTTTTAAAAGTTTGAAAATAATTTTGGCATTATTTTCATCAAGTGATCCAGTAGGTTCATCTGCCAAAATTATTTTTGGCTGTTTAACTAGAGTTCTTGCGATGGCTACTCTTTGTTTCTGTCCTCCAGATAGCTCATTAATTCCTCTATCCTTTAATTCTTTAATAGACATTTTATCTAAAATCGTTTCAATTTCTTCATCATTTATTGGAACTCCCATAAATTTTAAAGGTAAAATAACATTTTCATACACAGTTAAATTGTACAATAAATTGTCTTCTTGAAAAACAAGACCTATTTCATTTCTTCTATAGTTATCAAAATCTTTTTTCTTGAATGTTTTAAAGCTTTTACCATTATAAATAACACTACCCTCTGTCATTGTGTCTAAGCCTGATAAAATATTCATCAAAGTAGATTTCCCACAACCACTTTCTCCCATAAAAGAAACTAATCCTTTATGAGGAAAAGATATAGAGATATCATTTAAAGCGTAAATATTCTTTTTTGTTTTCTTTGATTTATAAATTTTAGATAATTTTTTTATTTCTAGCATAAGTAATTCTCCCATAATTCCTAATTAAATGAGTCACATCTAATTCTTAAATTACTAAAAACAAATAGTCTTACGGTCGCTTCCCAAAGCAAATTGTCACCAAACCATAATTTTTGATATTGCTTTAAAATAACTTGACAACTATAAACATCTCCTACAAGAACTAAATGTGCATGATTCTTCGTCGGATCTACTTTATATGTGATAGTTGATGTATCTTCTTTCATCTCACTTGAATAAAGGTTCCAACCATTAACAAGATATTCAAACTTATTTGCTGCCATACGCTCGATAGAATAGGTATCTGTCGTATACCCCAAGCATGATAATAACGTATATTCATATCCCTTAGTTGACCCAGCATTATTAAACGCAACAAATGCAGATACTGGGGGTCTTCTTGTTAATTGGATACTCAAAGTTCCATTTGAATTTTTTGGAATATCATATTGCTTAGAAACAAAGCATATATCTACATTTTTGGAGTATACATGTATCAAGTTTGGATTAATACTGTTCCCTTGATTAACATTATCAACTTCAATACGATAATAATAACCATACATTCCATCCTTGAAATATTTACCATCAAATTTGGTATTAACTTCCATTTTAGTACTTATTTCTTCAACATCTAACTCAGGTGGAGTTGGCTCTAATGCATTTACTGCAAAGTCTGATATTAAATTTAATACTACAATAGCAATCAATCCTATTAAAAATATTCTTTTTTTCATAAAAAAAACTCTCCCTACAATTATATTATATATATATTATAAATCATAATTTGCAAAAAAGCAAGAAAATTAAAGAATCTTGACATGGAGTATAAAATGAAAAAGCTACCAACAAATCTAGTTAGTAGCCTACATTATTACTTTGTTTTAGGAAGTGGTTTTAAAACAACTACATTCTCTACTTTTTTAGCCTTTGGCGCTGCTGCTAAAGCTTTTTTAGCAGTTTCACATAAACCAGCAAAGCCTTCAGGATCATTTACAGCCATTTCAGCAAGCATTTTTCTATTGATAAGAACCTCAGCCTTTGCTAAACCATTAATAAATCTAGAATACTTCATATCATTAAGCTGACAAGCTGCATTGATACGACTAATCCATAATTTACGGAAGTCTCTTTTCCTAGCCTTTCTATCACGATAAGCATAAGCTAATGAGCGCATAACCTGCTCATGTGCAGTTTTATATAAAGTATGTTTTGAGCCATAATAGCCTTTAGCAAGCTTTAATACGGCCTTACGTCTTCTTCTTGTAGTATATCCACCTTTAACTCTTGGCATCCTTCGTTACCTCCTTATAGTAAATTAGAAATTAATGGTTTGATACGTTTAACATCAGTATCATGTACTAAACCACTCTTTGATAAATTTTTATTCTGCTTATGTGTTTTATTAGTTTTTAAGTGTCCTGTATAAGCATGACCACGTTTAATCTTACCACTTGCAGATACTTTAATTCTTTTCTTTAAACCACTGTGTGTCTTTTGTTTTGGCATAATCTTAACTCCTTAATCTTTTGTTTTTGGTGCTATTACAGCAAATAGAGTTCTACCTTCTAATCGAATTGGAGATTCTAATGTAGAACATTCAGCAAGTCTTTCAACAAAACGCTCAATAACCTCTTTACCTAAATCTTGATGTACAATCATACGACCTTTAAAGCGTAGAGAAATTTTAACCTTATTTCCTTTTTCAAGTATTGTTTGGGCTTTTCTTGCTTTTGTTTCAAAATCATGCTTTTCAATGGTTGGAGATAATTGAATCTCTTGGACTACAACCACCTTTTGATTTTTTCTCATTTCCTTTAATTTTTTCTGTTGTTCAAAACGGAAACGAGAATAATCCATAATTTTTGCTACTGGAGGATTGGAATCGGGTGAAACTACAACTAAATCTAAACCACGACCCTCAGCCTCTGCTAGAGCTTTCGCACGTGGCAATACACCTAGCTTCTCTCCTTTATCCGTAATTACTAACATTTCCTTGCAGCGAATTGCATCATTTACTAATTCTTCTGCGCCTCTTTTTTGTTTATTAATAATTTCCACCTCCGTAAAATTTAAAAAATAATAGGGACGCAAAAACGCCCCTAAACACTATCTATAACAACTGTGACTTTTTGCCTACCAATTCATCAATCAGGCGAGAAACGGGCGTTTCTTCTTTCCACCTATTTATTTACCTCAACTATCATACCATTAAACAAAAGATTTGTCAATGCTTTTTTTGTTTTTTAATAGCTAATATCTTTCTTTTGAAACATAAGAATGCTAGCTAGTACTAATAAAAAGCATATTCCCAGATAAATTGGAATATTCCCTATAATTATAATTTCCTTAGTTTGAACTATTATTTTAGGGATAAAGTAATACAAGGTCTTAGAAATTGCTTCTACTTTAAGAAGAATATTCATTACAATTCCCAATATGAAAATTAAGATAGATATGAAATAGGAGTTAAATACTAAGGAAATAAATTCTCCTAGAAGTAAAAGCTCTATCATAGGGAGTAATACATAAAGTATCAATTTAAAGGATTCTATAGTTACGATAAATTTTGGAAAGATAAGCAAACCAATCAACTCTAGGAAAAAGATTTGCCAAATCAAAAGTAATGCAAGAATAAAAAGATTTACCAATATTTTTACTATAATTAAACGTATTCTACTTGTATTGGGAACAAACATAGAATCAAACAATGCTAAGCTATGGATTTCATTTCCTATTAATAAAGAGATTAAGACACTATCGATGATTTGAAGAAAGAAAATAGATTGTTCCTTATAATTGAAATGATAGCTTGTAGCTTCAATGCTATAGATTTCTTCTTCTAATGGATATCCTGTATTTAAAATTAAAACAAAACACCAAAGGACGAGAAGCAATGCAAAAATAATAAGAAAGGTTTTATTCAAATGATAGGAAAGGTATAAACGAAATAGTGTATATAAGCTTTTATTTTTTTTCATAAGCTATGCCCTCCTTAAAGGTATAAATCCTTGGCTTTAAGTCCTTATAAAGAGTTTTATTGTGCGTACTAATAATGATCGTTTTTTTCTTTTCTAACAGCTTATGGATGTCTTCCTTAAAAAGTCGAATAGAATGTACATCTAATCCATCTGTTGGCTCATCAAGGAGATAGAGATCTCCATCATTTAAAATTGTTTGCAATATTCCTAGCTTTTGGAGCATTCCCTTAGAAAGAGAACCAATTGTTTTATTTGGTAAATCATAGCGCTCTAACCACGTTTCTATGGAATTGTTTTTTCCTAAATAGTATTCTAGATAGGTTTTTACCTTTAGCAATTTCGGATAACTTCTTTTATCTGGCAAATAGATGATTCTTTTAAAGGTATTTTGAAGATTGCCTTCCTCCCTTTTATGAAATATTACTCGGGAGATAAGCTTTATGGTAGTGGATTTCCCACTACCATTTTCGCCAACAAAAAGATAAAGCTGTTCTGCATTTATAGTAAGAGAAACCTGAACTATTCCTCTGTTGTGAGGATAGGCTTTACGAATTTCTTTTAATTTAAGCATTTTGAAACGTTCCTTGTCTATTTGTAATTGGATAATCCTTTAAAGAAATATCATTTGCAAGAAATAGAAAATCGGGGATATAATACATCTTCCCATCAATTTGTAAAACTATACTTGCCTCTTGAATCAAATAGAGCTTTTCATATGCGATGGGAATATAGTAGTAGTTTTCTTTAGCATTTAAGGGAAAAGATGGAAGCGTTGGCTTGGAGGAAACTAAAGGATAAGGAAGCCTTTCTACTATTCTTTCACTATCATATAATGTATCCATTTCTATAAAATTTAAGAAAGAATAGGCTTTCCCTATACGTATATCCTCTAAATTCTTATAGTCTTTATTTAATGCTATCGTAAATCCTATAAAATGTAGCTCCTTCTCATAATAGGTATAATTACCATATAAGTCAGAAAAGTCTAAGGGGATATAGTCTTTCCTATATATATAAATATCTCCTAGGAAGCAAGTTAAGGTAAAATGTTCATTTTTCACCTCTAAGCTACAATTTTCTAGAATAATATCAGTAGAGGAAAAGGAAAGTAAGGGGATTTCTAAATTGTATTTGTAGTAGCATTCATTTTTAATTTCAGAATCTATTTCCTTTGCAATTTGAATATCCTTTAATTGATATTGATTTTTCTCACATAGTAAGGTGTAGGTATTTTTTTCAGATAATGAAATAAAACTATGTGCGTTATTTGAGTAAATATTAAAATTCATTTTTTTATCCTGAGTATAAAAATAAGAATATATTTTTGGAATAGTATAATATAGTTCCTCAGTTATAGTAGACCTTCCCTTACTTATTAAAAGGATAACTGTAAGAACCGCTATTAACGCTATTGCCATTCCGAATATAAGCTTCCTCATAACTTTCGCTTCTCCATTCGAGGATACTGATTTACTAAAGTGAAATATTCAAATCCACAATTTGCAACATTTACAAAGCAAATATAGGCAGAACAAACACCGTTGGTAATTCTTGCACTTCCCATAAGATATACAATGGCTCGACTCCCCTTTTCTACAGTTACCTTTAATTTTTGTGTTTCTTTTCGAGATTCTGTTTTTGTATTACTATAGTCTATTCCAGCCTTAGCCGCTAAATCTGTTTTAAAGCTTTTTATACTTCCTTTGGCATTACCACTAAGATTTCCTGATACACTCCAGGTTGTTTTATTTGATACATCTACAACGACATCTAATTCGTAGGATACGTCTGTATCTCCTTTATTTTCAACGTTATAAAGGGTAGAGGAAATATAGGTTGCTTCTACATTTTGATTTACTGTGTAGACATTTATTCCCCAAAATTGGCGTTTTTTAACTTTTTGATAATATTCCTTTAGTTCCTCCTCTGTAAAATATTTCATTAATTTTCCATCAACCATCATAATTTCATTATAGGTTTCATACGAATCTTCTGCATAGCATTCCACCATATTGCATAGAATTACAGTAATGGTAAGTAAAACTCCAACCATAATTTTTTTCATAGATTTATTTCCTTTCTTTTTATCTTCAATAGAAGTATTACGCTATAAGTTTATTTTTTTAAAGAAAAAAGAAAAATTATAAAAAAAAGAGGTTTTTATGACAAAAAACCCTATTGCTAATTTAAGTAAGCTCCTTTTAACCTTAAACCCTTTTGAATTTGCTACCCTAGGCTATATCTTAGGTATTTTAATTAGTGAGGGTCTAAATGCAAATGAATTGAATTCCTTAGGAAATTTTTATAATTTGTTAGGGGAGACCATGCAAACTATTGGTACACAGGCACAAAATCTAAATTCACAAAATTTTCAACAGCCGAATTTGAATGCCTCAATCGATTCTTTAAGAAATAAGATTTCTAACCTTGAAGAAATTATAGATAAATTTAAGAGTATTTAAAAAAATAATGCCCATAGTCTTTAAGACTACAGGCAAATTTTATTTAATTAAATTTTCTAAAGCCTTAGCAGCTTTATCTAAAACACTAGGATCAGCTTCTTCAATTAAACCCTGATCAACTAAGGAAGCTACTTCTGGCTGTATCGGCATTTGATCTAAAGCAGTAAGATGATAATCCAAAGAAACCTCTTCTATTTTAGAATTTCCAAATGGATGTAAATGCTCTTTACAGCAAGGACATTCCATATAGCTCATATTCTCTACAAGCCCCAAAACAGAAATATTCATCATTTTACACATATTTACGGCTTTACCAACGATCATGGATACTAAATCCTGAGGTGTTGAAACAATGACAACCTCATCTACAGGAATGGATTGAAATACAGTTAATGCAACATCACCAGTTCCTGGTGGCATATCAATGAATAAGAAATCCAAATCCTCCCACAAAACATCCTGATAAAATTGCTTTACAGCACCTCCAATGACAGGACCTCTCCATAATACTGGACGTGTTGGTTCTTCTATCAATAGATTAACAGATATAATTTTTATTCCTAGCTTGGTAATTTGGGGAAACATTAATTCTCCATTGCCAACAATTTGCTTAGTGACTCCGAAGGCCTTAGGAATGGAAGGACCTGTGATATCAGCATCCATGATTCCTACCTTATAGCCCTTTTTTGCCATATTTAAAGCTAAAAGGGAGGTTACAGTAGATTTTCCTACTCCACCCTTACCAGAAACAATACCAATTATTTTCTTAATATGATTTTCCTTTGCCGTCTCCACCTTTAAGGATTCTCGCTCATTACAATCCTTATTGCAGCTAGAACAATTATGATTACATTCCATATTTATGACCTCAATTCACAAAATTTTTTTTAATGCATATAGTAGTAGTAAGGAGGTAACTTATGCAATACTATCCACAAACTTACTACTATCGTGGAGAGGATAATCGGGGCTTATTATTGCCATTGCTCGTAGGTGCAGCTGTTGGATTTCCTTTTGGCTATATAGCAAGTAATACAAATAAAAACAATTACAATTATACGCCAATGCCATATCCTGTACAGCCATATCCTATGTATCCACAACCTGTTCCATACTATCCACAATATCCCTATATGCCTTATTAGAATACGTAATGTATTCTTTTTTTATTCTTCCTCATGCTTTATATCTAATTTAGATAAGATTTCATTAATATGATTTCCATATTCTAATGCTTCATCATGAACAAATATCAACTCTGGCATCTTTCTAGCCTTTATTTTTTTTGCTAGCTCACTACGCAGATACCCTTTACAATCCTCTAAGGCCTTTTGGTAATTTTCAACCTTCCCTTGGTAAAAGGTATAGTAAATTTTCATATAAGATAAATCCTTTGTGATCCTAACCTCTGTTACGGTTATATTAGAAAGGTAATTATTTTTGGCATCCTTACGTAAAAGTAAAGATAATTCTCTTAAGGATAAGGATTCTAAGCGTTGTAATGAAATTCCCATTATCGCTTCAGCTCCTTCATGATAGAGGCTTCTATAATATCCATTTCCTTGATATCATTAAAATTTTCTATCGTTAAACCACATTCGTAGCCTTGCTTAACTTCCTTTACATCATCCTTAAATCTTTTTAAAGAAGCTAATTTACCTTCAAATATAACTATACCATCTCTTAATACACGAACTAAGGAATGACGTTCTATAGCGCCGTCGGTGACATAGCATCCTGCAATTGTACCAACCTTTGAAAGCTTAAATATACTTCTAACCTCAGCTTGGCCAATGACTACCTCTTCATAGATAGGATCTAGCATTCCCTTTAAGGAAGCCTCAATATCATTTAAAACGTTATAAATAATATTATATAATCTAATTTCTACCTTTTTTGTAGCTGCTTCATTTCTTACAGAGGCCATTGGACGAACATTAAAGCCAATGATAATAGCATTGGATGCTTCTGCTAAAGAAACATCAGTTTCTGTTATAGTTCCAACTGTTGAACGAATAATATTTACCTTTAAATCCTCGATATTTAATTTTTCTAAGGATGCCTTTAGTGCCTCTACAGAGCCTTGAACATCTCCTTTAATAATTAAATTTAATTCCTTTGTTTGGTCAACATCTGATTTTTTAAATAAATCCTCTAAAGAAGTAGCCTTTCGCGCTGCAGCATCTGCATTTTTCTTACGATTAGCACGAGCCTCAGCAGTATCTCTAGCTGTTTTTTCATCTTGAAATACCATAAATTTATCTCCTGCTTGAGGAACCGCATTCAAGCCTGTTACAGCTACAGCCTTAGATGAACCTACAGAATTGTATCTGGTATGTCGATCATCCTCCATAGTACGAATTCTTCCCCAAGTTTCGCCACATACAACTACATCACCAAGATTTAAAGTACCATTTTGAACTAAAAAGGTTGCCAAAGGTCCACGACCCTTATCAAGCTGAGCCTCTATAACACTTCCCATAGCCAAGCGCTTAGGATTAGCCTTAAGCTCCTTCATTTCTGCAACCAGCTGTATCATCTCTAATAACTGATCTACTCCAGTACCTTGTAAAGCAGAAATTGGAACATATATTGTATCTCCACCCCAAGCCTCTGGTACTAAATTATATTTTGTTAATTCTTCCATAACACGTTCTGGATTTGCAGATGGTTTATCCATTTTATTTACTGCAATAATGATTGGACAATTTGCTGCCTGTGCATGGGCTATCGCCTCTTCTGTTTGAGGCATAACTCCATCGTCTGCAGCAACAACTAATACTACGATATCTGTAATCTGTGCTCCACGGGCACGCATCTGTGTAAATGCTGCATGTCCTGGTGTATCAATAAAGGTAATTGGAAAGCCCTTGTGAATGACCTGATAAGCACCAATATGCTGTGTAATACCCCCAGCTTCTCCGCGTGCGACACGAGAGGAACGAATGGTATCAAGTAAAGTCGTTTTACCATGGTCAACATGCCCCATAATAGTTACAACTGGTGGTCTTGTAACTAAGGATTCCTCATCATCCTCTACAACTATCTCATCAAAACGAGTAACATCTGTTATAACCTCATCCTTTAATTCGTAGCCAAATTCTAATGCAACTAATTCAATAGTTTCACGATCAATCGTTTGATTTTGACTAGCTACAATACCAGCCTGCATCAATTTCATAACAATTTGGGCATTCGTTTTTCCCATTCCAGCTGCAACATCAGCAACAGTCATCCCTACCTTATATGTCAAGATATTATCTTCTTTTTGCTGAGGGAGTTTCTTTCCTTTCGCCTGAGGAATATTCGCAGTTCTTTTGTCCTGCTTATTTAGCTTTTTCGCCACATAAATCACCCTATTTCTTTAATATTTTTAAAAACCCCTGATTTGTAATTCCTAATACCATACGATTTTCTTTTCCTATAGAATGAGATAATTCAAACGATGTATATTCTATAGAAAGCTCAATATGATAAAAATCTGCCTTAGATTTTATTTTTTTCTTTGTAGCCTCACTCGCGTCCTTTGCTAAAAAAATATATTTTATATTTCCTTTAGGCATTTCTGCGATTACATTTTCTTCTCCACTTATTAGACCCCTTGCTCGCATACAGAGTCCTAAGTTATTTAATATTTTATCCATAAATTAATTAAGATATCCTAAAAGTTCTTCATAAATTGTTTCAGGTACTGTAACTTCTAATTTTCGATCCAAAGCTTTATTCTTTTTTGCAAGTAAAATGACATCCTTATCCTTTTTTAGATAAGCGCCTCTTCCATTTGCTTTTCCTTTTAAATCAACGATTACTGTATGCTCTGGAGTACGAACGATACGAAATAAATCCTTTTTATCACAGATTTCCTTTGAAACGACACAGGTTCTAAGAATTTGCTTCTTTTCTTTCATACTTATAGTCCTAATATTTGAATTAATCCCTTTTCATAGGCTTCAGAAGTTGGCATAATATCAATCTTCCAACCGCAGGATTGTACGGCAAGACGAACATTTTGTCCAGATTTACCTATAGCTAAGGATAGATGATCATCAGGTACTACCACCTGAGAGGTTTTATTCTTAGGATCGATATTTAATACCTTTGTTACAGAGGCAGGCTGTAAAGAGTTTGCAATTAATTCCTCTGGTTCACTACTCCATTTATATAAATCAACCTTTTCTCCACCTAAAGCATTAACGATTTCTCTGATACGACTTCCGCCCTCTCCTACACAGGATCCAATCGCATCTACGCGCTCATCATTAGAAAAAATTGCAATTTTTGTACGATCTCCTGGGTCTCTTGCAATCCCTTTAATTTCAATAATTCCACTTTTGATTTCGGGAATATAGTTTTCTAATAGACGAGTAACTAAATTACGTTCTGTACGGGATACTACAACCTTTGGTTCCTTTGTTGTTTGTTCTACCTTTTTGACATAAACCTTTACAAAATCACCGATCGCTAAATGATCATTTGGTAAAAGCTCAGATAGGGATAAGATGGTTGTTACATTAAATCCAAGATTTAATGTAATAAATTTATCTCCAACATTAGACACCTCAGCATTAATCATTTCATTTTCATAGGATTTAAAATAATTAAAAGCTTTTTCTCTTTCAAGCGTACGTACCCCTTGTTTATACATATTTCCAGCAGCCAAAATTGTCATACGACTGTAGGTTTTTAAATTTTCCTGTTGAGTTACTAAATCTCCAACCTTGTAGGAGCTTTTGATTTTTTTAGCATCCTCTAAAAGCATTTCTGCATATTGAGGTTCAGTTGGCTCTTCTTTAGAAGGCGCATCCTCTGTCAATTCTTCTTTAGAATGAACTGTATATTCTTCAACTACCTTATGAACAGAATATAGCAATATTTCATTCTTATCCTTTTTAAATTCAACCTTGCAGGATGTATTTCCATGCTCCTTTTTAAAGGCCATAATTAATGCTCTTTCCATGCAAGCTAATACCTCGTCAACCTCAAAGCCTCTGTTAAGTGCATCCTCCTCAGCTAACTTGTAAAAATCCTTATTAATCATTTCTTTTCCTCCTATAACTTTACTGCTAATCTTATGAATTTTATTTCTTTATAAGGAATTTGTATAGTTTTAAATCTTCCCTTAGCATTAATACGAATATGTAGGATATCCTCCTCTACTTTTAATAAATATCCTTCATAAATCATATTTGGAACCTCTATATGAACATAAGCCTCTATATGCGCTTTAATTTCATCTAAATTTCTTAATTCCTGTTCTGCCCCTGGAGATGATACTTCAAGTAGATATTCTTCCATATCTGCGTCAATTTTATCCAATTGCTCTGACAAAAATTCATTACAAGCAGCTAGAGTATCTATATCGACACCACCACTCTTATCAATGCAAACTCTTAAAATTAATGCACCTGCTTCTTTTACAAATTCTATAGAATATAAAGAGAGCTTATGCTGAAGCAAATAAGGATTCAATAGTTCTTTTACTTGTTCAATTTGCAAGATTATCCACTCCTATCAAATAAATAAGAGAGGTTTTTGCCTCTCTTGTTACTAAATATAGTATAACACTAAAGCCCTTGGCTTTCAAGTGTTTTTATAAAATCCTTTAAAAAAGTGATTCTTGCTTGAATGGATCAAGCTTATTATATTCGCCATTATAATAATAGGAATATATCAAACGATATGTTTTAGGCGTAATTCCATGAAAGTGATATATTTCTTCAAAACGAGAAATATAATTTTTATTTTCTTCAATCATAGCCAATTGCACATCATCTAATTTGGCATATTTTTGTAAGTGATGTAAATCAAAGCTCTGCAAAGCGGAAAGCATTTGAAGCTCTAAATTCGATGGTCCCTCAATATCAAAGCAGATATAGCATTCAATAGGAAGAGGCTTTAAATATTTTTCCATAATAGGAAGAACACTTACCATCCGCAAGCCATCCTCATCACAGCCTAAAAGAGGGAAGGCAATCTCTGTAAGATTGTATTCTTTATAGTGCTTAACAAAATATTTTAAGGAATGCTCAATACTTTCTAAATTTGTAGGAAAGGCAAAAGATTCATAGCAAAGCATATTCACTACTTTGATTGAATTCTCTTCAAAAGCATAGGACTCATAGAGTTTTAATTTTTTCTCCTTAAAACGATATAGATAATCCATATACATTTTAGGAAAGCGCGTAGAAAACTCTAACCCCTCCTTTGAATCCATATTACCTGATAAATTAATTTGATTGATAATAGCACTGCATTTAGAATTGATGCAATCACAGTTCAAATATTTTACCATAAGCACATCACCTCCAATTCCTATGATGTAGAAATAGATGGCTCTATCCCTTTAGTCCTTGAGTTTGACGTTCCATGTTTTCTATGACTATATCATGTATTTCGCCTAAACTTGCACAATATTCAAGTACCTTCCAAGGTGTATTTGTATGAAAGTGAATTTTAATTAATTCATCATCTCCAACCGCAAGAAGGCAATCTCCTTTTATATTTTCTGTTATATAATCTGAAATCGTATCCTCATTCAAATCATGACCAGCTATGAGTAGCTGAGTATCAAATTTAAATTCTAGCATTATTTACTACCTCTCTTCTATGCTTTGATTATAAAACAAAATTATACATTCTTCAAGAAAAAAATGTCAGAAGCGCTATTCTGACATTCTTTTTTTTAGGAATTCTTTGTAGCTAGGATTCCTTTATTTCTTTTTTATGTAGATAATGTATCCCTATATGTCCAATTCCTAAAATCACTGCAGCAAGGATAAGAAATACATTTTTTCCATAAATTCCTAGCATCAGGTAGGCAAAAATAGGGAGAGTTGCTCCAGCTAGTGGTATACCTAAAAAGCTTGTATAAAAATCTTTCATCGTTTTATCACTCTTAAAATATCTAATCCAATATCCTTCATAAAGTAGCATGATAAAACTTGCAATTCCTAAAAAGCTACTCCAAGGAGTAATCGGCTTTATATTAAAGTCTGTGAAAATTAAAGAAATACTAATCACTAAAATTTGTCCAACTTTTTCAAAACAAAGTAATATTTTATTTTCATTTTTCTCATACTTTTCATAATCCTTTGGCTTATGCTTTATCCAGATGAGATTAGGGATGAAAAGCATGAATAAAAAAATGAGACCCATATAGGAGAATCCAAAATGTAGGTTCATCAAATCACCTCATCTTAAATACTATATCAAATATATTCTTTTGTCAAAGAATATTCTAAATTTTATCTAGGAACTCCTTTAAGCGAGGATGCTCCTTCTTTTCAAAGATATTCTTTGGCGTGTCATCTACTAAAATTTTTTGTTCGCAAACAAATAAGATTCTTGTTGCAATCTCTTTGGCAAAGCTCATTTCGTGTGTAACGATACCTATCGTCATGCCAAAGGCAGCTAAGTCCTTGATGACCTGTAATACCTCCTTTACCATTTCAGGATCTAACGCACTTGTTGGTTCATCAAATAGCATTAGCTTTGGATCCATCATCAAGCTTCGTGCAATTGCTATTCTTTGCTTCTGTCCCCCAGATAGGGTTTCAGGATAGCAATCTAATTTTTCAATTAAATGTACCTTATTCAATAGCTCCTTAGCCTTTTGGATTGCTTCTTCCTTTGTACATTTTTTTAGATGGACAGGAGCTAATATTAAATTGTCTAGAACTGTCAAGTGTGGGAAAAGCTCAAATTGCTGAAACACCATTCCAATTTGTTGACGGATGGTATTTAAATTTTTATTTGTAATTTCTTCTCCTTCAAAAAAGACCTTACCCTTAGTAGGCTCAATTAAATGATTAATTACACGGATTAAACTGGATTTTCCTGAGCCTGAAGGTCCAATAATACATACAATTTCTCCTTGCTTAATTTCAAGATTGACATCCTCTAAAATTAAATTATTTTGGTAGGCTATAGAAATATGCTCAAGCTTTACCATGCTTCATCAACTTCCTTTCTAGCTGCTTTAAGCCTAAAGCAATAAAGAATACTAAAATAAAATATACGACACCCATAACCAAATAAACCGTTTCAAAGTCATAGGTTGCTGTTGCAATCTTACGGAAGGCTAG
The DNA here is from genome assembly GCA_910579215.1 of uncultured Anaeroplasmataceae bacterium. Lineage (GTDB taxonomy): Bacteria > Bacillota_I > Bacilli_A > Acholeplasmatales > Anaeroplasmataceae > Pelethenecus. The sequence goes on from CAJTTN010000001.1 coordinate 178,883, forward strand.
TGTCAAATCTACTGCTCCTATGAAGCCTGCAACCGAGGTTTCCTTAAGTAAAGTTATAAATTCATTTCCTAAGCTAGGTAAGGCATTTTTTAAAGCCTGAGGAAATATAATTTTTATCATTACAGTTGAATAAGATAAGCCAAGACTTCTTCCTGCTTCCATCTGACCTTTAGGAACTGCTTGAATCCCTCCTCGGAGAATTTCTGAAACATAGGCTCCTGAATTTAAGCCAAAGGCAAGCATTGCTATAAACACAGGATTTCCTTTATAAAAGGCAAAAATTACAAAATAGATAATCAATAGTTGTACAGTTGTAGGTGTACCTCTAAATATACTTATATAGATTCTTGCTAATTTTTTTAAAATCATTAGGAAAGTATTTTGACTTTGAATACCTTCAATAATACATAAGCCGCCTCCAAGAAGTAAACCAAGGAAAAAGGCAACCCCTGTTATGAGTAAGGTGTTTCCTAGTCCCTTCAATATTTCAATGTAATTTTCTCCTTTAATGAAATTCAATTGAAATTTTTCTGCTAGAGAATCTCTAAATACAATACAAAGGATGAATAGAATTAGAAAAGCTAGAAAAAGCATTCCTAAGGAGATGATTGTATCTTTCTTAAGCTGTTTGACCATAGTACTTATTTATGATAGCTTCAAAGCTTCCATCCTGCTTACATTGAGCAATAAATGCATTTAAGGAAGCAACTAAGCTATCATTTCCTTTCGCTACTGCAATTGCATATTCTTCTTCTGTTAAAACAACATCAATTACCTCTACACCAGAAATTTTATTACAATAAAGTTTTGCTGGTGCTTCATCAATAATAACTGCATCAATCTGTCCATTAGCAAGTGCAGTTACGGCAAGAGCTCCTGTATCATAGGTGATACAAGTCGTGTCCTTAATTCCCTCAAATTCCCAATCCTTATCTCCTTCAATATAATATTGTCCTGTTGTACCTCTTTGACAGCCTATCTTGGCCTTTGAGGAGGACAAGGCATTTAGAATTTCTTCTTGTGTGCTAAGGGAAGTAAGGCTACTAGTAGAAGAAACTATAACGACTTGGCTTGCAGTATAATAGCTATCAGAAAACGATAAGGTTTTTTCTCTTTTCGCATTTTTTGTAATTCCTGCAATCGCTAAATCGGACTTATTAGCAGATACAGATAGTAAAGCTGCATCAAAGTCTATATCCTGAATGGTAATATCTACCTTTAAGTATGCAGCATAGGACTTTATAAAATCCATATCAATTCCTAAAAATTCAGTTCCCTCCTTATACTCAAATGGTGCGAATTCTGCATTTGTTGTAACAATAATTTTACCCTTCTTCTGAATATCCTCTACCGTTTGAAATTTGGAAGAACAGCTAGTAAGGAAGCAAAGGCTTCCTAAAAATAAAAGTAATGCTTTCATAAGTTTCATGTTTTTATACCCCTTTCAAAATTTTTTAATAGAAACTTTTCTAGGGATAAAAAAATCCCTAGACTTTGCATATAAAGTCTAAGGACGTATGGTTTATCATATACGTGGTGCCACCTTAGTTCATCATTACCTCACAGTAATGAAACTCTATAGGTTCTATCAAACCTAGACGCTATCACGGGCGAACCCGGCACACCCTACTTATCCTTCAGGCTGCAGCTCCAAGAGGCGTTCCTTAAAGTTCTAAATATCATCCTTTCACCATTTGATGACTCGCTAAATTCTTTCCTCTAAGTACTATTTCTTTTCAACGCTATGTCTCATATTATAATAGAAACTTTTGATTTGTAAAGAATTTTTTAAAAAATACAAACTATGTAAAACGTTTTTAATGAAAAGATTTTTAAATGTAGAGGATAAATTGATCCGATTTTTGTTTTTTTAAATAGATTTGTAATAAGAAGCTCTGCTTAAAATCTAAAGCATTGTAGGGGCATATAGTAATACACTTTAAGCAGCGAATACATTTATGATTAGGGATTCCTTCTTTTATCGCTTTAAAATCACAGGCTTTGGTACAAGCTCCACAAGAGCAGCACTTTGCAGTTTTGATAAGCTTAAGAGAAAGCTTGCTTCTAAGCCTAGGAAGGACAGGCACAGGTATTTCTACTAAGTGCATAAAGCTCCCTATAAATTTTTCGTAAAGCTAAGTTAGAAACCCTTCGGCTAATAAATTCTACAGAATCTAGTTTTTGCTTTGCATTTTCAATGCTTTCTTTAGCACAAGAAGACATATAAGGTATTTCCCACGTTAGTGCTAAAACGCGAAGTTTTACAACTTTAGATAAATAATAAAGTAAATAGGTTGAATCTTTCCCACCTGTATAAAATACTGCAATATCAAAGCGTGATTTTTTAGATTTAGGAAAGGTATGCAGAATTGGAAGAATACTTTTTAATTTTTTTGTTATATCAGAGGATTGACAAATAAGACATTTGCCATCCTGATCAAATTCTAATCCTAGAATCATAAAGTCATTTGCCACACAGGTTGGACAAAACCTAGCTTCCTCTAATGATTGTGGTGTTTTATTCTTTTCTTCACTTTTTACAATTTGAATTCCAATAAGCTTATGTATCGTCTTTTTTTCGTTTAAAGTGAGATTACAGGGCATATTTTGTAGAATATTTCTTTGTTTTTTTGTAAGTTTGACTGTATTTTTGAAAAGATTAGGCTGATTTCTTAAACCATAATATCTTAAACAATGATTTTCAAGCTTCCATCTATTTTGTATTTCGTACATAGCTTTTCCTTTCTACCTTTCTTATCTATTTAGTTATTAAAAGTAATCTTATATTTTAATTATATCATTTTTTATAGTTTATTTAAAGTTGCATTTTTTAGATTAAATAAAAAAATGTGAACAAACTTAGCTTGTTCACAAAAAAATAAGGAAGGTCTTCTTTTAACTTTTATAGCCATACTGCCCAATCGCCATAGTTAAATATTCCAGCACCATGATGTAATTTCCCTTGCGCTTTCAATTCTTGAAAGGCATTTCTTATTCTAATTGCAATTTCAGGTTGAATATCAAGCGAATGGTGAGCTGGAAATAATCGTTTAGCAGGTAATGCTGCAATCATTTCAAGGGAATGGAGATAGGCTTTAGGATCGGTTGATGGGTAATAGGCAAATAGGGTATCCTTATAAATTAGATCGCCTGTAAATATGTAGCCTCGTTCTTCCTCCCAAAAACAAAGGTGTCCAGGAGAATGACCTGGTGTATGTAGTACCTTAATTTTTCTATCGCCCAAATCAAGCATCTCATTACCATGTAATAGCTTTGTTGGTCTACCTTGAAAGAGTTCATATTTGCTTACATCGTAGCCTTCAGGCAAATTACAACGGTCTATAACCATATTTTGTATGGTTTGTTTGGATAGTGGAAATTTGCCGTTTAACCAATCTATCTCGGCTTTATGTGCATAGAAATCGGAAAAATATTTGTGACCACCTATATGATCCCAATGAATATGGGTTGCAACAGCGGTTACTGGCTTATTCGTCAGTTTACGAACTTCATCATAAATGTTACAAATGCCAAGACCTGTATCAATCAAAAGGCAGCGTTCTTTTCCAATTAAAAGGTAGCAATGCGTTTCTTCCCAATGACGGTATTCGCTAATGATATAGGTCGTATCATCTATTTTATCTATGGTAAACCATTCTAATTTTAGATTTTTCAAAGCAGTAGTATTGTTAGAAATCACCTTGTTGACTTTTTGACACTTCTGCATTTCATAGCAACATCCACAAGTTTCAAAAGGCTTATGCATGACACATTGTCTAATTGAACATAGACTATCACAAAATGGTGTTTTTATACCATCAACCCGACAACCCTCACAATTTATCATTTGGGGAGTTATTTCTACTCCATTTAAATCTGACCAAAGCTTGGCAACCTTTACACGTAAAGCATCGTCATTATTGATGGTTGCCTTAAAAGCGTCACATTCTTCACAATCAAGACCACAGTATGCAATCCTTTTTTTCATTTGATACATCCTCCACTACAAATTTTTTCTCAATTATACATCTATTTTTTCAAAATCAGAAGCAGGATGCTTGCAAAGTGGACATATATAATCCTCAGGTAATTCTTCATCTTCATATGTATATCCACAGATTGTGCATCTCCATACCGTTTTCTTGTTTGTAGTAGGATTACTGAAGCTTGGCTTAATATTACTTTGATAAAATGCGTAGGTGGCTGAAGCATCGTCATTAAGTATCTCCATATCTTCTATAATAGCAATAAACATGGTATGACTTCCTAAATCCAAAGTTTGTTCTACTTTAGCACTAATATAAGCATTTGCTCCATGAGTGATATAATAAAGTCCATTTGTGCTACGTCTACACGCAGAAAAATTAGCAAATTTATCTACTTCTTTACCACTTTGAAACCCAAAATGCTGATACAGATCAAAGGTTGCTTTCTCACTTAAAATAGAAACATTAAATTTTCCACTTTTTTTTATCATAGTTTCTGTATAATTTTCTTTATTAATTGTAATACTAATGCGATTAGGTGAACTTGTTACCTGACTTGCCGTATTGATAATACATCCATTATCTTTCCCATCAAATGAGGAAGTCAGGACAAAGAGTCCATAGCTCAATTTATATAATGCCTTATTATTCATATTTTCTCCTTCTTTTCTTAAAAAATTTTTTTATAAATCATAGTAAATTATATTTCAGCTTGGCAATGAGTTCAAGATATTTCTTTCTTTTTTCTATTAATACCTATTTAACTTTATTGACATTTGTTAAGATATTATGTAGTATAAAGTATGGTAAACAGTTTAACACTTATACATTTTAGTAACATAATTGTTAGAAAAAGTAAAAGAAGTTGAAAAAATGAAGTATACATTAGAAGAAAAATTTAATTTTATTCATGAATGCATTATAAAAGAAAATAGTACAAATCCTATAGAAATAGTAAAAAATATCATGCATAAGGAATTTATTAATATGCATGGACCAGAGCATCATTTTCTTGATGGTGCATCATTTTTAGTAGCATATAGAAATTGTAATGGTAAGATTGATTTAAATAATGCGCTTGCACAACTAAAAGAAAGAGCAATTAAAATGCCTGGAGCGATGTGTGGATACTGGGGAATATGTGGATCTACCGCTTCAATAGGAGCGGCATTATCCATAATCCATCAAACTGGTCCACTTTCAGATAATGATTTTTACAAGGAACATATGGAATATACATCAAGTGTAATAGATATGATGAGTAAAATTGGAGGACCTAGATGCTGTAAAAGAAATGCATTTCTATCTTTATCTAAAGCAGCAAATTTTGTTGAAAGAAAATATAATATAAATATGAAGCTTGAAAACACACTTTGTGAGTTTTCCAGTTGGAATAAACAATGTATAAAAGAAAAATGTCCATATTTCAAATCTTAATATGTTCAGCATTATATAAATTATTAAAATTATATAGATTTAATAGAGTGATAACCTGTAATCATATATAAAAACATTAATTCTAAATTTAATTATTTTTTGTTTTAAATACTTCCTGTGAACAACTGCAAATACTTTATAAAATTTTTCATTACTTATAATTTTAATATAATTGCTTTATTTTTTTCATATCTTTATTTTTGATTTCAATAAAACAATCTAAAAATTGATTTGTTTTGTAATCATTTGAAAAATAATTATACTTCATAATAATTTCAAATTCAACATTAAAATTTTTCAAAAAGAATTTTTCCTCTGGATATTTTTTTGTTAATAATGGCTTTCTCCCATCAACATTACTATCATAAATAACAATTTTTTTGCCACAATTTTTACAAACCGCTTTTATTACAATTTGCTTCTTCTTTTTGATTAAATAAGGAGCTAATATACCTTTTGTCCTTTTACCAGTATGAAAAATACTAAAAGATTTATAACCACAATCGCATATAAGATGTCCTGAAAATGAAGCATTGCTATGTTCTTCTATAATTTTTATATTATCAATAATTCTTAATTTTTTACTCATCCTAATACTCCTATTTTTACTATTTACTTTCTTCTTTTAAAAAAGATTACTTTAATTAAAGTTTATTGTGCAATGTTTATAATCAAAAATAAAGATATGTTTATTTAATATTATACAATAAGATCATAAACTTGTCATCCTTAATCGAAAATACTATATTAAGAATTTATATGTAACATTAAAAAAGACTTTGATTCAATGTATCAAAATCATAGGTAATCTTATATTTTGAACTCTTTTTCGCCTTCAAGTCCTATTTTTAATCCAAAATTCTCTGCCCTATCCTCTATCTCCTATTCTTATTTAGTATTTTTACGGTTTACCGACTTTTTACGAAATGACATATTTTTGAATATAAGAAAAGCACCTGCTCAAATTTGAACAAGTGCTAAATATAAATTTATTTTGTTTAATCTTTTAGAGCAGTTATTGGTACAATATAAATTCCTTCACTATTTTGATATGCCATATTTCCTACTCCGTAAATGACACACTTAATTAAAGGTGCTTTACCTCCATTACGTACGATATCATCACAAACTTTAATTAGATTTTTTGCTCCTTCTTCGGCTTTACTTAAACCTAGTTTTATTTCAAATGCACACCAATTACCATCTTCTAATTCGATAACTGCATCGATTTCATTTCCTTTATAATCTTGATAATGGAATAGTTCACCACCCATTGATTGAGCATAAATAAATAAATCTCTTTCAACCAAGCCTTCAAACATAAAACCCATTGTATTTAGATCATTCATCATTTTTTTAGGCGTAAGTTTTAACATAGCACATGCCATTGCAGGGTCTGAGAAATGTCTTTTTTCCATTTGCTTCACTCTTAGAGATGATCTAATGTTTGAAGAAAACGATTCTTGATTATTAAATAAAAACATTCTATTAAAAGCATTTAAATATTTTACCAACGTATTCTTACTAATGGATTCTGCATCGTTTTCGATAATATCATTTAATATACTTTGATTAGACACCGTTGTAGATTCATTTCTTGCTAGTGATTTCAATATCAACTTTGCTTTTTGCTCATTGTAATCTACATCTTTATCAAGTTTTCTCAAATCGCTTTTAATTACATTTTCCATATAACCATTAGAAAGTTCGCAACATTCCGATTCTTCAACATCAATATTTCCAGGCCATCCGCCTCTTGCAATTAAATAGGCTAATTTCTCAAGAGATGTTTCAGTCAATATTTTAGATTGAAATTTTTGCTCACATAAATCTTTAAGTGATATATCACCACTTGAATCACCCGATTCATATAAAGACATTGTATTCATTCTTATACTTTTGATTCTTCCTGTACCACTATGGAGTATTCCTTTTTTTGGAGGAGTTGATGAACCAGTTAAAATAATTTGACCTTTTTCAACATTTCTATCCACATACGCTCTTGTGGCATCCCATAGACCAGGAACTTCCTGCCATTCATCAATCAATCGAGGTGTTTTACCCTCTAATACTGTATAAGGTTCCATTTCAGCAAATAAACGATTAGAAAAGTTACCTCTTGGATCACCTACCAAAAATTCACTATTAGCATGATATGAAGATGTCCATGTCTTCCCACACCATTTAGGACCTTCTATACAAATAGCTCCAAAAATTTTAAGATATCTTTCTACTAATGAATCAACTATTCTTTTTTTATATTTTGCTTTATTTGCCAACTTATCCATTTTAAAGTCTCCTTATAGTTTAATTTGTAATCATTTTACCAAAGTGACCTATATTTGCCAACTAAAATGACTGATATTTTATAACCTAATTGACCGATATTTTTATAAAAAACTGACCAATATTACAAAAAAATATTTAGAACCCGTTTGAACTCCAATTTTTGCGTTTAAAACCCCAGATCGATGTCCCCTATAAAAGGTGTAGAAATTTGTTTCGTCTCATTATTTTCATTTAAACAAGATAATAGCTTCATCGCTTGGTTCAAAAGAAAGCCGATCTGCTTGAGCCAACTGATGAAACTACAATCTTTATGCTAGTGAAATTATTTGTGTATCTAGCATAAATCTTTTTTGTAATGTTTCCATCAGATGTGAATCAACCTTCATCTCTTTCCATGATGATAATGGTCTATTAGTAACAATAATGATACTTCTTGTTTCTTGTAAGAACATCATTATTTTATACATTAATATGAGTTCTTCTTCTGTAGGCGCAATATAGAACACATCATCAATAATAACTAAATCAGCATTAAGAATATTATTCCATACTTTCTTCTTTATTTTCGATTCAACTAATAAATCATCAAGGGTTATGTATATCACTTTAGCACCTTTTTCTAACGCATTCATACCAAGTGTTGATGCAAGTGATGTCTTACCAGTTGAACAATCACCAACAATGAATATGTTTTGTCTTTTTAATGTAAAGTCAAATTCTTTGAGTTTAGATAATTGCCATTTAAGACCATCTGTAATTCTAGTTTCATCAACTGTAAGTTTTTTAGTCTTGAGGAACCCATTTATTTGGACAAAATATGTTATAATAAGTGGGGGTAAGTTCAGTTTTTAATGGCAAGAGTTATCTAAATTGATACAATTTCCACACCCTTGCCTTTTTCCGTGTTTCCTTTCACACCCCTATGTTTTGACTAGTGCAATTAATTATTTTCACTTTTTTGATACCTCATCAAATATTTTTCTAATAAATCATTATCAAAAGAAATAGAATCTTGTTTCATTATTTTTTCTTTATTTTTTTTCCAATGATATCTTTCAGAATAATCAATTACTTGCATTAAATTGTCACACATATCAATAATAGTTTCTATATCAGTTTTAACTTCCTCTATCGTTCTTTTTACGATATCAAATGATGCATTAACTTGAACACTCATATTACCTTTTTGAACTTCTTTCAATTTTGTTTCGTTAATTGCTAAATTTAAATATATAGTACTATTGGTCAATAACTTTTCATACTCATAATATTTACTTTTTAATTCTTGTAATTTCTTAAATAAATTTTGTTTTTTACAAAATGTAACATAATTAATATTACAAATAGTTCTTAGTGATGACAACATAATAAATTTATGGTTTTCAATAATATTTTCAACAACTTGTTCATGTGTTTTATCTAGATAATAATTTAATGTATTTTTAGCCACTATTGCATTTGTAAAAAGGAAAATTGCATTAGAGTATAATTGATCTTCCATACTTCTTTTACATTTATGATAAGAAAAAATCTCATTAAGTAATACAACAATAAAACTTGCAAAAGCACCGCCAAACACAGTAATTAAAAAATCATTTGAAAGCCATTTTATATAAAACCATTCGTATGCTTTAGCTAAGCAAAATAAATAAGTTGTTACTAAAAATATTACAGAAATTATACTTGCAAATATAATATTACCTTTCTTATTACTCATAGTTTTCCTTTCTCCTATATTCTAAATTTTATCTGCATAAGGTAGCGACTTTATATAATTTTCCATAAATTGCCAATCTGGCAAATTGTTTTTGGTAGGTAGTTTAATAATAGCGTTTGCTAAATGTGGACCATACTTTCTTCCATAAGAGTATTTATACCTTTCCTTATCCAAAACAGTAACTATAAATAAAGCATTATATTTATTTAGATTTTCATTGTAACCTGCTGTAAGTGTTGTACTTCCTATAAAATCTGTTTCAATATAATTTGAATATCCAACAGATCCTTGTCCATCACATATAAAGACAATGCAATTACCTTTAGTTAAAAGAGAATTGTCTCTATTTACTCTTTTCATTACTCCATTTTCTGATTTTTTTGCTCCTATGTATTGTACATCATTACCATCTTCAAGAGCACCAGCATTTACACATTTACATTTTCTTAAATAAAATAATTCACCAATCTTAAATTCTTTCCAACTATTAACACTTAAGGCAATATTTTTCACAACCTTATTGTAAGTTCTTATGTACTTAATTTTAAAAGTTCCAATAACTATATTACATTCTTCTAAAGAAGGTATTTCTATATTAGGAAAAGTCTTATTTGCAGCTCGACCATAACTATATCTATATGCATTTTTATTTATACACATCGCATAGAATAATTTTTGTTCTAAAGTCAAGTCAATTTTGGGTGACAAAACATACAAATCTCTCCCACTATAATAATCTTCAGTTTGAACAAAGCAGGAAAGAACTGAACCACTAACAGCTAAGCTTAAAGTCCCGGCTTGCTGTGGTTTTATATTTTCTATAATTTTGACACGAGCAGTAACGCCATTATTGACACTAGTTCTTGCTACAAAGTTTACAGAATTTTTATCACTTGATTTCACTTCTTGGCAATTAATCAACTCAAGATTAACACCATATTTATAATCAAACAAGTCTTAAATCTTCATAGACATCACCATTTTTAACCAAATATGCCAAATAATCATTACTATCATTTTTGTATTCTTCAGTTCCGTAAAGGCTTTTAGAAAGAATATGTACTGTCAACGCAAGATTAAGGAGAGCAGCATTTTTATATATGATAATGTCATCTAGTTCTCTTCTTTGAATGATGCTCATTGACATCCCTCCTTAATCTTTTATTCTTCGTCATCTTCCCTGCCTTTGAATGAAATTACAACATTCGCTGGATTTATATTAAATTCTTCCAAGATCATTCTTCCAAAATGCATCATTTTATTATTGTCCATGCAGCATTCAATAAACACCCCTGGAACTACCTCATAAGGACCATACATTCCTTCGCTTGTATGACTTATATAAGGTTTTGATCTTTTGGTTGGTTTGAATTCTCTATCTGCAAGTTCATTAAACTTTCCAGGAATTGCATCTTTTATATCATCCATTAGCGAAGCAAAGAAATCGTAGAATCTACTCACTAGTTTTGTTTTCCCCATGAATTTATACATGGTGATTTTTTTGCCCATCACATTTTTGTCTTCACTCATTTTATACGTGCTATCTGCATCAACGACTGCGACAACTTCATCTATATTCACGTTATTGCTTTTATGTCTATTGCAGATCATATGAACCAGCTGGGCATTTTCAAATGTAGTCTTACCACCAAGTGAATACGGAAGTATATGATCAATCTCGCATTGCTCTATATCGACGATTTTATTTTTGCATAATGGGCAAATGTAGTTTTGCTTTTCTGCTAACGGAAGCTTTAATGCGGGATCAAATGTTCTTGTTTCTTTATTCGTTCCGTCATCGCCTAAGATAGAACTCACCAAGTTGAAAATAGTAAGGATTCTTCTTATAACCCTATCAGTGGAACCAGTGGCAGCATAGCAAGCATCGTGATAAACGTCATCATGCAATTTTTTATCTTCTATTGCTAGTCGGATAGCATCTGCTTTATTGATTAGTTTCGTCCTATCAAATTTTGAAAAAGCAATCATAATTGAATCATAGAATGTAGCGCTGAACTTGTTGATTACTGTCTTTTTCTCATAATCAACCGTGGCAAATGCCTCTGCCCCTAAAACTTCTTTTACAATGCTTAAAGTTTTAACAAATTTTTCTCTGTCTGCAGCAATGCTCTTTTCATCTTCAAATTGATGGAGTTTCATGTATTTATTCAACCAAGTTTTCATACTAGGCTTATAAGACATAAAATCAATCAACGCAAAAAATCTAAGGATATACTCCTGATACCACATTCTTTTGTTTTCTGCTTTAAACATTGTTGCAACATTCTTCTCATCTGCAAGATCATTTATCATAGAATTATAAGGCCCGCGATAAACACAGTTCCTTAATTCCTGCTCTTTCAAAGTAACCGCGCCACGATTTAATCTCTCGAAAATATCATATTTTGCATCAGAGGATTCTTTTGCAATCAAAATGGTTCTGAATGTAGTGTCATCAATAATCATCTGCAATTCAGCATCCAAATCTTTATAATACTTTCCATTAAGTTCAGTCAAAGAAGTTAAACCTTTCAATGCAAAGTCACCGTCAACAAACTTAATGAAAGACATAATTCTTTGTTGGCCATCAATAACAGAGTAAACATTGTTTTCTTCCTCGCATAAATAAATGGTTGGAAGCGGGATCAACATTAATGCTGATTCCACTAATCTTGAAGCCTTATCTTCTGTATATACATAGTCTCTTTGATAATCAGGATTGGTCAATAATTTGCCTTTCGTTTTCCAGTTGCGCAATTCATTAATAGAAGGCTCTTTAATTGAAAAATATAGTTTTTTCATAATCAGTTTTCCTTCTTCTCGTTTTTCAAGTCTTCATAAATGCTCTTCAAGAATATACCTAGAACATCTTTCTTGATTTCAGTATTATTCAAAAGCATTGTGAAGAATTCTTGGTTTTGCTGCAATCCATCAACCAATGCATCATCGATTCCTGAATAGAAAGAAAACTTAAAGTCATTCAATCCATTAGCTTTTGCGCTGGCAATCAAGTCAGGATTCTTCTTTAATAAATCTCTGATTTGCAATGCAGCTTTGAAAGCCACATCATTATCGAACGATTTTCCAGTTTTGCTATTTACTTCCTTGATAATGTCGGAAAGCCTCTGTTCTTCATCTTCAGTAAGATTAAATGTTTCGGCCGTTGGCAGGTTGACATATGGTTCTGAATCAACCTTTCCAGTCTTTACTTCAGCACCTTTCTTTTGATAGAAGTTAGTCGCCTGAATCATTCCCTTAAGGTTGAATCCATCTCCAGGCTTGCCTATTTTCAAATAAGGCAATAACCAAACGATGAAGTTATACTTCTTATGCAACTCCACGTCATTGAAAGAAGAAACCTGAAGCAGAAACTCGTAGAAACGGACGAGCCTTCTTAGGGTAAAATAAAGTTCTCTCTGATCGTTTACGTCCATTTCCTCAAAGTGTTTCTTCGCTTTGGATAGATAGAACGTTATCTTTGTTTCTTTTTCCTTGTCGGTGTATATGTCAGAATAGAATATCTCATTAGCCTCAAACGCTGAATCAACAGTGAACAAGTTATAGCTGTCAACTTTCTGGTCAATCTCGTATACCAATTCTGGAGTGACGGTATTGCATAAAATGGTTGATGTGTAGTAAGGCTTGAAAGCATTCTGAATATCATCAATGTTGTTTACAAAGTCAAGAATGAACGTCTTTTTGTTATAAGGCGGACATATTCTATTAAGTCTTGACAAAGTTTGAACGGCTGCGATTCCAGTTAGTTTTTTCAAAACGTACATTGCGCATAACTTTGGCTGGTCGAATCCAGTCTGATATTTGTTTGCAACAAGCAAAACTTGATAATTCTCTTTATCGAACTTATCAGGTGTGTAATCATCGCTGAAGCCATTGATTGATGACTCTGTAAAATACTTCTCATTATCATCGGAAATGCCTAATTGCTTCTCGGTGATCTTGCCAGAGAAAGCGACAAGCGGATGAACATCTGTATATCCTTTTTCTGCTACATACTTTTGGAAAGCTTCGTAATATTTCACTGCTTCGGCTCTTGATCCAGTAACCACCATCGCCTTGCCCCAAGGCTGGTCTCGTAGGACTACATCTCTGAAGTGCTCAATGATAATCTCTATTCTCTGAGCGATATTCGTTTCGTGAAGCATCGCAAACCTAGCAATCTTCTTCTTTGCCTTCTTGCTTTGAAATTTTGGATCTTCTTCAATTTCCTTATTGATCTTGTAGAAAGTCTGATAAGGTGTAAAGCTTTGTAGGACATTCAAGATAAAACCTTCTTCAATAGCTTGCTTCATTGAATAAAGATGAAAGGCTTCATATTGTCCGAATGTGTTTAGTCTACCAAATATAGCAAGAGTTGTAGGCTTTGGGGTTGCCGTGAAAGCGAACATAGAAACATTGCTTTGTTTGCCATGTTTACAAATTTCATCGGAGATAAGATCTTCAGCATCCATGTTGAAAGCATCGTCTTCGTAGTTCACGTCTGAGCCGAGTGCTTTGGTAACCGCAGCCATGTCTTTTCCAGATGTGGAAGAGTGCGCCTCATCGATGATAACCGCAAACTTCTTGTCTTTTAATCCTTTTACAATGTCAGCTATATATAAGAATTTTTGAATGGTTGTCGCGACAATCTTTGTATTGCCTTCTAACGCTTCTTTTAAATCGTTTGAAGAACACTTATCGTCCATTACCTTAATAAGCCCAACTTTATGTTCGATAGCGCCTACCGCCTTTTGAAGTTGCCTATCAACGACGACTCTATCCGTAACAATTACAATGTTGTCGTAAATGATCTTATTATCAGCGTCATGCAATGTGGCAAGTCTGTGGGCAAGCCAGGCTATGGTGTAAGTCTTACCAGATCCCGCACTATGCTGAATCAAATAATTCATTTCAGACTTATTTTCCATAACATCAGCAAGCGTTCTTCTGATGCAATCAAGCTGATGATATCTAGGAAATATAATAGACTCCTTTAGTTTTTTCTTTCCGTTCTCTTCTTTCTCAATTCGCTCAACAAACACGAACTTGGAAAGGATTTCAATGAGGCTGTCCTTTTGAAGGATGTCTTCCCAAATGTAGGAAACGCCAAAGCCATCGGGATTAAGCGGGTTGCCCTTTCCCGTTTCTATCCCTTCGCCGTTTCCCTTATTGAATGGCAAGAAATATGTGGACATTCCAGAAAGCTTGGTGGTCATATATGCTTCTTCAAGGTCCATGGCAAAGTTCACGATGCAGCCAGCCTTGAACAAGAATAGTCTGGCCTTTGGATCCCTATCGATTCTATATTGGACAATAGCGTTCTCATAGTTTTGCCCAGAAGCATTACATTTGAGCTCAAACGAAATAAACGCAAAACCGTTCAAGAAGATAACAAGGTCAACTCTCTCGTCATCTTTCGCATAGACTTCTTCTGCAACAGAAAAGATGTTTTGCGTATATTTTTTGTTCAATTCCTTGTTGAACTCCGTAGCAGGCTTCGTGTACATTAGGTTTAGCTTCACGTTGGAAAGCTCAACGCCATGCTTCAGCGTTTCAAGCAAGGAGTTCTTGTTGCTTGTAATTTGATTGTTTATTACATTGATTAAAGTCTCTTCAAATTTATCCTTATAAATCTTCTTAAGCTTTGCAATTTCATCAGGCTGAGTATCACTCAAAAATTTAAACAGCAATTCTCTATCAATTGCATAATACCTGTCAAAGTTAGCATCACTTCTTTCGATATATCCATTATTGCTTACCAAATAATCAATGATATATCTTTGATATTGTTTCTCGGTTAATACCTTACTCATTTTCTGGTACCTCCTTCTTGCCCGTTACATATTCATAAATCAGTGACTTCTTATAATTCTCTATAGTTTCTAATTGTGCTTTTTTATTTTCTATGATGGAATCGATCTCGGCACACTTTTTATCCAAATAATCAGATATTTGATGTTGTTCATCAACTTTCGGTAATGCGATATAAATATCTGCAACTTTGTCCCAACTTCTAAAATCACTTGTATTGCCTCGAATGCCATTGGAAATCAATTTATAAACTCCATTAAATGCTAATTGTTGTAAATAATAAACTATAAATCTTTTGTCCTCGGTACTATCGCAAACATGAACAACTCTTGTTATTTTTCCATCATAATCTGAGTACGCAACAGAGCCATGCCATGTATCCATACCATGAATTGCAATATCACCTTTTTTTATTCCTTGCATTGCATTATCTTCGCTTACCATCTTACCAGTCATTTCCTCTGGCCTTACTGATACCTTACCTTTATTAGTGCAAATTAATGCAGTGTCTTCTGGCGCAAAAGCTCTCCATAATTTTTTGCAACAATATCCTATTTTTGTTAAAGTCCATTCTTTATTGTATGGTGCCATGTAAAATATTCTACTTTTTGTAATTTTTGTATTAGGATTTAATCCCATTGTGACCGCTTCTGAAATAACCGATTTCTTATAATCTTCTAGTGTGTCAATTTGTTTTTGAATATCGGCAATTATCTCATCGATTTTCTTGCATTGCTCATCAAGATACTTAGCTATTTTCTTTTGTTCATCAATCGGAGGCAAAGGAATTAACAATTCTAATAATTCAGATGAATTCAAACTACTTCTAACACCTGAACCACCAAGTGCATTAAATACCTGATTCATCCACATCATCAAATAGTACTTTTCTGCAAATTGAGGATATATTTTTTTTGAACATTTCAAAATAATATAAGCTGGAGATACAATTCCTATATATGGAGATAACCCAACTCTACTAGTTGAAATATTTTGCAAGTCGATTAGTTTAAAGACTAATTCGTCTTTTTTTAATATTTGATAGGTATCAAATTTAACGGGCTGCAATCCTTCGTTATCATCTTTAGATCGCTTGATAACGCCATTCAATGTTAAAGCGAGGCGGTCATACTCCTCTACTTTTGCGCCAACTATTAACTTATTGCTTGCTAATACATATTTTCCTTTTATTACATCCCAAAAAGCAGGAATATTATGTACCCATCCAATTCCACTATCTTTCATTTCTCTCATAGTGTCACCGCCTTAAAACAATCCGTCGATTTTCTCACGGACAGTGCTTTCTAATTCTTTGAATTTCTTTAATAAGTCTTCGCTTGGTGTAGGTTCTTGGTATTTATAAAAATATCTTGTAAACGGAATCTCTGCTCCGATCTTCACTTTCTTGGCAAGCACGTTATCCTCGAATGTTGCATTCTCGTCCTCGGCCTCAAAGAAGGCTTTCGCATCAGGAATGTGTGGCAAAACTTCCCTTGCCATATAATCGTCGATTTTCTCATCCCATTTTACAATTTCTGTGTCTTTGGTTTCCGTATCGTAAACGATGCCTTTCTTGTCTTTATGAATCTCTGCTTTTTTATCCATGACAGAAAGCCCATCAATCACTTTAGAAATAATCTTTTTATCAAATCCAGCTAATATCATCTTGATAACAGGTTCGAAATCGGAAAGCCTGTAAAATACCTTGTCAGAAAGATTGCTTCGTAATGCTTCTAAAAGAGAATCATAAAGAGGTTTGTTTTCTTTTAATTTCTTAAGAGTCTTTAGTTCTTTGGCTTTCTTTTCGGCGTCAGTCTCGATGCTGTTTTCAAGTTCATAGACCTTGCCTTCATCGTAGATAGAGCTTAAAACGCCTTTTTGAATCATGCTTTCAATTCTATCTTCCGTTATGGCGTAGCTTCTTTGCAAAGGCTGCATCACAGTATACTCGCGATAGATAAACTCGCTGTTATCATAGATTTTTACGAATTCATTTTCTTCAAAATCTGTATAAAGTTCGGTTATCCTCTTTCTGTCTTCAGGGGATAATTCGTTCTTTTTATAGCCTAAGCCTTTACGAAGCTTATGATAAATGCCCGATGCATCGATAAGCTGAATCTTTCCTTTTCTGGCGTCTCTCTTGTTCTTTGAAAGAATCCACACGTAAGTCTGGATACCAGTGTTGTAGAACAAGTCGGTTGGAAGCGCAATGATTGCCTCAATCAAATCGTTTTCAAGCATCCATCTCCTAATCTGGCTTTCGCCTGAAGCGGTGCCACCCGTGAATAGTGGCGAACCATTTTCGATGATAGCGGCACGACCGATTTTATCATCCATTTTATCGATGGCGGATTGCATAAAGATGAGTTGTGAATCACCGCCTCCAGGAAGCCCTGCTCCCCAACGGCTATGTCCCGTGGCGCGTTTTGCGAATTCATCCCTTACGGCTTTTTCCTGACCTTCTTTTGCGTCCTTTCCAGACCAAGGTGTACCGAACGGAGGGTTCTCGATGACAAATCTCATCTTAGTGTCCTTAAAGCAATCCTCCTTGAATGTATCGGCATGACGGAAGTTTTTAGCATCCTGTCCTTTGATTAGCATTTCAGCAAGTCCGATAGCGTAAGATGGCCCCATATACTCTTGGCCGAATAAACGAACATCAGCAGACGGGTTTACGTGTTTCAAGTACGAATAAGCTGTTGAAAGCATACCGCCAGTTCCACAAGCCTGATCGCAAACGGTGATAACCTTATGGTCTTCAAAAATATCATCGCTTCCCTCAGCTGTCAAAATCGAAACAAGGCACTTGATGATGTCTCTGCCAGTGTAATATTGTCCAGCATCCACATTTTGATAGAAACGGCCGATCAGGTTTTCAAAGATATATCCCATTTTAATGGAGTCATAAGTCGCTGGGTTTAAGTCAAGTTCCGAGAAAGCTTTTACAACAGTCAAAAGGCAGCCGCCCTCATCCATCGTTTTAATATGATCGGCAAGCTTCAATTGCTTCATGATGTCTTGAACGTTAGATGAAAAGCCTTCAATATAATTGGTAAAATTCTCAGCCAGCTTATCTGATTCGTTTTGAAGTTCTTTCAAGTCATAGTGGCTTGTGTTATAGAATTGGAATCCAGACTTTCTTTCCAAAGCCAATGAAGGTATTGCAGGGTTCTTTTCATACGCTTCGATAACAGCTTCCTTTGTAGGAGTCAACGCGCATTCAAATCTTCTAAGAATCGTCATAGGAATAATTACATCGCCATATTTATCTGGCATGTAAGTTCCTCTTAACTTATTGGCAATGCTCCAGATGAAATTAGCCTCAGATGTAACGTCTACTGGATTATCGTCCCAGAGTGCATCTATTTGTCTTTTGCTTGTCATTATTTAACTACCTCCATTTGAATGTTATTTTGCTCGCATATCAATCTGATTTTTTCTTTAACAAGTCTAGTTGGCTCATATTTGCCATTTTCCCATCTATTAACCGAAGTAAAAGAGACACCTAAAAGCTCAGCTAATGCCGCTTGAGACAAATTTAGGATTGCTCTCAATTTGATTATAGTTGCAGGATAGTCAATGTTCATAAGTCATTCCTCCACGCAAATTATTAAATGATATTAAAAATTATAGCACTTTTTTGAGAAAATATCAAGTAAACTGCGGAATAATGTCGAAACTAAAATAAGATTTTATCAAAAAATATCAATCGTTCCGTAGCAATATACAAAAAGAAAAAGAGCCTCATAAAAATGCCTTCTGACACTTCTACAAGACTCTATAATTTGCTGGCGGAAAGGATAAATGTTCCTATCTGCAAAGAAAAAAGGTCTGACACTTGAAAATTTACTCGATTTTCATTGTATCAAACCTATATGTTTTTAATGGTGGAGCCGGGGAGACTCGAACTCCCGTACGCAGCAACGCCACTATACTTTCTACACGTTTAGTTTATTTAGATATTTCATCTGCCCTAAGCAAATAAACAAGCCAAAAACAGACTACATTCTATTGTAGTTCATCTATGTAGTTAGAATAGCACTACATAGATATATCCTATATGAAATGAAACTTTGCTAGGATACTATAGGAGATATCTCTAGGAAAGCCGCTTAAATATAGATTAGCAAGCGTATGCAGCGCTCATGTTGTTAGCGCGTGCAAATAAATGTGTGTTTTTTGCGGTTATTTAACCTCGACGTTTTTAAAGCAGACTACTGCTACGTGCTTATATAGCTTAAATCACCACGGCGAATCCATAAACGACCCCATGTTAATTTCCAATGAGGAAATTATAAAGCATTTTTAGATCTATTGCAAGAGAATTTAATATTTTTGTGCATCCTTGATGGCTTTTTCTATTTTTCTTTTACTATCTTTTTCTTTTAAAGCTTCTCTTTTATCTACTAGCTTTTTACCCTTACATAGACCAATTTCAATTTTCAGTAGAGCATCCACAAAATAAGCTCTTAATGCTACAATTGCTAATCCCTCTAATTTTACCTTAGTTGCTAGCTTTATGGTCTCATGCTGATGGAGTAGGAGCTCTCTAGAACGAAATTCTTCATGGTTAAATAAATTTCCCTGATCATATTTAGCAATATGCATATTTAAAATAAAAGGCTTATTATTTTTTATTATGACATATGCATCATTAATATTACATTTTCCTAAGCGCACGGATTTAATTTCAGTACCAGTTAGCTTGATACCAGCTTCATATTTTTCCAAAATAAAATATTCAAATCCCGCTCTTTTATTTGTACAAATTACCTTCAACCTTATTCCCTCCCCCTATCATTATAATCCTTAAGAAACATAAAATCAATACGTTGTGTTTTTCTATCTGCACCAATAACTACTACCTCAACCTCATCTCCAAGTCGATACATTGTTGAACCATCTGTATAGCTGTTACTTTCAGAAAGATAGGAATAATAGCCATTCATGTTTTCTAAGCTTACCAATCCCTCTACACCATTATGCAATGTGACAAATATTCCAAAGGAGGGAACCGAGGTAATGATCCCTGAATAAACCTTATATAGCTCTTTTTCCATGAACCATGCGTATAGCATAGCATTGACTTCTCTTTCACAATCTATTGCGTTACGCTCACTCAAAGAATTTTGGGCAGCATATTCAGGTAAAAGATCTTGAAAG
The DNA here is from genome assembly GCA_910579215.1 of uncultured Anaeroplasmataceae bacterium. Classification (GTDB taxonomy): domain Bacteria; phylum Bacillota_I; class Bacilli_A; order Acholeplasmatales; family Anaeroplasmataceae; genus Pelethenecus. Next base: position 199,283 of record CAJTTN010000001.1, read on the forward strand.
TGAAGAATTTTTTCTTCCATATGCTCAGGATGAAAGATAGTTTCTTTAAGAATGCGATGAACCATCAAGTCGGGATATCTTCGAATTGGAGAGGTAAAATGACAATAATATCGCATAGCTAAGCCAAAATGTCCTAGACATAAGGGAGAGTATTTTGCCTTCATCATACTTCTTAATAAAAGCTGATGATAAATTTCCTTATGCGGAAGCTCATCCATTTCATTAAGTAATTTTTGCAGGATGCTAGAGGATATTTTTCCTCTTATTTGAGGAATGTTTATCCCCATAGTTGCAAGGTCTTGAAAGCTTTGTAAGAGCTTTTCTTGATCTGGCTTTTCATGGATACGATACATACATGGAAGCTGTATTATATTCATATGGTAGGCAATTGTCTCGTTAGCCATGAGCATAAAAGCTTCTATCAGCTTTTCTGCTTCTGCCCTTACAATTGGAGCTACATCTATAGGCTCTCCTTGCTGATTTAAATGAAATTTATATTCCTTTATATCAAATTCTAAAGCCCCCATTTTTCTTCTTTTTCTTTGCAGAATGGAAGCTAATTCCTGCATAGTATTTAAAGGCTCAGTTAAGTCTGGAAATTCTTGGAGTGCTTTTGGATTCTTTTCTAGAATTTGATTTACTTTAGCATAGGTCATTCGATATTTTGAATGAATGACTCCCTCACAAATATCATAGTTTAAAAGCTTGCCCTCCTTAGATATCGTCATAAGACACGCTATAACTAAACGATCCTCGTTTGGATTTAAAGAACAAATCCCATTAGAAAGCTTATGTGGTAGCATAGGAATTACACGATCTGCTAAGTATACAGAGGTTCCTCGCTTTAAGGCCTCCTGATCTAATGCTGTCCCTTCCTTTACATAGGCACTGACATCAGCAATATAGACACCTAGAATAAAGCTTCCATCCTCTTGCTTAAGAATGCTAACTGCATCATCAAAATCCTTAGAATCATCCCCATCAATTGTAAAAATGAGATCCTCTCTAAAATCTCTTCGTCCATGGTAATCTTTTGGATGTACCTCAGTTGGTATCGCTTCTAATTCAGAATATACCGAATAAGGAAAATTTATAGGAAAGCTATGCTCTAAGGCAATTTGACTAATTTCAATTCCAGGGTCATCTGGATGACCAATACACTCTACTATTTCTGCTTCAAGTGCCGTCCCTACATAGGATAGCTTAGCATAAACGATTTGACCATCCTTTAGATTAGGAATTTCCTTTTTAACAAGGGCTTTAGTTTGAAAATCCTTCATTGTAGACAGAATATAAGTCCTTGCTTTGCCTTTTCTTGTTGTTCTTTTCAAGGCTCCTACAATATATTCATGTCCTCTCTTTACAATTTTTATAATGGCAGCATTTAAAAGGCGATGACTATTATTGTAAGGATAAAAGCTAACAATATCTCCTGTATAGTATTGCTTTACCTCCTCCTCTTTAACAAAATAATCCTGTTCTTCCTTATCTACGGTAATAAATCCGTAGCCTGCCTCCTTTATCGTAAGCTTACCCGTTTTAATTATACCATAATACCAAGTATCCTTTGGATGATAAACAAGACCTTCTTCTATTAAATTTTCTAATAGCTCTTTAAGTTTCTTTTTTGAAAAACCTGTGAACGCTAGCAGCTCCCTAAATTCTGTTATACCCTCAGAAAGGAGCTCTATTACTTTTTGTTCCATTTTTATCTCTCCTTAGGAAAAAAAAGAGATTTCTTTCGAAATCTCAAGTTAGTGTAAAGCTACGGATGTAATTACAGATGCTACAAATAAAACTCCTAAAACAATGGTTACTCTTTGTAAGAGAAGCTCAACTCCTCTGGTTTTCTGATTTTTAAATAATTCAGATTTACTACCATTGAAAGCATCATTAATATCATCTTTAGAATTTTGCATCATGACGATAGCAATTAAAGCGATTGATAAAACCAATACTATATAATCTATCCACATCATAGGCATGAATCTCCTTTTATTATCTTAAAACTTCTATACGATTATAACATTAAGTTATGTATTTTTCAACAACTTATTTTACAATTTTTAAAATTAATTTAGAATCTACTTGTTCTTCTGTAATCTTGTAGGCATGAAGAACAAGCGCAGTAGAATCATCAACATTCTCCTGATTTGCATAAATTTTAGCTAAAATATCTCCTTTACATACTTTATCATTTACCTTTTTAGCTAATACTATACCTACACTATGATCAATTGCATCTCCAATTTTACTACGACCAGCCCCTAGAATCATTGCAGCATTCCCTATAGATAAGGCATCAATATGCCCTACATAGCCAGATTGAGTAGCTAATACAGAATATTCATGTGTGGCCTTCTTAAATTTTTCTGGATGATAGATATAGGAATCATCGCCACCTTGGGCATGAACTAGCTTTGCTAGCGTATGCAATCCCTCTTTATTCTCTATTTGCTTTTGTAAAAGCTCCTTTGCTTCTGTTACAGACTTAGCTAATTTTGCTGCTAGTACTAGGTGGGCAGCCACCTCTAGGCAAAGCTCTGTAAAATCCTTAGGACCATTTCCATTAAGTGTATCAATTGCTTCAATAACCTCTAAGGAATTTCCAACTGCAAGACCTAGTGGCTCATCCATATTGGTTAAAATTGCTGTCATATTTCTACCACAATTTTTTCCAATATTTACCATTAACTCAGCAAGTCGAGAGGCATCCTTTTCATTTTTCATAAAGGCACCACTCCCCACCTTTACATCTAAGCAAATGGCATCAGCTCCACTAGCTAGCTTTTTACTCATGATAGAGGATGCAATTAGAGGAATAGATTCTACTGTACCAGTAACGTCTCTTAGAGCATAAAGCTTTTTATCTGCAGGAGCAAGCTCTCCTGTTTGGCCTACTAAGGCAATACCAATTGCATTTACCTGCTGTATAAAAGCTTCTTCTGAAATATTGATATCATAGCCAGGAATTGCTTCTAGTTTATCTAGGGTTCCCCCTGTATGCCCTAGTCCTCTACCACTCATTTTTGCAAATTTAATTCCTAAGGAGGCAACAAGTGGGCCCACTACTAAGGAGGTCTTATCTCCTACACCACCCGTAGAATGCTTATCTACCTTAATTCCCTCTATTGCACTTAAATCTAGAATATCTCCACTATGAAGAATACTTTCCGTTAAATAGGTTGCTTCTTGGTCGGTCATCCCTTTAAAATAGATAGCCATAGTTAAGGCAGAAGCCTGGTAGGTATCGATTGTACCATTCGTAAATCCTTCAATGAAAAAATTTATTTCTTCTTTAGATAGCTCTAAACCATCTCTTTTTTTTATAATTATATCAACTGCTCGCATATATATAACTCCTTTATTGTATTTTATATTTGTATTTTAGCATGTTTTTAGGAAATTGTAAAATTAAATTACATTGTAAATACCTAAAATATTGACAGAACATTGCTCCTGTTCTTCTATTTTCTGTTTTAATTTGTATAGCTTAGGAAGCTCTTCCTTAGTTAAATCAAATTCTATATAAAAAATATAATTACCTATATAATCCTTTTTAGGTCTTGATAAGATAGCTTTAAGATTAAACCCCTGTTCATGAAATTTTTTTAGAATATTGAATAGCTGGCCAGATTTATCCTCCTTTGGAGTAACAGTTAAGGAACAAGTAAATTTAGATGCAAAACCTAGGACAAATGGCTTCTTCGTAGCTAAGACGAATCTAGTTTCATCTAAGACATTTCCTAAAATATTTTTTTGTATCAAGGGAAAGGAATCGATTGCTACATGATCTGGTAAAATAGCTCCTACAGAGGACCGTTCCTTTTTTAATAAACAATTTAAGCTTTCCATATTTGATTGTGTAAAAATGGGAGTGAGGTTGTGCTGAATGATAAAATTTTGGCATTGTCCATAGGCTTTAAATTGAACATAAACCTCATGAATCTCCGCCATATTTTTTTCATAGCTAGCAAACTGAAAATTAACCTTTAGTTTTACCTGCTCAGTTATATATAGATTATATTTTATTATAGAATCTAAGCTTTCCATAACAAAACCATCTAAGGTATTTTCTAAAGGAATAAAGGCATCCATTGTCTTAGTAACCTGATTACAAACGGTAAAAATACTTGGATAATAGACTACAGGATATGTTCTAGAAAGCTTTTTTCTTGCCAAATCTGAGTAAGTGCCCTTAGGACCTAAGACAGAAAGACTCTTCTTTGGCTCCTCATAAAGTGCATGCATTAGATAATTTTCATCATAATGAAACATATAAACGCTCTTTTTAGGATTCATTTTAAATACCTGAATATGAGAATTGATGAGAATTGCTGTATCATCCTCTAAGGCAAAACCATCTAAGGAATACTTTTTCACCTCTGTATTATAACAATCTAGCCCATCATGGTCATAATGTGGACAAATGGTTATTGGTAAAATATCTAAGCCCATCACCATTTGATAATTGTAAAAATGCATACCATTTTTATAAGAATATTGATCTCCCATCCCAGCTACAGAAAATAAAATAGCTCCTGCTGAGATTCCCATAAATAGCTTAGAACGCTCCTTATATTTAAGGATTAAATCTAATACTATAGTTGATTGCACAAAAGATACCAAATGCTCAGCGTTTCCTCCACCAAAGTAAATAACATCTGAGCTTTCAAAGGCTTCCTCTGCGTTTTCTAAAGAGGTTAAGTATTGAACCTTAAATTTTTTAGGTACGAGGGCTTTAAATTTTTGTATGGCCTCTTCAATATTTTGATTTGCAAAGGGAATAAACAGAATCTGCTTAGGCTCTAAAGATAAATTCGCAAATATTTTTTCTTCAAGGGTAAAATCTTCTCTATAGAGAGGGCTTCTTCCTCCGATCAAGGCATAATCAGCCATGAAATTACCTCCTTTTTCGAGCTTCTAAGCGATAAATTGGTCCTAGCTTAGACCATTTTTCCTCAAATTCTGTCATTATATTATCTTCTAAAGCATCCTTATGTAGATCTAAAGAAATATTAGAAAGAATCCAACCCTGTTCACTAAAAGATTGTAAAGAAAACTCAAATAGCTTCCGATTATCTGTTTTTTGAAATATTTCTCCTTCAGATTTTAATATATAGGCATAGCTTTCTAAAAAGCTTTTATAGGTCAACCTTCGCTTTTGATGCGTTGATTTAGGCCATGGATCAGAAAAATTAATATATATTCTTGAGATTTCAGCAGAAGAAAAATAATTCTTCAAATTAGAGGCATCAAGAACAACTAATTTTAAATTAGGGATAGTTTCATTTTCTATCTTTTCTAAAACTCGAAGGAGGACAGAATCATATTTTTCAATAGCTATATAATTAATATTTGGGTTGTTTTTAGCCATTTCATAAATAAACTTTCCTTTTCCACACCCAATTTCCATATGAATCGGATAGGAATTTCCAAATACCTTTTCCCACTCCTTTATGTGCTCTTGAGGATTATCTATAAAATAAGTTTTGTTTTGTCTTAGCTTTTCTAAAGCATTTTTTACTTTTCTTAAACGCATAAACTATTTTGTAAGCTCGTATATTGCCTTTGCATAGATGAGAATTGCTTGCTTAAAATCCTCCAACAGCATATATTCATTGGCAATGTGACATACATCCTCTCTTCCTGGAAGCATTGGACCATAAGCAACTGCATTCTTTATAAATTTTGCATAGGTCCCTCCCCCAATTGTCATTGGCTGAGTTGCAGTATCCTTTGTAACCTCCTGATATACTTTCATTAAAGTTGAAACCAAAAATCCCTTTGGATCTACATAATGAAAGCCACCTGTACTTAAAATTTCTGTTTTATAATGATAAGCATCAGCAGCTATTTTAATTTTTTCTGCAACCACATTCTCTAAGCTTTCTTTAGGAATTCTGCAATCTATACCAATCTTAAATTTTTTATCCTTTATTTGAATTAAGCCAACATTACTTGTAAGCTCCTTCATTTCCTCGTCATAAAAAGCATAATCAAGCTTTTTACCAAAAGGGTCAAAGGTTAAGTATTTTGTGAAAAATTCTGATAGCTTTGTTGGATAGACTTCTTGTAAGAATTCAAAAAGGATAAAGCCTGCATTTAAGCCCTTATGCGGTACCATTGCATGAGAAGCGATACCATAGGCAATATAAGTTTCTCCCTCTATTGTCCCCTTGTAGTTCTTCTTTTCTAAAAAGCTTAAATATTCCTGCTTTAAATCTCTACTTATTCTCATTTTAGCCATTGCAGGTACTACATTATAGCGATTTCCGCATTCGAAATCTAGTATAATTTCCGTTTCCTCAAGTGTCCCTAAAAAATTATAAGTCATATGTGACTTTTCTCCATAGATTAAAGGGAATTCTGCATCAGGAGAAAATCCAAATTCAGGTAATTCATGGGCTTTAAAGTATTGCTGAAGACATCTAGAACCAGATTCTTCATCACATCCCATGATAAGACGCACCTTTTTATTAGGAACGAATCCCTGTTCCTTTAAAATTTTCATAGCTAAATAAGCAGCCACCAATGGACCCTTATCATCCATTGCCCCTCGGCCTATGAGCTTTCCATCTTCAATATGTAGAATAAATGGATTAGTATTCCAAGTCTGTCCTTCTACTGGAACAACATCTAAATGGGCAAGAATTCCTAGAATTTCCTTCCCCTTTCCAAACTCGATATGTCCAGCATAGTTTTTTTCATTTAAAACTAAAAACCCATCCTTTTTTGCATATTCTAATATAAATTTTAAGGCATGCTTATTTTCTTCCCCAAAGGGAGCATCCTTTTTGGGGTCAAAATGGTCTAATACAGTTTTATAGGAGATTAGCTTAGAAAGTAAAAGCAGCCCCTCTTCTAAATATTTTTCAATTTTATATTCCATATTTTTTTCGCTCCTCAAATGAAAAGGATTATTATCCTATGATAATAACCTAATAAAATTATTTTGTATGTAACAGATTTTTTATTTCCTTAGATATAGTTTCGGAATCATAAGGAAATAACATTTTAATCGTTTGATTGGTAATAAAAACACCCTTTGTGGAAAGCTCCTTCAAGGTATCAAAGGTTACTTTTTCTATATCCTCTACTTCAAGGATGACTCTACCATTCATTGTCTTAGCATCTTTTACATTATCTATAGAACCAAGAGCTGTAAGCAGTTGGTGCATGAATTCTTGATTTATGCGAATTTTTGGTGTTCTTCTTTTTAAAAAAACGACTAGGCCTACAACACAAAGAATTAGCACAACTATTGCAATACAGCTTATTACAATAAGTGGTGTCATATTAAAACTAGCTAGTAAATACATTTAAAACACATCCTTTGCTTAATTATAAGTATTTCTTTTTAAAAATTCAATCTTTTTCCTATATTTTTTGGCAATTGTCTAAGCATTTTTAAAGATTGCATCATACCTTATGATAGGAGGTGAAATCATAATGCCAATTGAAACTGTAAATGACTGCCTAGAATGCAATTATATTAAAGAAACTATAGCAAAGATTGATAAGCTTCAAAAAGAAGTTGTAACTGTTGGTGAAAATCGTTGTATCAGCTGTGATACTTCCTTATTTAATCCTGCAAATAATACAATTCCTGTAGCACTTTATTGTCGCTGTGGAAACTTATTTACGGGTTTAACAGAAACAGCAGGAACTACAACATCCTTCTTTAGAATTGAATCTATCCGTTGTGGAAGGTTTGTAACACTTAGATTATTAGTTCAGGATGGAGATACTTTAACCGCAACTCTTAGAACTATGGTTCTTGATTTAGATGAGGTTAAGGGGATCCAATGCTTTGAGCCTATCACAGTAGAATTATGTACTTCAGCAATCACACCACAGGCCTAGATTATTTATAGCCGAATTTCTTAAAAAATTCCTTTTTAAAATCTAATAGACGATCTTCTTTAATGGCTTCTCTGATTTGAGCCATTAATTTTTTTAAGAAGGCTAGATTATGCAAGGTCAATAAACGCATGCCTAAAATTTCTTCTGATTTTATTAAATGATTTAAATAGCTTTTGCTGAAGGTTTTACAGCAATAGCACTCACACTCAGGATCAAGCGGGGAAAAATCTTCCTTAAGCGCTTGATTTTTTACTTGTACCTTTCCATAGGAGGTAAATGCTGTCCCATGACGTGCATTTCTAGAAGGAAGGACACAATCAAACATATCTACTCCGTTCATAGAACCAATGATTAAATCATCTGGAGAACCAACCCCCATAAGATATCTTGGCTTGTCCTTAGGCATAATGGTTTTAAGATATGCAAGCATTTCATACATTTCTTCCTTAGTTTCCCCTACAGATAACCCACCAATAGAGTAACCAGGGAAATCAATCTTCATTAGCTCATCAAGACAATATTTTCTTAGTTCTTTATTTCCAGCTCCTTGAACAATCCCAAATAGAGCTTGTGTTTCAGGGTTTTTATGGGCAGCTTTTCCTCGTTTTGCCCAGCGAATCGTTCTATCTATAGAATCCTTTAAATAGGCATCACTTGCATGAAAGGGAGGACATTCATCAAAGCTCATAATAATATCTGCACCTAAATTATTTTGGATAGCAATTGATTTTTCTGGAGATAAAAATAATTTTTCTCCAGATTTATGATGTCTAAATTCCACACCCTCTTCCGTTATCTTTCTAATTTTAGATAGAGAAAATACCTGAAATCCACCACTATCTGTCAATAGTGCATGCTGCCATTTCATAAACCCTCTTACTCCACCTGCCTTTGCGATAAGCTCATCTCCTGGCTGTAGCCATAAATGATAGGTATTGGCTAGGATTAAGCCATCGCTCACTTCTTCAACCTCACTTGGGATGAGTGTTTTCACATTGGCCTTCGTTCCTACAGGCATAAATATTGGTGTCTCAAAATCACCATGTGGCGTATGAAGAATTCCATATCGTGCTCCTGTTTGTTTACAAACATGCTTTAATTCATACCAAACTGCAGGCATCTTAAATCAACTCCATTTTTTCTATTATTACAGCAGATAAGGGCTTATCCTGAAAATCCACCGCAACACTAGCAATTGCATCTACAATTTCAATTCCCTCAATACAAGCTCCAAAGGCAGCATAGGCTCCATCTAGATGAGGAGCATCCTTATGCATAATAAAAAATTGTGAGCTAGCTGAATTTTGCATCATACTTCTAGCCATAGAGATTACACCACGCGTATGCTCTAAAGGGTTAGAAAAACCATTGGCGCTAAATTCTCCTTCTATTTTTTCTTTAGATCCCCCTACTCCTGTGCCTAATGGATCTCCACCTTGAATCATAAATCCTTCTATAATTCTATGAAAGGTAAGACCATTATAAAATCCTTCTTGTACTAAATTTATAAAATTTTTGACCGTTTTTGGGGCTACTTCGGGAAATAATTCTAATAGAATCGTTCCCAATTTTTTTATCGTTATGGAAACTTTAGGATTATTTTCATTTAAAAATTCTTTATAATTCATATCTATTCTTCTTTCTAATTTTTTTTAAAAATTCTTTTGTTAAACAAAAATAAAGAAAGGCTTTTCAACCTTAAGAACAAAGTTTAGTAAACCTAACTTCATGACTATTATTTAATGAACATCGAGTCTCCAAAGGAGAAAAATCTATAATTTTCCTTCACAGCCTCTTTGTAAGCCTTTAAGATAAATTCTCTTCCTGCAAAAGCACTTACTAACATGATAAGTGTTGATTTAGGCAAATGAAAATTTGTAATTTGTGCTTGAACGACCTTAAATTTATAGCCTGGATATATGAAAATGTCAGTTGTTCCACAGCATTTTTTAAAGCCATTTTGATAAGCAGATTCCAAGGTTCTAGTTGAGGTAGTTCCAACAGCTATAATCCGTTTCTTTTTTTGGATTGCTGAATTTAAGGCATCTGCTGCTTGTTGGGAAATCTCATAATACTCTTCATGCATAACATGATTTGTAAGGTCCTCCTCCTCAACAGGTCTAAAGGTACCTAATCCTACATGTAGAGTTATAAATATGAGCTCAACCTTTTTTTCCTGCAAGCGTTTAAGAATTTCTTCGGTAAAATGGAGACCTGCTGTAGGAGCTGCTGCTGATCCTGGATGCTTGGCATACACCGTTTGATAGCGATTCTTGTCCTCTAGCTTTTCATGAATGTAAGGAGGTAATGGCATTTGACCTAAGGCATCTAATATTTCCACTAGAATTCCTTCATATAAAAGCTCAAATTTACAAATTCCCATATCTTCTTTGGCAACACAACGTGCTCTAAGCCGTCCATCGCCAAAAAAGACAACTGTTCCAACCTTAACTCTTCTTTGTGGCTTTGCTAGAGTTTCCCAGCAATTTTCTCCTAAATCCTTTAACAATAAAACCTCAATGACTGCCTGGGTATCTTCCTTATTTCCTATCAATCTTGCAGGAATAACCTTTGTATCATTAAATACTAACACGTCATGCTCATCTAGCATATTGACAATCTCTGTAAATTGATGGTGCTCAATCGTCTGATCTTCTTTATCTAAAACCATAAATCTTGATTCGCTTCGCTCCTTTAAAGGCGTTTGTGCGATGAGCTCTAATGGCAATTCATAATCGTAATCTGTCGTTTTTATCATCCAAATAACCCCTTTAAAAATGGTATACCCAATTCTTGATAAGCGCGCTCTGTGGCAATTCTTCCTCTACTAGAGCGTTTGATATAGCCCTCCTGTAAAAGATACGGCTCGTAAACATCCTCAATCGTAGAAACCTCCTCCGAAATGGTTGCAGCAATAGATTCCACACCTACAGGTCCACCCTTAAAGGTTTGTATGATAGCCTTTAAATATCTATGATCTGTATAGTCTAATCCATTTTTATCAATGCCCAGCTTTTTCAATGCTTCAATACAAATAGGAAGTGTAATTAAACCCTCATTCTTTACATCCGCAAAATCTCTTACACGACGAAATAATCGGTTTGCAATACGAGGTGTTCCTCTGCTTCGGCTAGCAAGCTCAACTAAAGCCTCCTCATCCATATGTGCTCCATAAACATTGGAGGTTCTACTTACGATTTGCTTAAGCTCCTCTAGAGTGTAATATTCTAATCTAAGAACGACACCAAATCGATCTCTTAAGGGGGCAGAAAGATCACCAAATCGAGTAGTTGCACCTACAAGAGTAAAAGGCGGTAAATCTACGCGTATGCTTTTTGAATTAGAATCTTTTCCTACCATTATATCTAAAACATAGTCCTCCATGGCACTATAAAGTACCTCTTCTACAAAGCGAGGTAGTCTATGAATCTCATCTATAAATAAAACATCTCCCTCATTTAAAGTAGAAAGAACAGCAGCTAAATCGCCACTTCTTTCTATGGAAGGTCCAGAAATAACCTTTAAATTTGTACCAAGCTCATTGGCAATAATTTGGGCTAGGGTTGTTTTTCCAAGTCCTGGAGGTCCATAGAGTAAGACATGGTCTAAGGATTCATTTCGCTTTAAGGCAGCTTGAATATAAACCTCAAGCATTTCCTTTGCTGAAGCTTGTCCAATATATTCCTTTAAGTATTGTGGACGTAAGGAAAGTGTATCCTCTTCCTCCACAATTTTTGGACTAACGATTCTTTCGTCTTCCATCCTAATTCACCTACTTTACTAAAGTCTTTAAGGCCTGCTTTACTAAAGCTCCTTCATCTAAGGTTTGATCTAGCTTAGGTAATACCTTAGTTATTTCCTTTTTATTATAGCCTAAAGCCAACAGGGCCTGCTCCACATCCTCAAGCTTACTATTCTTTACGATAAGCTCTTCACCTAAGGATAATTTACCCTGAAGGTCTAAGATGATCTGCTGGCTAGCCTTTGCGCCAATCCCAGGAAATTTTCTTAAATATGTATCATTTCTAGACTCAATCGCTTTAACAATTTCATTCACTGTACCTGTCGCTAAAATGGAAAGTGCACTCTTAGGACCAATGCCACTAACTGAAATTAATTTTAAAAAAAGGTCCTTTTCATCCTCTGATAGAAAGCCATACAAATCTAACGTATCTTCTCTTACATACTGATAAACATAAACCTTATATTCCTTATTTAAAGAAAAACTATAAGGGTTACTTACAATTAATAAGTACCCTATCCCTTGATTTTCTATTATGATATTTTTAGGAGTAATTTTAGTAATTACACCTTTAATATAGCCATACATCATCAATCACCTTTATATATCATATCATATTCTCCAAAAAAAAGAAAGAAAAAAGGCACATAAAGTACCTTTATATGAAAAATTATCAATCTATTTTCTTATAGAGCCTCGTGGTGGCAAAATGCCTGGATAGGGTCTTCCTTTTGGACGCTCTTGAACAGGAGGTTGAGGATTTATTCTTTCCTGCATAGGGGGAGCTAAAGGAGCTATTACTGGTTGTGTACTAGTCTCTATAGGCTTTGGCTTTTCTTCGTAAATTTCATTCACCTTAGGGTAATATTTTTGTACGAAACTTTCTGTATTATCTAGAATTTGTTCAATTTCATTATTGATTAGAGGAATCTTAATTTTCATACCAGTTTGAATATTATATAAATCGGTTATATGTAGGTTAACTCCCTGGATTTCCTTTAATTCTAAGTGGTACATATTTAAAATATCATGTATGGTTTCCCCATTTTTTACTATATGCTCAAGCATGCTATCACCAATATACTATATGCAAGAGGAAAAAGAAATATTTTAAATTATTATTTATCTTTTTTAAGTTTCTTTTCTTTGACTATTTTTTAAATTAATTATATAATAGATTGCGTAATAAAAAGTTTGAAAGGAGATGGATGTCATGGCTTTTCCAGAAGCAATTTTAGTACTTCAGGAAGAATTTTATAAAATCATACAGGGCTTTTCTATTATTGATGAAAACGATCCTATGACATCTGAAAAGCTCCTTACTCTAAAACAATGGATGGATTCCTATACTGCTACTGTAAAGGAAGCCATATCTAAGCATGAAAAATATTTAGATGAGCATCAAAAAAGAAATAAATCCTTTCTTTTAAAGTATCAGCAAAAAATTAAAACCTTGAGTGATTCCTTAAACAAAAATTTAAAGAATATTACAAGAGACCATATTGAGGCTTGTCAAAAATTAAAACAAAAAATAGAGGTAGCAAAAAAGGATACCAATTATAGAATTGAACAGTTAGAAGTCGAGCTAGAATATTTTCTTGCTACTTCTGACCAAAATAAAATTATATTAAACAATGATTATATTGAGGCTAAAAAGAGATTTGACTATCATCGAGAGGAAGCTAAGGAGTCTTATTTAGAGATTGTTAAAAAGAATAACAAGATTTTAACCAATATTAAGGAAGAAATTATACAAAATTATGAAAGTAATCGTGTGGAAATAGTAAAAAATCAAGCAGAGGAATTAGAGCGATTACAAAAAACTTTAGAACAGCAGGAGTCTGAATTGGCTTCCATTACTGCCATTTTAGAAAATGAGAGAAGCAACATGAAGGAAAAATATCGTCATGAAAGTGCGAATCTTAATGACAATATAAAAAGAATTTCTGAAGAAAAAAATAAACTCATTGATAAAGCTAGAGGCCAATATACAAAATCTATGAGTGATGCAAATATAGAAAAAGAGAATAAAAAGGTGCAATATCAGACGCAAGCCCAAGCATTATTAAAAGAGTTTGTTACGAAAATCAATATAATAGATGAAAATACCTCTGTAATTCGAAAGGATTTTGATAGAAAAATTAAACAAATCAAAAGAGAATATTATTCAGATGTATTTATAAAAACTAAGGAGTTTCATAAGCAATTAGAACAAATCTATACAAGCTCTTCTTCTCCTTTCGATAAGTATACTCATCATCTCATTAGATTCAAGAATAAGCAGCATCAATTTAATATTCATATGGCAAAGAAGGAAAAGGAGCTTTTATTGTTAGAGCTTTCTAAGGATAACACTATAAAAATCCTTAATAATCGCTATGATAAAAATTTCTTAGAAATTGATAAAAACTATGCAATTAAAAGCTTAACTGATCAAGAACAATTTGACAATAAATATTATCAGGAAAATGATAATATTTTTGAAAATGATTTTAATTATACTGTTAAGGCTGCCAATTATCGTTTTTCTCAGCAAGCAAATTTATTGCGCTGTCAATCTCAAATTAGAACAAAGCTATTAGAGCGTAATTTTGATGGAATTAGTGCAAATTATTATAAAAAAATTGAGGCAATTCAAAGTAAGATTATGGCTAGTAAGGTAACTATCGATATTACAAAGCGTTTAAATCAGACGCTTCTTTCCTATTTAGAGGAAACCTATCATGCTCGCTTACATCTAGAGGAAACCTCAAGCCTATTAGAAATTGAGAAAAATAAACTGTTAAAGGGATATAATCAGTCTCAATATGAGCACAATATTAGTAACATTAGTCTTGCTAAGGATTATGGCTTTAAGAAGATAGAATTAGAAAATCAAAAGGCTACAGATAATAAAGACTTAAGAATTATACTAGAAAATCTTATCTTAGATAAAAACTGTGCATCTACTGCTTTCTCTATTAAAAAGGAAGAGCTCAACGAAAATTTTGCTAAAATTAAAACACAAATTATTAATAATAATGATTTGAAGGTATCAAAAGAAGCCTATATAACGAATTTATTAGAAAATGATATACATTATTTAGAACAAATTATGATTTCCTTTACACATCTATTTGATGATTTAAAAAAATCCTATCAAACTATGCTTAAAGCAATTTTAGAAGAAACAAATATTGATGAAAATAATTATCATTATATCTCCTCTATTATAAATTCTATCCTGAAGCTTTATATTGACTTTTATAAAAATATGATAGTGGAGATTTCTTCTATTATATTAGATACCTTACATAATAAAATGAATTATATTTATGAATTTAAATATAAAGAATCTCTAGATGCCTTAGAAGAACAGCATACAAAGGATGTAGAATATATCAATGCTAAGAAAAATGAAATCGTAGATAAGATTGATAGTGCTGATAAAACGATAGAGAATTTTAGACAAAAGATTTTTACTTTAATCAATGATAATGAAATGCTAATCTATAACACACAGGTCAAAAAGAAAAAATTAGATCCTGCAATGCAAATTACATTGAAACAAACAGAGCTAAAGATTAAGGATTATAAAGAGAAAATCGAAGACTTTAATCAAATGAATCGTATGCATAGTGATGATTTAATTGAGCTAAATCAAAAGCTATTAAAATTGAATCATGATTATAAGATAGAGCTTCAAAAAATCCAAAAGATGATTAAGACAGATATCTATATTTATCGACAGTATCAGAGTAATTTAGAAAAAGCTATCAAGCATCCTATGATAAATTTTGATCATATGCAAGATAAATTACAGCATTCTGTGCATGCTAAAGCTTTTCAAAAAAATTTGCATTGCTTTAAGAAAAGCTTAGATTCTTCTATCAACTCAACCAAGACTATCCTCTTACAAACCTATAATCAGTTTGTAAGAGCCTCAACTAAAGATACTGAAAAAAGAGAATTGGCTTGTACGATTGATTTTAAGAATGATGTCAATTCATTTAATGAAAAATATAATAAGGCTACATTAGATTATTTATCAGAATACCATACAAGTATTGCAGCGCATGAAAAAAAGATTGTGGAACAAACTTCTTTATTAGAACAAATGATGAAAATCTATAATCGTAAATTGGAGTTAGCAAAAGAAAATTTCCAAAATGATAGTAATACTTTAGAATTTATTCAACAGCAGATTACTAATGAGTTTTATATGTCCTACTATGCACTTGATGACAATCACCAAAAAATAATTCAATTTCATCAAAATCTTAATTTGAAAAAGAAGGAAGAGTATCAATTGAATAAGGATAATTTAAATAAGGAGCGTAGTGATAAATTTAATGATCTCAATGCAAAGCTTAAAACCTTTATAAAAATTAAAAATGAAGAAATTGAGCACCTACCTATTGCATTCAAATTTAATTCTAAGCTGTTAAATCGAGAAACAAAAAAGAAAAATATAGAGCTTCATGAGGATCTTAAGCAGGCTAAGACAGATTACACGAATCAAAATAAGCATATTGAAAAAAATATGAAAAATCTAAGAAACCATTTGTCTCAGGATCAATTTCAAAATGAAGTTAATCAAAAGCGTAGTATCCTAAAAGAAAAGAAAAATAATACCATCAATTTGAAACAATCTCTTCGAGGTATAAAAATTAATTTATAAGCAGGCATGGACCTGCTTTTTTTTAAAAAAAAGTCCAATGGAAATTTATCCATTGGATTTAAATTATTTCTTTAACCAAGAAGGAAATTCTTTTCGCTTTTGTACCTGCTTTAATTCATCTAAAGCTGCTTTCTCTTCTTCCTTTTTTTTCTTCTTTTCTTCTTTTAATCTTAATTTTTCCTGTCTTCTAGAGGTTTTAAAATCAAAAATAGAATCTGTTTTATCACGAGCGAAATCTTCTAAATCCTCATCAAATTCATCATCATCCTCAAGCTCCTCATTTTGAAAATGTGAAGTCAAACCTTCGTATTCTATATTTGTTTCAGAAACATTTTTATAAATCTCTGAAGCTAATTCATCATATCCATTATTTTGTGCCTTTAGTTCATAACCTGTAGCAATAACCGTAACAATCATTTCATCGCCTAAATCATTGTTATAGGCAGTTCCATAAATGATATTTAAATTCTTATCGCAATTATTTCGGATTTCTGCCAAGGCAACCTCTATCTCCTTAGCTGCAAGATTTTCAGAAGCTGTAAAGTTAACTATTGCATCTGTAGCACCATCAATGGTTACCTCAAGTAAAGAGGAACGAATTGCATTTCTAGCAGCCTTTAAAGCTCGATCAGGACCTGTTGCTGCACCAATACCCATCAAAGCAGTACCAGAATTTGCCATGACATGCTTCACATCGGCAAAGTCTACGTTGATCATTCCCGGAATGGATATAATTTCTGAAATTCCTTGAACACCCTTTCTTAAGACATTATCTGCTTCACGATAAGCCTCAAGCATAGGCGTGGATGGATCTACAATTTGTAAAAGTCGTTGATTCGGGATAACAATAAGCGTATCTACATATTCTCTAAGTGCTGTAAGTCCTGCAACTGCATTATTCATGCGCTCTGGTCCTTCAAAAAGAAAAGGCTTTGTACAGATTCCTATCGTTAGGCAATTGTTCTCTCTAGCACATTTTGCAATAACTGGAGCTGCACCTGTACCAGTTCCTCCACCCATTCCACAGGTGATAAAAACCATATCAGCATCACTAACCATTTCTCTTATCTCGTCTTCACTTTCTAGTGCGGCAGCTCTACCTACATCTGGATTTGCTCCTGCACCATGTCCTCTAGTAGTATGACGGCCAATTAATAGACGGTTTTTAGCTCTAGAATATTTTAAATCCTGCGCATCAGTATTTACAGCAACAAATTCAACACCGTGAACTTCGTTTTCTATCATATGGTCGATAGCGTTCTTTCCAGCACCACCAACACCTATAACCATTATTTTTGTTTTAGCTGCTTCTAATGAATCAAAATCATCGAATATCATAAAAACCCCTCCATCTAAACCATAAAAAAGCCTACTAATTTATTTTACATTAAACGGCATTTTTTTTCAATATAAAGAGATAAAAAAATAATATTTTCCCTTTTGCCAAAAATTTCCATAAGAAAAAAAGATACAAGCCTGTATCCTTTAAATAATTGTAATTTCATAGCTTAGCAATATACCAAATTCCAATTCAGATCGTTTTTGAATTAGCTCAATCAAGCGAAGAATTTCACTACTTTTTGCATTGCCTGTATTAATGATAAAATTGGCATGCTTAGCACTTACTGCTGCATCCTCTAGATGAAATCCTCGCATTCCCAAAGCGTCTATAACCTTCCATGCTGGTATGAGAGGATTATTTTTAAAAATAGAACCCATATTTTTTGTTTCTAAGGGCTGAGATAATTTTCTTTGCTTTGCTCGTTTTTGTAATATATCAAGAGTTTTTTCCTTTTTTACCTTAAATCTAGCACTAATAATAATTCCATCAATATAATGAAAAATACTTTTTCGATATCCAAACGCACAATCCTTGTTTGGAATCGTTATCTTTTTTCCAGCACTATTTATGTATGTTACATCGATGAGATGCTTTTGTATATCCTCCTTGTAGGCACCACTATTGTTATAAATAGCGCCTCCTAATAATCCAGGTATGCCACCCAAAAAGGAAAGATCACCCCATTCCTCTAAAGCAAGATCATATGCTAGCTTACTCGTCGGATAAAATGCACTACAGGTTAGAATATTATCTTCTATACTATAGGAATAGGGAAGCTTTTTAAGCTGTATAACAATTCCTGTATACTCTCTATCACTAGCTAAAACATTGCTCCCATTTCCTAATAAAAAGAAAGAAAGCTCATGCTTTTCAATATACTGAAAGGCTTGAAGTAAGGCCTCTAAATTCTTAGGTGTATATAAGGTTCTAATTTTTCCTCCACAGCCTATGGTTGTAAGTTCTGCAAAGCGTACTCCATTTTCAATTGTTCCTAAATTATTTTTTATGACATATTCTTCAAAGCTCATTTATATCCCTAGTTCCTTTAAAATTTTCTCACAGGTATCTCGTTGTATTAAACGACTCTGTGCTTTAATCATTTCCAGTCTATACTCTGGGTTTTGTAAAATGTTATGAATGTATTGCTTTATACTATTTTCCATTTCTGCTTCCTTTAATAAGAGGGCACAGCCCTTTTGTTCAAAATAGAGGGCATTTAAATATTGATGATTTTTACTTGTTTTCATACTAGGAATTAAAATACAAGGTCTTCCAATTGAAAATATTTCATAGGTGGTTGAAGCTCCAGCTCTTGAAATGATCACTTTTGCTTGTAGCATTAAATTTGGCAAATCCTCTACATAATTAAAAATGGTTACTCCTTCTACGGATTGATAGTCCTCATAATACCTTCCCGCCACTAGGCATACTCGATACTTATCCTTTAAGGTATAAATCAAATCACAAAGTGGCTTAGAGCCTAAGGAACCTCCAAGAATTAAAATATCTATGGATAAATGCTTATAGCTTTGATAGGAAAGTGAATCTGTAAGGGTTGGAAGCCCCACTACTTTATACTTTTTTTTCATAGGCTCTAAAGGATAGGTTAAGAATACTTTTTTGGAAAATAAAGAAAAAATCTTGTTTGTTCTACCCATGATTACATTTTCCTCCAAAAGGTAAATGGGGATGTGATGCAAAATTCCATATAAAAGGACAGGAAAGCTCACATATCCTCCTGTAGAAATAATTTTATCTATCTTAGGAGGCTTTAATTTGAGCATTGCTTTTAATACGCCTATGATGTGATTATTTTTTAAATCCATTGCAATAAAGGTAATTTGATTTTTTTTACAAAGCCTTTCCTCTAAAGAATTCTTAGCACCGATATAGCATACCTTATCTATTTTTTTTGCTAAAGCAAGCAATGGTATAATATGGCCACCCGTTTTACCTCCAGTCAAGCAAATCATCCTAAAATCACCATTTAAGCCTATGCATAAAAATAAAAAAAAATACCCAAAAAAGGGTATAGATTAAGCTTCGAAAATAGGAATGATATCTTTTAATATTTTTCGAATAGGTAGTCCCTGTGGACAAATAGCTTCACATTTCCCACAAGAAATACAATCAGATGCCTTTCCATGCTTATAGGTGTGAACACCATAATAATAGGTTCCATTCCAATTTGGATCTCTTAATTTCGTATTATAATCTGCAAAAATTGCAGGGATTTGAATATTCTTTGGGCAGCCCGCAACACAATAAGCACATCCTGTACATTCTATATTTCGTTGCTGCTGAAGTAATATTTTTACTTTTTCAATTGCACTTTTTTCTTTTGCTTCTAAAGGATGAAACTCTTTCATATAGCTTACATTATCCTGCATCTGTTCTAGGGTTGACATACCAGATAGAACCATAAAAATGCCATCAAAGCTTGCAGCATACCGAATCGCATAGCTAGCAGGGGATAAATCTCCTAAGGCATTAAATATATGTTTTGCCTCTAATGCTAATTGAATTAATCTTCCTCCCTTTACAGGCTCCATCACTATGATGGGCTTATGATGCTTTCTTGCTACCTCATAGCAGAGTCTGCTTTGAATTCCAGAATCATTGTAATCTAAATAGTTAAATTGAATTTGAACAACCTCTATCTCTGGATAAGTTGTAAGTATTTCGTCTAGGACCTTTGCTTGGTCATGAAAGGAAAGTCCTACATGACGAATTTTACCTTCCTTTTTTAATGCAAACGCTGTTTCATAGGCACGAGTTGCTTTGTATTTTTCAAAATTTCTTGCATTTTGGGCATGCATTAAATAAAAATCAAAATAGGAAACGCCACATAATTCTAATTGACTTTCAAAAAAAGGACGAATATCTTCTTCAGTTTGAAAGCAATTGTCTGTAAGCTTATTGGTTAAGATATAGGAATCTCTAGGATAACGCTTTGTTAAGGCCTCTTTAATCGCAAGCTCACTCTTCCCTTGGATATATCCATGAGCTGTATCAAAATAATTGAATCCTTGAGCAAGAAATAAATCCACCATATCCTTTACCTGGTCTATGTCAACCTCATTTTCTTTCATGGGAAGTCGCATACATCCAAAACCAAAATTTTTTTTCACTTCATTAAACATTTATCTATCCCTCTTTTCTATAAAAAAGAAACCAGTCTCCCGGTTTCTATTCATCCTCATCCTTACGATACTTATCAATTTCTTCTGCAGAAGCATCACGAACTACAACTTGAATCTTTTGTATTCTTCGACCATCCACTTCAGCAATAGAGATATCTAAAGCCTTAGCATAATCCTCATAATCATCTGTTTCTTCACTAGTCATCGTATAGCATGCAATATAGGTCATAGTAAATCCTACTTCAGGAATACTCTCACATTTAGCAAATAACCATCCTGCCACCTTAGAAGGTACATCCTCAGGTACATCTCCAATATGCAAGCGTTCAAATAAATCATCTACATACATATCTGCATCTACTAAATATGTATTTTCTGCTATTTCTGTAAATAAAATATCATCTTCGCCTGCTATATCGTGCTCATCATAAATTTCTCCAACAAGCTCCTCTAAAGCATCCTCCATAGTTACAAGACCTAATACATCGCCATATTCGCCACTAACAATAGCTATCATCGTTTTAGATCTTTGTAGCTCCATTATTAAGTCGTCAGCCTTCATTTGACTAGAAACAAACTTGACTGGACGAATTAATTTTTTCCAAGATAATCTAGAATTTTTCACCAATGCTGGGAAGAAATCACGTACGTATAAGATACCAACAATATGGTCCTTATCTGTTTTATATACTGGAATACGAGAATAATTAACCTCCATTAGGAATTGCTTAACCTCGTCTAAAGTCGCATTGTAATTGATAGCCACCATATCAATTCTAGGGACCATCATATCAGCAACACTACGCTCCTTTAAATCTAAAGCATTCTTAATAATGTTTGCTTCATCATCCTCTATTGTACCGCTTTCTTCCATTTCATTAATTAAAATGTTAAATTCCTCTTCTCCAAAGGTTGCTTTATCCTCCTCAGAGCGTTTTTTAGATACTAAACGCTGTAATCCTCTAAAGCACATAACAAAAGGGAAAAAGGCCAGCTGTAAAATATAAACGATATATGCTACCTTTGTAGCCACAGCCTCTGGATTATTTTTGGCAATAGTTTTCGGTAAAATTTCTCCAAAAATCAATAGGGTTACCGTTATAATTAAGGTTGAGGCTAAGCTAACCCATTCTTCAGCAATCCCCAGTTTAATAAAGAAACCAACAGATACTGTAGATAGCGCTGTATTAACGATATTATTTCCAATTAAAAGAGTAGTTACTGTTTTATCAAAATCCTCTGATAATTGCAATGCTTTTTTTGCACCACTTTTTCTGTCTTCTACCAAGCTTTTTAATTTTACAACATTTGCACTTGAAAATGCTGTTTCTGACATGGAAAAAAACGCAGAAAGAAAGATGCATACTACCATGATAATAAAAATTAATGTGTCAAATGATAAACCATTTGTCGCAGCTTCACTTAAGAAAACCGATTGTATGTCCAAATCTCTACACTCCTAAATTTAAGCTCTACTAGAGTATTTTCCTGTATCCGTGGAGATAATTATTTTTTCTCCCTCTTCAATAAACATAGGAACCTTTACTAATAGGCCAGTTTCAACATATGCATCCTTTAATGCATTCGTTTTTGTGTCCCCTTTCACAGCAGGATCACATTTTGTAACAAGCAGTGTTACTTTATCAGGTAAATTTAGTCCTAAAATTTCCTCGCCAAATTTTTCGATTTCTACACTCATATTTTCTACTAAATATTTTCTTTCCTCTTCTACTAAGGCATAAGGCAATTCAATTTGCTCATAGGTTTCCATATCCATGAAAACCAAAGAGGTTCCTGAATCATATAAATATTGCATTGTTACCTTGTCAATAATTGCCTTTTCTACCTTCTCAGCGGCATTGAATGTAAAGTCAATTACTGCTCCAGATCTTAAATCTCTTAATTTAGTTTTTACGAATGCTCCGCCTTTTCCAGGCTTTACATGCATAAACCAAAGAATTTTATACATATGACCATCATATAGAATCGTCATACCATTCTTAAAATCATTACTTGATACCATAAATAACTCCTTAAATTTTTTTCTAGTACATATTATATCATAGTTGTTATTTTTTTTCAAATGCTATTATTTTAAAGAAAATAGATTCAATCCTTGGTAAGAACCAAGGCTACTATAAATCTATAATCAAATCAAGAAAGGTAGAATATAAACTATTGATTATAGCAAACCTTTAAATTCCTACACCAATATATACGAGAATTCCTTAATTTTTTTTCGTAAACTAAGAAAAGTGCTATGAATTTTTTACAATTTCCTTCAAATAATTTAATGCTTCTAAATAGCTATTTTCATGCTTTCCCTGAAAGCATTTCTCACATATATCTCGAATTAAATTTACTCTTCTAAATGCTTCACGTTCATCAACCTTAGATAAATGTATTTCTAATTTAATACCATTACACATTTCTAAAGCATCTCTAATTCCTATACTTGTATGTGTATAGGAGGCAGGATTTATTAAAATACCAAAGTAATCCATCGATTGCTGTAGCCTTGTAATCAGTTCTCCTTCTGAATTACTTTGAAAGAACTCCAAATCAAAATAGCCTTCATTTGCCTCCATAAGCCTTTGATTAATTTCTGCTAAGGTCAAGGTACCATAATGCTCCTTAGGGCGTTTACCAAGCATATTTAAATTAGGTCCATTAAGAATTAAAACCTTTCTCATATGTCTATCTCCTTCAAAATTAAATGAATTGTTTCCTCTACATCTGTATTTTCTACCTCCAAGGTTGCAAAATCCTCATAAAGTGCTTTCCTTTCCTTATAAAGATCTAGAACAGTTTTAGTAGTGAGTAAGGGGCGCTCTATTTGAGACTCTCGCAAACGTTCCTCAATTTGGACAATATCTGCCTTTAAATAAATACATGGTCCTAAAATATAATCCTTATTCTTTGGAGATTTTACAATACCTCCCCCACAAGAAATGACTACATCATCTAGCTTTGATATTTCACATAGAGTATTTGTTTCTAAGGCTCTAAAATACTCTTCTCCATAAAGCTTAAATATTTCATCAACAAATAGCATAGCCTTTTGTTCTATGTAGCTGTCTAAATCAAGGAAGCGATATTCAATTTTCTCTGCTAGTTTTTTTCCTATGGTAGACTTTCCTACTCCAGGAAGTCCTATGAGATAAATTCTCATTTTTTTAGCCACCGTTCTATATCATTTTCAATTTGCAGATAGATGTCCTGTCTATTGGTAGCATTCAACATATACATATGCGTATTCATTTGATTTTTAAACCAAGTTTCTTGCCGTTTTGCCAAATGCCGAGTATTTTTTTTAATTAATTCTATGACATCTTCTAAAGATGCTTCACCTTTAAAATAGGCATCCCATTCTTTATATCCAATGCCTTTAGGATAAATTCCTGCCTCTCTTAGGGCAGTAACCTCCTCCTTAAGACCTTGTTTTATCATTGTATCTACTCTTTCATGAATTCTTTGATAGAGTAAATCTCGTTCCATATTTAAGTATACAATAAAATAGTCATACAGCGGCTCATTCTTATGCTGAAAACTATGAATGGATGATCCTTGACTTTTCTTTACCTCTATTGCGCGTAAAACTCTCTTACGATTGTTTGGATGGATTTTATTTAAATCAAGCATGGGATCAATAGACAATAAATAGGAAAATAATTCCTCATTTGTATAGGACGCATACTGTTTTTCTAAGGAAGGGTTTCTTTTCTTTGCCTTAAATTCATATTGAAATAAAGCAGCTTGGATATAAAGTCCTGTTCCACCACAGATGATTGAGATTGGAAGTGCTTCAATGATGCTGCGTGCCTGAGCCTGAAATTCCGCAACACTATAGTCCTCTTGGGGATTTAAAATATTAATAAGATGATGCTTTATCTTTTTTTGTTCTTCTAGGCTAGGCTTGGCAGAACCAATATCCAGCCCCTTATAAACTGCGATGCTGTCTCCACTGATAATCTCTGTATGATATTTTTGCGCAATACGTAGAGATAATTCTGTTTTCCCTACAGCAGTAGGTCCAACAATGACGATTACTTTAGAAGTCATGATTGAATCCTTTCAAACATTCGTTCTAGCTCAGCAATTGTAAAATGAATTATGGTAGGTCGACCATGAGGACAGGTAAATGGATTTTTACAAAGGGAAAGCTGCTCATATAAGGCATCAATTTCTATTCTATTTAAGGCATGATTGGCTTTGATTGAACCTTTACAGCTGATCTGCTTAGCAATTTTATCTCGAAAGGCTATGACATCAATTTTTTTATTTTCTATAAAAAGCTTTAAAATTTGATAAAGGATATCTTCAGCATTTTCCAATTTTGCCCATAAAGGAACACGTCTAAGCGCAAAGTCCTCATTTCCAATAGGCTCTACTTCGAAGCCTAGCTTCCTTAAATCTTCTATATGCTCCTCTAGGTAAAGAGCTTCACTTCTCGTAAAGGTATAGGACAATGGAAAAAGTAGTTCAGAGGTAGGTTGCTGAGGATTACCTAATAGCTCATAATATTTCTCATAATTAATTCGTTCAGCAGCTGCATGCTGATCCATTAGATAAAGTCCTTTTTCATTTTGAAATAAAAGATAGGTTCCAAAGGCTTGACCAACATACTCCATTTGAGGAAGTCTTTGCTCACTTACTTTAGGCTTAGCTTCCTCTTCTACAGCACCTAGCTCTTCCCTGGCATAAGGAGCAGCTTCCTCTGATAGCTTAGGCTCAGAGGATATCCTTGTTCTTGGGAGTGCAAAAATAGTTTCCTGGCGATATCCCATCGTATTGTTTTGAACAGGAATGCTTCTAGTTGGGATAAGGGAAGCTTGCTTAAGAGCTTTAGAAATCGTATCTATTACTATCTTTAAAATTTCTTCCTGATTAGATATTTTTATTTCAGTTTTAGCAGGATGTATATTAACATCTATTTGAATTGGATCAATCTCTAAATAAAGAACTGCGATAGGATATTTTCCAATAGGGATATAGGTACTATAGCCAGCAATAATTGCATTCGTAATGGCATAGTTTTTTACATATCTTCCATTTACAATTAGGGTGATTTCTAGCTTATTTGCTCGATAAATTTCTGGCTTAACCAATAGAATTCTTCCTAAAACACCATCCATACAAAATCTAGTTTCTATTAGGCTTTTAGCAACCTCTAGTCCATATATTTCTCCCATAAGGGCTTCAGCTTTATTAGAAGCAGTGGTTGATAGATAGGTCTTGTTATCGTTTACAACAGTAAATCGTATAGAAGGATGTGCTATGGCCATACGATCCATTAAATAGGTAATTGAAGCAAGCTCACTTTTTGCCGACTTTAAGTACTTTAGACGAGCTGGTGTATTGAAAAATAAATTTTTTACAATTACAGTGGTTCCTTTATTTGCACTAGCTTTTCCATTTGCTATAAGGCTCCCAGCTTGATAGGTAACCTGATAGCCTCCAACCCCATCCTGACTAGAAAGGATTTGCATTTTGCTTACAGCAGCTATAGAGGCTATTGCCTCTCCTCGAAAGCCAAGAGAAAGAATGCGTGTCAAATCATATTCTGATTTGATTTTTGAAGTAGCATGAGGAAGAAAGGCAAGACGAACATCCTCTTCATCCATTCCCTCGCCATCATCTACGATTTTTATTTCCTTTAGACCTCCATCTAAAAGATAAATACGAATATGCTTAGCGTTAGCATCAATTGAATTTTCTACCAATTCCTTAACTACACTACTAGGTTTTTCTACTACCTCGCCTGCAGCTATCATATTTGCAAGCTTAGGTGTCATTTTCGCTATTTTTCCCATAACCTACTCCTTTAATTCGTATAAAAGCTTTAAAGCATCTAAAGGAGTTAGAGTATTTAAATCAATTTCTTCAATACGCTTGAATACTTCCTCTGCTTTCGTTTCCTTTATAATCTCTTCCTTAGAGTCATATTCCAAAAAGTTAAATAAATCTAAACCCACACCCTGCGTTGTATTAGAGTCCTCTTCTAGACGCTTTAAAATCATTTTACTTCTAGCAATTAAGGATTTAGGTAATCCTGCTAAAGAGGCAACATTGATTCCATAGCTTTTATCTGTTGGACCATCTAATACCTTATGTAGGAAGGCAACTCCATGTTCAGTCTCCTTCGCCTCAACATGAACATTTTTTAAATGCTTAAGCTTTTGGTCTAAAATGGTAAGCTCATGATAATGTGTTGAAAACAGAGTAACACATCCAATTCTTTCATGAATATATTCTAAAATAGCCTGTGCTAGAGCCATACCATCATAGGTAGCTGTTCCTCGACCAAGCTCATCAAATAAAATGAGACTATTCTTAGTGGCATTAGAAATTGCATAATTTGCTTCTGTCATTTCTACCATGAACGTTGATTGACCAGAAACAAGGTCATCGGAGGCACCTATGCGCGTATAGATTGCATCAAAAATAGATAAATCTGCTTTCTTTGCGGGCACAAAGGAACCTATTTGAGCCAAAATGGATATAGAGGCAAGCATTCGCATATAGGTAGATTTTCCACTCATATTAGGTCCTGTAATTAATATCATATTGTAAGTGTTGATTTCAACGTCATTTACAATATATTCTGACTTTAATAGCGTTTCTAATACAGGATGTCTACCATCAATTATTGTAATAGAACGCTTATTGTTAAAGGTTGGACGTACATAATTGAATTCTTTAGCAATATCACTTAAGGAGATGAAGCAATCCATAGTAGCTAAGCCATCTGCAAGATTTTGTAAAGATACGATATGCTTAGAGGCCTCGATTCTTAATTTTGAAAAAAGCTCATATTCTAAAGAAATAATTTGATCATTTGCATGTAAAACGATATCCTCATATTCCTTCAAGGCTTTGGAAATAAAACGTTCGGCATTTGCTAGGGTAGCACGTCTTTCATAATCGATATCTTCTGGTAAGGAGGCAATTGCACCTTTTGAAATTTCAATGTAATAGCCTGTGACACGGTTATAGCCTACCTTTAAAGTTTTTATCCCTGTTTTTTCCTTTTGTTCCTTTTCATACTGTAGAATCCAGTCCTTACTATTGGCTAAAATGGATTTTACTTCATCTAATTTTTGATCAAAGCCTTCCTTGATCATTCCTCCTTCTTTAATAGAAAGTGGAGGGTTATCGACTAAGGCAGCATTTAATATTGCATATAATTCCTGATGATCGGCTAGGTTTATAGCAAATTCCTTTGCTGCTGGTAAAGGTAAATTATAAATAATTTCTTTTATTTCAGGAATAAATTGTAAAGATTTTCTTAACCATACCAAATCCTTAGCATTAGCGTTTCCTGAGGCAATCCTTCCAATGATACGCTCTAAGTCATATACAGATTTAAAATAATTCTTTATTTGAGTCTTTTCAATATATTGTTCGTTTAAACATTCAATAAAATCTAATCTAGATTCAATCGTATTCCTATCCAAAAGAGGCTTATCCATCCATTTACGTAGCATTCTTGAGCCCATAGCAGTTTCACATCGGTCTAAATGCCATAATAATGATCCAGACTTTTGATTATATCGTATAGTCTCACATAGTTCTAAATTCTTTTTGGTAAATGCATCTAGGTGTAAGTAGGATTCATGGATATAGCTTTGAATTCTTTTTAAATAGGTAGGCATTTGCTTTTTTGTTTCTATAAAGTATTTTAATAGTATAGAAACGGCAGGCTGATACTCCTTCTCTATTCCTTCAACAATATATTCTAGCTCCTTTGGAATTTCAAAATCCTCAACCTTAGATAAAACAATTTGGTTTTGCTTGATAAATTGGAAAAGCTTAGAATTATGTAAACCTTTATCTATAACAATCTCTTTTATATGAAGAGACAATATTTCATTTGCAAGAACCTCAAAGCTATCAAGCTTAGTGATATATCCTTCTCCTGTAGAAAGATCACAATAGCATAGAATATAAGCTCTTTTCAATTCTAAAATTCCCGCTATATAATTATTTTCTTTATCATTTAAACCTGAATCTAGTGTTCCTGGTGTAATGATTTTAACAACGCCACGCTTGACAATCCCCTTTGCAGCTTTTGGATCCTCAATCTGTTCAACAATCGCAACCTTATAACCCTTTGAGATTAAGCGCTCTGCATAAGGCTCATAAGCATGAAAAGGGACGCCGCACATAGGAACACGTTCCTCTACACCAGCATCCTTTCCAGTTAAGGCCAATTCAAGCTCCTTAGCCCCTGTATGAGCATCCTCAAAAAACATTTCATAGAAATCTCCCACTCTATAAAATAAAATTGTATCTGGATAGTCTTTTTTAATTTCTATGTATTGCTCCATCATCGGAGTATATTTTACTACTTTTTCCTTCATAAGACCTCGATTATTTAAAGGCATTTAAAACAGCCATAATAGAAATGCAAACTACAAAAATCAAGGCAAATGTTCCTAAAGTTAATAGAATAGGCCTCCATTTAAAATTCATTTTTTTATTCTCATAATATGGATTATCTAAAGGAATAAAGTCTTGAATAGGCTCCTCTTGTTTTGATAAATCAACTAAAGGTCCGATTGGAATTAGGGCATTTTCCTTTTCTGTTAGCATTGCTTCAGAATTCTGAATTATACCTTCTTCTTTAAGAAATACTTCATCATAGCTTTCATTTTGAGGCTCTGAAGGGATTTCCTCAGTAAGAGGTTCTACTTCTATAGCTTCTAAAGCTTGTTCCTCCGTATTCTTCTCTTCTAGCTCTTTTATAGTTTCTTCAAGAGATGGAAGCTCCTCAACTTCTAGGATAGGCTCAGGTTCAGCAGAAAGCGTAGTAGTTTCTGCTTCCTCAATATCAGTTAGAAGCTCCTCCTCTAGCTTTACTTCCTCTATGATTTTTTCTTCCTGTTTGAATTCGTGAATCTTTTCTTCTTGAACTAGTGTTGTTCTTTGTAGCTCGGAATAAACCTCTTCTAAGGAACGTTCCGCAACATTATCCTCAACTGGTTCAAAATCCAAATCGTCATATTCTTCATTATCATCAAATTCGGCAAGTAAATCATCAATATTTTCATCAAAAATAGCGCGTTTTTTCGCTATTTTTGCTTTTTCTTCTTCAAGCTTATCCTTTTCTCTTAACTTTCTTACCTTTTTTATTATTTCTTCTAACAAATCATTTTGAGGTTCTGGAGAAGCTTTTGTTTTCGCAGGGGTCTTTACCTTTACTTCTAGTTTTTCTTCTGTAACTGTCTTTTTAGCTGGAGCTTTTTTCTTTACTGGTTCAGGCATTTCAATTCCCTTATGAATAGCTACCTGTGCTGTTTGCTCATCAACATTTAGGTAAGGTAAAAGTTTTTTTAAAATTTCAAATATCAAATCATCTTTAGAATTTGTTTTAGCCACTGCCTCTTCTACATATTCATCTAGCTGGTGAAAAGATTTAATTTCATTTTCATCCAGGTAGATAACTTTTTTTGGAAGACCTCTTTTAAAATTATCAACAGCATCTAAATCGATTCTAAATTTTAAAGGCTCCGTGAAGCTCATGCCTCGAATCTGCTTAGCATCTATAGAGGTAAAGCCTGCCTGCTTCACTAAAAATATCATTAAGGAAACCATTTCTTCCTTCTTTAAATTAGAAGAAATTCCTAAGCCTTGTAAGGTAGCAAATTCATTTAGTTGAACTAAGGTCATATTATTTAGTTCTCTTTGTAAGGCTAATGTCAGCTTCCTTTTCGCCTTCATCATCTCCCTAACATATTTTAAAAGATCATCCTTTTTCAAACGTGAAGGGATATTAAAATTATATTTATCTGCTAAAAGCCTAAGCTCTTCTAAAGAAAAATTTTCCTTTAAAACAGTATCTAGCTTCTGTATAGGACAGCCATCAAATTCTTTAGTTAAGTCTAATGTAACAGAAAAAATTGCCTTAGAATAGCTCGTAAAACTATCTATTTTAGTTTTACGCATATTCATAAGATGAATCAATTCTCCATCCTGTAATTTAATTCCTATATGATTACGGATAAGTACCTTCCATAAATTCTTTCTATATAGGAAGAAATCATCTGCAGTAGCAATTTTTTCAAAAAGATTTTGGAGTTGGAATTCTGTAAAAGTTGCATAGCTTTCTAATTTTATAAAGGCATCACGAGTTAAGGAATGAGAGTCTAACGTCTTAATTCTCTCATTTAAAGCACTCGTTAATGCCATAGAATTAATGCGACGTGGAATCTTTATTTCACGGCTCATAAAAAATGATTTTGTTTGTTCTCCATTTAATAACGCAAGCTTAGAAGCTAAGGCATCTAATCCTATTTGTTTATCAAAGAGTAATACAACATCCTTATTCTCTATATATTCCATAAAATCACTACCTTTTTCAAAAATCCTTCTTCTATAATGATATACCAAAAAAGGCAAAAATTCAAGAAAAGAAAGCTGTTTCTTTGTTTAATTTAGTAATTTCATAGCGATTTATAAAGTATATCTCTCTTTTAAAAAAAATTATGACCGAACGAATGATTCGGTCATAAAACTTACATATGTTCATGAATGGTTCTGGCAATAACATCATCCTGCTGTTCCTTTGTTAATTTGATGAAGTTAACTGCATAACCAGATACACGTATAGTTAATTGCGGATACTTTTCTGGATGCTTCTGAGCATCAAGTAAGGTCTCACGATTAAATACATTTACATTTAAATGATAGCCTCCATTTTCCATGTAGGCATCTAACATTTGTACAAGATTATCTACTCTAGACATTCTTACGCTTCCTTTCCTAAAGATTCTGGTGTAATGGAAAAGGTATTTGAAATACCATCTTTAGAATAGGTAAATGGCAACTTCGCCACAGATTCTAGGGATGCTAAAGCTCCCTTTGAATCTCTACCATGCATTGGATTTGCTCCTGGAGCTAAAGGCTCTAAAGCCTTTCTACCATCTGGTGTATTTCTTGTATTTTTCCCATAAACTACATTGGAAGTAATGGTCAAAATGGAAGTTGTTGCAATAGACCCACGATAGGTGGTATGCTTTTCTATTTTGCTCATAAATGTTTTCAATAGCCAAACGGCAAGCTCATCTACCTTGTCCTCATTATTTCCGTATTTCGGAAAATCTCCTTCTATCCTAAAATCTACAATGACACCTTCAGAATCACGAATTGGATAGACATTAGCGTATTTTATTGCTGATAAGGAATCTGCTGCACAGGATAAGCCTGCTATACCTGTAGCAAAGAATCTTCTAACATCAGTATCATGTAGTGCCATCTCTAAAGCCTCATAGGAATATTTGTCATGCATATAATGAATCAAATTTAAGGCATTAACATATACACCTGCAAGCCACTCCATCATTTGCTCATACTTAAGCCTTACTTCCTCAAAATTTAATGGTCCATCCCCAGAAACCCCTTCAAATAATGGAGATACTTGAAAGTGTTTATTTGTTTTAGGATCCATAAGGAGCTCATCCTTACCACCATTTAAAGCATATAGCAAGCATTTCGCAAGATTAGCTCTAGCACCAAAAAATTGCATATCCTTTCCTACTCGCATAGGAGAAACACAACAAGCAATACAATAGTCGTCGCCTAAATCCATCCGCATGAGTTCATCTGATTCATATTGGATTGAAGATGTTTTTATTGAAATTTCAGCACAAAATTTCTTGAAATTTATAGGCAACCTTTTACTCCAAAGTACTGTCAAATTAGGCTCAGGAGCTGGACCTAAATTAATTAAAGTATGCAGAATTCTAAAGGAGGTCTTAGTCACAAGTGGTCTACCATCAATTCCCATCCCCCCAATAGATTCAGTTACCCAGGTTGGATCTCCTGAAAATAATTCATTATAGGATTGTACCCTCATAAATTTGATGATTCTTAATTTCATAATGAAATGATCAATCAGCTCTTGTGCTTCTTCCTCAGTAATTTTATGATTCCTTAAATCTCTTTCAATATAAATATCTAAAAAAACAGAATTTCTCCCTATAGACATTGCTGCACCATTTTGTTCCTTTGTAGCTGCTAAATATGCAAAATATAAGGCTTGAATTGCCTCTTTAGCTGTCGTTGCTGGCTTTGATATATCGCAGTTGTAAAGCTGTGCAAGCTCTTTTAATTCTTCTAAGGCACGAATTTGCTCAGAAATCTCTTCACGATTTCTAATCTTTTCAGCAGACATTTCCCCATCAATCTTATCCTTATCCTTTTTCTTTTCTGCTATAAGATAGTCCACCCCATATAAAGGAACTCTTCTATAATCTCCTACAATTCTTCCTCTTCCATAAGAATCTGGCAGTCCCGTTAAGATATGTGCCTTTCTTGCTCTTCGCATTTCATCTGTATAAACATCATATACCCCATCATTATGTGTTTTGCGAAATTTAGTGAATATTTCTTTAACTCGATCACTTACTTGGTAGCCATACATTTGACAAGCTTGAACAGACATTTTTATTCCACCATAGGGCTGTAATGCTCTTTTAAAGGGCTCATCCGTTTGTAAGCCAACGATTTTTTCTAACTCCTTATCAATGTATCCTGCCTGATGACTCGTTATACTAGAAACAATATCTGTATCTGCATTTAAAACTCCACCAGCCTCTCGTTCCTTCTTTGATAGCTCTAAAATTTTATTCCATAAAAGTTTCGTTTCTAAGGTTGGCCCCTTTAAAAAACTAGAATCTCCCTCATAGGGTGTATAATTTTTTTGTATAAAATCTCTAACATCTATCCCCTCAGTACTCCATTTTCCTGTCTTAAATTCTAACCATGCATTCATAACTGTATTTCCTCTTTTCTTTCTTCTATTCCTAATAGTTGTTTTGCTTTTGATACCTCTTCCTTAGATGGTGGTTGTACACCTTGTAAAGGATAAGGAATTCCTAATCTTTGATATTTTAATATCCCCATTGTGTGATAAGGTAGAACCTCTATCTTTTCTACTCCCTCTAGCTCTTCAATAAAATTTTTTAGCCTTAGCAAATCCTCATCATTTCCTGTTATATTTGGTATTAATACATGACGTATCCACATTTTTTTGTGATGTCTAGATAAAAATCTAGCAAACTCCAAGATATTTGTATTCTCTACGCCTGTTAATTGCTTATGCTTAGCATTATCTATGTGTTTAATATCTAGCAAAAATAAGTCTGTTACTTCTAATAGCTTCTTATGCCGATTTACATTGCTTCTATTCTTTGATTGAAAAGTAATACCAGAGGTATCACAGGCGGTGTGTATGCCTTCTGCTTTTAATCTTTTAAATAGCTCATAAATAAATTCCATTTGCAATAGAGGCTCTCCACCTGTAGCAGTTACTCCACCATCAGGAGTAATATAGCTTCTATACTTTAAGATTTCTTCTAATAGATCTTCAACAGTGTATGGATGATGAAGTTCCTGACTCCATGTATCTGGATTATGACAATATTGGCATCGGAGTGGACAGCCTTTAAAAAAAATGACAAATCTTATACCTGGACCATCCACAGTACCAAAGGATTCTAAAGAATGTATATTTGCTAACATAGTTACTCCTTTCATCTTTAGTATAACCTAAAAAATTTAAACTATTGATATTCTTTTCTTATAAACAAAAATTTATAAAATTTGGTTATAAAAATAGTTTAATCTATCTTACCTTTTCTTTTTTCTTAATTCAGCTTAAAAATGTTACAAAATTAAAAATATAGCCCCTTTTTATGTAGGAATAAGATTTATATGATATAATAGGGCTATGAAAAAGAGCATCAATATGATAAAAAGATACAAAACTTTAAAAGCCTGTCAAAGTAATAAACAAGACAGGCTTTTAGTTTTGAGAAAAGGATAGGAAGATACTATGAATCAAGAAACAAAAGTTAACATTTTAGAAAAAGATTATTTAGATGATCTTAATAAAATTAAGCAGACAATAAAATCAAATCAGGCACAAGCCATGGTTATTGTGAACCGTACAATGATACTTACCTACTATCAAATAGGCAAAATTATTAATCAAAGAAAGAAATGGGGAAACAAATTTATCGAAAGATTATCAATAGATTTAAAGGATTATGGAAAAGGATATTCGTTTGATAATCTATCACGAATGGCAAGATTTGCTATGGAATTAACTAAAAAAGAAATAGTGGCACAGGGTGTGCCACAAATCCCATGGGGAAAAATAATAGCAATTTTACAGAAATCACGTTCACATGAAGAAATAATATGGTAAATCAATGAAACTTATAGAAATCATTGGTCAAGATCCATAGTTTTAAATCAATTTAAGCATAAGGCATATGAGAGAAATCAAATAAAGCCTACCACTTCTATTCCAGAAGAATCTTTAACATCAAACAAGATAACAAATTTATTTAAAGATACTTATGATTTTGATTTTTTAAATATTGTTTCTATTAAAAATGAAAGAGAACTACAAAGAACTCTTATAGGAAATATTTCAGATTTTATTTTAGAATTGGGAACTGGTTTTTCTTTTGTTGCAGAAAAATATAAGCTTAGAACCTAGGAAGAAAGCTACGAGATAGATCTCCTATTTTATCATATTCCTACTCATAGCTATGTTGTTATTGAATTAAAGATGCATAAATTTAAACCCGAGTATATTGGACAATTATTATTCTATACAAATTATATAGACACCTATGTAAAAGGTGAGAATGACTCGGAAACTATTGGGATTATATTATGCCCCAAAGCGAATGAATTTATTTGAAGAACAACGCTTAAAAACACAAAAAATATGGCGATTTCTAAGTATAAACTTATAGAGGAATTCCCTGAATATTTACAAAAAAAATTAAAAGAAATTCCTTTATTCTAGCAAAGAAAAATACTTCCAAAATGGAAGTATCCTTTAATTTCTTAATAAAGTATTAAAGTCTTCTATAACTTGATCAACCTCATCCCAAGAATGTAAAGTGGCACCACAAGCAAGATCATGGCCACCACCGCCATATTTTTTTGCTATATCAACTATAGAAATATCTCTAGACCTAAACTCTCCTATGATGACATCATTTTCTATATCATACGTAAAATTACACCAAATAGGGATTTCAGCAATACCAGCCATAACACCTACCATGCCTCTAGAAATATTAAAAAAATCTACAGGAAACTTTTCAAAGATATCCTTATCATTTTTTAAATAGGCTACGCCCGCGGAAGTGGTTTTAAACTGAGTTCCAAACCAATTTTTCATCAGACGATCTTGCAAGCTTTCTGTGTAGATATTTTTATAAATAAATTCCTTATCTGCTCCTAAATCCAAAAGCATTCCTGCTATTCTAAGCGTATCTCCTGTTGTTTCTCCATATTGAAATCTACCACTATCTGTAACAATTCCGCCAAAGAAAGAGGTTGCTGCATAAGGAGGAATAACAAAGCCTCGGTCTAAAAGAATTTTTGTAATCAATTCACATACAGCAATTTTACTAGTATCAGAAATTACATTTGTTGTAATATCACTAGCATTTTTATGGTGGTCTATTATAAATACTTCTTTTGCATTCTTATATCTTTCATCACTCACCATGGTAGAAACAGATACATCTGTAATAATAACTAAAGCATTTAGATATGCATCGTCCTTCACTTCATCCATAGCCCCTAAAAAGGCATAGCGAGTACTCATATCTCCAACCATATATATCTTTTTGGAAGGATAAGCCTCTTTAAGTGTTAATGCAAGTCCACGTTGACTTCCTAAGGCATCTAAATCTGGTCTAGAATGTCTATGGAGGATAATGGTATCATATTCTTCTATTTTTTTAAATAATTTTTCTATCATCGTCTTCACCTAACCTAATCTATTATACCATATTTTGGTAACAGAAAAAAAGGGCAAATGCCCTAATTTGTAAAATTTGCGAATTTTTCAATTATTTTTCCTACCAAAGGATGCCTTACTACGTCAAATGTTTCAAATTCTAGTACAGCAACCTCCTTTAGGTCCTTAAGCATTTCAGATGCTATTTTTAAACCTGAGCGCTTTGAGGTTGGCAAATCTACTTGAGAACAATCTCCAGTGACAATCATTTTAGAATGAAAGCCTAATCTTGTTAAAAACATTTTTAACTGGTCTACAGTTGCATTCTGAGCCTCATCTAATATAATAATTGCATTTTCTAAAGTTCGACCACGCATATAAGCTAAAGGTGCAATTTCTAAAATTTGCTTTTCTATTAGAGCATTGGTTCCTTCAACTCCTAGCATATCATATAATGCATCGTATAAGGGTCTAAGATATGGATCTACCTTTTCTTTTAAATCCCCTGGTAAAAATCCCAAGGATTCTCCTGCCTCTACTGCTGGACGAGTAAGAATGATTTTTTGTATTGCTCCTTTTTTTAGCTGTGTCACTGCATAAATAACTGCTAAATATGTTTTACCAGAACCAGCAGAACCTATACTAAAAATCAAATCTTTTTGATCTAATAATTTTAAATATTGTGCCTGTCGCAATGTTTTTGCATAAATTGGCTTATTTGCCTGAGTATAGCCTACAGGCTTTCTATTCTTTAAAAAAGATAAATATTCCTTTGTTTTTGAAGTCTCAACAATTTTTTTAAGATAAATAATATCTCTAGAGGTTATATGAACACCTAAATTTGCTATCTCTATTAGAGGTAACATAAAATCCTCTAACGCTTGAATTGCTAAAGGGTCTTCTAAATTTGTTAAAATAGCTTCCCCATGAATATCTATGACACAGGAGAAAAGCTCCTCAATTGTTTTTAGATTATCATTTTGTATACCACAAATATTTTTTGCATCATTCGCATTTTCAATTGAGCATTTTAAACGCAAGATATCACTCCTTTAAACCTATAGTTCCTATAGATTCATATTTTTTTACAATAAAGGTGAATGTGTAGGCTTCTTCTGTTTCTTCCATCTTAGTATTCGTTATAGCTAGAATTTTTTCTAAGGAATTTAGTTTATGATCTTCAAAATCCTCTTCTATTTCTTTTTGTGCCCTTTTTAACGCTTCTTCTTTACTATATGTATTTATTATAGCATTTTTTTTCTGTTCTGCAATTTTTTTTAAAGAAATAAAATCAAAAATATTAAAAACAAGCTGATCCTGTTTTTGGAATAGATCAAATTCCTTTTTTTTGCCCAAAGAAAAATTCATATTAAATAGGCTTAAGTTGTAATAGGTAGAAGTGTCTTCTGTAATTTGCTCAATTCTTTCATTTTTGTTAATACTCACCTCAACTTTATCATAGGTAGTTGCCATAACAAGACCTCGAACACTACGATTCCCTTGGATAAGTATATCCCCCTTACGAACAAATTTATTTTTAGAAACCATGTTTTTGCCACTGTAAACATAGAATATATCTACGATTCCATCCTTTTTTGCAACAATATCTCCTTCAATTGGTGCATCTATGGTGTAATCCTCCTCATCTATATTAGCAATATAGACATGAACCACGTTATTCTTTGTATAAACATTGATATAGGGATATTCAAAATAAGTTCTTTGCATATCTTTAGAAAAATCTTTATAATTCACACTACAGAAATCAAAACAAAATAATCGTTTAAAGCTAGATTTCAAACGATATTCTATATCAGCATTGATAGGTGTATCACGATTAAACTCAATTCTATTGACTCTATAGATATTCATATAAAGAATAGACAATAACAGCATTACTCCTGTAATTAGTAATCCGTAACGAGAAAAAAATCTTAAAATTTTGGATTTTAGACTTTCCATTACCTTAAATTCATAGTTTGTCCTTTTTAAAATATTATAGGAGCCACCCTCAATTTCGAATGTTACTTCTTCATCATTAATGCTCAAGTTACTAGAAATAATTTTGTTACTGATTTTAAAATAGTCATCCTTGTTCATTCTTATTTTATAAATCATTGTTCTTTGTATCTCCCATTTCTAATGTATTTATATAACCTTGGATAATAATTTGATTCTTATCTAAGCGAAGAACCTTCAAATCATGGCCATATACTTTAATTTCTTTTAGTGCTATTAAATCACTATCCATATGCTGAATTTGCCGATAATTGCTGATAGATAAAATATTTTTATAATATTCAAGCTCCATCCTACTCACCTGTTTATAGCATATGAAAAAAGGTGGTTTAGACCACCTACAAATGTAATGATTCCTGTTGAAAAGTCATGATTTTTTTACTAATTGGATGCTGAAATTCTATTCTATAGGCATCTAAAGGAAATTCAGTTGCTTCTATAGTATACCTACTGCCATATTTTTTATCTCCATAAATGGGATGTCCTATATGGGAAAATTGCGCTCTTATTTGATGAAATCTACCAGTTTTCAACTCAATATCTACAAAGGATACAAAGCCTCCCTTAAGCTCCTTAGTTTCTAATACCTGATATGTTAAAGAGGCATAGAGTCCCTTTGCATCTATATAGCTCTTCTTTTCTATTTCATTTTTCAATACATAAGCTTCTAAGGTAGAACCACCTTCTAAACGTCCTTCCACTATAGCGTGATACTTTTTTTTAAAGGTATGCTCCTGTATTTGCTTAGAAAGCCTTGCTGCAGCTTTAGAGGTTTTAGCAAAAACCATTACACCACTAGTATTGATATCTAACCGATGAACTAACCCTAAATAAACATTACCAGGCTTTTGGTATTTTTCCTTAAGATAGACTTTTAAAATGGTAAGCATATCCTCCTTTTTACTACCATCTGCCTGAGATAAAATCCCCTTAGGCTTTACTGCTACCAGCAAATGATTATCTTCATATAAAATCTTTATCATAGCTGGGCCTTCCATTTTTTTAGTCCCTTAACTAAGGATTTTAAGGTTTGCTTATCAAAGCTATTTTGACTAAAAATCAAATAAATATTTGAAATACATTTGAAATTAATAAGATCCATTTTTTTCAACCCGTGTAGAGGTTCTAATAAATCTTGGTACATAAATCCAATACCATCTTTACTTTTAATGATTTCTCCTAATAGGTAAAAGGAATTAGAGTGAAAAATTTGAACATTCGAAATGTTAATATTAGATTGCTTTAGACTCATCAGTGTGGCTTCTGCCATGCCGCCGCCCTTTGTTCCCAAAATTAGAGCATTATTTTTAAGCATATCTCTAGTAACTCTTTTAATTTCCTTGAATTTTCCTTCTGTAGCACATACAGGAACAATCTGCTGCTGCTCTAATAAAATTCCATCAAAGGTTTCATCATCATAGGACGTATCCACTATAGCAAAATCCATTTTTC
Source organism: uncultured Anaeroplasmataceae bacterium (assembly GCA_910579215.1). Classification (GTDB taxonomy): domain Bacteria; phylum Bacillota_I; class Bacilli_A; order Acholeplasmatales; family Anaeroplasmataceae; genus Pelethenecus. The sequence goes on from CAJTTN010000001.1 coordinate 239,279, forward strand.
CCTGCTTTAAGGCTGCAAAAATTTCTATCTCTGGCAAAGTCAAAACTTCTGCCTCATCATTATAAATTTCAAAAAGATAATCTAGCAATCGGTTCTTTCCACATAAGGCAATCGCTTCATAGGATATTCCTAATTTAAGCTTCTTCTTTTTTAATAAGGAATCAGAAATTGCCTCTGTAAGCTCCCTTGACTGGTTTACCATTCGAATCGCATATTCAACTAAAATTTGTCCTTGCTTTGATAATTCAAATTGTTTCTTACCAGTAAATATTTCTATATCATATTCATTTTCTAAAGATTTAATATGATGTGAAACTGCAGGTTGAGTAATAAACAGACGTTGAGCTGTTTTTGTATAATTTTTCACCTGAACCAAAGTTAATAGGGTTAATAATCGTGGATCTGTCATATAGGTACTCCATAAATTTTTTTTATAATCTATAGCAATTATATAAATAGTATTTTGGTTTGTCAAGACCTATATCAGTAATATTCCCAGAATTACAAAAGCAATTTGAAATAAATAGAATAAAATATCTATTTGAATTTCCTTCCAGCCACAGGCTTCCAAATGATGATGAAAGGGAGCCATTTTAAAAAGACGTTTCCCTTTCGTTTTTTTGAAATATAAAACCTGTAAAATTACAGAAAGTGTTTCAAAAATAAACAGCGTAGCCATTAATATGAAGGCAAGGATGGAATCTAAATATATACTTGTAATAGCATAAAAAGCTCCAAGACCTAAGGAGCCAACATCTCCCATAAAAAGAAATGCCTTAGGTAGGTTAAAACACCAAAATATAAATAATGTAATGTGAAATGCTAAAAGCATAGAAAAGATAGCTAAATTTCCTTCCTTTAATGCAATAATCATGAGCCCAATTCCAAAAATTATACTACATCCAGAGCATAAGCCATCAACACCATCCATAAGGTTCCAAGCATTTGAACTAGACACTAAAAGCCAGAGAATAATAATTCCAAAAAACCATTTCAAATCGATGGCCTTGTTGAAAAGGGTAATTTCTGTATTTTGACTATCCTTAAGATAAAAGAAAAAGATAACTCCTGCTATTCCTATCTCCACTAATAATTTAAATATGGCTGGTAGCCCATCATTTTTCTTTAAAAGAATAATTAAAAGATCATCAATTAAGCCTAATATTCCAAAGCCTAGGGCTGCAAAAATAATCATAGTGGTTTCTAGAGTATAGGGGATAAAAAAAAGTGGTAGTACTAAAAATATAATACCACCCATAGTTATTGTACCATTCTTCTTTTTGTGAGATGCTAAACCTAATGCACGTTCCGTTTGAGATAATTTACGAAAGCATTTAATATAAATATTATAAAGAAAACAAGAGAGTAAGGATAAAGCTAAAAACTTAATTGGTTCTAATCCAATCATGAATGACCTCCAAGTCTGAATATGGATATTTAACCCCTCGAATATCCATATAATTTTCACAGCCCTTACCCAATAGCAATAGATAATCCTTTTCCTTCATATCCTTTAAGGCAGTTAATATGGCCTGCTTCCGATCTAAGATAATCTCATATTTATTGACAAGATTAGCTGTCATATCTCTGATGATATCCTTTGGATCCTCAAACCGTGGATTATCCTGGGTCAAAATAATACGAGCATTAACCTCGTTTAAGTAGCTTCCTATCATGAATCTCTTTTCCTTTTCGCGGTTTCCCCCACAGCCCATAACGATAAATAGGTTTCCTTTACAGAGCTTCATTGCTTCTTCTATGACACTCTTTGTAGCAAAAAAGGTATGAGCATAGTCAATTAAAATATGTTTATCATGGATACAAATATGATTCATTCTGCCAGATATAGGTTCAAAATCTCTTAAAAAATCTTTAAACCTTTCTGCAGAAATATGAAACACATCACATAATGATACTATCGCAAGCATATTATAAATATTAAATTCTCCAATTAATTTAGTTTTAAATAGTATATTTTTAGCATAAAAGGAGATGCCTTGTTCAGATAAGGTATTTAAGGTTCCTAAAACCATTGCTGGACTTTGATATCCATAGGAAATAAGCCTTGCATCACAGAATTTCTCTATATCAGCAAATGCTTCATCATCTGAATTCATTATAGCATATGTATAGCTTGGAAGTTTAATGAAAGGAATTGTTTTGCAATATAGATAATTTTCTAGTGTTTTATGATAATCTAAATGATCCTGTGTAAAATTTGTAAAAATTAAAGTATGAAAGTGGATACCATACACACGATATTGATCAATAGAGATACTTGAAATCTCCATAAAAATGGTATGTATATGCTTTTTTCTCGCCAAGGATAAATATTGATAAATGGTTAAAATATCGGGTGTGGTGTTATCAATTCTCGCCTCATATCCTGGATAAAATACGCCATTAGAGCCGATAAGCATGCTCGTTTTATTTATGGAATTAAAAAAATGATACCCTATACTTGAGGTAGTGGTTTTTCCATTGGTTCCTATAACACCAATTATATTTAACTTTTTTGAAACATTTCTATAAAAAATTTTTGCTAACTTAGCAAGACATTTTCGTACATTTGTAACATAAATATAGTTTATTCCCTTATGTTCAAGCTTACTATGAGCTGTAATAATTGTTTTAGCCCCATGAGCTATAGCATCCTCAATAAATAGCTCTGCATTTTTATGGTTCCCATCTATAGCAACAAAAACAGAATTTTCTATACATAATCTACTATCAAGTGTCAATTTGTAGACATCATGATTTATCCTTCCCTGAGGAAGACGAGCTTTTCTAAGTAACGTATTGACCTTCATCGCAATCACCAGTAACATTTTATGTAGCTTTTTTATAAAAAATTCTAGTTTGTCAAAAAAATATATCCAAATCCCATTTTTCTTTGTATATTTTGTTTGCTTTTGTCAATAAAGCTTCTCTATTATTTTCTATATTATGGAGGTGAATCTCTTTCTTTAAAAAAGAATAAACCTTTACAGCTTCCTGTTTAGTAAAACCAATGGATTCTACTTCCTCTATGGAAATTTGGGGTGGATGATATGCTTTTATAAAGCCTAGATAATCTTTATATTGCTGTTCTAACTCCTGCAAATGTTGAAAATTCTGTTTTGCTAAGGACATAGCTCTTTTTATTGCAAACCAAAGCTCAGCTATATTTTTTTCATACAAATCCTTATAAGATACCTTCTCGCAGGTATTCCAATAGGAAATAAATTCTGTTATTCTTAGCTTTGCTAAAGAATCTAAACGAATAGCCTCTATCCATTTTTCAGCTTTTGCTTGATATAATAAAAACAAAGAAATACGTAACATAAAATCTGTCTTTAAATAGTCTATCGCAAAAATCCATTGACCGAACTCAAAATATTTTTTAAAGAAATTAAAATAGGATTGAAAAATTAGGCTCGGCTCATCTAGGGTAAAAAAATATTGTAAACAAGGTAGAAATTGCTTTAAGGATAATTTTTCATTTTCATCTGATAAAAATTGCTCCTCTATTCTTTTTTCAAATAGAAATCCTAACCCATATTTAAAATATAAGGCCTTGCATAGAGCAATTTCCTCAAGCTGTTTCCAAGTTCTTAAAATTTTTGCTTCCATATCCTGTAAGGCTATATATGATCCGAGTATCCCATGTTGGGGATGATAAAATAACAGTTCAATTTGAAAAGAACAATGATGCTTAAACTCTTCTATAGATGTTTCAAAATAGATCCTAATTTTTTTAGAAAATCTCTCAATGGTTAATCTATTGCTTTCTGCCTTTCCTTCATATAAAAAAAATAGAGGAGCTGATGTTATAATCTCATACTCCTCTATAGGCTTTTCTAGACAATGCAGTATAACTGCATCTTTAGCGATATAAGCTTCATAGCCTTTTTCTTCTAATTTTTTTAATATTTGTAAAACATAGCCTTCAATCTTCATTTAGTGTGCTAGAATTGAAATACCATCCTCAAGTATAGCAATGGTATATTCAAATTGACTAGACCTGCCTCCATCATCCGTATAAATTGTCCAGTTGTTGGATGCATCTAAATATACTTCCCTTGAACCCTCATTAATCATAGGCTCAATCGTAAATACCATTCCTGGAAATAAAACCATACCTGTATTTTTCTTTCCATAATGATAAATGAAGGGATCCTCATGAAATTCTATGCCTACTCCGTGTCCACCAATTTCGTGTACAACGCTAAATCCATTTTTCTTCGCATGCTGTTCAATAACATAACCAATATCCCTCAATCGAGAGAATGGCTTTAGCTCCTTAACCGCTAAATCTAGACATTCCTTAGAAACCTCTACTAGTCTTTTGGCAATGGGGTCAACCTGACCAATCATAAATGTTCTAGATGCATCTGCATAGTATCCATGATAGATTGTAGTGCAATCCACATTTATAATATCTCCATTTTTTAAAATAGTATACGGATTAGGTATGCCATGACAAACTGCATCATTGATGCTTGTACAGACACTCTTAGGAAATCCTTCATAATTAAGAGGGGCACAAATTCCTCCAAGCTCCTTCGTTTTTTTAGCTACCATTTGATCAATCTCTTCTGTACTCATACCAGCACAAATATGGGTTTCTACATAATCTAAAACCTTTGTATTAATCCTTCCTGCTTGACGAATCCCTTCTATTTGTTCCTTTGTTTTGATCATCCTTTTCGTAGGTGTCTTTATATGAAGGGCTTCATACTTTTTTACCCATTCTTCATATTTCGTAGTTCTTCAGCTCCTTAAAAATTTTCTTACTTGACTAATGAAATGCAGGGAACCTGTGATAACTAAAATTTCTTCCGTTTTAAGATTTTCCCTTGCCTTCTTAATGGCTTCTCTATAATCCTCATAAAGGACATATTTTTTCTTTGTGTGAAATGTATCTAGGGTGGAGGACCGTTTATCCTCAATCGTTGTAAAGTAATAGCTGTCCACTACAGAATCTAGAGCCTCTAGCATGGAATCTATTGCCTTATCCTTTAGTGCAGTAAAAACTATTTTAATTTTTTTATGAGGATATTTTAGATGTAAGGAATGACTGAGGGCTTGAATTCCAGGCAAATTGTGAGCTCCATCTAAAATGATTTGTGGAGTTATATATTCAAATCTTCCTGGCCAGGAGGTTGTTTTTATTGCCTCTTTTAATAACTCCACAGATAGATTTGGATTTAAATACTGCATAACCGCAATCGCTAAGGCTGCGTTATAGGCCTGATAGACACCATCAAGACTTGTCTGAAAGGTATCCTTACGAAACATAAATTTGGTTCCCCTATCCCTAATATCAATATGCTTAATTTCAGGGGTAAGCCAATAAAGGGGAACGTCATGCTGCTTTGCATAATCCTTAAAATATAGAAGTAATTCCTCATCTACGGTGGTAAAGCATGGAACCCCTGGTCTAGTAATCCCTAGCTTATGAAACGCAATTTCTTCTAATGTATTTCCGAGCTGTGCCATATGATCATAGCCAATATTTGTTATTACACAAACCTTTTTCTCAATAGCATTGGTTGCATCTAGCAAACCACCAATACCACATTCTAAAATCAAAATATCAATTTTTTGTTCCTGAAAATATAGAAGTGCCATCAATAGGGTTAATTCAAAGAAAGGAATTGTATCCTCATAGTTTCTTTGATAATCTGCCTGAAGCTTCTGTAACTTATCTATATACAGCAAGATGTCCTCATCAGAAATGTATTCTTGATTGATTTCTATGCGTTCATTAAAGGAAATAACAAAGGGAGATACAAATAAGCCTACCTTTTTTCCAGAAAGCATTAGCATACGATTTAAATAACTAGCTGTAGAGCCTTTTCCATTTGTACCTGCAATATGAATTACAGGATAGGATATTTGTATTTTTAAAAGCTCTATACAGTTTTTAATTCGGGAAAGATCCTCTCTTTTTTTTAACTTTTTTTGTTGATATAGCCAATCTAGGGCCTCATGTAAGCTCTGCATATTAAAATTGCTCTAGTGCTTGTAAAACCTCAGCATATTGTGCTTCATAGTCAGCAAGCTTCTCCTGTTCCTGCTCAATTTTAATTTGAGGAGCCTTCTTTAAAAAATTTGGGTTTGCTAGCATAGCTTTTGACCTTGCAAGTTCTCCTTCTAGCTTCTTTTTAGAAGTGAGTAGCTTCGCCTTTGCCTCAGCCATATCCACCAAATCTGCCGTAGGAATGTAAAGATTTGCACAGGATAAAACAACCACAACATATCCCTCTGCCTTTATTTCTTTTGTAGTTATCAAAAATTCTTTTGGATTAGTAAAACGAAGGATATAGCTTTTTGTTGCTGTAAGCTTTTGTAAGACATCCTCATTTTTACAGCTTATATATATGTCAATAGGCTTAGAGGGTGCCTTATTTGCTTTCGCACGCTCATTACGAATGGCTGTTATAATTTCTACTACATCATCAAAGGCATCTTTAGCCTCTGCAAATTCAAAGCTAGTATTAATTTTTGGCCAGTTAGATACCATAATTGAGGCTTCATCATGAGGTAATGCCTGATATAATTCTTCCGTTATAAATGGACAAAATGGATGAAGCATTTTTAAAATAGCTTTTAAAACATGGACCAAGACATTTTTAGTCATTTGCTCATTGATCGGATCCCCACTACTTAAATCCACCTTAGAAATTTCTACGTACCAGGAAGCAAAATCATCCCATACAAAGCTATAAAGCTCTTTAGCTGCTTCTCCTAATTCATATTTATCAAAGTTATAATCTACCATATGAATCGTATGATTTAAACGCGTCAAAATGGATTTTGAGGCTATATTTAATTTTTCTGGTTCAATTGCAGTACAAGTATAATTCTCACCTAAATTCATGAGAACATATCTTGTGATATTCCAAATTTTATTTAAATAATTCCAAGCAGCTTCTAGTTTCGTTTCATCAAAGCGTAAATCTAATCCTAAGGCACCTCCCGTAGTTAAAAAATAACGTAAGGAGTCCGTTCCATATTCTGCAATCATATCAAAGGGATCTATTCCATTTCCTAAGGATTTACTCATCTTTCTTCCATCCTTAGCTCGAATTAAACCATGAATAACAATATCCTTAAAAGGAGCTTGATGTGTAAATTCGATACCTTCAAAAAGCATTCTTGAAACCCAAAAGAAAATGATATCATAGCCTGTAACTAGGCAGCTGGTTGGATAATAGCGTTTGTAATCCTCTGTTTGATCAGGCCATCCCAGGGTAGAAAAAGGCCAAAGTGCAGAGGAAAACCATGTATCTAGAACATCCTCATCCTGTACCCATCCATCTCCTGGACATTCTACCTGAACTAATACCTTATCCTCTTTATACCACGCTGGGATACGATGTCCCCACCAAAGCTGTCTAGAGATACACCAGTCCTGTATATTAGTTAACCAATGATTTAGTGTTTGTGTAAAGCGCTCTGGGATAAAACGATATTCCTTATTCTCTAAAACCTGCTTAGCTAAAATATCCATTTTGACAAACCATTGCTTAGATAATCTTGGCTCTACAACGACTCCTGTTCGTTCACTATGTCCTACGGAGTGAAGGATAGTTTCCTTTTTAATAAATAGCTTTAAAGCTTCCAAATCCTTTAATAATACCTCTCGACAGGCAAAGCGATCCATTCCCTCATATTTCCCTGCCATAGCATTCATTGTACCATCATCATTCATACATAGAGGCATATCTAAATGATGACGTAAGCCTACCTCATAATCATTTGGATCATGTGCTGGTGTTACCTTAACACAGCCTGTTCCAAAGGCTTTATCTACATAAGCATCTGCTATCACTGGAATTTTTACTTTTGTTCCTGGAATATAAACTTCCTTTCCGATGATAGATTGATAGCGCTCATCCTCAGGATGAACCATGATAGCTTGATCAGCAAACATAGTTTCAGGTCGAGTTGTTGCGATAGTTACAGCTCCTGTTCCATCTACAAAAGGATAATTAAAATAATAGAAGGCACCCTCTACATCCTTGTGCTCTACCTCTATATTAGATAAGGCTGTACGAGCCTCAGGATCCCAATTGATGATACGCTTTCCTTGATAAATATATCCTTTTTTATATAAAGCTATAAATACTGTATTTACTGCTTTATTTAATTGCTCATCTAAGGTAAAGCGTTCCTTAGTATAATCTAAGCTTAATCCTAAGGCAGCCCATTGCTTGCGGATGGTTAAAGCATAGTCCTTTTTCCATTGCCAAGCAACCTTAAGAAATTCTTCTCTACCTATATCATATCTAGAAATTCCTTGCTGCTTGAGCTTCTCATCTACCTTAGCCTGTGTAGCAATTCCCGCATGATCCATACCTGGAAGCCATAGGGCATCATAGCCTTGCATTCTTTTTCTACGAATAATCACATCCTGAATAGAGGTATCACAGGCATGTCCTAGGTGTAGCTTTCCAGTTACATTAGGTGGTGGAATCACAATCGTAAAGGGCTCCTTAGATTTATCTCCCGATGTGAAAAAGCCACCCTCTAGCCAAAAATTGTATTTTCCTTCCTCAACTTTTTTAAAATCATATTTAGGTTCTAATAATTTACTCATATTTTTTCTTCCTTTCAAATTCGTCTTTTGTCATAGAATAAAAGCAGGCATCTATAATTCTACCATCATAAAGCTTTTTATAGCTACAAAGTGTACCATCATAGGTAAAACCACACTTTTCTGCGACTCGTTTACAGCGATAATTATCTGTATGATGTCCCAATTCTAAAATTTCACAATCTGTTTTTAAAAACGCATAATTTATCATCAGCTTTACAGCAGAGGTCATATATCCTTGATTCCAATACGAACTACTTAAGGAGAATCCTAAGGATTTTGCCTTATTATATTTTCGCAATGCTGTATTATATAATGAAATCGTTCCAATCAGCTGGTCTGTATCCTTTAAAGCAATGGCATAGGTTTCTTTGCTCATGATTTGACCATTAAGAATTTTACTAGCTATACTTTTAGAGGGAAATGGTTTCCAGCCAGCAAAAGGTCCAACCAAAGGATCCTTTCCATATATGTAGTAATCCTCTAAATCTGTAAAACGCAAATCGCGAATCCAAATCATATCTCCAATCAATTTCATCGCCAAACACCTCCTTAAGATAAATAAAAAAATCCTTAGATTACTCTAAGGACGAAATATTTCCGTGGTACCACCCTAGTTCTATTCAAAAAATAGCACTCATCTATCGGTTAACGCCCGTATACGGAATTAGGCTACTTTTCTTTCACCTATTCAGCTCCCCAGCTACCTTCCATACCTCTTTTTAAAATCCTTGCACCCTAGGGATTTCTCTCTAACAAAAAGCTTAGCTATGTACTCCTCTGGTTCATCACCTATGCTAAAATTTTACAGCAGGTCTTATAAATTGTCAAGACCAATTTCAAAAAAGATAGTTCTTCAAATTTAGATGGACATGGATGGCATAATAGCTATAAATTGCTTCTAAAAGGGATTTATAATCTACTGGCAATACCTGTACCTCGTAGGTTTTACTATAATAAAGCCGCTCTAAAGCTGTAAAAATTCCAAAATTTCTTTCATTATAGGTAGCACAATTAGCACATAACGCTCCACCCTCCAATATTGAAAAATTGACAATCCTTGTTCCTTTGCAATGAATACATTGCTTGAGCACTGGACGTACCCCAAATACTGCTAACATTTTCACCAAAAACAGCGATAAAATATAGTAAGGCTCTTTAGTTTCTCGCAGCGCCTTTAAAATTTGTATAACAAAGCTATAGATTCGAGTATGGTTCACTTCTTCCTCTAGATGCTGAAGGATATCTAAGATAGGGGCTAATACACCCACTTTAGTTAAATCCTCATACAAACTATAAAAGCTATCCTTCAATGTATATTCAGTAACCGTAGGAAGATTGCCTTTTGACATTTCAAAATCAACGACATTGAGCGTAGTTACAAAGCCTAGCTTAGTCCTTAATACATCAAGTGCCTTTATACTCTTCATTCCAAAGGAGGTATATAAATATACAATTTTTGATTTTTCTTTATAGTCAATAGTTTTTATAACTATACCTTCCATAGTCCACCTATAAGGAATCTGGAGTATATCCTAAATTTGACAAATCATTTGGTCGATCCTTCCAGTCCTTTTTCACCTTCACCCATAGCTCTAAATGAATTTTACTATTTAAAATTTTTTTAATATCCTGCATGCTTGCTGTCTTAATTGCCTTTATCATAGTTCCATTCTTTCCTAAAATAATTTTCTTTTGACTATCACGCTCAACATAAATCGTTGCGAAAACATCCATATAGGAGGAATTTGTAGGGCATTCTTCTATATGATCAATAACACAAGCAATACTATGAGGAACCTCCTCACTTGTCAAATGCAATATTTTTTCACGAATTGCTTCAGCCATTAAAAATCGATTGGAATGATCTGAACTCATTTCATCAGGATAATATTTAGGACCAAAGGGCAATACAGTCAATATATCCTTGTATAAATGATCCAAATTTTTATTTTCTAGAACTGAAATCGGATATATTCCCGTAAAGGGATATAGGTTCATATACTTAGCAATCGTAAGATCAATATCCTTAAATTTTTTCAACTGATCTACCTTATTAATTACTAAAAAAACAGGAAGCTTGGTTTTAAGGTTAGAAAGAATGATTTCATCTCCCTTTAAAACTTCTTTTACAGGCGTCGTCATAAAAAGAATACAATCTACACCTGAGGTTGCTTCATAGGACGCATGTACCATTCTTCTACCTAACTCAGTATGAGGTTTATGAATCCCTGGTGTATCAGTAAAGGCAATTTGCGCCTCTTTAGTAGTAAGAATTCCTAAAATACGATTTCTCGTTGTTTGTGGCTTATCCGAAATGATAGCAATCTTTTTTCCTACCATATGATTCACAAAGGTAGATTTACCGACATTAGGTCGACCAATGACAGCAACAAAACCAGATTTAAAGGTATCAATTTGCATTTTCTATTTCCTCAAAGCTATAAGGTAATAGCTCTTCTACTGTTGTCATCTTATATTCTTTTTTCATATTTGCCAAAATAACTTTTGTCTCTTTTTTTAACAATTCTGCCATTACTTGTCTACAAGCGCCACAAGGACTGACAGGAAGTGTTGTATCAGCAACGATTGCCATAGCTACGACATCCTCCTTAGAGTACCCTTCACTTACCATCTTAAATAATGCTGTTCTCTCTGCACAATTGCTTAACCCATAGCTGACATTTTCAATATTACAGCCATGAATAAAAGAACCATTCTTCAAAAGGATAGCAGCTCCCACCTTAAATTTGGAATAGGGGCTATAGGAACGCTTTCTTCCTAATATTGCCTCATCAATCAATTTTAATTCATTCATATTTTAAACCTCACACTCTAGATAATCCTGCTCTAGCAAGAATCTCCTCTTGTTTTTTACACATTTTCTCTTCATCATCTTTGTTCATATGGTCATACCCACAAAGATGTAAATAGCCATGAACAGCCAAAAAAGCAATTTCTCGTGCTGGTGTATGTCCATAAGCATTCGCTTGTCGGATAGCTTGATCAATATCAATAAAAATATCTCCTAGTTCATCCTCTAGCTCATTTTCTGGATCATCACATAAGGCAAACGAAATTACATCCGTTATACGATCAATGCTCCGATAAGTCCGATTGATTTCCTGTATTTTTTCATCATTAACAAAAACTACACTAAACTCTTTATCTTGTTCTATAAAGGAAAAGACCTCAGAAATTAAATCCTCATATGCCTTAGTATCCTCGTAGTTTTCATTAAAAAAATTAATTGTCATTTTTTTCACCTAAAAGCTTTGTAAAATTTTGTAATTGTCGGTCCTCTTTATTTTTTAAAGTTTCAATCATAGCCATATTTTCAATCATTAATTTTACAATCTTCTCTAAATTAGAATTCGTAGAATAATCTGCTGCACAAACATAATTTACTCTTCCATCATCTACTAGAGGTAATACCTTATCTATATATTGTGGCTGATATAAAGCGATTGATTTTCCTCCCTTATCCTTTAAAAGCTGCATACAAGGAATATCGGTAAGTCCGTCGCCGATATAGATCATATTTCGATATTGAATAGCCCGACGAACATCCTTAATTTCCATATTGAGCTTTTCTTCATCCACCTCATCTAAGGCACCCTTACTAATTCTAAAGATATATTGTGTTTTTTGAGTATAATTAATTGCCATACCTGGCCATATTGCTTCCTTGGTTACAGGGTCATAGATAAATTTGCATCCATAAATCTTTTTAAAATATTTGGCAATAGAGCTACCCTCAATGATTTCCTTTGTTCCAGAGGAAATGATGTAGTGCTCTATAGTAACTCCTAGAGTTTCTGCAAAGGCATTAATACGATCAAACCAGGTTTGTACACCACGATAATATACAATGGACCCACCCAAAGAGTTTAAATATTCTTCTGTTAGGGGAATATTTTTATTTTTACATTCCCTCATCATAACATACATGTAGGATAAAATTTTATCCATTGAATTTTTCTTTGTATTGACGGATGCCATTGCCCAAAATTCAGCTGGTTCCATACCTAGCCTCTTAATAAAATCATAATTTTGCATGTCCGTTGTACAAAGTGTTTTATCGAAATCATACATAATTCCAATTGTAGTTTTTCCCATAATTTACCACCTACTCTTCTTTACTTTATTATATCATATTCTAAACGAAATTACAAATCATCTATTATCCGTTGTGCCATGAGCTTTCCCATTCTTTGATAAGCTTCCTTAGATGGATGTAAATGATCTCCTGAATCATAGCCTTGCTTAAATTCATAATGATAATCCCTATAGCTCGCAAGCTCTGCTTCAAAATCTACGTTTTTTCTTTTTCGTATCCAGTGATTAACTTCATTTTTTAAATTTTCACGAAATGGCTGATAGGTTCTCCATCCATAGATAGGAAGCAAGGTACCAAAGTATAAATCTAAGCCTAACTTAAAAGCGCATTGCTCATAAAATTGTAATCCTGAAATTAGTTCCTTTGCTGTTGGCAAATCTGACATCGGTCTAAAGGGATTAAGTTCTGCTCCTACAGGATGTATGATATCATTTATTCCATGCTGAACAATAATCGTCTTAGCTCCAGAAACAGAGGAAACCTCATGCTCAAATCGATGGAATCCATTCTTTCCATAAGACTGATAGGTAATACAGGAATATTCTCTTAAGATTCTAGTACCTGATACTGCCTTGCGAATAACACTTCGATTTTTAATTCCAGCCTCTCTTAAGGCTAATAAAAAATAATCAGGCCAATCTTGACTTGTAATAGAATCTCCATAGCAAATAATTGCTTCATTGTGGTCTTCGGTATAGACATCTACATTAGAAAGAAAATAAACCCAAGAGGTTGATTTTGATAAATTGATATCTAGCTTTTTAGCAAGAGCTTGATTCCCATAAGAAAAATATCCCTTGGATAAAGGACCTATAACATCCACTCCTGATGTTAAATTTGTATAATCCTTTATATAAATTGAAAGAATTAAATATTTCCCTTCTTCAAGAACAAAATCCAAAGGATCAGATGTAATACTTTTTCCTGCCTCAATAACAAATTTTTTCTTAAAAGAGTTTGTTATAGGAATTCCTTCTATCATAGCTTCATCCGATAATTCATCCCCTATAGAAGCATAAATCTCATCTAATATAATTCTTTCCTTACAGCAAAAATTATCAAATGTTATTCTAATTTTATTTCCACTAAAAGGAATAAATAGAGGATATCTTAATGTAATATTCTTAGCATATATTGCTGGTTGTGGCAATACAGTAGATTGCGCATTTCCCCACATTGTTACCCAATACATCATATCAGCTTCTTTCTTATAAGGTAGACTTTATTTTACCATAAATATTTCAATTGAAAAAGAAAAAGTACAAAATTATAATACTTGTACTTTTCAAAAACTGTTCATTTAATAATTTTGAATGTATATTTCAAAGATTATTTATAGTTTTCAAGTTTTTTATTATGAATAAAATGAATTACCAAAAATAAAATACACATGAAAAGAGAAAATATCCAGTTTATATAAATGGATAAAAAAGATTGATTTGCATTTGATAAAATTAAAACTGGAAATATATATTTTATGCCATTGCTCCAAGAGGTTATAGAGGAAAGGAATAGTGAATAAGAAGATAAACTCCATACAATGCAATAAACTATTATCAAATAGTTTAATTCTTTTCTATACTTCTTAATTATCAAAATATATATAAACAAAATGAGGAATGCTACAGAAACAGGAATCATGACAAATAATGCAGCTAATTGAGCATAGGTTAAAACAATACACTCTACACAAGAAAAAGTAAAAGCAGCAAAAGAAATTTTAATCATGAACAAACAAGTTGAAACATGCAATGCTTCATTTTTTACAAATGAAGTATCAATTTTTTCTTTTCTGTATCTAAAAATTAATACAATTAAATTAACTATTATCATAATAATAGAAAACATTAAATTCATTGATGATAAGAAAAAATGATTTCTAATCTCTAATTTCCCACTTAACTCTATTATCCAACAAACAAAAATTGAACCAATCCACTGTAAAATATATATTAATACCAAAACGTTGTATTTTGTCTGAATCTTTTTCAGTGAAAAAGCATATGCGTATAAAGATATTAAAATTATTATTCCCATAAATCTAGGAAGGAACGCGTATGGTGTAGCATAAATTACAACAAAATATTCTATCAGTGACAACAAAAGTGTCAATAAGGACATTATCATCATATAAAAGCTTTTAGATTGAATCATCTTTTTCATATTTTTCTCCCCACTTTTAATCCCTTAATTTCTTATTGAGATTCCGCACTTGTTGCAATACCTACCTATTGGTTTTTCAATAATTCTCTTGCCAGTAATGAATCTCCATTCATGCATCTCAGTAACACTTTTTCCACATGAACAATTAGCCCTATGCTGCTTTTCATTTATATAAGTATAATCATAAATATGTTCATGCTTATATCCACAACCACAAATGTTATAAATATGGTTATTATGAGTCATATAGATATTTTCAGAATGTGCATGTTCTCCTATATATTCTAAAGCATAATATCCATAAATTGTTGCTTGACTTAATATTATTTCACTTTCCCATATAGTTCCAGGCGTCCAACCCATATGTGCTATAAACATATCATCCTTATAACCATATGCAACTACATCATGCCATTTAGATTTATCATTGTTTTTAAATTGTGTATTTGTATAAGATTGTAATATTAATATTGTTGGTATTCCTAATTCAATATAATCTTTTGGGTGCTGATGTGTGAAAAATATATTACCACTTCTTGTTTTAACATAATTTTTTAAGTCTGGACAATTATTCTCTAAATAAGAATTCATTGTATTCTTAAGTTCTTCATCTGCCATTGGGTAATCATAGTTTTTAATTATGACTTCCCCTTCATCCTTTGGCATTTCTTTTTAATTAAATATATATCTATAAACTTTTCCATTAAGTAATCGCGCATTGCAAAATTTGTACCAGGCATACCACAATTTATTGGCCAATCCTCTAAAGGGTAGGTATTCTTTTCAGTATAAGTAAATTCTATCTTCTTAGTTAAATTTTCTTTTAATATATTTACACCATCATACACTTGATTTCCATTATCATCTTTGTTACCATTATCGATATAATATCTACCATTATAAAATAAATCGTTAGGTATAAAAGAATCATTTTTAAAAGTGTCTAAATATCCTAGTAGGATAGATATAGCTACAAGTCCACATTCTGAAAACCAATTCATTGGAAAATTATTTAAATTTCTAAAATATTTGTCTTCTTTTACTACTGTAAAGCCATTTGAATCTGTATGAGATGAGAAATTTTTATTTCTAATTTCTTGAACATTCGAGACTAAATCTATATAATTAAGTTTATAACCAATTTTTAAAAGGTTTTGTTCTATAACTTCGCCTGTCCTTATATTAAAAATCATCTCCCCTTTTTGATAATAATATTCACCAGGACCTAAATAAAATAGATCATATTTTTTATCCAAAGTAGAATAAATAGAATTGCTTTTATATGAACCTTCAATAAATTTTTTTGTTTCATTCTCAACAGAATATATTGCATACCCATTTTCTAATTCATATAATATAAATAAGTTTCCTAAAAAATCCTTTAATTCCTTTTCATAAAGTATTTTTTTTGTAGAAGAAAAATCGCAAAATTTGTTATTATCATGTGCACGAGTATTGTAAGTACATATACCTAATGTACCTATCAAAAAAATTAAAATTATTTTCTTCATTATCTTTCACTCAACAGCTTTCCTTCCTGTATATTTAATTATATATGAAAACCCTTTCCTAAACAAGCATATAATATTCTTAAAATGAAAAAATCCACATATGTGGATTTAATCAACAAAAGAGGTAGCAAATTGACTATTATAGAGATCAGCATAAAACCCTCTTTTTTCAATGAGCTGTTCATGATTTCCTTGTTCAATAATATTTCCATCCTTTAATACAAGGATAATATCAGCATTCTTAATTGTAGAAAGACGATGAGCAATAACAAAGGATGTTCTACCAGCAGTAAGCTTATCCATAGCCTTTTGAATAAGTTCTTCTGTTCTTGTATCCACACTAGAGGTAGCCTCATCTAAAATTAGCATAGGGGAATTTTCCACCATCGCACGTGCAATCGTTAAGAGCTGCTTTTGTCCAGCAGATATATTTGCAGTTTCATCAAAAATATAATCCAATCCACCAGGCAAAGAATTAACAAAATGATCCATATGACATGCCTTTAAGCACCTCATTATATCCTCATCTGTTGCAGATTGATTTCCATAGCGAAGATTATCACGCAGTGTTCCTTCAAATAACCAAGTATCCTGAAGAACCATTCCAAACAATGCAGCAACATTTGCTCGAGTTAAATCCTTTGTAGATATAGAATCAATCGTAATTTTACCTGAATTTACCTCGTAGAAACGCATAAGCAGATTTACTAATGTTGTCTTTCCAGCTCCCGTAGGACCAACAATCGCTACTTTCATACCAGCTTGAACATCACAAGAAAAATCAAATATGATTTGTTTATCCTCATAATAGCCAAAATTAACATGCTCAAATTGAACATTACCTTTAACAGCTGCTTTATCTAACTTCACTAATTCAGTATCCTTAGAAAGCTCTGCTTCTTCTAAAAATTCAAAAATTCGCTCGCTTGCTGCTGCACAGGATTGCAATACATTCGCAATTTGACCAATCGTTTGTAAAGGCTGATTAGCCATACGAGAATACTGGATAAACATTTGAATAAATTCAACTCCTGCAAGACCACTGATAACTAAAATTCCTCCTAAAAAGCAAATCGTTATATAGGAAGCATTTCCAATAAATCCCATAATTGGCATCATCAATCCTGATGCAAATTGACTTTTCCATGCACTGTTTTTTAAATTGGTATTACATTGATCAAAGGCTTCATAAAGCTTCTGTTCCTGATGAAAGGCTATAATTACCTGATGTCCTGAATATGCTTCTTCAATATGGGCATTCAATTCTCCTAAGGATCTTTGCTGAGATCGGAAATATTTTTGAGAATTCTTAACTATAAGTATTAGTGCTACTAAGGAAAGTGGTATAGAAACAACACAAATGAATGCCATTTGCCATGAAATGGTAAACATCATAACAAATACTCCAATAAGTAAAATTACAGAAGAAAAGGTACTAACTAGGCTTTGGTTTAAATTTTGACTGATACTATCAACATCATTAGTAACTCTAGATAATAAGTCACCATAGGAGGATTGATCAAAATACTTTAAAGGTACACGATTAATTTTTTCAGATATATCCTTTCTAAGTCGATAGGAAATCTTTTGGGTAACTCCTGTTAATAAGAAGGAAGCAATATAGTTACCAAAGGCTGAACAGCTATATATACAAATCAGCATGACACCCAATTTGAAAATATATGTAAAATCAATGGCTAGTCCTGCAACCTTTTTTTGGCATTCCTTTGTAATTTCACCTAAAAGCTTTGGACCAAATAGGGAGCCTAATGCTCCAATGATGGATAAAAGAATTGCAAATCCTATAACTACAATATAGGGTTTCATATAAGGAAGTAATTTAGCTAAGCCCTTTTTTAAGCTTTTAGGCTTTCCATGCATCTGTTGTTTAGGCACGATCCATCTCCTCCTTTGATACCTGAGAGTAAGCAATTTCTTGATAAACCTCACAATTTTTTATTAGCTCTTTGTGTGTTCCAGCTCCCACAATTTTTCCATGCTCTAAAACTAAAATTAAATCAGCATCCATAATTGTTCCAATTCTTTGTGCTACAATAATCTTAGTAGGATGATATTCTAATGATTTTAAATTTTCTCTTAAAATCCTATCTGTTTTAAAATCTAAGGCTGAAAAGGAATCATCAAAAACGATAATCTCTGCCTTTTTTATAATTGCTCTTGCAATGGAAAGTCTTTGCTTTTGACCTCCAGAAAAATTTGAACCGCCTTGTGCAACCATTTGATCTAAGCCCTCTGGATGCTTCATTACAAAGTCCTTGGCCATAGCAAGCTGTAAGGCCTCTAGCATCTCTTCTTCTGTAGCATCCTCTTTGCCATAGGCTAAATTAGAGCGAATGGTTCCCTTAAATAAAAGTGCCTTTTGCGAAATAAAAGCAATTTTATCTCGCAAATCCTTCAAATCATAATCTCGAACATCAATACCATCTAGCAAAACTGCACCACTAGTAACATCAAAAAATCTAGGCAATAAATTTATGATAGAGGTTTTTCCACTACCTGTGGAGCCAATGATAGCAATGGTTTGTCCTTGTTCAGCTTTAAAGCTAATATGGTCTAAAACATTTTCGCTGGTATTGGGATAGCTAAAGCTCACATCCTCATACACGATTTGCCCCTTTAAAGTCTCTTTAGGCTGCAAAGGATGTTCTTTATTCTTTAAGCTAGGCTCAACAATTAATACCTCTTTTATTCTTTTTGCAGAAACTAACCCTCTTGGAACCATAATAAAAATCATAATAAGCTGCATAAAAGCCATTACTATCATCATTGTAATTTGCTGAAAACCAAATACACTTCCTAAAAATAAAGGATTCTCATCTATGAGATAGGCTCCTACCCACAAGATGGCAAGACTAGTACCATTCATAATTAGCATCATGCCAGGCATCATAAGGTTTAATACACGATTAACAAAGATGTTTGTCTTAGAAACAGATTGATTAACTTCATCAAATTTATTTTCTTGATAATCCTCTGCAACATTAGCTCTTACAACTCGTATTCCTGTTAAATTTTCTCTAGTTACAAGGTTAAGACGGTCTGTAAGCTCCTGTATACGCTTAAATTTTGGTAATACAATCAAAAATAAGCTGATTACAAGCAGAGATAGGGATACTACCGCAATAACTACAATTAAGTTTAAACTACTACTGGATTCAATTTTCCCAGCCTTAAGAATACCTAAAATAGCCATTGTAGGTGCTGAAATTGCCATACGAAGTGTCATTATCACTACCATTTGCACCTGTGTAATATCATTTGTTGTTCTCGTGATAAGAGATGCTGTAGAAAAATTATCTATTTCACTTATAGAAAATTTTTGTATATGTGTATACATTTCTTTTCTTATATTATAAGAAAATTTTGCAGCAATTCTACTAGCTAAAAAGCATACAACTATAGAAGAAAGTAGGGAGATAGCTGCAAATCCAAACATCTCAAGGCCATTCTTCATAACGCCATCCATACAAGATTTTTTTAATTCTTCTGTCATCGTTCCTGTTTGCTTGGCTGCCTCTGCAATACTAGCATGATTTAATATATTTGTTAATCTTGTAGGTAACTCTAAATCACAATATACCTGTAATATTACTAAGCCTATTACAAAGCAAATTAAAACATATGCCCATTTATCTAAGCATTTTAATAATCTAATCATATTCATCCTCCAAAAATTGCAGGGTAATATCTAATATCTTAATTAAGTGTTCCCGCTCTGCACCTAAAGCCCTTAGATAATCTGATACTCTTTTTTCCTGTCTTGCAAACAACTCTTCATATTTCATTTTTGTTTCCTCCGTTAAGCGGTAATATTTAATTCGCTTATCCTTAGGATCCATATGCTTATTTATCAAACGCTTAGATTCTAAAGCATCTAACTTATGCATAACTGCTGGAATAGATACTTCAAAGCATTTGGCTAGGGAAGAAGCCTTTACCTCTTCCTTATTCTTATTAGCATTGTAAATGAAATTTAAAATTTCAAATTCTATCCTTGTCATTCCTGACTTCAATAGAATTTCATTAGTTCTGACAATAAACTTATTTTTTATAGCTCGTAATTGCTGATTAATTTCTTGATCTAACATATCCTCACTCCTAAATACTTTACAAAATAAAGTTTATCTAGTTAACTATTATAAGGCATTTAAATTGATTTATCAATCCCTTTTTCTATAGTTTGTGATTGTTTTTTCAATCTATAAGCAACTACTCTTTCAAATATAAGATAGACAATAAAGCTGATTAGCATTAAAAAATAATAGGTAATAAAGCGCCAAATCAACAAGCCTGAGGTGGCTAAGGAAGCACTTAAAATCGGTAGAACTGAAACAAAGAGGGTTCTAAAGGCAAATTCTATCCCTCCTGTAGCACCAGGTGTGGGAATAAAGCATGTCATAGCTACAGAGAAGGTCGTCATTGCTGTAATTAATGGAAGCTGGTTAAGTTCAACCTCTATACCTAAAGCATGTAATATAAAGAAAGGAATCATATAATAGCATAATAGTCCTATTAGCTTTAGACAAATACAAAAAATAAATTTTATCTTTTGGGCTAATAGCGCATGAAAGGTATCCTGTGCACCTTTACAATATTCTGCAAAGGAACTTTCAAAAGAAAGTAACTTATCCTTAAAAATTTTGCGATGAATGATCCAGCTTACAAAACGTATCAGCCAATTTCTTAGCGTCTTAGATAATCCCACAGAACAAAATAAAGCTAAGATTAGGCAATTAATACCCAAGCCAACACCTATCATAACCTGCAAATACACTGTACCTTTCGTTAATTCCTCATAAAAAAATAGAGAGCTTAAGCATAGTATTACTAACGAAGTTTGTGTAATAACAAAATTCATTAATATAATTCCTGAGGACCTCTGCAAATCGACTCCAATCTTCCGATATGCATAAATTTGGAAGGGTTGTCCACCAGAGGCAAAGGGAGTAATCCCATTAAAAAAATATTCCATAGAGCCAATCATAGCTGAATCGATATAGGAAATACTTTTTTCTGTTTTTGATTTGCCTAAAAAATAGAGGGGCAAAGGATAAAAAATCATATAAAGAAATAGAAATAAAAAGCCAAAACAAAGCCATGGCACATTTATATTTTTAAGTACTTTAGCAATTTCTTGAATATCACTTAAAGAGCAAATGACAATAATAACAACAATTGTCAATACTAAAAATATAAGTAATTTAGGTAATATTTTTTTAATATTATGATTCATTAGGCTTTCCTCCTTTCAAAAAGAGAAGGCTTCCTAAAGAAGCCTGTTTATGCATCATATTTACGAATAAAAGCAATTCCTATAGGATAAGGTCCTGTATGTACAGCTATGGTTGCACCTATTTGGTCAAACAATTCTACTTTTTTACCAAATATCTCTTCAAACTTTTTAGCAAATTCCATACCTTCTTCTAAGGAGTTCCCATACCCAACAACAATAAGATAATCCTCTAGGCTCAAATTATGCTTATGCAAGGTGGATTTAAATTTATCAAAAATCTTCATAATTGCACGTTTTCTAGAAAGGGCTATACCACCAGATTGTATTTCCCCATCCTTTTGAACAATTAAAGGTGTGACTTTTAAAATATTTCCTACAATGGCAGTAAGCTTCCCTATTCTTCCACCATGCTGTAAATAAGATAAGCCATTGATAGTGAAATAGCTTCTTCCCGTCACTTTAATCTCTTCAATTTTTGATAATACCTCATCTAGGGTAAGACCATTTTCTCTCATTCTTGCAATTTCTCTTACCAATAATCCCTGTGTACAGGAATTAACCGTAGAATCTACTACTTCTACTCTAGCGTCTGGGTGCTCCTCTAAAAACATATCCCTTGCCATTAAAGCTGAATTTAAGGAGCCACTAAATTTTTTAGAAATCGTAATACATAAAATATTCTTATTCAACTCAAAGGCCTTTTGGAATTCTTGGCAGTAATCCTCTGCCGTAGGCATAGAGGTTTTAGGAAATACTCCTGGGTTATCCATGAGCTTTTGATAAAACTCCTGCACCTGAAAATCCACTTTTTCCTTTAAATAAGATTCTTCATCATAAGCAACATAAAAAGGTACAACTCGAATCCCTAGTTTTGATACTGCTTCATCAGATAAATCGCAGGATCCATCAGAAATAATTTCAAAATCTTTCATTCTATCTTCCTCCTAGGTGTACTCATTATATCATATTGGTTCTTCATTTAAAAGCCTAAAACTATATTTAGCCACGAAATTCCACACCTTCTAGGCTCTGTAAATACGTATTATCACGCAAACTACTTGATAAAACGATTATTTTATTTAAATTCATACATTGATGAAATGTATATTCTGCCACATTTTTGCAAGTTTCTGGAAGAGTTATACACTCAACTGCTGTAAAAGAAAATGCATAGCTACCTATAGTTTTTGTACTTGTTAAAGATATTTCTTTCAAATTCTTACAGCCAATAAAGGTTCCTCCCATCACATCTTCTATCTTCAGTTCTATTTTTTTCAATGATATACAATTTTCAAAGGCATTTCTTCCAATACTTTCGACATTTTCTAAATTGATGCTTTCTAGTTTTGTACAATTTAGGAATGTCATGCGTTCAATCACCTTTATATTTTTTCCTAGATCAATTCTTTTGATTCCTGTTTTATCCATAAAAGTACGAGAAAGAATTTTAGTAACTGGCTTAGAGTTTTTTTCATCAGAAATCGTATAGGAAGAAGCATTTCCATAGACTCTATCAACATAATAGGAATCTGTAGCTGCATCATATGTATAATGTAGTCTTGGAATATTAAAATATAAAATTAAAAAAAGAAGTAAAGCTACAGTAGAGCCAATAGATATTGCCAATATCAGTATATTCTTCTTTTTCAATTTAAATTCCCCCTTTCCTAAGAATCCATATGTTTATATTGTAACTCATAGAGATGATAATATAAACCCTTTTTCGCTAAAAGCTCTTGATGGTTTCCAGATTCCATAATTTTTCCTTTATGTAAAACAATAATATTATCCGCATGTTGCACAGTAGATAATCTATGTGCAACAATGAGCATTGTTCCTACATTCATCATCTTTTCTAAGGAATCCTGAATTAGCACCTCTGTTTCTGTATCAATATTAGCTGTTGCTTCATCTAAAATCATTATATTGGGCTTATGAAGAATTGTTCTTGCAAAGCTTAAAAGCTGTCGTTGTCCAGAAGAAAAATTATTCCCTCTTTCTAAAACCTCATACTCATACCCATTAGGTAGCTTTTCTATAAAGGATGAGGCATTTACATAGCGACAGGCTTCCACAATTTCATCCGTGGTAAAGCTATCATCTCTTAAGGTAATATTGGAGCGTATCGTCCCACTAAATAAGAAGACATCCTGAAGCATCTGTCCAATATGCTTTCTTAAGCTTTCTAAAGCAATGTCCTTCACATCAATTCCATCAATTCGAATCGTTCCCTTTTGAATTTCGTAATTGCGAACAATTAAGGCTAAAATTGTTGTTTTCCCTGCTCCTGTTGCGCCAACAAAGGCTACAGTTTGTTTAGGATAAATTGTAAAGCTGACATCCTTTAAAATCCAATTCTCCTCATTATAAGCAAACCAAACATGATCAAATTCTATTTTTCCTTCTATCTGTGTTAGCTCAATCGCATCCTCTTTATCTAAAATTTGTGCCTTCATATCTAAAATCTCAAAAATACGCTCAGAAGAAGCAAAAGCCGATTGTAACTGATTAAATTGATCTGCAAGCTGTTGTATAGGATTAAAGAATTGCCCATTATATTGATAAAACTTTACTAAATCCTTAGCAAGTAATCGCTCTTCTAATACCATATAAAAGCCATTATATAAAAGTATAATATGGCACAAAACATATAGAACATATATAGCAGGCCTAAAAACACCAAAAATTAAAACCTCACGGATACTATTTCTTTTTAAATCTGTATTTCGCAATAGAAATTCTTTTTCCTTCTTATCCTCTTGATTAAATATTTGTGTGATTTTCATACCACTTAAATTTTCTGATAAAAAAGCATTCATATTGGAAACACAGCCACGTACCTTTCTGTATTGCTTTCTTGAAAGCTTGTTAAAGACAATTGTCATGATTACTAAAAATGGAATAACACATAGGATATAAAGCGTTAAAATAGGAGAAATAATCAGCATCATGATAAAAACAAATAGAATAGTTAAAATATATCTAATCAAATTTACAATTACATTGGTATATAGCTCATTTACCATATTCACATCTGAGGTTACTCTAGTTACTAGCTTTCCTACGGGAGTCGCATAAATTTGGGCAATCGCTAAGCCTTCTATTTTAACAAATACTTCTTTTCGTATTTCCAAGACAATACGCTGTCCTGCCTTCTGTAAAAGCATTGAATTAAAATAATTGAGAAAGGCTGCCCCTATGATCACACATCCATAAATGGATAAAAGAATAATTGTAAATTTTATTTTATAATCATTCGTCAAATCAGCATTTCCTAAAACACCAATCAGCTCCCCCTCTAAATATGCAGGGGTAAGATCAATAGCTACAAGAATTGCTGTAAAAAGTAAAGATATAATGAAAGCCCAACGGACACGCTTAGCATATTTAAGAAGTCTAACTAGAACTGTACGATCCTTATAGGTACGAATATTTTTATTGTCATCAAACTTTTGCATTATTCCTCACCTCCTTGAATAGCACGTTCAAGAGATTGAAGATGTACCATTTCTTGATACATTGGACAAGAATTTAAAAGCTCCTCATGAGAACCCACACCGATAAGCTTTCCATCTTCCATAACTACAATTATATCTAGGCTTTCAACAGTAGAAATACGATGAGCAATCATCAAGGTGGTTTTCCCCTCTCTAATTTTTCTAAGATTAGAAAGTATTGTTTCTTCTGTCTTTGTATCTACTGCCGAAACTGAATCATCAAAGATTAAAATAGCAGGATCCTTAATCACAGCTCTAGCTATACTTACTCTTTGTTTCTGTCCACCAGAAAGAGTGACACCTCGTTCTCCTAAGATGGTATTATATTTATCTTGAAATTCTTCTATATTATTATGTACATCTGCAAATTTTGCAGCAGATATCACACTATCCTCATCAGGTGCAGCATATGCAAAACTAATATTATTTGCTATCGTATCACTAAATAAGAAATTATCCTGTGGTACATAGCCGATATTTTCTCTAACCTTTCGGAAAGGAATATGCATAATATCTTTCCCATCTAAAAATAGTTGACCTTCTTCGATATTATAGGTTCTTAAAAGTAAATCTACTATTGTTGTTTTTCCACAACCTGTTTTTCCTATAATGCCAACCATAGAGCCCTTTGGAATTCGTAAGTTAATATTTGATAATACGGCATTAGATCCATCAGGATATTGAAAGTTTAAATCTCTAAATTCTATTTCTCCCTTTATTTCATTTATCTCCTCAACATCCTTATCAATAATATCTACTGCCTCAGCTAAAAATTCATCCACACGCTTTAAAGAAGCATTTGCCTGAGCTCGCATATTTATCAATTGTGCTACAGCCATAAAGGGCCAAACAACAGCATCAAAATAACCAATAAATTCCCACATTTGACCTACGGTAAAGCTTTTTCCCATAAAGCCATTAATAACAAAATAGGCTCCACCTGCAAAAAGCAAAGCAAATATAGAGGAAATAACAGCCGTTAATAATACATTTAATAGAGTGGCATATTTGACAAAATCAATATTCTTCTGACGATTATCTTCATTTATCTTATCAAAATGTCTTATTTCATGAATTTCTTTGACAAAGGCCTTAACTACAGCAAGACCACTAAAATTCTCTTGCGTAAAATCAGATAATGTCTCATAGGCCTCTTGTCGAATGCGAAATTTTTCCTTAAGAATGCGCCCAACAATTACAGATATGACAGCAATCAATACCATAGGAATAATACTAAAGCATGATAAAATCCAATTGGTACTAAACATTCTATATAATGCAAAGCTACCTAAAAATATCGCATCAATTGCCATAACGGTTCCACTTCCAAAGGCTTGACGTATTACCTGTAAATCATTTGTAAATAGTGCCATCAAGGCGCCTGTCTTATGATGCTTGTAATATGCATTAGAAAGACGTAAGGAATGAGAAAACATATCAGACCGTACATCTGCTTCTATTCTTGCTGCCACACCAAAAATGCAAAAACGCCACATAAAACGACCTATAAACATAATCCCTGCTATCATAGCAAGCTCTAGCATCAATTTTTTAATTCCCTCTGGATGATAAAATAAAGAATCAGGATCTTCTTTTGCTATATCCCCTATTCCATCTAGAATTTCACCACAAATTCTTGGAATTTCAAGCTGAAACCAATTCACTGCAAGTAAAGCAAGTAATCCAAAAAGAAAGAATAAAAAATATTTTACATAATATTTGTTTACATTTTTTCCAAATAACATAGTCCCCCTCCTTTTCTCACTTTATCCATTTTTTCATATCAAAGGGAAGCTCTTTTCGAACTATGATTCTTTCCCTTGTAACAGGATGCTGAAACACAGCCTCATAGGAATGAAGCATAACACGAGGAAATCTTTCATCCTGCAACCCATAAAGGACATCTCCTAAAAGTGGATGACCAATTGAGGCTAAATGTACTCTAATTTGGTGTGTTCTTCCAGTCTCTAGATATACTTTAACAAGACTATAACCCTTATATTCCTTTACAACCTCATAATGAGTAATAGCCTTTTTTCCTGTTTTTGATATCCTTTTTCTTTGCTGATGATGCCTATCCTCACCAATGGGAGAATCAATTGTTGCTTTCTTATTTTTAAATATTCCCTTTGCTAAGCATAAATAGCACCTTTGTAATTCATGGGTAAAAATCATCTTATCTAGTTTTGCTAAACTTAAAGGATCCTTTGCAAACAATAATACACCCGTTGTATCTATATCTAATCTATGTGCATAGCGTACAGGATATGTCCATCCCTTATTTTGATAATAAAAGGCAACAATATTTGCCATTGTACCTCGCTTCATTTTATCATCGGGATGAACTAAGATATGACAAGGTTTATTCACTGCAAGAATATAATCATCCTCATAAATGATGTCTAGCTTTTTAGCATCAGGTAGATAATCAAGTTCCTCCTCTAACTGTAAGCATAAAAGATCTCCCTCTTTTAAAATATCCTTTGCAGTCACTGGCATATCATTTAAAAATACTACCTTTTCTAAAAAAAATCTTTTTACCTTTTCTTTTCCTAAATGATAGGATTCTAGATATTCCATTACAGTTTTAAATTCAAAGTCCTTCGTAATATTATACTTGTGTATCATGAATATATTCTGACTTTAGTAATCCAATCTGTCCATTACATTTGACTAAGCTATAGGGCTTTGCCCTCTTGATTACAGAAATCATATCTCCTTTTTTCAAATTTAGAAAGGTATTCACTCCCTCTGTGCAGTAAAGGGCATCCTTAGATCTATAAATAAAATCCTCATGAACCCAAAGCTGATCCTCCGTCCCCTTTGGCTGAACTAAGTAAAAATCTAAATCCTTTTGTAAAACTCGAATCTCACTTTTTCCAAAATTTAGCGAGCATTGCTCATAAGATTGCCGAGGATGAACATCCTCTAGCATCTCATATTTTGGATAATGATCAAATGACAAAAAACTCACATTCTTATTCTTCAAATTATCCATAAGAACAACATTAAGCTGTCCCCCTTTAACAACATTATTTCCTCCATCAATAGAGAGTATCTTTTTCTGCCAGTCAAAGATAGGGTTTACTGAAGCTATCTTCTTACAATAATTTCTCGTCGGATTATGCCCAACAATCATTAGCCTAGGCTGGATAGGACTTTCCTCTAAAAAGTTATCATATTTCAACACCTCAATTGCAGTAGGAGGAATACGTGAAATGTCCTTAATCCCTCCATGAACCAAAACCAAATCCTCATTAATAAATATAACATCGGGAAGCTTTTCTACAAAGGTAAAATATTGAGGATATTTTATTTTAATTTTTTCTACAAAATTCATAATATCCATTGTTTCTGAAAGTGAATATTGCATTGTATAAGCTAAATCATTGATTATAGAATTTTTTAAGGTTAAGGCATAATATAAGAAACGCTCTTTATCTAAGGGTGGTAATATGAATCGCAATATTTCATCACAATTGCCTGCCAAAAAAAATACGTTATCTTTCTTAGATAATTCTATTACATAATCAAGCATAGCTTGGTTGTCAAGAAAATCTCCTTTTTCTATCATATCTCCAATAACAAAAAGATAATCCTTAGAGCTAAAATTTGCCTTAAGTAAAGCCTCCTTAAATAAAGCTATATCTCCATGTATATCACTAATAAATAAAAGCCTTACATCTAAAGGGAGCTGTAAATGAACTATTTTAGTTTTCTTTTCCTTTTTCATTTCTTCGTTCCTGCTCCTCTTTAGAATATTTACATCCACAATAATCCTGTCGATATAGATCATACGCTTTAGATAATGCAATAGAATGCTTATAGCCCTCTTCCTTTTTAAAATTAGAATATAAATATTTTATCTGGTAAATATTTTCTAATTTTCTACCTATCTCATTAATCCATTCTGAATTTTTATAAGGAGAAATACTTAGAGTTGTAGTGAAATATTCATAGCCCAACTCTTTTGCTTTTCTAGCCGTTTTTTCTAATCTTAATTTATAACAAGCATAGCATCTTTTCGTTTTTTCACCCAAATGCTCCATTCCTGAAATAGTCGTATTAAAATCATCCTCATTGTATGGATCAAAAATAACCTGAAGTGTTGAATCAATTTCCTTACAGAAGCGTATCTCCTCCTTTAATCTTCTTTCATATTCCTCATATGGGTAAATATTATCATTAGAATAAAAGATGGTAATTTCAAAATAATCCTTTAAAAGAAAAAGTACATGGGAGGAACAAGGAGCACAACAGCTATGGAGCATTAGCTTAGGGCGATAGGTAAGAGTATCTAAATACGCTTTAAATTCTTTATAATTTAATATCATAGTTCCATCACCCCTAAAATTAAAATCTTTTATTATTATATAATAAAAAGAACCTATAAACAATAAGATATGACAATTTTAAAGAAAAGATATCGTCAGGATAAAAAGAATTTCGCAAAATAAAAAAACAATAGAAACTTCATACTTGTCATTTCCATTGTTTTTAAATGAGGAAGGTAAATAATATTTATGGCTTTACGCTTTTAGCTTAATTGCTTTTTGAAAAAAATGCAACTGCGATGCCTCCAGGACCAATATGTGTCCCTATTGTACTTCCAATTTGATACATAGGAACATGATCTGTATCCTGTGCCCATAAGCCTTTACTATCTTCTAAATACTTCTTTAAAATCTCATCTGATAGTCCAGAATAGGCTGTGGCATAGGGATATTTAAAGTCTATGCCTCCACATGCCTCAATCTTTTCTACTAGAAGATTATTGCCCCTTTTAGAACCCCTAGCCTTGCCAACTACCTTAACCTGACCATGTACTACAGATATAACAGGCTTGATGGAAAGAATCTCTCCTGTAAAGGCTACAACAGATGAAATTCTTCCCCCCTTCTTTAAATATTTTAAAGTACCAACAACTGCTAAAAGCTCTATTTGGTTCTTTTTTACATTTAATTCCTTAACTATTGCTTCTATATCCATTCCACTTGCAATAAGCTGAATTGCATAGTCACATAAAATACGTTCTCCTATACAAGCATTTAAACTATCAACAACATAAACCTGGTCAGGAAATTCTTTGGCTGCCACAACCGCATTTTGGTATGTATTAGACAATTTAGAGGATAATGTAATACATATGACCTTTGAGCCATCCTTCGTTAATTTTTCAAATTCTTCTGTAAATCGAAAGGGGTTAATTTGGCTAGTTTTTGGTAAATCATCACTCTCAATTAATTTACAAAAAAAATCATTGTGACTCAAATTAACTCCATCATAATAGGTTTCCCCATTAAAATTTACCTCAATTGGAATCATGAATATCCCTTTTTCTACTGCTTCTGCTTCATCAATGTCTGAAGCTGAATCTATCAATATCTTAATCATGCTTTTCTCCTAACTTTCTATTTATTCCTTCTAAATTTCTACATATAAGCTCTAATGCATCGTACATAGCTTCCTTTGTCGATTCTTCTAGACCTAAGGTTGCCAATTCCAAAAGATGATCAATTCTTTCTTCAATATATTTTCCAATTTTTAATCCCTCTTTCGTTAATACAATAGGAGCTCTATAGCGCTTCGTCTTTTCATTTAATATGCATAACCCCTTTTCTTCTAATTCAACTAAGGAACGAGAGATTAGTGCCTTATCCTCGTTACAGATATCACATAAATGCTTTGAGGTTAAAATCCCATTGGATTTATATAAATAATATAGACAAGAAACATGACTACTTTTTAATCCAAATTGCTTCATTTCTTTCGTTTTGATTTGGTGTATGCTTCTTCCTATTTGATTGATAAGGATTGTAAATGCATGAAATCTATTCTCCATATTCCACCTCTTGTTGTTTTATCAACAATTATATTACTCTCATTTTGTTGATTTGTCAACAAGAAAAATAAATTTGTAAGTAAAACAATAAAAAATATGATATAATGAAAGAAAGAAAGAAAGAATGGAGGGAACTATGTGCATTATAAAGAGACTAAGACTATTTTAAGTCCTTCCAATGGGTGTAATCTGTATCGAGGCTGTACACATGGATGTATTTATTGTGATTCTAGAAGTAAATGCTATCAAATGGAGCATGCCTTTGAGGATATAGAGGTTAAAGAAAATGCATTAAGCATTTTAGAGGAGGAATTAAAGAAAAAACGAAAAAAGGGTATCATTTCTACTGGCTCAATGAGTGATCCCTATCTTCCTATTGAAAATCAATTAAACTTAACTAAAGGAATGCTTGAGCTAGCTTATTCCTATGGATTTGGGGTTCACCTCCAAACCAAATCCTCTTTAATTTTACGAGATTTAGAACTCCTTAAAAAAATTAATCAGCAAACCAAGGTCAGAATTTCTATTACTTTGACCACTGCTGATGAGGACTTATGTAAAATTTTAGAGCCTCATGTTTCAACGACTAAGGAACGTTTTGAAGTGCTAAAAAGATTGAATCAGGAAGGAATTGAAACCTATGTATGGCTTTCTCCTATTCTTCCTTTCATCAATGATACCTTAGATAATTTAAGAGAAATTTTAAGGATGTGTAAAGAAGCAAATGTTACTGGGATTCTTTGTTTTGGCTTTGGAGTTACATTAAGAGAGGGCAATCGGGAATATTTTTATGAAAAATTAGATGAATTTTTCCCTAAGCTTAAAGAAAACTATATAAAGCATTATGGAAATTCCTATGCTTGTAATTCTATCTATCATAAATATCTTATGGATTATTTTCAAAAATTTTGCAAGGAGAACCATATTTTATACAATATAGAGGAAATCTTTAAGAAATTACA
Organism: uncultured Anaeroplasmataceae bacterium; assembly: GCA_910579215.1. Lineage (GTDB taxonomy): Bacteria > Bacillota_I > Bacilli_A > Acholeplasmatales > Anaeroplasmataceae > Pelethenecus. The sequence goes on from CAJTTN010000001.1 coordinate 271,212, forward strand.
TACGTTATATGTAGATCAGGGTTATGAGCAAATAAGTATTTTCAGTGAGGAATTGTCTTTGCCTAGTAAACCTAAAAAATCAAGAAAATCAAAAAAATAAAAGACCCCATAAGTATTCCAATTTGATTTGGTCTCGCTTATGGGGTTCCTTTTTTAATGAGTTCAATATAAAGATTTTATTATTCTAACTCAAAAGCTCCTGTGTAGAGCTGATAATAGGTTCCCTTTTCTTTAATTAAATCGTTATGACTTCCTCGTTCAATAATTCTTCCATGATCTAGAACCATGATACAATCTGAATTTTGAACAGTAGAGAGGCGATGGGCAATTACAAGAACTGTTCTCCCCTCCATCAATTGATCTGTTCCCTTTTGAACTAGACTTTCTGTTCTTGTATCAATAGAGGAGGTAGCCTCATCTAAAATCATTACTGGCGCATCAGCACATGCTGCCCTAGCGATACTCAATAGCTGTCTTTGCCCCTGACTTAAATTCGTACCATCGCCTGTAAGCATTGTATTAAATCCGTCTGGAAGACGAGTAATAAAGTCATAGGCATTTGCAATTCTTGCTGCCTCATAGACCTCCTCCTCAGTAGCATCTAATCTACCATACTTAATATTGTCCATAACTGTTCCAGTGAACAGATTGGTATCCTGTAATACAATCCCTAAACTTCTTCTTAAATCATCCTTTTTAATGTCTGTAATGGCAATACCATCATATAGAATAGTTCCCTTTTGAATATCATAGAAGCGATTAATTAAATTGGTAATGGTTGTTTTACCAGCACCTGTTGCACCAACAAAGGCTATCTTTTGTCCTGGATTGGCAAAAATATTTACTTCATGAAGGACTATTTTATCTGGGTAATAGCCAAAATCAACATCCTTCAACACTATATCGCCAGCTAATTTAACATAGCTATTTTCTCCATTATCCTTGGGAATCTTCCAAGCCCAGGTATTCGTACGTTCTCTTACCTCTACTAGCTGCCCATTTTCTTCTATAGCATTGACTAAAGTAACATAACCTTGATCTGTTTCTGATTCCTCAGCAAGTAAATCTAAAATGCGCTGTGTACCTGCCATAGCCATAGCTATCATCGATACTTGTTGAGATATATTAGAAATACTTTGAGAAAATTGCTTAGACATAGGAAGAAACGCTACGATTATAGACATACTCATAACACTAATTCCTGTTATAGATACATTAGGTACATTGAATATATAAAATAGAACACCTACAATTGAAATTAAGGAATATTGTATATTTCCTATATTTCCTAAAATTGGCATAAGGATATTAGCATAATGATTTGCAGACTTTGTATCCATAAATAGCTGTTGATTTATTTTATCAAAATCCTTCTTTGCTGCTTCCTCATGAGAAAAGACCTTTACAACCTTTGCCCCATGCATCATTTCTTCAATAAAGCCTTCTACCTGTCCTGTACTAATTTGCATTTTCATAAAATGCTTTGCTGAATTGCCCCCAATTCTACCTGTTACTAATAGCATTGCGATTGCACCAATTAGGATAATTAAAAATAACCAAATACTATAGGTAAGCATTGTTGCAATTATAAAGACTATACTTAAAAGTGTAGAAATACATTGTGGTAGGGATTCACATACAAATTGTCTTAAGGAATCCACGTCATTTGTGTAATGACTCATTATATCTCCATGCTGATGACGGTCAAAATATTTAACAGGAAGAGATTCCATTTTATTAAACATCTCTAACCGAATTTGATTTAAAAAGCCTTGCCCAACATTGACCATAATTTGATTATATAGGATAGAGGAAAGGATTCCTCCTGCATAGACTCCAATCATCATAAGTAATATTTTAAATAATTCAGGCTTCATTTGTTCAAAAGCTACTAAACCCTCAATACCTTTATAATTATCTAGCGTAGCTTCAATTAAAGAAACAATTCGCTGTAAAAAGATGGAGGATGAAATAGAAGCCATTGCTGAAAAAATCAAACACAACAGTACAATAATACAAGGAAGCTTATACATAGAAAATAATCTTTTTACAACTGGAACTAAGGTTTTAAAATTAATTCTTCTTTTTTTCATCTTCTTCCTCCTCACTTTTATTTTGTAGATGATATACCTCCTGGTATATTTCATTTGCTTTAAGAAGCTCTTCATGAGTGCCTACAGCATCAATATGTCCACCATCTAAAACAATAATTCTATCTGCTGACTCTACAGAAGAAATTCTTTGGGCAATAATAATCTTAGTAGTATTAGGAATACTTTCCTTAAATGCCTTACGAATCATCGCATCTGTTTTCGTATCTACAGCACTTGTTGAATCATCTAAAATTAATATTTTAGGATTCTTTAAAAGTGCTCTAGCAATACATAGCCTTTGCTTTTGACCACCAGATACATTCGTTCCTCCCTGATCTATATGTGTATCATACTTTTCAGGAAAGGATTCAACAAATTCATCTGCACAGGCAAGCTTACAGCAAGCCCTTACCTCTTCAAGCGTTGCATTAGGATTACCCCAACGCATATTTTCTAAAATCGTACCTGAAAATAAAACATTCTTTTGTAATACTACAGCTACATTGTCTCTTAGGGTTTTCAAATCGTATTCCTTAACATTTTTTCCACCTACTAATACTTCTCCCTCTGTCGTATCATATAAACGAGATAAGAGATTAACAAAGGTTGTTTTTGAGGCACCAGTACCACCTATAATTCCAATCGTTTCCCCTGATTTAATTTTAATATTCACATTTGCTAAGGCAAATTTTTGAGCAGTAACAGAATATTTAAAGGAAACTCTTTTATATTCTATTTCACCATTTTCAACCTTATAGATTGGATGTGGAGGATTTTTGATTGTACTTTCTTCTTTCAATACCTCTACAACTCTTTTCATAGAGGTAATAGAAAGGGAAAGCATAACAAAAATCATAGATAACATCATAAGGCTCATTAAAATCTGAGTACCATAAGTAATTACAGCAGAAATATCGCCAATTTCTAATTCCGTTTGATTAGTAGAGACAATGAGATAACCACTAAAATAAGAAACTAAGGTTAAAGACAAATACATAAAAAATACCATAACAGGATTATTCCATGCCACAATGCGTGAGGCCTTTGTAAAGCCTTGTCGAATATCCTCTGAGGATTTTCTAAATTTTTCTTTTTCATAGTCTTCTCTTACATAGGTTTTTACAACACGTATCCCCTTCACATTTTCTTCTATAGATTCGTTTAGCTTATCATACTTATGGAACACCTTATCAAAAGCTGGCATTGCAAGCTTAATTATAATAAAGAGAATCGTTCCTAAAACTGGAATAATTAGTAAGTAAATCAAAGCAATTTTTGGCGATATTACAAAAGAAAGGATAATAGAAAATATCATCATTAGAGGAACACGGACGGTAATTCTTAAGATCATTCCATACGCCATTTGAATATTAGCTACATCTGTCGTCATACGTGTAACTAGACTTGCTGAGGAAAAACGATCTATATTTTCAAAGGAAAAATCTAATGACTTATAATACAAATCTCTTCTTAAATTTTTTGCAAAGCCTGCAGAGGCAACCGCACCAAATTTGCCTGACAAAACTCCAAACAATAAGGAAAACATTCCGAGTACTATAATACTTACACTTAAAATAATGATTAATGTTGTGTTTGGTGTTTCCTCCTTTGCCTTATTTAAAATATAAGTCATTACTAGGGGAATCATACATTCCATAACGACCTCTAATGCTATAAACAAAGGAGTAAGAATAGAGGCAACTTTATATTCTCTAATACTTCTCATTAATGTCTTTATCATTTCAATTCCTCCTTTATATTCTTTTTCATTCTTCTTATGTATTTTACAAACTGCTCTAATTCAAAAGAGGTAAATCCTTGAAGTAGCTTTGCTTCAAATTCAATCTTTTCACGTGTCATCGTTTCATAAAGTTCCATACCTTTAGGCATAATATGGATACTTTTGATTCGACTATCTTGTTCTAAAATTTTTCGTGTTATTAATTGATTTTCCTCCATATGAGATAAAACGATAGATGCCGTAGATCTTGTAATTCCTAAAACCTCTTCAATTTGCTTTTGCGTAATCAACTCGTTTTGATGTTCCATTAAATAAACAATAATATACCCATTACTTCCAGTTAATTTATTTAAAATTTCTGTTGTTTTCAAATTTGTAAAGTGTCTATGAATCATATTGTTGAGATTTTTAATTTCTAAGCCAATATCCATAAAAGCATACCTCCTTCTCAATCGTTTCTTTCTATTATAGAATTATAATTGTTTGAAGTCAATCATTTAATTTTTAAATTAAATATGTAAACGAATTCAATATTTATAAAAAAATAGGAGATTCTCCTATTTAAAATTCATAATTATGAGCTGAAAAGACGATTCATAATCTTTTTAGCATTTTTATTTCCATAGAGGCATGCTTGGGTAAGCCAATTCTCTGCTTCTTTTCTATTTTTCTCTACGCCTGTACCATAAAGATAGCATAAGCCTAAATTGTACATAGCACCTGCATTCTTATATTTTGCTGCCTTAAGATACCATTCTACTGCTCTTTCATCACTTTGTTCAATTCCTTTTCCGCTATGATAGAAATAACCAACATTAAGAATAGCCTCAGCATCCTCATGCTCTGCAGCCTGTAAAAATAGTTGAAAGGCTCTTTTATAATTTTTTCTAACGCCATTGCCTTCGCTATAGCATTGAGCCAAATTATAGATTGCTTCTACACTTCCTTGTTCTATAGCCTTCTTATACCAAAATACAGCTTTTTTAGAATCTGGAGTTACACCATCTCCTAAGTCATAGCAATAGCCAAGATTATACATAGCATCTCCATGTTTCTGGTTTGCAGCCCTAGTAAAGCATTCAAAGGCTTTAGTAAGATTTTTAGTAACACCTACTCCATTAGAATAGCACTTTCCTAAATTGTTTAATGCTATATCATAATTTTCACTAGCTGATCTTTCATACCAATAAGCTGCCTTAGGAAGACTTTTTCTTATGCCTTTTCCTTGCTCATAGCAGACTCCAACAATATTTTGAGCAACAAAATCCCCATGAAGAGCAGCACGCTTATACCACTTAAAGGATACCTCAGCATTAATTTCTACTCCAAGACCATGATCATAGCAATACCCTAATTGATATTCTGAATCCACATCCTGCTTTCTTGCCGCTTTTTTATACCAATAAATCGCTTTTTGATAGTCCTGCTGGACAATATCGCCATAAAAATAATCATCAGCTAATACCCATTGTGCAGCAGAATTTCCATGCTGTGCTGAACGTTCATACCAAAAAAAAGCTTTATCTATATCTTTAGAAATACCATAGCCTACCTCATAGCAATAACCGATTAGGAATTCTGCATCCTTTTCTTTTTGTTTAGCTGCCTTTTCCATCCAATAAAAGCTCAATTCTAAATTTTTGCGAACACCTTTTCCATGATAATAGCAGTTGCTTAAATTGAATTGGGCAGCACTATTATTTTTTTCAGCAGCCTTTCTATACCAAAATACTGCTTTTCTATAATTCCTTTCTATACCCTCTCCATCATAGTAACAATTTCCTAAGTTGTTTTGGGCATCTAAATGATTTTGCTTTGCTGCTTTCTCATACCAAAAAACAGCTTTTTCATACTCCTGCTTCTCATATAAAGCATTTGCTAAAGCATATTGCGCCTTTTTATCTCCACTTTCTGCTAATAAAATTTCTTCATTTTTCATTGACTCACCTAGTATAATGGAATAAATTAAGTAATCATATTTTATAAAATACTTTCTAAACTAAGATTCTTACTAAAGGATACCCTTGATCATAATATAACAAAAAAATACACTTTCCACAACTTAAATACTAAATTACAGATTAATTTTCATCATATTCATCTAAAAAAGATATTTCCTTATTATGCAGCTTATAGCCGATGACCTTATCAACATTTACATTGAAGGGTGCTTTAAATATATTTTTTTCAACAAAAGGGTTATATTTTAATAAATCCTTAATCAGTAGCTTAGTATCGTAACGCTTTGAGCCTGTTAAATCCTTACTTTTATTTATATCTTCAGTAAATTTACAAGCACAATTTAAAAAAACAAGCTCATTATAATTGACCCAACGCTGTATATCTCTTTCCCTTATAAAATACATTGGTCTAATTAATTCCATTCCCTCATAGTTATCAGAGTGTAGCTTAGGCAGCATCGTTTGAAAGGATCCATTGTTTAGCATATTCATAAGAGTTGTTTCAATGACATCATCATAATGGTGCCCTAAAGCAATTTTATTACATCCTAATTCCTTAGCAAGCTTATACAGAGCACCTCTACGCATTTTTGCGCATAAATAACATGGTGTCTTAGTTTGGGCATTTGCTATTTCAAATATATCTGTATTTTTAACTATTGCATCAATATGTAATAGATTGAGATTGGATTGGATCAACTTTAAATTTCTTTCATTATATCCTGGATTCATAACTAAATAGGTAACCTCAAATTCAAAATCTGAATGTCTTTTTAACTCCTGAAATAGTTTAGCTAGAAGCATAGAATCCTTACCTCCTGATATACAAACACAAACCTTATCCTTAGGCTTTAACAGCTGAAATTCCTTTAAGGCTTTGACAAAAGGAGCCCACAAATGAGCTCTATAGGTTTTTATAATTGTTCTTTCTATTTCTTGATGGCGTTCCATAAACCTTCCTATCCTTATCATTAAATTATTCTTTTTTATCCATCTTTAAGAATACAGTTAAAGGCTTTGGATAAAACGTATAGAATGATGTTAAACTATTTTTTAGTTTTCTTTTATTATATCTAAATTGTACTTTCTTGTCAATTTTACAATATTCCATAAAAAAAGGACGTTTCCGTCCTATACTAATAATTTTAAACATATCGATTTTAATAGCTCAAAGAAATTTTTTCGTTCTATAGTTTCTTTACTTCCTAGCTTTCCTTCTAAAACCTGTTTTCCATCTAGAAATACTGTAGCTTTTCCTTCACAGATAGAATCCTTAATTTCATAGGTATATTCTACTTCAAACTTTTGCTTACTATCCTTTTTAGAAAGATAGAAAACATCTTCTAGAACAACAACATTGACTCTATTTTTATAAAGAATATGGTCAATAGATTCAACAACCTTATCCTTAGCAATCACTTTTTCTAATTTATAGTTTGCATACCCCCAACGCAAAAGCTCTAAGGATTCTGCATTTCTAGTCGTTGGCTTATCATAACCAAATACAACAGTAATAAGTCCCATATTATCTTGCTTCATATGAAGTGTGATGCAATACTTAGAAAAGGAGGTATATCCTGTCTTTAACCCATCTAAATATTTTACTCGGCCTATCATCTTATTTGTGTTTACTAGCCAAAAGGGCTTTGCAGTATCCTTACGAATGTAATCCTCTTGAAGGTTGGTATAATTCAAAACATCAGGATACTTCTTTATAAGATGATTTGAGATCATTGCTAAATCATAAGCAGATGTATAATGGTTTTTACTAGACAATCCTGTGCAATCAGAAAAATGTGTATTTTTTAAACCAAGTGCTGCTACCTTATCATTCATTTTTTGTACGAATTGTTCTTCTGAACCAGCAAGATGCATAGCCATAGCAATAGCCGCATCATTTGCTGAAGCAATGCAAATGCACTTCAATAGCTCATCAACATTTATTTCATCTCCAACGGATAAAAATGCCTTAGATCCTTCCACCTTAGTAGGCTCCTCTGTTATAGTAAGCATTGTATCCTTTGTAATTTGTTTAGCTTCTAATGCTTCATAAATTAATAAAAGTGTCATAATTTTGGTCATAGAGGCAGGAGGAAGTCTTCGATCCTTTTCCTTATCAAATAATACTTTATTAGAACTTGTTTCTACCAAAATGGCAGATGTACTTCCTCCACATAAATCTGGTGCTACTGTATCTGTAGGTACAGTATCTTCTATCTGATCTGTAGCATTTCCTGTTAATGAAAAAAAGCAAAGGCTTACTATTAATACTATCGCTAATAAAAATTTCTTCATGTATATCACCAGTAAAGTATATGTAATAAAAGATAAATTAGAACAAAAAAAGAGACCTAAGCCTCTTCTTCTAAACTATCATTTCTTCTATTTCTTTTTGTGAACCAAAACAGGATAACAGACAATATGATAATACAAATAAAACAACCGATTCCAACACCAATATGTAGTGGTGTAAGTAAATCCTTAAAATCAAAGGCTAAGAAAAGACCAATGATGGAAGCAATAACAAATCCTACAATAGCCCATTTTGTTTGATGAACAAAGCGCTTCAACAAAAATCTCATGAGCTTAGCTATGGAAAAGAATCCAACAAGTAATCCAATAGCAAATAACAATAAAATTACTATGGAATCTAATGGTGTTGTTAGTATATTTGAAATTGTATCTAAAAGTGGTTTATATAAGCCTATAATTAATAATAGCATAGAGCCACTAATTCCTGGTATAACTAATGCAACAGAGGCTAAAATACCAGAAATAAATAATAGAGGATACATATACCAAGCCATATTTAAATTCAAGACTATATCGTTTCCCAAAGGAATAAAGCATAAACCAATACAAAGACAAAAGGCGAATAGTGAACATAAAATATCTATTTTATGTAATCCTGTTTTATAAGCTTCTAAACACATTTTTGGACATGAAACTAGCATAAGAGCAACAAAAGTCATACATAGTTCAAAAGGAATATGCTCAATAGCTAGCTTCAATGGAAAATACATTGCCATAAATGCAAGAATCATTCCCAAAAGAAAAGGTAGCAAAAACAATAGCCCTTTTTTTAACTCTTTTCGTAAACTACTTATTCTTAATATTAACTCATCATAAATTCCTAATAAGACAGCTAAAGTTCCTCCACTAACACCAGGAATAATCATACCAATTCCTACGACAGCACCTTTAGCTATAAGCTTTAAATATTTCATAAACTGCTCCCTATTCTTTATAAAGAATATACATAATTATAGCACAGATCATCTAGAAACAAAACAATAAATGACAAAAATATACAAGAAATAAAAATTATTGATTACTTTGATAGTTTTTTCTTAACCTTTATCTTATGCTTAGATAACCCATAAAAGAATTGCTCCACATCCTTTGGATTTTGAAAAGCAGACTTCTTGCAGATGTAAATTTCCAAAGCTGAAATAACAAAGGATATCCTATCCTCATACTCTATAATTTGCTTTAGGGCAGTATAAGGATATTCTATGCGATTCACCTTTGAACCAATTTTTACTAAAAGCTGAAAGCTTTCCTCTTTAAAAGTAAAGCTATTGGTCAATCCTTTTTCAGCTAATGCTGGATTTTGTTTTTGCGTTCTTCTTTTAATAGAAGCTATGGAATACGTATTGATTGCAGCTAAGGAAAAACCAAAGGCAATAAATAGATATCCTAAAATTGTTGAATCCTGTTCGTTTCCTAGACTAAGAACTACTGCTAGTGTGATTATACCTACTAAAAGTAATAAGCTTGAAAAAATGTATTTTTTATAATAGTATTTTTTAGAGGTTAGAACTATCTCCTCTATTGCTTCTTCACCAGATAATATTGTAGTATTCTTGAGTATCAATTTTTAATCCTCCTTGATTTGAAACAATTATACCATATAAAATATACCTTTAGCAAGATAAAGAAAGCGTAGAAAAATTGAAGAATTGCTTTACAATTTTAATAATTTATGATACAATTCAATATGCGATTTAATATAGCAGTTTAGCCAAGCGGTAAGGCAACGGACTCTGACCCCGTCATTCATAGGTTCGATCCCTATAACTGCTGCCAATAATGCTTGCTTAGTTCATCGGTAGAACGTATCCATGGTAAGGATAAAAGGCTAGTTCGATTCTGGCAGTGAGCACCAGTTAAATTAAAACCTCTTAAGAAGAGGCTTTTTTTGTTTCGTATAAAATAATAATCCCCCCTCAACAGGGGGAATTTTCTAATTGTTATCCACTTCTATGCCTTGTACCTAGGCTCTAGACACATAGGTTCCATCTATTGTAGAAACAACCACACTAGTACCAACTTCTAAAAATGCAGGAACAGTAATTTCTAAATCGGTCTCTAGGATAGCTTTTTTCCGATCGGATCCCTTAACTGCTGGAGGAGTTTCCTTTATTTTTAAAGTTACCTTATCAGGAAGACTAACACCTAATATTTCTCCTTCATAAAAGGTAATGCTCACATTAGCTCCCTCTAAAATAAATTTCTTTTCCCAAGCTAATCTCTTCTCAGCTATTTCTATTTGTTCATAGGTTTCCATATCCATAAAGGCCAAGGCTTCTCCTGTATTATAAATATATTGCATTTCCTTTCGTTCAATATAACATCTTTTAAATGCAGAATCACTTCCCTTTAAGGCTGTTTCCGTAACTGATCCAGTTCTTAAATCCTTCATTTTCACACGCACATAGGCCACTTTATTTTGAAGAACATGCATGAATTCTAGAATTTGCATAAGCTTACCATCATATTCTATTACCATTCCATTTTTTAAATCATTTGTTGCAACCATTTGTATCCTCCTTTCAATTCAAACAAAAAGGAGGAATGCTCCTCCTAAATGTTTAATTTTTATTACTTAATACAGTAAATAGAATCCTTACCTGCAAATACAGATGTACCTAAAAATTCTCCACGACCATTTAGATCATCTTCAATACGCATTAATTGATTGTATTTAGCAACACGATCTGTACGGCTTGCAGAGCCTGTCTTAATTTGACCAGCATTTAAGCCAACTACGATATCAGAAATAGTTGTATCTTCTGTTTCACCTGATCTATGGCTTACAATTGCAGTATAACCAGCACGCTTAGCCATTTCTATAGCATCAAAGGTTTCAGTTAAAGTACCAATTTGATTTACCTTAATAAGAATTGCATTTGCAACACCTAACTCAATACCCTTAGCTAAACGCTTAGTATTAGTAACAAATAAATCATCACCAACCAACTGAATCTTATGACCTAGCTTTTCAGTTAAATACTTCCAGCCACCCCAGTCATCTTCAGCAAGACCATCTTCAATTGTAATGATAGGGAACTTTTCAGTTAGAGGTACATAATACTTATCTACCATATCCTGAGCATTGAATTGTCCACCATCAGCCTTTAAGGTGTACATTCCTGTCTTTTCATCATAGAATTCAGATGCAGCAACATCGATACCTAAGCAAATATCCTTACCTGGCTCATAGCCTGCAGCCTTAATTGCTTCTACAACGCGCTCAAATGCTTCAGTATTGCTACCTAGCTTAGGAGCATATCCACCCTCATCACCAACGCTAGTTGCATAGCCGTTAGCTTTTAAAATCTTCTTTAATGCATGGAATACCTCAGCTCCCATACGAACTGCTTCCTTGAAGGAAGGAGCACCAACTGGTAAAATCATGATTTCTTGGAAATCAATACAGAAATCAGCATGAGCACCACCATTTAGAATGTTCATCATTGGAAGTGGTAATTGCTTTGCATTAGATCCACCAAAATAATTATAAAGTGGCATTCCATAATAATCAGCAGCTGCACGAGCACAAGCCATAGATACACCTAAGGTTGCGTTTGCACCTAGGTTACCCTTATTGTCTGTACCGTCAATCTCTATCATTTTCTTATCGATAATGATTTGGTTTCTAACATCATAACCAATTAATTGTGGAGCAATTACTTCGTTAACATTAGCTACTGCCTTAGTAGTACCTTTTCCTAGATAACGAGATTTATCTCCATCACGAAGCTCTAAAGCTTCATGTTCACCTGTAGAAGCACCAGATGGAACTAAAGCACGTCCAAATGCACCACTTTCAGTGACAACTTCTACCTCTACTGTTGGATTTCCACGAGAGTCTAATACTTCTCTAGCATAAATGCTTTGAATAAATGGCATAAAAATTTACATCTCCTTAAGAATATTTTTTATAGTATTTTTCTACCATTAGATATTATACAATATTTTCTATTGATTTTCCTAGTATAATAATTTTCATTTTGAAAGAAAACGTTTTACACTTTCCAATTTTATCAAATCCTATAGCTATTAAATCATATCATAAAGGCTTTTTAATCTTTTATGAATTAGCATAGTAAATAAAACTACGATTCCTGATAACAACAAATTAAATGGAATAACGGCTAAAAATATATAGCAGGTCATAAAAGTATCTTTTGTTGCCTCAATTTTACCAAAGGATATCAATTGAAAGGCAGAGTTTGACATACCAACCAATGGAGTCATATCTCCTTTAAAATAAAGATGAGTAAACCAAGGTATATTAATAAACATATTTGAAAGAATTGCCATAAAAACCCATGAAACCATTACAGTTGAAAAAGCAATAAGAGTTTTGTGCTTGTTATCTAATTTATGATATATAAGACCTGCAGGGATTACGACAGCTAAGCCATTGAGTACATCTGCTACCTCTCCAACATACATTGTACCTGTTCCAGGAGGCAAAATCCATTTTAGAAGACAACGAATAATGACACAAGCACAAGCATCCCATGGTCCAAGCATAAATGCACAAATTAAAATTGGAATCATCGAAAAATTTATATCCAAAAACGAAGGAAAAATAGGTAATGGAAATTTAACATAACAATATAATAAAGTAGATATAGTAGCAAATATAGCTACAAATGATATTCGTTTGATCGCATTTTTTTTCATAAATTACTCCTTATTTTTAAAAAATAAAATCCCTAAAAATACTTTAGGGATACGAAAAAACAAAAAATTCCTTTACTTCTCACATCCAGACTCTACTGTCGGTATAGGAATTTCACCTATTCATGCCTAAGCTCGCGGACTTTACCGCCGGTATGGAATTTCACCAAACCCCGAAGTATTTATACTATTTTATTTATTTAATTCTATCATACAAATATATTCTTGTCAAACTCAACGAATAAAAACAACGGAGAGTTGAATCCTTTAGACAAGAAATGAATGTTTAATTCATTATTTTACAATTAAAGATTTTGATGTCATTTCTACTGGTACTTCTACACCAAGCAACTCCAATAGAGTTGGAGCAATATCTGATAAAATACCATCTCTTATTTTTATAGATTTATCTGTTATAACAACTGGTACAAGATTTGTTGTATGAGCTGTAAACGGCTTACCATCTACATCTAATAGCTTTTCTGCATTTCCATGATCTGCTGTTATTAACGCTACTCCACCAACCTCATCTAAGGCTTGAACGCATCTTCCAACACAGGTATCTACAGCTTCCACAGCCTTAATTGCTGCTGGTATTACTCCTGTATGTCCAACCATATCACAGTTAGCAAAATTTAAAATGATAGTATCATATTTTTTACTATGTATTGCATCTACAACCTTATCACATACTTCATATGCACTCATTTGTGGCTGCAAATCATAGGTCGCTACCTTAGGGGAGTTTACTAAAATACGATCTGCTCCTTCGATTTCGCGGTCTGCTCCACCATCAAAGAAAAAAGTCACATGAGCATATTTCTCAGTTTCAGCAATACGTAACTGCTTAAGTCCAGCTTTAGAAACTACATCACCGAATAAATTATCTAATTTTTGTAAACCAAAGGCTAAAGGTCCCTTCACTGTATCTGCATATTTCATCATAGAAACATAGAAGACATTCTTAGGGGCATGAGATAAATCCATGCGATATGGTTTTTCTGCATTATAAACTATACCCTCTGGGTTAGATAAACATGTAGAGATTTGAATTGCACGGTCAGGTCTAAAGTTGGCAAATACGATTGAATCACCATCTTCTACCATTCCATCCTTAGCACTCACAAAAGGTACCATGAATTCATCTGTAACTCCCTTAGCATAAGAAGCTTCAATTCCAGCAAAAGGATCAGCAAAATATTCTCCCTTTGCTATAGTCATTGCATCATAGGCTACCTGAATACGGTCGTAATTTTTATCACGATCCATACCATAATATCTACCTCCAACAGTTGCAACTGTAACATGGCCTTCCTCAACTATTTTCTTTAAATAGATACCTGCACTTTTAGGTGCAACATCTCTACCATCCAAAAATGCATGATAGTACACTTTTTCTAATCCTAATTTATGAGCAAGCTTTGCAATAGCAATAATGTGAGATGTATGAGAATGTACTCCGCCGTCACTACAAAGTCCAAAGATATGAAACTTCTTATTGTTATTTTTTGCTCTATTGATAGCTTCTACAATCGCTTCATTTTGATTGAACTCTCCTGTTTTAATAGAATTATTGATACGAGACAAAGATTGCCAAACAATTCTACCAGCACCTATATTCATATGACCTACTTCAGAATTTCCCATTTGTCCTTCTGGTAAACCTACAGCTTCTCCACTGGCATCTAAAGTTTTTGTATCATATTCGTTAAAAATACGATCCAAATTTGGATGTTTTGCAAGGCTAACTGCATTTCCATTTCCTGAGGCAGCAAGTCCATATCCATCCATTATTATTAACATAACTGGTTTTTTCATAATTACACTCCTTAATTCTAAACAATATTATAACGCAAATGAATAAAAAGTTCCATATTTTTTTATTTGTTCTTTTATTATTATTTTTTAAACCACAATATTTCAGAACCACTTTTTTTCTTTTAAAATCTTACATACATTAGATTTTATATATGAATCTAAGGAAAAAAACATAAAATATAGGGATTAAAGTTGAGATTTTTTTATTGCTTTATTCCACCCATTTAATAGCTTTATTCTATCTTCACTTTTCATATTACATGAATAAATTTTGTCAACTAAATTGACTTGCTTAATATCCTCAAGAGTTTTATATATATTTTGTTGTAAAGCAACCAAATAAAATGCACCCAAAGCTGTAACCTCTTTATTGATAGGGGAGAGAATAGAAACATTAGAGATATTGGCTTGGAATTCCATTAAAAATGAATTTTCTGAGGCTCCACCGTCAACTTTAAAACAAGGAATGGATTGATTTACATCCTTACACATAGCATTAGTAACATCATTAACTTGATAGGCAATTGCCTCTAAAGCCGCTCTAGCAATATGAGCCCTATTTGTTCCTCTAGTAATTCCAGTAAGTAAGCCCTCTGCTTCAAAATTCCAATAAGGGGCTCCTAGTCCAACAAATGCTGGTACTAAGTATACTCCATTTGTATTTGATACGCTTCTAGCTAGTGCCTCAGAATCTGAAGCTTTAGAAATAATTTTCAGTTCATCTCTTAGCCATTGTATTACAGCTCCACCAACAAATACACTTCCTTCTAAAACATAAGATGGCATCTGATTTGTTTGACATCCTAAAGAGGTGACTAATCCATTTTTAGAAACTAATGCTTCTTCCTTTGTATTCATTAATAAAAAGCATCCCGTACCATAGGTCACCTTTAAATCTCCTTTTTCAAAACAGCATTGGCCAAAAAGAGCAGATTGTTGGTCCCCTGCAACTCCACATATTGGAATTTCAAAGCCTAAGATTTCTGCATCTGTCATACCGTAGTAATGACTGGATGGACAAACCTCTGGCAATATTTCCTTAGGTACTTGAAATAAATTACATAAATAGTCATCCCAAACTAAATGATGAATGTTAAAAAGCATGGTTCTAGAAGCATTTGTATAATCTGTCTTGTAAATTTTTCCACCTGATAATTGCCACATTAAGTAAGTATCAATTGTTCCTACCAAAAGTCTTTTTTCCTGTAATAGCTCCCTTGCTTTAGGAATGTTATTTAAAATCCACTCTATCTTACTCGCAGAAAAATAGGAGTCCAATTTTAAACCCGTTCTTTTCAATATTTCTTCAGCATAGCCCTTTAACTCTATACAACGCTCCATTGTTCTTCTACATTGCCACACAATAGCGTTATAAAAAGGCTCTCCTGTAAGCTTATCCCACATAACTACAGTTTCTCTTTGATTCGTAATTCCCATTCCGATTAACTCTGAATTTTTTACTCTAGCTTCTGTAAGTGCAGTTGAAATCACACTTCTAACACTAGAAAGTATATCTATTGGATCATGCTCTACATATCCAGGCTGAGGATAAATTTGGCGAAACTCTTGTTGTGCTTTGCCAACAACTTCTCCTCTAACATTATAAATAATTGCTCTACTAGAGGTAGTCCCCTGATCTATGACAACAATATATTTCATCTTAAACTCCATTTTCAAGTAATATAGTACTTCTTCTTATTTTTTATTATAGTATTTAACCCCTCATCTGTCAATGAAAAATCCCCTTAGAAGCTCTAAAGGGATTTTATAATAAAATGGCAAGACTAATAAAAATAGAGGCTTGAACAATCAAGGCTAAAACATTATTTAAAGGAAAATACCAATGCTGTGTCTTATGTCTAACTGTGTAAATACCCATAAAACCACCAAGTCCACCCATTACCCATGGTAAAATTAAAAGTACACTTTCTTTTGTACGCCATAGTCCCTTTTTTGCTCTAACCTTATCATTCTTATAAAAAATTACAGTTATGATTGACATAACAATTTCTATGATCGCTAAAATTGTAAGCAAAAGCTCCTTACTAGTCAACGAATTCAAACTCAAAATCAAAGATGCGAACTGTATCTCCATTTTGAACACCTAGCCTTCTTAAGGAATCGTCCAAGCCATAGGTTCTTAGCTGTCTTGCAAAACGCATACGACCATAATCGGAATCAAAATCAGTCATATCAAATAAACGCTTCAGCTTTGTACCTGTAACATTGTAAACGCCATCCTTTTGTTTTTCAATTGTAAAAAAAGGCTCCTCTTCCTTTAAACCATATTCAACTTCAGCAATTTCTTCATCCTCAAATAAAGAGAACTCAGGAGTAATAGCCAAAGTATCAGCAATCTTATATAATAGCTCATCTAAATTTTGCTTTGTATATGCAGAAATTTCATAAACTGGTAAATTTACCTTTTGTTTAAATTCCTCCAAGTTCTTTTTAGCGGACGGAATATCCATTTTATTAGCTACAATTAGCATAGGACGCTTTAGTAGATTCATTTTGTAGCTTTCTAATTCCTTATTAATAATCAAGTAATCCTCATATGGATCTCGACCATCCATGCCTGCCATATCAATGATATGAACAATAACTCTACAACGCTCTATATGTCTTAAAAATTGTAAACCTAATCCTGCTCCTTGATGAGCTCCTTCAATAATTCCAGGTAAATCTGCCATAACAAAGCTTCTTCCATCTGGAACTTCAACCATTCCTAAATTAGGAACTAGGGTTGTAAAATGATATGCTGCAATCTTTGGTCTTGCCTTTGAAACGGCAGCAATCAATGTGGATTTACCTACACTAGGGAAACCAACAAGTCCACAATCTGCAAGAACCTTAAGTTCACAACGTATTCTTCTTTTCTGTCCTGGTTCTCCTTTTTCACAGAAATCTGGACATTTCAATGTTCCAGTAGCAAAAGCCATATTTCCTCTACCACCACGTCCACCTTTACATACTACAACCTGTTGTTGGTGCTGTGTAACATCACCAATTACTCGATTTGTATCCTCATCAAATATAATTGTTCCTACAGGAACCTTCACGAGAGTATCTAAAGCATTTGCACCTGTCATACCCTTATGACGCCCCTTTTCTCCTGGAGTACCTTTAAGAACCTTATTATATCTTAAATCTAATAGTGTGGAAAGTCCTTCATCACCAACAAATATTATCGAACCACCTTGTCCGCCTGAACCACCAAAGGGACCTCCCTTTTCTACTTTAAGTTCTCTACGGTAGGCAACGATACCATCACCACCACTACCTGCCTCTAATTCCATTTTAACTAAATCTACAAACATGCTTCTTTTACCTCCTTTATATTTTAAAAGGTGCCCATTTTAAGGGCACCTTATACATTTAATATTTAAGCGATTGGGTAAACAGAAACCTGCTTCTTGTCGCGACCCTTACGTTCAAAACGTACAACACCTGCTACTTTTGTATATAAGGTATCATCGCCACCACGTCCAACATTATTTCCTGGAAATATTTTAGTACCTCTTTGACGATATAAAATTGAACCTGCAGTTACATATTGTCCGTCACTAGCCTTTGCGCCTAAACGCTTTGCTTCTGAATCACGGCCGTTCTTAGTAGAACCAACACCCTTTTTAGATGCGAATAATTGTAAATTAAGCTTTAGCATAAAAGAATCCTCCTAGTTAATAAATTTTAAATTTTTCGGATATTGCTTAGATATTTCCTCTAAAGTATATTCCAAATTTTCAAAAACTGCATTTGCAGTCAAATCTGAAGTCTTAATTTGTAAACGGAAATATCCTTCCTCGCAAACTAAATCCATTATGTTGTAACCTAAATTGAGCTTTTCGATTAAGTTTGCTGTAAAAATTAAAGCTGTAGAAATACTTGCACAAACGATATCTTTTCCATATATATCATAATCAGAATGTCCTTGTACCTCTAGCAAAGCCTCTTGTCCTTTTCGTTTAATACGATAAGTAGTCATAATTAAGCGTTAATAGCTTCAACAACTAACTTAGTAAAAGATTGACGATGACCTTTTTTAGTCTTTGAATGTTTTTTAGGACGATACTTGAAAATAATTAATTTCTTTCCACGTCCCTGCTTTTCACACTTTGCAGTCACAGTAGCACCTTTTACATATGGAGTACCAACTAAAGTCTTTTCTCCAGATACATATAATACCTTATCAAAAGTATAGGTTTCGCCTTCAGCAACCTCTAGCTTTTCAACATAAATTGCTTCGCCAACCTCTACTTGTACTTGCTTACCGCCAGTTTCTATTATTGCATACATGTCATATTACCTCCTATTAAAATTTTTAAGACACACTATTAAGGTAGATATTCTATCCTTTGATACCTTTTCTATGTGGTGCATGTTACAACATTATAATGATATATCATTTTTAATAAATAGTCAAGATTTAATAATTATTTTCTAAAAAACTTTTTATTTTCTTTTAAATAACAGCTTAGCATTATATATAGGATCTCTATAGGTAGCATTTATGTAGATGCCTGTCTCATCCTCTGTTACTGCCTCTGGTCCCTGTTTATGATGTCTAAATAATATCGTTCCTTCCTTTTCTAATCCATCATTTAAAAATGGGACATAAGCTTCTAAGGTATCTGGATTGTATAGTACTGTATATACCCATGTTCCTGCTTCTGTGAAAACTCGATCATCAATTATTGCTGTATAATGATTATATACATATAAAGGAATAGAGGAATCCGTTAAACCCAAATTTATAAATACAGTATTGAAAGTTGTACTAAGCGTAATTGAATGCTCCCTTGTTTCTCCTGTGATACTACTTAATCTTGGGCAGTTATAAAAGTAAGACTTTCTAATTCCTCCTAAACCATAGCATATTTCTGGAAATGGATAGCCATCATTTAAAAAGAAATGAAAGTTCTCAATCTTTTCTAGCATTGGTAAATTATATAAGGAACAATCCATAGTTGGTGATATCTTATTGATGTATTCTAAGTTCTCACAATTAGAAACTCCCATAGACATAACACAGCCAAGTCCTGTGATTTCTTTCAAATTATTACAATGGCTTATCGCATAAGGATGAATTAATCTGAAAGTATTGGATTCTAGTGTAAGTGTAAGCATAGGGGCATTTTCAAAAGCTCTATATCCTATTTGAGAAACTCTTTTTCCATGTATTCTTTCTGGAATAACTACATCCTTTGGCAAATTCTCTGTATATCCCTTGACAATGAAGGAGCCTTTTTCACACAACTCAATTTCAAAAAAATCTCCATCATAAAAGTAGGATGGAACATAGAAAGCGTAGGGAAGAGTAGGTGAGTATTTTGGGGAATGATACCCGGAAAAATCCCATTCCAAATCCAATATATTGGGATCATCTTTTAATGTTGGTTGATTCTTATAATCTGACATATCTAAGTAATAAGTACTATAAAAAGCCTTATAATCCTCTTCCTCTTTGAAGAAATATTTAATAGCCTCTTCTCCTTTTAAATTCCTTATATCGTTTAACATATCTAGATACTCATAGATTACGCCATTATAAATAACTATATCCCCTGTCTTAAATTCCTTTGGGGTATTAATATCTTCTTTCTCTTTCTTACAGGATACTATCGTTAATACATTTAAAATACCTAAAAATAACAATATTATTTTTTTCATTTCTCTTTTCCTCCCAATTAATCATATGCCTGAAAATAGTTTGTATATAAGTGATATTCTACTGGATTATTCCTATATACTCCTACTATTACTTTTCTATTTCCTCCTACTGAATTTATATAGCATTGTGCATTTAAGTCTGGTTCTTCTTCATTCCAATCTGCGTTTGGATCAAACGATTCTCCTAATATTCTTAAGTTCTCATCATAGACTCTTATTGTTGTATCATCCTCTACTCTTGTATAAAAAGTATACAATCCTCCTATACTTAAATTGAATAAAAAGTATGTTACATTATTATCGCTTCCTCTTATGTTATGTGTTGCATATGTTGTAGATAACGATGTATAGTTTTCAGTAATTTTGTTAAATTTTAAGCTTATTGTTCCCGTGGCATTATAGCTATATCTCAAAAAAATAAAATACTTTTTTCCTTCCTCTAGTCTCAGTAATAGGGATGAATTATAAGTGTAGCTAGATATGTTAGTTTGAATCAGGTTTCCCATTGCATCATATACATCTGCTATCACAGGCCGAGATGACTCTATTTTTATTTCTGTTAAGCCTGTATATAAGGGCATGATTAGCTTAGTGGAAGATAATTTAGTACTGGATAGATTTGTAGAAAGTTGATTACCATTATATATTAATTTACTTATCGGTTTTGTACCATCATAACTTCCATCAATAAAAATATTTAAATTTTCATATGACTGAGTACTAGAAATATTATTTACTTTAAATGTATAATTGTCATAAAAATTAAAAATACTGGAAATATGGAAATTATAAAAGTAATTCTTTATTGGCTTCCAATCTTGTTGAGGGTATAACAGAATTTTGTATTCATGTGAATAAGTATTAAGCATATAACTGCTAAATATATCTTCAAAACTACTATGATTAATAAAACTACTTACAGGTCTATCTCCTCCAAGAGTAGAAAATTTTTCTTTAAAATTATGTCTATGAATATTGTTCGCCATTGAACTATATTCATATATGTAATCACTTTTCTCCTTTCCTTCATAGTTTTTTACTACAATTTTGGAAAAATTAGCAACTAATTTTTCCAAAAGCTTAATGGGTATAGACAAAGTTGGCAAGGCTGAACTCAATCCAGAACTTACCAAAATAGTCGACATATCTATCAAACTATCTATTGTAAATCCTTCCAAATCAGAATTAGAAAATGCTTCAACAAGATGTGTTGTTGTATACATCTCATATTCTAAATAATTCAAATACATATTTTCTAAAGTGGATTCATTATCCTCTACTAAGAATCCCATTGTTTTAGGCTCAATAAATATAGTATTTGATGTACTTTTTCTAGCCACAATTGTTCTTTCTTCATCGACAATAAAATTTTTATACCAATAATCACTTCTAAAATTCTTCTTCTCATATCCATAATAACTCATATTGATTATGGGTTTGATACTTATGTTTATTTGATCAGAAATTTTAATTGTTTCTTGATATATAGAAGAAGTCGTTTCTTGTTCATGTAAATAAGGTAAAGCCACATCTATATCAAATACTCCTACATTCGCTAACATACAATCTGCACCATTTGTAACAGATTTTACCGCCTTTGTTGACATTGCTACTGCATATTCCTTCCCTACATATCCATAGCTTCCTTCTTTGAAAAACCATTCCTCTGGTACTATATTGATGATATTATCTGTATAACTCCTAATATTTGCGGTTGTTTCTTCAAAGCTTGGATAATATCCTTTGATATACTCATCTGTTTTTGTCATACTTTCTATGGATTTACCATGTCGCTCTAAGGCATAGCTTTCTATTTCTTCTTCTCTTATTGGATTATCTAACACATAAGTATGATAGGCTTCAAATCTTCCTTGTTTCCTTTTCAGCTTCATTCCTAATTCTGTTGTGTCTATGACTTCTTCTGCATCCTTAATAAGATATTCATACTCTTCTTTACTTATTTTCTGTAAACAAGTCTTTATTCCTTCTTCTATTACTACATACCCTTCTAATGTGTATTGTTCTCCTATATAGCTTTTATATAGTATAATTCCATAAGCCTCATCATAGCTATACAGGTGATGAGCTAGTATTTCTTCTTCCTCTGTTTTTAGTTCATAGCACTTCATACTTTTTCTGGAATAGATTACTTCTTCATTCTTAAACTCTATTCTATCTTTTTCTATATCTATACTCACTTTTAATTCTGTGCTGGCTTTTATCGTTAGGCTAAAAATAAAAAAGCCTATAATTCCTACCAACAACACTGTCATTATTTTTAGCTTCCTCATTTTATGTTTCTCCCCCTTTAAGCTTTTTTGAATTATAGTTTTCTTTTCTTTCTATTTACTTTTTATTTCTCTTTCTTCTTTCTTTTATTATATCTCTTTTTCTTTTTTTTGACAATCATTTTTTACTTTAAAGTATAAAGACCTTCCTCATGATTTTAAATCACTGGGAAGGTCTTATATTTTTATTTTTCTAGTTTTAAATATTCTTCTTCACTTAAATCTAGATTTATTTTTTGATGATTTAATTCTTTTAAAAACAAGCATAATAAAATTATTACAATGATAATTCCTACAGCATCTGAAATAGGAGCAGCATATAATACTCCATCAATTCCTAAACCTAAGGGAAGGCAAATAACTAAAGGAATAAAGCATATAATATCACGAATTAAAGAGACAATAGTTGCTTTAATTGTTCTGCCAACTGCTTGAAAAAAGATGGAAGTGATTTTGATAAGACATGTTCCTGTGACTAAAGAAAGAAAAATTCTAAACATCTTTTTAGAAAACTCTAGATAAAGAGCATCCTCAGTTGAACCAAACATTTTTATAATTGCCTCAGGAAATACTTCTATGCAAAGAGTTGAAATTAGTCCAATTCCTAGGCCTAAGCTTAAAATAAGAAACAAAGTATTTTTAACTCGCTTCATATTACCAGCTCCATAATTATATCCAATAATAGGCTGTGCGCCTAATACGATTCCTACAACTATATTAATAATAATTGTAAAAACCTTAGTTTCTATACTAATTGCTGAGATAGGAATATCTGGTCCATATATAGATAATTGTCCATACTTCTTTAGCATTATATTGCAGGTAACTGTAACAAGTACAATGGATAATTGTGTAATGAAAGTTGAAATTCCCAACAAAATTGCATTTTTAAAAATTTTAAAATTTGGAATAAAGCTTTTTAATGTTAAGGAAAATGTCTTTGTTCGAAAGCAATATCCAATAGAAAAAGCTAGAGAAGCAATTTGACCAATAACAGTTGCCCAAGCTGCACCTGCAATTCCAAAATGACAAACAAATATAAAAATAGGATCTAAGATAATATTAATGATTGCTCCACTGATCATTGAAATCATAGAAAAGGCTGGACTCCCATCAGCTCTTATCACCGAATTCAGCATATTCATTAGCATATAAACTGGAAAGAATGGGATTACTATAACAAAGTAGATAGAGGCCATTTCTATCGTATTATCAGAGGCTCCTAATAAATTTAATAATGGATTTTTCAATAGTAAAAAAATAAGAACTAAAGCCATTCCCAATATGAATGTAACAGTAATAGAGGTTCCTACACAGCTATGAGAATTTTTTGTATCCTTTTTTCCTTGGCAGAGACTAAGATAAGCTGCTGTTCCATCTCCTATACACCAAGCAAAGGCTTGAGCTATGATTAAGGTTGGAAACACAACTCCTGTAGCCGCATTTCCTAAATATCCCAACTCACTATTTCCTATGAAGATTTGATCCACTATATTATATAACGAGCTAATTAATAGGGAAAGAATACAAGGCACTGAAAATTTAAATAAAAGCTTTGTTAATCTTTCCTGTTCTAAATATAAATTCTTTTCCATAATTCTATTCTCCTTAAAGTATTTTTGAGTCTTTATCAGAGAAAAGCTACATGAAAACTACGCAAAAAAAAAGCACAATTCCTAAATTATCTTATACCTTTTTAAGCCTTTATCATTCTAGCATAAAGACAAAAAGAAAACAAGGATAAAAATTTTAATACTTAATCAAAATAAAAATATATCAAAAAAAGGACTGGTACAGTCCTTTCGATAAAAACTATTTACTATTTTTAATATAAAGATTCCATCTAGCAAAAGGAAAATAAGCAAAATTTCCTATGCCTATACCTGCAAATAAGCCTGTAATAGCACGCAAAAAGTTGGTAGATGTATACTCTGTTAATAATTGAAATAATCCATCTAACAGGCAAGGTATTATAAATATGATACTAAATAAAACATAAAATATTCTTAATTTGACTCTTTTAAGATAATAACAGAAAAATGAAGAAAATATACCAATGATCAAAAAAGTACATCGATAACAAAAAATGAACACAAAGCTACCAATATGTATAGCACGTTCTTCTTTTAAATTACATATAGGCTTCTTTCCTATGATTGTAAATCTTTGTAAGAGTATAGGTAAATATTTTCCCATAAAATACAATAGGAGTATACAAACTATTAAATTCACAAAAAATCCTAAAAGATAAATTATTCTTTTTTTTCCTTGTAGTAGCTGAATTAAACCAAAAAAAGGAATAAAAAAGCTCAAATATGCTTCATCAAATTTATTTTTATGCATACTAGAAATATTTTAACATCTGCTGATTATTTTCTACATCCTTTATAATTTGATCCCAATCCATAGATGCACAACAGCAAATAATTGGCACAATAATAACAATCCATAGAATAAAGCCAATCAATGCTCCAATTCCTACCTGCTTAGCAGATACTGGTTTATCATTTTTCCAAACTAAAAAGAGAATAAAGCCAATAATCGGAAAGAAAAATCCTAAAAATCCATACCCAATAGAACCCGTATCTTCTGGCTTTTCTGGCTTATAATTTTCGAAAGTAGGCTCCATAGCATATCTATTTTTGTCATAGATATTATCCTTAGAAAATAATTCTTCCTCTTCTATTTTAATTTTTTCTTCCTTAACTTCTACAAGCTCCTCTACCTCTTTACCACAGCTTGGACATTTTTTGTCCTCATCTGAAAGCTTATTCCCACAAAATCTGCAATACATAATTCTACAACTCCTTTATTACATTATACACGAAAATTTATTGTATTACAAATGAAAAAATATTAGGCATATTTTGTCAGATTTTAGCATAATCTTTATTGGTGATGCTTTATGACAAATCTTGTTAACTTTATAAAGGATAATTATAAAACTATAATAGGAACAATTTTAATATATCAGCTATTTATAACGATATTCTTTTTTTCAGCACAAAATTTAGTAATCTTAGCTGCTATTTCCATACTAGTAGCAGGATATATCATAGTTTTAAATTTCAAGGATGCTTTTACAGATTTCTTTAAAAAATAAAAGTAGATTGCTCTACTTTTCTATAAATTCTTTAAAGGATGCAATAAAGCATCTTATTTTTTTTGTTATTAAAACATAACTGGCTACACTATAAGAATTTAAAATGACATCTAGATTAATATTTAATACCAAGATATAGAGGCACATAAAACAAAAATATTTTTGATTAAAACTATCTAATCTCTTAATTTCTTCTAATAACTGAGGAGGATCTAGCTGAAGAAAGCATCGGCAATACAACATAGAAATTGGAGCATAATATAAATTAAAGCTTGGTAAAAGCTTTTGTTTATTATAGATTTCTAAATCAATTTTTCTATAGACTAAGCCATAAGGAACAATTAGTTTTTGGTCGATTGCTTTAAAAATATCACTTTGTAAATCATACAAATATAGCTTTGCATCTAAAATGATATTGTATTTAGAAAGAATAATCCAGCTAATATCATTTTTAACTGGATTAGTTTCTATCTCTCTAATTCTCATTTCTAAGTAAGAAAATTTATGATCAAGGACCTTGTAAATGTTATTTAAATTTAAGAGATGATCTTTTTTTAATGTTATTTCAAAGCCTGACTTTTCATGGATTTCTCTTAAAATCTCTATGATTCTTCCTATTTTAACATTTGCCTCTGTTAAATTTTCATATTCAAAAAATAACAAATAACCATTTTGTAAATTAATTTCATAAACTGCTTGTTTCAAACGATTGGTAAAACGACATAAGTCATAATAAATTGCATATTCCTGCTGGGTTACATATCTGACTAAAAACTCTTCATTTGTTGATGTCTTTATATATTCATAATCCTTATAGCTTTGGCTAGAGGCTATAGAAAAAGGAAGACTAACCGATGCTAAATATGACTTTGTGAGTTTGTCTATCATAGCCTGCAAGAAGCTGTTCAAGCTTTACATTGTATTCTTTAGCCACAGCCTCTAAATCCTCTTCTTTTTCCACATAAAGGCATTTTAATTTATAATAGCTGCTTTTAGATTCAAAGAAATCTAAAAAGGATTCTACGCTTTCATGAGCTTTTGTAGTTATAACCTTATCCTCACGAGTTAGATTATCAGCAAGCTTATCCTCATAGTATTCCTTCATATCTTCCTTAATCTGCTCTAATTTTTCCCCTTTTACCTCTTTAACCGGTTCTTCCTCTACTTCAATATCCTTTTCCTCAATAACCTTAATTTCCTCTGCCTCTTCTACTGGAAGAAAATTGATAACAAGCTCATAATTGATATCTAAGCCTTGCCCTTCTACTTGATATACCTCAACTCTACCAACAACTACATCTAATATTTTCAGCATATCTAAATCTAAATCAAACGGAAAATCCATTGATTTAAAGCATTCCATTCCTTCAATGTCTAAATAGGATAGATTCATTTCAAGAATTCCTGTTGCCTTTGAATCCTTTATTGTAAGGCCTTTAATCTTTTCTAAATGATTTTTAATATTAGAGATGCCTTCTAACTGACAAAAATTATGTTTTTCAATATTAAATTGCATAGTATCACCATTAGGATTATATTCAAAAGTTTAAGAAAAAAGAACCAGAAATCTCATCTGGTTCCCATATTTTAATTCCTCTATTCTAACTCTAGTTTTCCCGTATAGAGATTATAATATATTCCCTTCAAAGTTAACAATTCTTGATGAGTTCCTCGCTCTACAATTCTTCCTTTATCTAAAACCATAATGGCATCGGAATTTCTAACTGTAGAAAGTCGATGCGCAATAACAAATACGGTTCTTCCTTGCATAAGTTTATCCATTCCCTCTTGAACAAGTCTTTCCGTTCTTGTATCAATAGAGGAGGTTGCCTCATCTAAAATAAGAACTGGAGCATTTGCAACTGCAGCTCTTGCTATACTGATTAGCTGCCTTTGTCCTTGACTTAAATTTCCTCCATCTGCAGTAACCATCGTGTCATATCCATTCGGTAGTTTTTTTATAAAATGATGTGCATTAGCAAGCTTAGCTGCATAAATCACCTCATCATCAGATGCACTCAATCTCCCATATCTAATATTTTCACGTATTGTTCCTGAAAACAAATTTGTATCCTGTAAAACAACAGCTAAAGAATGTCTTAAGTCCTCCTTTTTAATGCTAGAAATATTGATTCCATCGTAGGTGATTTCTCCACCCTCTATTTCATAAAATCTATTGATAAGATTTGTTATTGTTGTTTTACCAGCGCCTGTTGCACCTACAAACGCAATCTTTTGTCCTGGCTTCGCGTAAAGACTCAAATCTGTTAAAATCCTCTTCCCATCTATATAAGAGAAATCAACGTGAGAAAAACGAACATCTCCCATTAAAGGAACAAACGTACCTTGAGCATCCTTCCATGCCCAGGACTTTTCATCCTTCTGAACTAATTCTATCTGTCCTTGATCTACTTCTGGCTTCTCATCCATGAGTTTAAATAATCGCTCTGCCCCTGCCAAACCATTCAAAAGTAAATTAGATTGCATAGTAAATTGGTTAATAGGCATAGCAGCCTGTCTTACAAATACTAAATAAGAGGCAATTCCACCCAAGGAAAAGCTCACAATAGGAATATAATCTAAGGCAATAAGACCACCTAAAATAGCAACTATTGCATAATTCATATAGGATATAGACACAACCATTGGAATCATGGACATGGAATATTTTAATGCTTGAAAGCCAGCTTGTCTTAAATTTTGATTTTCTTGATCAAATCTTGCAATATTTGCTTCTTCATGATTAAACACCTGCACTACCTTTTGTCCAGATAGCATTTCTTCTACAAAGCCATTTACTCCAGCCATAACCTTTTGCTGCTTACCAAAATATTTCTTACTTCGCTTAGAAGCATAAACGATATAGCTAGCCATAAAGGCATAAAAAATGACACATATTATAGATAAAAACCAATTTAAAACGAAAAGTAGAATAACGAGACCTATCAATTGAATCATATTAGAAATAAGCATAGCAAACGCATTATTCATAGCCTCGCTAAATGTGTCAATATCGTTAACATAGTTACTCATAATTTCACCATGCGTTCTTTGATCAAAGAAGGATAAGGGAAGCTTTTCCATCTGCTTAAAAATATCCCTTCTCATTTCAAATATTATTTTTTGAGCAAGACGGACCATAATTTGTGTGTAGCCTAAAGTAGATACTACACCAATAGAATAAATTCCAATTTCTATAGCTACGGCTTCCCATAAACGAGAAAAGGCAGGATCCTTAGTATAAGTATCAATGATTGGTTTAAACATATAGGTTCCTAATAGGTTTGCACTAGCAGATAAGGTTACTAAGATTGCCACTAAAAAAATCAAAAACTTATGCTTTCCCATATAAAGTAGCAATCTTTTAATCGTATTTCTTAAATCCTTTGGTCGTTTTACAGAAACTACTGGTGGCATTGACAAGCACCTCCCAACTGTTGCTGATATAGCTCTTTATAAATTTCAGATTGCTGTAGTAGCTCATTATGAGTTCCTATATCCACAATTTTTCCACTATCTAAAATTATAATTCTATCTGCTTCCATAACAGAGGTAATTCGTTGACCAATGATAATGCTTGTAACATTCTTTAAGCTCCGAATTCCCTTAAGAATTTGTCGCTCCGTTTCCATATCACAGGCAGAGGTAGAATCATCAAATATGATAACCTTTGGCCTCTTTAAAAGTGCTCGTGCAATACATAATCTTTGTTTTTGTCCTCCCGAAACATTTACTCCTCCTTGACCAAGATCATATTCTAAGCCATTAGGAAGTCTTTGGATAAATTCTTCTGCACAAGCAATTTTACAAGCCTCTATTACTTCCTCCATAGTAGCAGATGCATTTCCCCATAAAAGATTTTCTTTGATTGTACCACTAAATAAAACATTGTTTTGTAATACGATAGCAATGCTATCTCTTAAAGCCTTTAAATCATAAGCCTTAACATCCTGCCCATGAATCAATACTTTCCCCTCAGTAACATCATATAATCTTAAAATTAAGGAAACTAAGGTTGATTTTGATGAACCAGTTCCACCCAATATACCTATACTTTCTCCTGAATGGATTTGTAAGTTAATATTATCTAATACATATTCTTCACTAGATTCCTTATACTTAAAATATACATTTTGAAATTCTATTGTTCCAGATTCAATAATCTTTAGTCCAGAAGCTAAAGAGGTTATGGTTGGCTCTTCTGTCAATACCTCCTTAAGACGTCTTGAAGAAGCAAAGGAACGATTGATTAATAGAAAAACATTAGAAATCATCATCAAGGAATTTACAACCTGCAAAATATAAGAAAGCAAAGCAGAAAGACTTCCTACTTTTAAATCATTGCTATGAACTAACACAGATCCAAAGCCTAAAATCATTACGGTTACCGCATACATAACAAGCTGAAACGATGGCTGATTTAGTTGAGCAAATTTAAAGGTATTCTTTGTAGTAGACATAACCTTAGTATTTGCAGACTGAAATTTTTCCATCTCATGTTCTTCTCTCACATAGGATTTTACAGTTCGTATGGCTTGTACATTTTCTCTTACGACTTGATTTAGCTCATCAATATTTCCTTGAAGAAGACTATATTTAGGAGCTGTTTTGCGAATGATTAAAAATAGTATGAGTGCTAATATGGGAACAAAGGCAATAAAAATCCAAGCTATCTTAGGAGCCATAGCAAAGGAAAGTCCTATTCCCATAAATAACATTAAAGGTGATCTACATAGAGGACGAATTCCTCCAACCAAAGTATTTTGCATGATAGTGACATCATTTGTAATTCTTGTCACTAGAGAGGAGGTAGGAAAATGATCTAGATTAGAAAAGGAGTAGCCTTGAATCTTTTGAAATAAATCTTTACGTAAGGCATAAGAAAAATTAGTCACTAATCTAGCATTATATTTCGCATAGAAATGTCCAGTCACTAAAGATATTAAAGCACATCCTATAATTAATCCACCTGAAATTAAAATTTGGTTCATGTTCTCATTATGAATTCCTTCATCTATGATATCCTTCATTAAAAAAGGAATAATAAGCTCAAATATTGTTTCAATAATAATTAGACTAATAGCTAGAATCAAATCTTTTTTAAAATACTTTAGGTAGCCTAAAATGTATTTCAAATCTCTCATCATCTCACTCCATTCTTCTTTGATTATATCATAAAAGTGGGAAAGCAACTAGAAACAATTTTTATTTTTATATTTAAAAAATTAAAATTTACAAAAGTAAAATATAGATTAAGCTTCAAACAAATAATAAAAAGCTCGCTAATTTCTTTAGTAGCAAGCTTAAGTATTTGATTAAAATCTAAGATTTTCCTTTATCTTTTTTTTAAGTTTTTTTGCCAACGCATAGAAATCTGCAAGGATTCCTTAGATACCGTTGATTTTACTTTGTAGATATGCTTCGTTCCTCTAGACGTAAGCTCATTGGAGATAACCTCACCTAAGGGCGCATATAGCTCACTAACCTTAGAGTAATCAAAAGGGGCACAAGAAAATATATCTGCATATATCCGTTTAGATTTATAGCTATAGTGCAAAGCAATATGGGATTGTGCTATCACAATAATAGCAGATAAATATTTAGGCTTTTTAGGAGTAGATTTCAAGACATATGGTCTTGTTATAGGATCCATATTAATCTTAAATACAAGCTGTTCTAAAAAATCAAATAATTTTTCCATATTAGGCTCTTGATGAGATTGTATTTCTGTCATTAGATGTGGTCCAAAATCACAGGTTGAATCATAAGGAAGCATTTCAAAGCCCTTTACGCTTCTATCCTTCATATTGAAGATTGATTTTTCATCCTGATATGGCAATTCCTTTAAAAGAAAATCCTTGGCAATTTGTTCATCATAATCTAAATCAGCTAAAATATCTACAAAATAGCATTCTCTAATAGGGAAAGTGTGAATGGTGATATGTCCTCCCTCAAGTAAGATAAAAGCTGAAATTCCAATATCTTCTTTTACCTTTCCGTAGTAGTATGGGATTAATTGTGGGGGACAAATTGGATTTAGCTTAAGGACATAAACCAATTTATTTAATAAATCATTAATATGCTTGATATCATTTAATTGATTTTGATTTGCGCCATAGCAATCTAGCATTGTGTGTTTTTTCATTCTTCTTTTCTCCTTACTTTAAGAATATTAAATATTTCATAAAGTGTCTTTAAGCCTAACCAAGAGGTTATATCATTACAATCTAATGGTGGGGCAATCTCCACTAAATCCATTGCTTGAACATCCACTTCCTTAAAAATTGATAGAATAATATTTAAAACATCTAAGCTCTTTAATCCAAAGGGCTCAGGAGTTCCAGTTCCTGGAGCATAGCATGGATCATTGGCATCAATATCATAGGAAAGATATACCCAGTAGTCCTCTTGAAATTTTTCTTTTATTCGTTGAACAACTTTAGAAATTCCCTTTTCTTGAATATAAGAGGAACTATAAACCTCTAGTTCTGGATGCTTTTCAAAATATTGAATCTCCTGAAGTTCAAATCCTCGCATACCTATAAGCAAAATATCTTTCATATCATAGCCATAATCTATAGCTCTTTTAATAGGACACGCATGAGAATAAGGACTATCCTCATAAATATCACATATATCAGGATGGGCATCTATATGGATGATTGCAGCCTTTTTATTATGCTTTTTTGCAAAGCTCAAAAACGCTCTTTGTAAAGGAATTGCAACCGAATGATCTCCCCCTATAAATAAATTTAATTTGTTAGGACATAGCATAGCAAAAGCTTGTTCTTCTATTACTTTAAAATAAGCTTCACACCCCTCACCACGATAAAGAATATCTCCCATATCATAGACTTTACAATCTGAAATATCTATACCATCCCTTGTCAAAGGAGGAAGATGTAAGGATAATTCTCTTAAGCGCTCTGGAGCTTTAGATGCTCCCTTTCCCACGGATGCATTATTATCGTAAGGGATTCCTGTTAGAATCACTTTGCTTTCCTCTTTAACATCCGTTAAAATTCCACGAAAGCCTTCCTTCATAGCTCTTCACCTCTAATTTTTAATTATACATTCTTATATAATTCTTTACAATATTTATCCTAATTTTTTTATAATTTACTTCTACTTACTAATTTTTTATAAACATGCTCTACCATCCAAATTTCTTTTGGAGCCTTTAAAGCTTCTTCCATAGTAAACCACTTCACACCCTTATTTTCATCAGGCTTTATAAAAAGTTCATCTCGCTCATCAGCTTCTATAAGATAGGTAATATTAAAATGTAAATGACAAGGAACATAAATCCCCTTACGAACATGTCCATTTACAGTTAACGTTTCTAGACTGAAAATATCTTTACTTATGAGTTTCGCATGCTGAACACCCGTTTCCTCCTGTAATTCGCGCATAGCAACCTCTATTAGATTTTCTTCTTGATCTGCATGACCTCCAACCCATGACCAAGAATCATAAATATTATGATAAATCATCAAAACCTTTGTTCGCTCGTGATTCACTACCCATGCAGAAGCAGAAAAGTGTCCAATTCTATTTTCTCTATCTAAAAAATCATGATGCTTGGTCATGAATTCTAGCATGATTTGCTTATCCATTTCTTCTTGTTCATTGATAGGTATATACCTTTTTATTTCTTCTATTAAATTCATTGATGCATTTCCTTTCTAAGAAGCTTTATTTCCTTTTCATTATACTTTATTTAAAACAAGAAAGAAATAATAATTTCATAATTTGTAAAATAAAGAAGACAAAGAATTTTATTCCGTATTTACTTTTGTATTAAATTAAAGAAATTTCTTTTATTTTATAAAAAAGTACATATTAAATATTAAAAAAACTAAACTCATAATTCAAACTAAATTAAAATTGGAAAATACGCAAAATTTGTATTTTCTTTGACTTAGGGGTAAAATAAGTATATAATGGAAAAGGAGGATAGCTTCTTAGAAAGCTATAAGAGATAGTTATGCAAGCATTAGATATTGTTATTGGTATACTTTTTATCATTTTATCTTATTTTATTGGTTCTATTCCTTTTGGTGTTGTGTTAGGAAAGCTCATCTGCAAAAAGGATATTCGAGAATATGGAAGTAAAAATATAGGCACAACCAATGCAATTCGTGTACTAGGGAAAAAGGTTGGCTTTCTAGTCTTCTTCTGTGATGTTTTTAAGGGTTGCTTCATTATTATTTTAATTAAGATATTAGGGATAACGAATGTATGGAAAACTCCTGAGGGGATTGATATTTTCCTTTATGGAGCTGCAGCTATCTTAGGTCATTCCTTTTCTATCTTCTTGAATTTCAAGGGTGGAAAGGCTGTTGCAACCTCCTTAGGTGTTGTATTAGTACTTACACCTATCCCAGCGATTGCTTGCTTATTGATGTTTGCTTTAGTGTTCTACACGACCAAATACGTTTCCTTAGCTTCTACAGCAGCAACACTCACGGTTATCATAACTACTTGGATATTATTTGTATTTGGTGTAAAAGATATCCTTAACTTTGGCTATTACTTTATAGCTAAGCCTTCATTAATTTTGTCTATACTTTATACTATACTTGCAATGCTAATTCTAATTAAGCATTTTAAAAATTATCGAAGACTTCTCAATGGAACGGAAAACAGTTTTCGTAAAAATAAAAAAGATTAAGTTATATTATTCTGTTTGTCTTAAAGCAAACAGAATTTTTTTATATAAAAGAAAAAAGCTTTAAAAGCTTCTAACCTTGATATTCTTTAAACATTTCTTGATAATGTTTTAACGCCTCAGCAAAACGTTGATAGTGAATGATTTCTCTTTGTCTAAGGAAGGAAAGTGGTGCTAGTATCTCAGGATCATCTGTAAGGTCCATTAAATGCTCATAACCAGCACGAGCCTTTGCTTCTGCAGCCATATCCTCATTTAAATCCACAATTGGACTTCCAGTAGAGGCAATAAAGGAAACTGTAAATGGATTTCCACAAGCATCAGTTGGATAAATTCCTAATCCATGATCCGTATACATAGCTTCAAACCCATATTTTTTAATTTCATCTATTGTAGCACCTTCAGTTAGTCCCTTCATCATAGCCATTAAGATTTCTACATGTGCCAATTCCTCTGTAGCTATTTCTACTAGTAAATTCTGTCCTATTTTATCTGGCATAGTAGGGGCTTGAACTAAATATCTAATTCCTGAAGCTAATTCTCCTCCTGGTCCGCCAATAGCTGTTATAAGTTCTTTAGCAAAAGCCAAATTTCTCTTGCTGATATGAACTGGAAATTCCAGTTTCTTTTCATAAGTCCACATTACTTTTTACCCTCCCAGGTAGATTTTCTATCCAAAAATCCATCAAAAATAACAGAACATGACTTTAAAGCGCCATATTTAGTTTCAATATAATTACACATTTTTTCTTTTTCAACATTTACTTTTTTCAATGTTTCAATTGCTTCCTTAGAATTTGGATGTGTGCAGATATATAGTGTAAGCTCAATAGAAGCAAAGCTATAAACCTGTAGCATAAATAAAACTTGCTCTTCTTCTGTCAAATCATGAATATCTGTTAAAATAAATTTATACCCTGAGAAAAGATTTTCCCATATAGAGCCCTTCAAAAAGCCCTTTTCAATATCACTATCTAAAACAAATGCTTGAGAGTTAATTTCTAAAGTTTTCAATTTAATCACTCCCATATCTATAATATGACTATAGTGAAAATAAGTATAGGCAAAAGAAAAAGCTGACTTTCATCAGCTTATTTCTTTATTTATCTTTCAGAGATAGCTGAAACTGGACAAACAGCTTCGCAAGCTCCACAGTCAATACAAGTATCTTCATCGATAACTGCTTGATCCTCAACAGTAATTGCTGAAACTGGGCATTGTTCTGCACAAGCACCACAAGCGATACAAGTATCATTAACAAATCTAGGCATCTCTTTTCCTCCTTTTATTGTTATACATATTTTAACATTTTTATATCATTTTGTCTACTATGTTTTTTAACAATATCAATTTTAAGAAAATAAACCTTTTTTTACAACAGAATCAATTTAATAAATAAATTCATGAACTAGCTTAGAATTACAATTTGGATCAAAGTAGGTTTCCATTAAACCATAACCATCATCTATCAAAAAGAAATATGCATAATGTGTTTTTTCAAAAATCCAAGTCCCTGTTTTATAGCTATATTTTTTATACCCTAAAAGAGCTACAGCATGATTTGATGCATATGATAAGCTATTTGCTAACCCCATAAAGACAGCTCTACCCTTTTGTAAAGATGTCATTACATCAGAAAAATTAAAAGAAGATGTAAAGGTTATATTTTGGTATCCATAACGATCAAGCATAGCATTCATAGTTTCAATAGTATTGCTTGTTGATAAACCAAGTTCAGGTGTATATCTAGCATGTCTTACTGCATAATCTCTCATTTGATAATATAATTCTGGCATTTTAGTAATAAACGTCGAATCAATCAATGTCCAATAAAAATCATGACCTACTGTCTCTTCTCCCATTCCATAATATATGTAGTCAGGAATTTCATCAAGATATAATTTTAAATTTCTTGTAGATGTTTTTGGTGGCAAATGACCATATATTCTCATTTGAACCCAGTTTGACATAACATTAAAAGCGGCTGTTAAAGCACAGTTTTCTTCAGTTACGGATTTAGAATATGTATACCCGCCATCTTTAGAAACGTATTTTTGATAGTAGGTTAATTGTTTCATACTAAATCCACTATAAGAAACATCTTCTACTGCTTTTTCATGGGTTTCTTCAAGTTTATAAGAAGGATATCTACTAGATACATATTCGTCTATATCATATATATCAGTTTCTCCATCTCCTCCTTGTCCATCAACTCCGTATAGAATCTCAGTATCACTATCCATTTCTTCATCATACTTATGAAATGACTCTCCATCATGATATAAAAATCCATCATACGCACTATAGTATGTAAATTCTACATCCTTTAAATAGGTTAAATCATCTGTAGTATTTAAAGTATATAAAGAATAATTAAAGGAAGTTACAAGATAACCTTTATCATCATTAAAATCTAAATATATACCATACTCATTAGAGTCTATAATATAAACTAAGCAATGCTTTTCTATACTAGTGGCATTCAGTCTTTCCATAGCATGTGTCTTGTTGTACTCTGTTCTAAATTCACTCAGATGATTAGAAATATAGTTTACTATTTGTTTATATTCTATTTCTATTCCTTCTTCTGCAGATACAGTCAAGTTTGTAAATACAAAAGAAACAAAGCCTAAAAAAATTAAAAATATTGTCGTGATTTTCTTCATTTTTCAATCCCTACCTTTCAATAAAATATACGAGTATGCTTACATTTTTTTTCAAAAATAGAAAGAAATTGTAAGAAACTAAAAAACTAGTCGAAACTAGTTCTTTGTTAAATTAGATAAAATTGGCTCAAGAACAGAAGTTTCAGTTGTTCCTATTTTAAAATAATAATCATAATATCGATTAAAAACACCAAAAATTTCATCGGATTCAATCACGTATTTCATCCTTATATTTTTTATTTTAATTGTATGAACATTAATATAATTCCAACTAAGGGTATCTATACTACTATATTTATTCAATATAAATAGTGAGATATTTAAATTATCACCATATAGATATGACTCACTAAACATAACAGGCTTATCCTCATTGTAATAGGCGTAAGTTTCAGATTTTTCCACATTATCTAACCAATAAAAATGAGCACTTTTGCTAGTATTATATTCTTCTAAGGATTTAATAGGAATGATTTCCAATGAATCCATTCTTACTTCTGTATATTTAAGCACAGATTTCCATGCATAATCTTTATAAACAGAAACTCCAATGCTCAAACTTAAAAGTAATAAAAAACTTGTTAGAAGAAAAGAAATTCTTGCAATTCTCTTTTTTCTCAATCTTAATCTTGTAATGTTCAATCGCATGATTTCTTTAACCAAAGAAAGTGTACCTCTTTGATTTGTTTGGTAAGCTTCTCTTGCTACATCACCATTTGCAAACTTTCCTCTCATCTCTAAGATTGCATTATCAACTGATTCATCACTTAATGGCTTCCCTTGAAAAGCCTTTTTTGCTGCCTCATGAGTGTATTTATTAAAATTAATATCATTATTCATTTTATTTCCCCCCTTACTCATGACTACTGCTAAATAGAAGTATACCATATTTAACATTTTTTTACAATTGATTTTTGAGGTTAAACACAACTTTTTTGTTGGTTTTGGTAAAGTGTTGCAAGTTCTTGGCGAAATTTTTCCTCACGAGAAAAAGAGTTAAATTTTAGGACAAGAATAAACTTTTCTCTGTGAATATTGCATTTCCATAAAAAAAAGTGTAAAATATATTTTAGGAGTGGAAATGATATGATACAATTAGCAATTTGGCAGTTTATTTTAATCATTGTTTTAGAATTAATTGGTGTGGCAATTATTACCTTTATTATTGTGAGAAAGCTTTTTGCATCTCAATTAAAAAAGAATCCACCGATCAATGAAAAAATGATTCGTGCAATGATGACTCAAATGGGACGTACTCCTTCAGAAAAACAGGTTCGAGCTGTTATGAAATCTATGGAGGATGCTAAATAAAATGGTGAACTTTTTAGTTCACCATTTTATTTTAGGTTATCTGCAAAATCCTGTATAGCTAGCTCATCTAGCTTTGGTAAAGGTAAGTCATCCTCTGCTAGCTTTTGTATACAGGCTTGAATTACAAGTCGCGTTATTCCCTTTGCATGATCTGGATTCAATTCTCCTCCAAAATATCCTATGTAGCTTTCATCTCCCAAAAGCTCCTTTACTTTATTCATATATTTTATTTTTTCTGAAGAGTTTGCAGATAAAACAAAACCATGAAAAGGAATAGTTAGATTCTTTTTCTTTAGCTTTTTTAACTTCTTAATAAAATGCTTATGTGGACGTTCCATATGAATATTTGTTCCAAATATAATCATATCATATCTAGAAAAATCCTTCATTAATTTTTTTGTTCCATCAAAGATTTCAGCATCTTGCAATTTTTCCTTCAAAATCTCAGCTGCTTTTTTTGTTGTTCCTGTATGACCAAAATAAAGAATCAATTTCATAGCTCTATTCTCCCAAACTTCTTTAGAAGACTTAAATTCTTTACTGTTTCTGCACCTAACCATTTTAAAGCAGCACTATCAGCCTCGGCATAACGATTTGTTCCCCAGCCCTTAGCATTTTCCCATAGACCATGGCTTTTACGATTCTTAATAATCTTATCTAAGCCCTCTTCAACCTTAGCTTTCAGCTCACCTTCTGTTTGGACATTACTTAATAGAAAAGGGAAATTAAAGGATTCATCCTTTATATGCTTACAAGCTTCTTCTATTATTCTCTTTTCTAATACTTGCTGAAGCTCTGCATATTCATTCATCTTTCTTAAGGATCCCAAAAGAGAATTAAAGCTTATAAAATCATATGTCGTCCAAGCTCTATCCTTTAATAGCTCGCTTTCTATAAATGAAATCTGCTTTCTTGCTTTCTTCACGAAAGCAAAATTTTCAGGACAAAGAACTAATATATATCCTAAGATTGCTGCCGTTGGATGAATACCCCAAATGGAATAGGGCTGCTCGAGGTAGGAATATTCTTCACTATGCGCATAAGCATCATTGGTTTTAGCTAAAGGATTCCATAAATTGTTTATCATAGGACAACGATTAAAAAGATAATTACAAATTTTCTTCATAATATATAAATAAACTTCATTTGTTTCCTTTGCATCAAAATTCAATTCATCAAGTATTCTTAGGGCCTCATAAGTCTGATAGACACTTGCGTTAGGGTTATAATTATCTATCTCTAAGCCATTTCCCATGCCACCATCCTTTGCCATATAAAGCATTAAGGAATCTGGGATATAGCTTTTCCCCTCCTCATCGAATAAGGCATTGTAAAAGGCTACATCAATATCTCTACCCTTATTATATAGCTGTCGTTCTATAACAGACAAATCACTCCTTGTTATTTTTAACATAGTAACACCTCTTTTACTTACTTAATCATACCATAAAAATTGTTTTTTGTTAACCCTTAAATAAGGAATGTTACTTAGGAAACATAAAATATTTCTTGAAAACATACCCTAGATTGAGTATAATTAAGTTAAATAATTTGAGTGAGTTCATGAGAAGGGATTAGCTACTTAAACTAGTCCTTTTACTTATTCTAGTTAAGTAAAAATAGTTATTTAGAAAGGACAGATAAGCAATGGGATATCCCTTTATCCGCTATTATGTCATTAAGGATGCTCTTCGTTTTATTAATACGAATATTACCTATATGCAGGATATATCCAATACAATGCTTTTTAAATATGCACTTTTTTACGATGCTGAAGAATTTTACAAGCTGATGAGCTTTCATAAAATTGATTCCTACCAAATTTCTTCAAAAATTAAAAATAATTTTCTACCATTTTTAAAGGAAATTCTTCATATGGCTTATGTGCACGCCTCTTTAGAAGAGCAATTATTTTGTTATTACATTTTTATATCCTATATCGTTAATCTCTATATTTCTGATTACATTGATGCCTTTCATACTAAAAAAAAGGATAAAGCATATATTGAACGAATGCTAGAAACCTATTTTTTTAATAAGAATGAGAAATTAAAGCTTCATTCCATTAACGTTGCAGATTATTTTTTTGATTCCTTTGAGTTAAGTCAAACGGATATCAATCTTTTAGAAAAGCCTATAAAGCGAGTTTTTGGTTTTTTCTGTACTAAAAACTACTATTTAGAGTGTTATCAATCTGCAAGATTTTATTATGACTATCTTTCTAGAAGTAAAACAGGTCTAAAAAAACCTTTATTTTTTCTATATGATCTTCTTTTAAATCATCGAAAAAATAAAAAGAAAGCCAGAAGCTTTCTATATCCTAAGCGATTAGACACAACAATTCTCAATCTAAATAATCGAAGTTATATGCTTCAGGATTTAGAGGTAACTTATTCTATTGATGAGTTTTATCAGGTCATCCTTAAAGAGGTTAGACGAATTTGTGATATTTTAAATAGTTATTTTACAGGAAATGAAAATCTTAAGCCTTTAGAAAAATATTTTTCTAAGGAACCTATAACAAAAAAGGAAGCAAAATAAGTAGCTTCCTTTTTTTAGCAAATGTGGGATATATAAAATTTAATTTTGTGAATTGAAGAACATAATTCTTTCTCCAATTAAGCTTGGATAGGCAAGCTGATATCCATTAGCAAGCTCTTCTTTATTAGTCTGCATTCTTCCCTTAATCAAGACAGGTTGTCCCTTCTTAAGATTATCTATTGCATAATCAATTAAATATTCCCAAAATACTATCGTGAAAAAATCAGTATCATACTCACCCTTAGTATTTTGAAAGCTTCGGCTTACTGCTAATCGAACATTCATGACACGCTTTCCTTCTCCTACCTCTTTTACCTCTGGGTCCTTAACAAGACGGCCCATCAGCATGAAGTAATTGTACAATAAATCCTCCTCCTTTATCTAAAATTTTTTTGCTAAAAAAATGAGTCCTCCTTTCACCTTCGTAGTGTAACAGAAATGAAAAAAAATACCTAATTTCAATTTTCGAAATTCCTAAATTAAATACTATATTTTTTCTATAAATTAGCAAAAAAAAGGAATTCTTAGCAAGGTGAGAACTCCTTTTTTGTTTCTTACAATCAAATTATTGTAGAATTTATTTATTTTTCACTTTTTTTACAAATTGCTTTTACATAAGTAGCATTATGAAATAAAGGAAGATAAGCACATAGACTTTCTTTATTTAAGGAAAGTCCTTCTACGATTACATTCGTATAATTGCTACCCTCTAAAGCATAGATTAGACTTTCTTCTCCTAATGTACTAATTTCATCCTCAATAAGAATACTTTTGGCTTTTAAATGCTTTTGATAAAGTTCTGTAATATTATCATCAATGTCCTGTATTTTAAGCTTTCTTAGCTTATTCTCTATCAATTCTAAAAATAATTCAGGATGATTGGAGGTTGTGCTAATTAAACAATAGCTAGTATCTCTTAAAGAAACAATGGAGTATTCTATATCTGCATAAAATGCATTTTGCTTATATAATGTCTTATAATATTTAGCCATAGGAGAAAAAAGACTATCTAGGATTCCAATAATGGAGTTACAAAGAAAAGAATTCGAATTGTTCTCTGCTAGACGTATGGCAAGGCAAGCGCTAATCTGTTCTGTTTTAGCAAAATATTTTAAAATAGGAGCTGTCACCTTGTGAGATACTTTCTCTATTCTTCTAGGCAATCCTCTAAGGCACTTTAAGGATGCTAAAGTCTCCTCTAAAAAGGGAAAAATCTTTTCCTTAGGCTCTGAAGAGACAACAACCATATAGGAATTATCCGTCGTATAAAATTCTTGATATGCTTTGAAAAGATCATCAGACGTAGTTTTTTTTACCCCTTGTACTGTTCCTGTTGCATCTA
This sequence comes from uncultured Anaeroplasmataceae bacterium, assembly GCA_910579215.1. Lineage (GTDB taxonomy): Bacteria > Bacillota_I > Bacilli_A > Acholeplasmatales > Anaeroplasmataceae > Pelethenecus. The sequence continues at coordinate 313,395 of CAJTTN010000001.1, forward strand.
TTGCAATAGCTGAATTAGGATATAATGCCTTTAAGGTTTGGTAAAAAAATTTAGATTGAATGTCATCCTCATGCATTTTGATTTCAGATAAAATAATCCCTTTTTCCTTCTCCACATCCTCCTTAGGAAAATACGGAGTAAAATACATTTTTAATAAAAGCTCTAATGGGGGATAAAGCTCCATAGTTGTTGTAAAATAATAGATTGTTTTTTCAGTATCTGTATAAGCATTGGCTGAAGCATGATATTGTGAAAATTGAGAAAAAGCATCTCCTTCTGGCATTTGAAATAATTTATGCTCTATAAAATGTGCTAATCCCTTAGGAGATTTATATTTTTCATTTTCAGCATAAAAGTTTATATCTCTACTTCCATAGTTAACTCCTATTCCGACATAGGATTCTTTAAATTTAGGCTTATAAATATGAATTACTTTTAACCCATTCTTACATATATATTCACTTCTATTATTTTTCATTTTTCTTACCTCCTAAAACGTAGGTATAGCTTTTTTTAAGAAGGGCATAGGCATGGAGTACATCTTCCTTTTGAACAGCCTGTATTCCTTGAATGTCTTTATTCGTTTTGGGCATCTCAGGAAAATAATGATCTGTAAGATAGGCATGAAGCTTAGTATCTATAAAATCATCCCCTAAGAGAGTATTTCCTATAAAATAAGCCTTTGCCTCTTCTAAAGCAATCTCATCAATTCGTAGTTCCTCTAAGGCTTTATCTATTTTTGAAATTGTTTTTTTAATCTGTAAAGCATCTACTAAAGCTGAAATTACAAGAATACCACTAGCAGCATAATAAGCAGAATGAATTAAATAGCATAGACCATATTTTTCGCGAATTGTTTTAAATAAAATAGAAGAGGAGCCTCCACCAATAAAATAATTTAAGAGCTTACAAGCATAAAATAAGGAATCGTCAGCAAATATTTGAGTTTCATAAAGAATGTGTACATATGCTTGCCTAGAGGAATAGGGCTCAATGTACATATTTTCCTTTTGTTTACCTCTAGAGCGAAAGGTGTACTTCCATTTTGGCTGTAAAGAAACCAAGGATAAATTTTTATAGGAAGGATAATTTCCTGTACCTATAGCGATATGCTCCTCCTTTATAAGCTCTTGATAATACAAATAAAGCATTTTTGGTGTAATTTTTTTTAACTCCTCAGCTGAGCCTAGAGGTAAAAAATCACGCTCAGTATCCTTAAAATAGGTAGTGAGCATCTGCTGCAGAGATTTACTCAGCAAATACTCCTCAAAGCCCATTAAATCACTATGATAGATTTCGCAGGCTCGCAAAAACAAATCTTGATTTGCAGTAGAATTAGGAAAATAAGGTTCTATAAATTTTAAAAACTCGGTTTCTAAGCCTTCTACTGTATAATTTGAATCTTTAATATAGGCGGGATCAGGAGCACTTAGACTATAACAAAAAATACTGTATTTTCCACTATTTGTTAAGGAAAGCTTAAACTTAGCATCATATAGGTTCCCTAAAGCCATTTCCATCTTGGCTTCCGTAGGATACGCCTTACATGCAATCTCCTGATAATAACAAAGCAAAGTTCTTAGCGTTTGTTCTTCTTTTTGGATAGGCTTAATATAAAATTTTTTTAAAACAACCTGATGAAATTTATTTTGATGTATCCAAATATCCATATGATTAAAGCTCCTTTCTAACTATTTTATCCAATCCATCTCAATTTACTCTTTAAGGTAAGAAAGTATAATGAAAAATATGCCTCATAAATCTTATCAAAGATTATGAGGCATTTCTATTATTTTTCAGCTAGCTCTAAGGCAATTTTCATCATGCTTGTGAAATTCTTTTGTCTTTCCTCGGCTGTAGTTACCTGATGGCTAATAAAAGAATCAGAAATCGTCAGCAAACAGGCTGCTTTCTTTCCTGTTGCTTTAGCATTGGCAAATAAAGCAAAGCTTTCCATCTCTACACACATGCATCCATAGGTATCATGTACATCCTTCCAACGATTAGGATCTGTTGCATAGAATACGTCACTTGAATGAACCTTAGCTTCCTTTAAAGGTATATTTAAATTTTTTGCAGCTAAGCGTAGCTGATTATTAACAGAGGCAGAGCTCTTTAAGCTTTTTCCACGCATGCCAAAGGCTGTTTTTGCAAAAGAAGATTCAGAATACGCCTCTGTCACTAAAACTGTATCATATACAGCTAGGGCAGCATCATAGGAGCCGGCAGAACCAATTCGTATGATTGTTTCTACTCCATAAAAGCTATAAAGCTCATAGGAATAAATACCAATAGATGGCATACCCATTCCAGAGCCCATAACTGAAATACGTCTACCATTATAATATCCAGTATATCCAAACATATTTCTAGTTGCAGTAAAACAGGTCACTTCTGTTAAAAAGGTTTCTGCAATAAATTTTGCACGTAAAGGGTCACCTGGCATTAAAACTGTTTTAGCAATTAAATTCTCATCTGCGCAAGCAATATGAGGGGTAGGGATTTTACTCATTTGCATATTCCTCCATTATCTTAGCACCACAGCTACAGCCAATACGGTCTGCTCCTGCAGCAATCATTTCCTCAAAGGTCTTTTTATCTCTAATACCACCAGCAGCCTTGACTAAACAAGCATCTCCTACGGTCTTTTTCATTAAAGCAACATCAGCTACTGTAGCTCCACCAGTACCAAAGCCTGTTGAGGTTTTAACAAAATTAGCCTTTGCCTTAACAGAAGCCTTGCATGCTTCTACCTTCTCCTCCTCTGTTAAATAACAGCATTCTATAATAACCTTAACTAAAACACCATTTGCAGCATCAACAACAGCCTTGATGTCCTCATAAACATACTCCCAATTATGAGCTTTAGCCATGCCAAGATTGATTACCATATCAATTTCATCAGCTCCATCGGCAATAGCCTTAGTTGTTTCATAGGCCTTAACCTCACTAGGAGTAGCTCCTAGAGGAAAGCCTACCACTGTACAGGTTAACACACCTGTATCTGTAAGTAGCTTATGAGCTAAGCTTACATTACTTGGATTGACACATACAGAGGCAAATTGATATTGATTTGCTTCATTACAAAGCTTAAGGATATCATCATAGGTTGCTGTAGCCTTTAGATTTGTATGGTCAATATACTTTGATTTTTCCATTTTTTTCTTTCCTTTCTTTTTTTATATATCTAAAATATTTTTTAGCTTAATTTCTTTAAGCTCCACAGTAAGAGGAGCAAATTTGGACTTAATAATGATTTTTCTAAGCTTACCAATAGATTTAGAATCTACCATTTTTATATTTCCATAGCCGTCTAAAATTTTAAGTAGTTTCTCTGCTTTAACAATCAACTCCTGCATTGCTACATATTTTGGATTTTTGGCATCCTTAAAAAATAGGATATCCACACCAGGGGGAATAATAAATGGATTCTCTCCATCCCAAGACATGCAAACAAAAGCGGTTCTAGATTTATCTGTTCTCATAAAAAAATAATCAGAAATTTGAACCTTATTTTTATCTAAAAGAACCTCTAGCTTTGGCTTTCTTAAAATATAATTATAAATCTGTGATAATAATGCAGAATCAATTCTACTAAAAGAAGCTATTTCCTCTTCATTCTTATTTTTATAGGCATTCTTCCAAATGTCAAATGTTTTAGCTAAGGTGTTTTTTCTAAAGGTAACTACATCCTCATAGGATTCATTATAAACTGAAAATTTAAACATCTTTGCAATTTCATCTGCAATATCTAAAATGAGTTCTACAAAGTAGGTAGGAAGCTTTATATCAAATTCTACTCTAAAATTGACATCATAATATTTAGGATTCAATCGTTCTAGGTGGGGGATAGCACTTTTATTTGAAATGATAAAGTAGGCATCGAAATCTAAAATGGGATGATGGAAGGTGTATTTTCTATTTTCGCCGTTTTTTTCTAACGTAATATTGGGATTTGCCTGAAAATAGGTTAACAAATCTGTTCGATCAAAAACACGAGTTCCCTCCTTCAAATAATAGAATTTAAATAACATGCACTTCACCACCATATCTATCTACATTATTTTACCATTTTTAGATAGGATTGTCAAAATAAACAAAGGAAAATGCCTATAGAAATAGGCAAATTCATTTATTTATGTTCTATAATTCTTTGGCATCTAGGGCATAGTCCATTAGAATTAATACTTGGAACAATCATCCAGCAACGTTCACAGGTTTCACCTAATGCCTTTTCTACCAATACATTAAATGTGTCTCCATCCTTTAATTCTAGTTGTGAAACAATGAGAAGCTGTGCCAAATCAGAATTTAAGTCTGTAAACAATTTTTTCGCTTTAGAATCTAAAGTTATCGTAAGCTTAGCATTAAAACTCTTTCCAATTACCTTAGAAGCGCGCGCTTCTTCTAAAGCCTTTAAAATTTCATCACGATACTTCATAAAGGAATCAAAATCTGCTTCTAGTTGTTCATCAACTTCTACTTCCATTGGCATATCTGTCAAATAGATGTCCTCTTCAGCCTTATAAGGTAATAAATCATAGGCCTCACTCATAGTATGTGGTATGATTGGCGAAAGCAGCTTTAACAATGCTTCTAGGATTTCATAGAATACAGTTTGACAGGACAACCTCTTTTTACTTAAAGGAGATTCAATATATAAAATATCCTTTGTAAAATCTAAATAAAATGCCGATAATGTGTTTGCAATGTAGGTATTTGTTGCCCGATAAACCTCTCCAAAATCAAAATTATCATAATGATTTTTTATTTCTTTGATAAATCTTTGTAGCTTAATATGCATATATTTATCAACATTTGTAAGCTCCTCATAGGATAAAGCATCCTTAGGGTTGAAATCTGAGGTATTAGCCATTAGGAAGCGTAATGTATTTCGAATCTTACGGTAGGATTCTGATACCTGCTTTAAGATATCCTTAGATAAAGGCATATCTGCTCGATATTCTATAGAGGCAACCCATAGTCTCAAAATATCAGCCCCATATTCATTGCAGGTTTTAATAGGATCAACCGTATTTCCTAAGGATTTAGACATCTTTCGTCCCTCACCATCCAAGGTAAAGCCATGAGAAACTACAGTTTTAAATGGAGCCTTTCCTGTTGTAGCAACTCCCGTTATTAAGGAAGCATTAAACCAACCACGGTATTGATCTGAGCCTTCTAAATACAAATCCGCTGGATAGGATAAGCCTCTTCTATTTAATAGCATATAGGAAGAACCACTATCAAACCATACATCCATAATATCCTTTTCTTTTGTAAATAATCCATTAGGACTTCCAGGATGAGTAAATCCCTTAGGAAGCAAATCCTTCGCTTCCTTTTCAAACCAAATATTAGAGCCATAGGTTCCAAATAAATCAGCAATATGAGCAAAAACCTTTTGATCTAAAACAGGTTCTCCATTTTCAGCATAGAAAATAGGAATAGGAACACCCCAAGCACGTTGTCTTGAAATACACCAATCATGACGATCCTTAATCATATTTGCCAAACGAATTTCTCCCCATTTAGGATTCCAATTGGTATTTGAAATGGCTTTTAATATCTCTTCCTTAATAGGATCAATAGAGGCAAACCATTGTGGTGTCGCCCTAAAAATTACTGGCTTATGCGTACGCCAGTCATGTGGATAGCTATGAACAATTTTTACTGTCTTTAATAGACAACCACAGGCATCCATATCCTCCATAACCTTTGTATTACACTCTTGATAAAATAATCCCTCATATTGTCCTGCTTCTTTAGTCATATACCCACGATAGTCAACAGGACAAAGAATGTCAAGACCATAGGCTTTACCAACCATATAATCATCTTCTCCATGTCCTGGAGCTATATGGACTAGTCCTGATCCATCTGAGGTTGAAACATAATCTCCTAAGATACAAGGTGAAATGCGATCATATAAGGGATGCTTATAAGTAAGCCCCTCTAGATCTGTTCCCTTATATTTCTTTAAAATGGTAACTTCGCCTAATTCTAATAGTTCTGTAAGTCGGTCTTTTAACTCTAATCCAAAAATTAATTTTCCCTTTGCAGTATCTGCCAAGACATAGTCTATACTTGGTCCAGCACATACAGCCAAGTTAGCAGGAAGCGTCCATGGTGTAGTAGTCCAAACTAAAAAGGCTGCATCTTCTAAATCCTTTTGACCAACAATTGGAAGTTTAAAATAAATAGAAAAATCCTCTTTATCCTGATATTCAATCTCAGCCTCAGCTAAGGCTGATTCACTAGAATAAGACCAATATACTGGCTTTAATCCCTTATATATTAATCCCTTTTCTGCCATTTTCGCAAAAATTAATATCTGATCCTTTTCAAAATCATGCTGCAGAGTAATATAAGGATGATCATAGTCACCCAATACTCCTAGCCTTAAAAATCCTGCTTTTTGACGTTCTACCTGCTTATAAGCATATTCCTCGCATAGCTTTCTAAAATCTGCTATACTCATTTCCTTACGTTTTACACCTGATTTTTGCAGCTGATTTTCAATAGGCAATCCATGCGTATCCCAGCCTGGAATATAAACAGATTTAAATCCATTCATATTTTTATAGCGTACAACAAAATCCTTTAATATTTTATTTAGGGAATGCCCTAGATGTATATCTCCATTTGCATATGGTGGTCCATCATGCAAGGTATATTCTCTTTTGTTTTCATTCTTTTTCAAAACCTTTTCATATAAATGCATTGCATACCATTTCTTTTGAATGTTAGGCTCTTTTGTATTTAAATTTCCTCTCATTTCAAAATCTGTTTTTCCCATAAATAAGGTATCTTTATAATCCATACTTCTCTTCCTCCTAGTAAAAAATAAAAAAAGCATCCTCAATCAAAGGACGCTAAAAAATACGTGGTACCACCCTTGTTCATAAAATAGAAATTCTATTCTATGCACTCCTTTCTCTTTAACGCAGAGACAACTCGAATACACTTTTCATGTATCATCTCCATTAGTGATCTAGATTATATGCTTCTATTATGTTCCACCAAACCATAACTCTCTAAAACTGCATGTCATAATCTCGTCTAATATCCTAGAATTTTCATTTAATATGATACTATACTTTTTTAAAAAAGTAAATAGCTATCCTTTTGTTTTTTAAAAATTAAAAAAGTGAGTCAAAGAGAATAATAGAAACTCTGACACAATTCGTCTAACCACATTCTATTTTAAATAAAAAAAGTGAAAAGTTTTTTAATATAATACAATAAAATAAATATTGTCAACTTGATTTCATTAGTTAAAATTAAATAATGAAAATAATAAAAATAAAAAATGTATATAAAATAGTATTAATCCTGAGTATCCAATTTGATTTCAGGAGATATAATCTCATTAATAATATTTCATATTTTACCAATTTAATTATATCAATATATATTCCAAATCATCAAAATTCCTATTTAGAACAAATTACACTTGATTTTAAAGAAGTTCTCGCATATAATATAAGTGTCGAAAGACATGATGAACGAATAAGGTATAACAGAAAAGGACTAGTTGGTAGCTAGTCCTTTTCCTCATTTTAGGGAATAATGAACGAATAAGATATAGTGTTACTTCTTGTTAGAAGAGCCACCATCCTTGATAATGATAATTAAAATGATTATCACAACAAGGATGACCAGATATTCCATCTGGATTACCTCCTTACACGTTCATCGTTCCCTCCGAACGTTTAAAGTTCATTGTTCATTACTCCTTTAAAATGTTCCACCTTCATTAAGATGGCTTTTTAATAGTAACATATATCAAAATTAAATTCAAGCAATTATTTGTAACACTTAATTTACAAAACATGGATGTTCCCTGTCATACAAACAACTAAAAGACTTAGTTATATCTAGACCTTTACCATAATCAGGATTAGGCATTACGAATTTGTAGTACCTCTTATTTTTAGATATAAAAATCCACTTGGAATTTTTTATACTATGATTTTCACGATAGCCTGTAGCTATAAGGATTTTTTCATTTCAAAGCTTGGTATACTATTTTTAATAATGTTTATTCAATTTGTATTTAGAAATACATTATAAAAAACAAAAAAGGCTACCAACTACGAAAGCCCTCATCCTGTAAAAATCAATTTATTTAAAATGGTGGACCCCTGGAGACTCGAACTCCAGACCCACTGATTAAGAGTCAGTTGCTCTACCAACTGAGCTAGGGGTCCATTTTTTTACTTGCATTGTCTATTATAGCAAAATAAATAGGATTGTCAAGAAAAATTTCTAATTTTTTTAAATTTATAGGCAACTAGCTGACTTTTTTGAAAGTCAGCTAGCAATTTAAAATGTTCATTTAATATACTCTTCTAAATTAGAATAGTAATTCTTTAAATAAAGCTTTGTATTTGATATCATTTCTTTGAAAAGCTTCCTTCCTTCTTCTAAGGATAAACTAGAACAAAGAGCCTGATTCATAAAACAAGCAAATATTTTATCTAAATCTCTTTCCTTAATTCCTTCATATAAGGTATCAATATTATTACATGCGCGTTCAACCATATGTAAAACAGATAAAGGGAGTGGTTTAGAAACAATAGGCTTAACCTGATCATTTTCAAATATACAATTGGTTTCAACAATTGCCCCTATAGGAAGCTGAGGACATTGTCCTTGGTTCGGCATATTGACATTAGATATAATAGTTTGATGTCCTAAAATTGCCTTCATTAAATCCGTAGCCTCTTCTCCTGATGGCTTTAAATCTAAAATCTTTTTCCCCTCAGCCAAAGCTTGAGATTCTTCAATTCTTTCTTTCATTTGTTGAATTCTAAAGTCTACTGTTGTAAGATTGTATTTCCAAGACTTTACCATTTTAGGATTTCCTAAGTACCAATTTGGATTCATAAATTCTACCAAATGACGATCTCCTGCAGCTCCTAAAGCACCATATCTTTGATATAGATTCATTTTTACCTTATTTCCATAGGCAAAGCAATCCTTCTCAAATAAGAAGCGATCTCCACTTTCAGAATAGCCCTCCTCATAGAATTTACTTATAAAGCTAGGTAATAAAGATAATAAATCTAAGCTCCTATATTTTGCCTCAGTAATCCATGTAAAATGATTAACCCCACAAGCATCTGTATAAATATCTTTTCGAGTGGCAGTTATGTTGCATTCCTCTTTTAGAACACAGCATAAAAATTCTTGTGCATGAAATACCTCATGACAGCAGCCAAAGGCTTTAATTTTAGGAAATACATCATATAAAGTTTTCACACAAATACTCATTGGATTAGTAAAGTTAATTACCCAAGCATTTGGACAATAGAGTTCAATATTTCTAGCAAATTCCTCATAAATAGGAACCGTACGCATTGCTCTTAAAACACCACCAGGTCCTGCTGTATCGCCAACAGATTGATAAATTCCATATTGCTCAGGAGCATGTACATCACTTCTCATCTCTTCAAAGGTTCCTGGTAAAATTGAAATCACCACAAAATTGGCATCTTTAAGACAATCCTGTAGAGAAGAATATACAACATAGTTAATTTTTGTAATTGCTTTAGGATTTTTGTTGATTTGTTCTCCTATCTTTTTATTCAAAATAGCAGCTGGTTCATCAATATCGTATAGTCCTATTTCACCCTCTAAGCCCTCAGAAAGAGCCAAATCCGTCATAAAGGTCCTTGCCCATTGCTTAGAACCTCCTCCTAAATAGGCTATTTTAAATTTTTTCATTTGCCCAGTCCTCCTTATACAAAATATATAAATAGGAAGGTTTCTTTACACCCAAAGAGGTTTGAGAGATAAAAGGCTTTATGAAGCGAAAATGATTTTTTTCACAAACTCTCTTACTGCGGATGTTTTCTTCAAAATGAGAATAGACAATGAAATCTAATTGTTCCTCAGAAAATAAATAAGAAATAACCCTCGCTACTGCTGATGGCATAAGTCCCCTGCCCCAATAATCCTTAGCTAATACACAGCCAATCTCTCTGCCCTTTAGCATGGAAAGCTCTGGTAATAATTCCTCTTTATACTTTTCTATTCCTAAGGAACCAATCACTTTATGAGTTAATTTATCTACAATAGCAAAAACCTTCTTTTCTTCTATAAAGAAATCTAGTATTTTTTTAGATTCCTCTAAAGATTCATGATGCTTCCAGCCAGCTGCTTCTCCCACACCTTGAATAGAAGCATATGCATAGAAATCTAATAAATCATCTTCAGCAAAGGGACGTAGCAATAAATCCTTAGTTTCTAACGTTTTCTTGCTAATATCTATACAAGCATTCATAATATAAAAACTCCTTACTCATCCATATTTACTAATTCATAGCTTCTAGATCCCAATCCCATATGTTCTGCTGCTTCTAGCGTATGTAAGCCATTTTGTCGTTCTACGCGAGCAACAAAGTGATCTCTTCCCTTATCCTTAGAAGCATAAACCATATCTATGCAGGCTTGATCTATAGCAAGGGGATCTAAGGATATCATCATGCCAATGTCCTGCATACAAGGATCTTCTGCCACAGCACAGCAATCACAATCCACAGATAAATTAACAAGCATATTGATGTATACGATTTTTCCCTTAAGGTATTCTACTACAGATGTAGCAGCATCTGCCATAGCCTCTAAAAATTGATTTTGGGGAGCCACTAAATTCCACAGCTTCGTTTGATCCGTCGTTTTACCTGCAGTATGAATATAAGCCTTTCCAGCTGAGGAGGCACATCCTATAGAAAGCTGCTTAATCGCTCCACCAAAGCCACCCATAGGATGTCCCTTAAAATGGGAGAGCACAAGCATAGAATCATAATTTTTTAAATCAGCGCCAATATAATTTTTCTTTATTGTCATACCATTGGGTATAGCCAATTCCAAATCCTGATTTGCATCTAATATATCAACTCTAAAATATTTACTCCAGCCATGCTCCTGCATAAGCTCTAAATGCTTTTTTGTACTATTTCTAGCCCCATCATAGGCCGTATTGCATTCCACAACTGTACCCTGAACAAGCTCAATTAGAGGGCGAACAAATTCAGGACGTACATAATTTTGGTTCCCCTTTTCTCCAGAGTGTAGCTTAACCGCAACATTTCCCTCTAGGGTAACACCAAGCCTTTGATATAATTCTAATAATCCTTCCTTATCCGTTCTTCTTGTAAAATATACCTTTGGTTTCATCATTTTTTGCCTCCTTAAAAGCTTTCTGCTTACATTATAACATGTTTTATTTTATTTCTTTACAAAAATTATCTAAAGATCAAATAAAGTCATTCGCTTATCCAAAAAAGTCAAGCTAGGCTCTTCCTTTATTGTATCTGAATCTAAAAGCTTGCCAAGAAAGATGGGACTATGTACATCATGCTGTTGTATAGTTTTTATACTACTAGAAGGAGTAAGGTTTGCATAACAATATTTACATGCATGAGGACAAGTGTTGTAGGCACCAATATCTCTAGTTGGTAAGCATGTACATCCTATACGCTTAGGAGTTCCTTTTTTCTTTTGAAAGCTTTGCTTCGTTGCTTCATAAAGTATTTGCGGAGTTGTACAGCCTGAGGGTAGAATCCCAAAGCTCTTATAATCCTCTGTCGTTCCACAGGTTTGCAGAATAATTCCATGCTTCTTGGCAAGCCTACTAAGCTCTTTAGCTAAAGCATTCTTATCCTCTTTGGAAAGGGTGATAAGCTCTGGCATATTTCTTTTTACCTTTGCATATTCCTCAACAAAGGAAAAAATAATTCTTTGAATGTAGGGTGCAATTTTTTCTAAGATATAGGCAAATTTTTCTATTATATAGGATGCTGAATATTTTTTAGTAAATAAGATGGGGTCAAAGCGCCATATTACACGCTCCTTACCAATAAGCCTAGATAATTTAATTAATGTTTCAATAGATACATCTATGCTAGGAACATTGGGTTCTATATCCTCTTCAAAGGCTGTAATCGTATAATGACAGACTATATTATAGCTAGAAAGAAGCTTAGGCATATATTTTAAAATAGGCGTATAATTTTTTGAACAAAAGATAATTGCATCTATCGCTTGTGGACGTAAATCATAACGATAAACTATAGTAGGATAGATAGGATTACGCACAAAGCAATATCCAGCCCTAAGTCGTTCTATGAACCAATTGGTATAATAGGCAACAATATCTGTACGACCACTGACCTGTAAAATCATTTGTCTAAGTCCTCTACAATCTGCATGGCTGTCCTTAGTCCATCTAAAGCCGCACTCGTTATCCCGCCAGCATAGCCAGCACCCTCTCCAATAGGATATAGATAAGAGATTGAGGATCTTTTATTTGCATCTCTTAAGATACGCACAGGCGAGGAGCTTCTTGTTTCAATTCCTATTAATATCGCATCTGGGTCATAAAAGCCCTTCAGCTTATGATTAAATTGCTCAATACCTTCTTTAATCCCCTCAACCACAAAGTCTGGAAGACATTTTCTTAAATCACAAAATATTAAGCCATGAGGATAGGTTGTTTCAACTCCTCTTACTTGCGTTGCTACAGTATCCTCCATAAACTCCTTCATGAGATTCGCTGGTGCACGATAATCGTTACCGATACGAAATGCTAACCTCTCATAAGTCTCCTGATACTGTAGACCTGCTTCTACATCTTTATGGAAATCTTCTGGTCTTACATCTACTAAGATTGCACTATTAGAATTCTTTCCCTCACGCTCTTGATTGCTCATTCCATTAGTTACAATTGTATTTTCCTCTGAGGCTGAGGCTAATACATAGCCACCTGGACACATACAAAATGTATATATTCCACGCTGATTAGAATGATGGGCAAGCTTGTAATATGCCTTTGGTAAATCTTTTGAGAATGCTCCATATTGAGCCCTATTTATAGTTTCTGCCCTATGCTCTACACGTACACCCATAGAAAATGCTTTAGGCTCCATTACAAGTTTTTGCTGTCCATATAAATAGCGTATCGTATCCTTTGCAGAATGACCAATTCCTAAAAGAATATGCTTAGTCTCAAAGGTTTCCTTTTGGGTATAAACGAAAACACGGTCTTTATGTATTTTAAATTCTTTAAATAAAGTATGAAAATAAAAGCGTCCTCCAAGAGCTTCTATTTCTTTTCTCATATTTTTTACAACTTCTCTTAAAAAATCAGTTCCAATATGAGGCATGCTATCATAAAGAATGTCCTCCTTTGCCCCATGCCGAACAAATTCCTCAAGAATAAAATGAATCCAAGGACTTTTAACATTCGTATTTAGTTTGCCATCAGAAAAGGCACCTGCACCACCTTCTCCAAATTGAACGTTATTGTTTGGATTTAGCTGTCTAGTTTTCATAAAATGATTGACAGCCTCTACTCGCTCTTCAATTCTTCCCCCACGCTCTATAATGATAGGCTTAGCTCCACAGCGTGCTAAATAGAGACTAGCAAAAATACCAGCAGGACCAAATCCCACAACGACAGGCGATAAAGGCTCTGTCCATTGGGGATATGCTATTTGGGGCTGTTGATTCACATAGATTGAAATTCCTTTTCCCTTTAGCTTTTCTTCCGTTTGCACCCAAAGCTTATAAACAAAATATATTTCCTTTTGATTTCTAGCATCAATAGATCTGCTTAAGATTTTATATTGAAATTCTTTTAATTTAAAAACTCTTTTTAATGTCTCTTGCAAATCTTCTTTTTGATCTACTCGCACCTTAAATTGATCTATTTGATATTGCATAGCTCTTCTCCTATTTTTAAAGCACAACAGAATGCAAACATAAGATTGTAGCCTCCACAAATTCCATCCACATCTAAAATTTCTCCACCAGCATAAATATGAGAATCCTTCTTTAATCTTAAATGCTCATCTATTTCCTCTAGGGAAATTCCTCCTGCCACCACCTGTGCAAATTCAAAATCATAAACACCTAAAATGGGGAAGGTAAAATTATGTAACAAACAATTAAGCTCCTTAATAGAAAAGCTTTTAAAATATTCTACGAGCTTAGGATGAACTAGACCAATCAAATCCTCATAAGAGGAGACCTTAATCTCTTGATCAGGAAATAAATCTAAACGAATGCTACAATTCTGTTTTGATTTTAATCTGGAATAATAGCTAGATAAATTCATAACACAAATCCCTGATATGCCATCGTTTTTAAAAATGACCTCTCCAAACTCCTGGTAGACTTGCTTTTCTTCTTGTAAAAGAGAGACACGACATTTAACACGGAGACCAAATAATCTCTTACAATCCCATTGTAATTTAAATCCAACTAGACTTGGGTTTAAGGACGTCATCTTTATATTTAAATCCTGTAAAAGCTGATAAAATCCTAGCTGTTTTTTTGAGGTAAAGGAGGCAATAGAGCCTATAGCTAAGACCACATAATCAAACGGTCCTCTAACCTCATTTAAATAATATTTAGCGTTAATCTTTGTAATGGATTGAACAGAAAAATTTTCTATTACGTTCAATTTCTTCTTAGTTAATATCTGTAAAACACTTAAGGACGATTCACTATATGGATAGATTCTCCCCTCTTCATCACTTTTGGTTAGGAGGCCGAATTGCTTCCACACTTCAGCAAGCTTATTTCTATAGGTATCTACAATAGTGTAGCCTAGGGTTGAATTATAAACTGATGCATCGATATACATATTTCCTAAATTAGCTTTCCCATTTCCACTTGCAAGTAATTTTCTTCCTAAAAGACTTTTTTCAAAAAGCTCATAGGATATATGATGCTGTTCTAAAAGATTTGCTAGAAGAAGCCCACAAGCTCCACCTCCAATAATTGCAACCTTCAATGTCATCACCTCTTTTTATTATTGTAACATTTTTTTTAATAATAGAAAAGAAAAAAGGCAATTTTTTGCCTTTTATATAGAATAAAATCTTTTATAGCAATCCCATATAACTCTTTCATTTTCTTCCTTTAAATAAGCCTTATTTTCTGTTAAAGATAGATTATTTTTAGGATAAATTGGTCTTAAAATATGAAGAATAAATTTTCTTTTTTCTAATCCCATAGAATCTATAGAAGTTGTTTTTTTGAAGGTAATGAATAAGGGGACAATAGGAACATGATGTTTAGCAGCAAAATGAAAAGCTCCCGTTTGATAGGGTCTTGGCTTCTCATAGCACCACCATTCTGATCCCTCTGGAAAAAATAATATCCAATCCTTCTTTTTTAAAGAGTCTGCAACCTCCATAGAAAATTTACGCATATAGCATTGCTTAGAGGGAATAGAAAGCATTCCATGCGCACGCATAAAGCAGCCTAATCTACCTTTTAAATTGTTAAATTCAGCTGCAGTATAGCGAATATGCCTATCCTTAAGCGCATGTCCCACCACTAAAGAATCAAGCTTATTTACATGATTACACGTGAGAATAGCACCTGAGGAAATAGATTTAATATTTTGTTTACCTACAATCTCAGTCTGTAGCCAAATATGATTTGCATAGAAGCGATAAGGCTTAACAAGAAACTGATTGACAAAGAAATAGCCTACTCTTTTTGATATCGTTTTATGGTAAGAAAAGGAGGCATCGATTGGAATAAAATCTAAGCTAGGCTGAGAATCTACATGCATGCTGTAGCATTGTTTTTTCTCTGCTTCTAAGATTCTTTCTAAAACATCCTTTGTCGTTTGATGTAAATGCATGAGCTATGCCTCACTTTCTTGAAATTCAACACGAGCAATCCTCTTCCATTCCTTTGTTCTTTTAAAGGTAAATATTTTGGTCATGATTCCTATATAGCCCATATAGTAAAAGGGATGGGTAAGGCTTATCCAAATTCTTCTCATCCAAGACATAGGTAAGTATTTACGATCCACCCACATACACCGAATGGTCATTATAAACAATCCTAAATATAGATTAGCAAAGCTTAAAAAGGAGACGATAAAAAATACATAGAAATAAGAAAATTTTAGACCTGCACAAACACATCCTAAAATAATATTTAATAAAAAAAGAATAAGGAGGAAGCCAACATAGAAATAGACATAGTATAAAGAATGAATTGCATAAAAATTATTTTTATCTTGAGAAGATTTTTTAGCCTCTTTCAATTTTTCATCGTATAAGCGATCACAATCTACTACCCCTGTCATCCAACGATTTCTTCTTAAATTTGTAGCATGTAAGCTCGTTGCTTCCTCAACATAACAGACCGCATAAGAAACATATTCACATCTATAGTGATGTAGAGCACAACAGCGCTGAAGCTCCATATCCTCCGTCAATGTTTTTAAAAATGGCCAACCATTCCATTGCTTCACAAGGGAACTACGCAATAATAGACCTGTTCCTAAGGTCATAGTGACAATACCCAAATCTGATTTAGCTCGATTTCCAAGCTCACTCATCAAGGTCCAAATAAGTCCATTGCATTGAGAGGCCCAGCTATTAGCGTTTTTAGAAGAATTTAAATAATTCTTTACAACTAGCTTAGAGTTATAGACATCTCTACCACTACCAAAGGCACGATTCATTTCACATAAAAACATCGAATCTAAAACACAATCCGCATCTATAATTAAGAAGCCATCATATAAATCTGGATACTGTGCACATATCCTTTGCATCCCATAATTCAAGGCATGCCCCTTTGTGGTTTGTTCCTCATCGACATAGACAATAGCGGAAGGATAGACAGAGGAAATCCACTCTATCGCTGGATCATTTTCTTCTTTTACAATGATATAGACATCAAACAATTTATGATCATAGGTCTGTTTTTGTAAAGAATCTAATAAGGCTAAAATCGTTTTTCCTTCATTTCTTGCCGGTATTACAACTGCAAAACGATGCAAAGTATAGGATTCTATCCTTGCCTGTGGATTCTTATGCCAAAACCACCAAGAGATACGCTTTGCATACAAAATAAGAAACACTATCGTTCCAACACATAAAATACCTATCATACTATACATACATATCAACATATGCCAACACGCTCCTTTTTTACATACTTTATTTTTTCATACGTATTTTTTTTACTTCTTCTCACCATTGCCTCATATACCTCGTTTCTCAAAGCCTTACTTGCTTCTTTCTGGGAAAGATTATTCTTAGGATAAAAGGGGCCATCTACATAGCAAATCATTTTTGTTCGAATTCTTTTCTTATGATAGGTCACTGTAAATGAATATACAGGTGTATTTTCTATAACAGGATAAGTAAAGGCAGCCTCCCCAAATGGACGTATTTTAGTATAATAGGGCCAAACATGAGCTTCTGGATAAATCATAATCCCTTCCTGTAAGAAAATCAAATGATGCAAATATGCTTTATAATTTCTCATTCCACTAAGCTTAGTGGGTATCGGAACAGCTCCAAGCATTGCCATAAGATTTTTAGTCCCCTTTAGACTTAAATTCTCTGAGCATACCAAAACCTTTATACGCTTAGGATAGCAAATCAAAGCGGGTAAAAAGCCATCTGCAGGGATATGGGTATGATTGGCATAAATAAAGTAGCCATCTTTTTTATGCAATTTTAGAGCCCTTCGATTTTCGAATTGAACTGAAAATCGAATCTTCATATAAAAAAAGGCAAAGATTCTTACCATTCTATAAAATAGATGGGCAAAAAAACTCCATAGCTTTCCTCTCATATAAGGATAGCTTTGATCTATATCTATTCTATTTCTTTGAAATCCTGAAAAATCATCAGTCAATTCATTTTCATAATATATGATTTTACTTTTCATAGCCTCTCCCCTTTTTGTATGATTATATGAAAGAATACCCTAAAATCCTACCTAAATAACTTTCTAAATAAAAGAGAGAAAAAAATAGGTATCTCCTATTAGGAGAACACCTTTTAAGACAAAATTTTCAAGCTAGATAGGATAAAATTTAATCTATGAGCGAGCTAAGAAAAATTATAGGAAAAAATCTTTCCGAATTAAGAAAAAGAAAAAAATATACACAACAGGAGCTAGGAGAAATTCTATTGTATTCTGATAAAACTATCTCAAAATGGGAAAAGGGAGAATCCTTACCTGGAATAGAAATCCTATGTAGCTTATGTGACCTTTATGGAATTACCTTAGATTATCTGACACATGAAGGAAGCTATGAAGAAAAAAAGGAATTTCATAAACAGGATAAAAGTAAAATAAATAAAATTATGATTACTCTTCTTTCTATTTCTTTAATCTGGTTTTTAATATTGATAAGCTATGTATATCCTTACGTTATGATTCATATAAATTTATGGATTTTATTTATTTGGGGACTTCCAGCTTCCTGGTTTCTTCTTCTCATATTTAATCGCATATGGGGAAAAAGAAAATATAAATTTGCTATCCTAAGTCTATTTTTATGGAGTTTTTTAACCGCTGTATTTTTGCTACTTTTATTTATGAATCAATCTTATCAGGTATGGGCCATTTTTTTATTAGGGATTCCCGCACAAATTGCTATCATTCTTTGGAGTCAGATAAAAAGATTCTGAGACTAAGCATTCAATCGAACTAAAAAAAACACCACAACAAAGAAGCTACTTCTAAGCCTGTGGTGTTTTTATCTATTTATCATTTATTCTTTTGTTCTGCAATAGCAAGCTTGAATACATCCTCTAATTGATGTACACAATGATCTATTGAATATTGCTTAGCATATGCAATATATTCCTGACTTCTTTTTTCCTTTTCCTGCTCATGCTCCATATAATATTCTATTTTTTCTCTTAACGAATCAGCATTACCATGAGAAAACAAATTATGCTCATCTAAGGCAAATTGATTAGTAGCAGAAATTTTACTATCAGATATAATCGGAACTAGACCACATGTGAATGCCTCCATACAACTGATCGCTTCTATTTCAGCATCAGATGCATGGACATAAAGGTCACTATAATTAATAACCTCTAATAGCTCATCTGCATTATAAAAGCCAAAAATAGGCGGATTCGTCAGCTTTGCACCTAAGGCTTCTAAATGACCTTTCCATGGGCCTTGCCCAGCCAAAATAATTTGAATTTTTGATTCATATTTTGAATTTGCAATAGCTTCTATAATTAAATCCTGTCGTTTCTCTACAGAGTATCTGCCAATCATTAATATAATATATTTATCCTGTAAGGCTTGAGGCTTAGCAACCTCTTTCTTTTGAAAAAAGCTTGATACTCCATTAGAAATAACATGAAGGTTTGCAGTATATCCATGCTGCTTCAATTGATCAGCAATCATATTAGAAGGACAATGCACATGCGTAAATTTATTATAAAATTTTCTAAATTTACGATAAATCACATTATTTAAGGATTGAATCTTATTCATATGAAGTGTTGAAGTTATATTTTCAGGTTGTAAATGAAAGGCTGCCGTAGTAGGAATACCCTCCTTATCACAAAGCTTTTTTCCTAAGCGCTGACAACCAAATGGTAAAAGAAAATGAACGACGTCACTACCCTTGATTGCTTCCTGTAATACCTTTTTATTTTTTTTTGCAAATATGAAACCCTGGGTCTTAGAAACCTGATAAAGTACTGGTATTTTACTGATTCCTAACTCGTAAGCATTTTTGGGTTCCACATTATCTACCGTAGAAGCTGCAATTTTTACAGTATGTCCATGCTGCATTAATACCTCAGCAAATCTTCTTGTAGTCATGGTAGTTCCATTAGATGCTTGAGCATAAGAATCAACGATTAAAGTTATAACCATAGAATATCCACCCTTCTGTACTAAGCATATTATACAATATAAGATGAATTAAGACAAGAAAAACTTTTTAGACATCCACTAGCAAAGACTTAAAATCGCACTAGTCCAATCCTTTGGTTCTACTACCATATAAGAGACTAGCTTAGAAGTTTTTCCCTCGTAAATATAATCAATATTTTTTTCTACGGCAATGCTATCGATAGTAGCTTGAAGTTTAGAAGCTAAAGGATTTTTCATCACTTCCTGTGGAAGACTAACCAAAAGAGGACGTATTTCATTTTCCTCAAGAAAGTCTATAATCTCGTTAAGATCATTTGCAAATTCAACTGGATTTAAAAGATCTGCTTCTCCTAAAGCTAATATACAGTCATTATACTTTTTTATTGGTAGCTTATAGATTAATTGCTTAGCGCGCTTTATCGTCATGTTTTGTAAAGAATAGTTATCAATTGTGTACTCTTTAGCAAGTTCTATAACAGTCTGTTTAGATGTTGGAATAAAGTTCCCCTTTTCATATTTAATGTCTTGAAATAAACTACCACCAAATATAGCTAAACTTTTTCTCATGTTTTTGTTCCTCGTTTCATCTAGTTTACGATACTAGTTTACTTCAATTGTTTTATCTTGTCAATAGTTTTTTAGAAAAAATATTGTAATTTTTAATAATTCATGATAAAATAACTAATGTGGGGTGAAATCATGAATTCAATTAATGATATATTAGCCAATTGGCTAGAGGATTTAAATCAATTCTCTTATAAAGATTATAAGGATTTACCAGACATCGATCTTTACATGGATCAAGTGGTTACTTTTTTAGATAAGCAGCTTTCCATATTTCAAACCTCTTCTTTAGATAAACAAATAACCTCTTCTATGATTAACAATTATGTGAAAGGGGAGGTAGTTAGTGCTCCTATTGCCAAAAAGTATAATCGTGAGCATTTAGCGCTAATTCAAGAGGTTTGTACACTTAAGCAGGTTTTAACTATAGCGGAAGTAAAGCAAATCATAGACGAACGCTATAAAAGAGATTACGTACAAAAGGATGAGGTATTTGATCACTTTAAAAATCTGGTCAATGAAAAAAATAAGGAAGCTATCGCTTTAACAAAGGAATTACTTAGTTCTATTGAGCCTAATGATTTAACAGCATTAACTGATTTATCTGTATCCTTAGCACTTACTGCAAATTCCTTTATATCTATTAGTAAAAGAATCTTATTCCTGAATCGTTTATATCAGCAGGATTTAGAAAATAAGAAAAAAGATAAATCCGATAAAGAAAAATCTGAAGAATGATAAAAATGGGCCTACGACCCATTTTTTTAATTGCTATTTGAGGTTGCTGAAAGCTTCACTGTGTAATTTGCATCAAACTTTTCTTTTGCCAAACGTGAAATACTAATAAATGTAGCCTTAGTCAACTCTGTTTCTGTATAAACATCTACTACAAGAACGCCATCCTCTAAAAGAACTAACACATCTTCAAAATCTAAAGATGCCATAATCATTTCTTCTAGAGCTATCTCATTCATTTTAGTCTGTCTTAAGGAAGTGATTTTTGCATTCTCTGCTTCTACTTGAGCAACGGTAAGAGTTCCAGAAGCAATCTTTGCCTCAGCTTCTTCTATTAAAGCATTGACCTCCTCTATACTCTTCATTCTAGCTTCAGCATAGTCTGGATTTGTTGTACTAGAATCTAGACTTGGAGAACCAACTGGATCCGTCGTTTTGTTTGCTTCATGAATGTAAAATATAGACATCATAACAACTACAGCTAAAAGTAATATTGGCAATCTTAGTTTCTTTTTCATATACTATTCCTCTCCTATAGTAAAGTATATGTTTGGTATAGATACTTTATGCTACCTTTTCTATTACTTTTTTCATTCGAATGGATTTTTTATAATAGTTTCCAAACACATAAGTAACCTTCAATTCTTCTAACTGAAGGAGTTCTTCTTTAGTAGAAACATTTGCAGCTATGAATTGTATATTTTTCGAATCACAAAGCGCTTTGATCTCCTTAATGGATTCTATGCCATGAGATGCTATATCATACACAAAATAATCAATTTTTTTCTGAAACACATCAATTACATTTCCTGAAGCAACCTTATATCCTAGAGATTTAAGCTGGAATAATTCCTCAAGCTGACCAGCCTCATAATAAAAGATGAGATGCTTAGTCGTTTTATAAAAATTATTTTGTGTCTCTATAAATGAAACTATATTGGCTGGAATAACCTTAGCATTTAAAGAAATTAAAATGGGAAGAGAGGACTTAGAAGCATCATATAGCATTCTTAGCTCCTTAGAACAGCTAGAAATCATATATTTATTAATTAGTTCCTCTAGTCCACGTCGTTCAATCACCTTTTTCATATAGCTATAATCTATATCATAGTTATCTAAGGAAATTTTTGCAACATACGCATAAACCTCTTTTTTTTCTATATCTACTAATTGTTTATACAAAATACCCAACCGATTATGATCAATCGCTTCACTGATATGAGTCACTAGCTGATTTTCATTAAAACGTAGCTTTGAGGCCTCACTATCATAATGGCTAATATGATGCTCTAGAGTGTTTACCTCCTTAGCATCAGCAAGGGCATCATATGCGTAATCTAAAATTTTGTATGGATCTTCTATTGATGCACTTTTAGATAAACGATAAACACCACAATTAAAATATAGCTTAATTCTACTATTTAACAGATTTAACTGAGAAGAAACTCTTTCAAAGCTTTTGAATAAGAGATTATCTACAGAACGCTTATCATTGGTATCAATAAGTAATGCTGCATAGCGATCAAATCCCAAGTGATAAAGCTTTACATTCAAATGACTTTGAAAAAAGGATTTGAACTCTAAAGCTACTGCATAAATCATTTGATTTGCGTAATTTAAACCATACAGCTCTTCATAAAGCTTAAAATCATGGATATCCAAAACCGCTACACTTAATTTACGATGACTCATGTTTTCTTGAATATCCATTCCTAGCTTAGCCTCTGTTTCAAGCTTACTTACGGGATTTGTAAATGCCATCTGATATAAGTCTTTTTCCTTGTTCTTCTCCTTTGAGCAATCCTCTAATAAGGAATAAATTGAAATTTTTCCCTTTTCATAGGAAGGGAAAAAGGTTTCCCTAACATAGATATACTCTTGATTCTTTTTATATCGATATTCAATACTTTGATTGGTAGATAAGTACTTAATTATCTCTGAAAGCTTTGTCTCATATTTTGCTAAATCAGAAGCATGAATGTGTGCCTTATAGTCTTGTTCTGATAAATCCTCTAAGCCACCCAAAATCTCCTTTGCCTGGGCAGATAAATGGATATGTCCTTCCATGAGCTCCTTGATTCCTGAGGACATATTTTCATAAATAAAAAACATTTTTTTATTGGATTGACGTACTTGATTTTGACGCAATTCGAAAAGCAATGCATGCTGCAGCATTTGAGTAACAAGCTTTAAGGTTTCATAAACCATATCCTGTTCTAAAAAGGGAGTACTTGCAAAATATGCAATGGAACCATAACAGATATCCTCATTAAACAATGGAATAGAGATACCATAAAATAAATTTTCTAAAGTCTCCTGTGTCACAATGCTTTGATTACCAACCGTTGAATGAATATCTAAATAAACCTCTTGTTCTTGAGCAATCGCCAAGAAATTGATGGTATTATCTATCATAGAGTACTCTAATCTTTTATCATAGGCACGTTCCTTTTTATAATGTATCCCTAGATATTGGTGATCATAATATAAAATGTATGCCTCCTCAAAAGGGATAAACTTTGCTAACTCTATTAAGGCTGTTCGATAAATTTCTCTAAATTTAACAGCTTCATCCAAATTGTTAACCGTTGCATAAAGCTTTTCTAATTTTGTATACATATTAGAAATATACACAGTCTGTATATCCTTCGTTAGCTCATGCAGATTTGGAATTGGCTTAGAAGCTTCCTTTTCCTTAGGAGCTTCTGCTTCCTTTAGAGCTGGAATTATAATTCCTTGTCCCGAAAGAGCTTCCTTTTGCTTTATTTTTTTCTTATTTTGACTATATTGAGTTACTAAATCCTGATAATGCTTCATAGAAATTAAGGAATTCGTTTCTGTATAAAGTCGCAAGCTAGCCTTAGAAAAGGCAAGAGCAGTGACAGGAGAAACTTGTTCTAAAAACTCCTCATAATTGCTTTCCATTATGGATGCCTTGCGATAATCCTTGCTGAAAATATAAGATTCCAACAAGAGAGTTGCTGTTTTAAGCTTTGTTTCTACTTCTAAATCATAATCATTTAAAAGACGATTTCCTTCACATATTACTTTTATATAATTTCCTTCATTAAAGGCTATATCTAGCTTTTTATATTCTAAATCTATCAATTTGAGCGTATTTAGATTGTCCTGGTAAATTTTTTCAAGCTGAGGAATAATTTCTAAATAGGAAGGATAATCGTGAACCTCATAATAGATATTTGCAAGTAGCTCATAGCCCCAGCAGGTCTCCTCTATAGTTAATATTTCCTTAAGATAGCCCTTTAATTCTGCAATGGCTCGATTATAATCATGCTTGCCAATGGCCAATCGAATTTCATCCTTAGTATTCAAGATTGCATTAGATACCTTTAAATGCTTTTTCTTTTCATCAATGAATTTTCTTGCCTGCTCAAAGCATTTAACAGAAAGGGTAATATCAATAATTGCATCACAAATGGTGATGATTTCTTCAGCACCTAATTTTGAAAATTCTGTTGTAAGTGCATAAAGGGCCTTTAATGCATCATTTGTTTTGCCAATGCTATGAAGAACTATATTTCGATAACAAAAGGCTTTATAATATTCTATACTCTTTTTATTACATCCAGATAAAAACAGGTCTATTTTTTTGATAGACCCCATCGTCTTATCTAATTGTAAAACTTCATTTAAATACATTTGACTCACCACCGAAATTGTATTGCTTTTTTAGTTTTATTTTGGAATAAATAAATTGTATCCTCTGTTATTTCTATATAGCTATTGGGAAATGCTCCAGGATTTAAAAATAATATATTTTCTTCTTCAAAGCATACTGCTTGATGGGTGTGTCCAAATATACAAACCGAAACACTTTCCTCCAAAGCCCTATATATAAGACGATCAAATCCATATTTCACTTGTTCCTTATCCCCATGCGTAAGATAAATATCTCTTCCAAATAAGGATAATCTTAAGCTCTTTTCTCCTTTTGAATCACAATTTCCTTGCACATAGAACGCATGTTTTTTTAAAATCTCTAAAGAATTTCCATAATCCCCACAATGAAGAATTGCATCATATTTTTCAAACGGAATAGAAGCCAAAGAGAAATGATGACTATCACTAATTACAAGAATTTTCATTTAGCTTTTCCTTAAGTGTTTGTAAAGCTTTAGCACGATGAGAAATCTTATTTTTAACAGATAGTGGCATCTGTGCCATAGTTTGATTAAATTCTGGAACTAAAAAATATGGATCATAGCCAAAGCCATTTGTTCCTCTAGCCTCTGTTGTGATAACACCTGTACAATACCCTTCTGCCATAAAATAGAAGTCATTTGGAAAATATAAGCAAAGCGCACAAACAAAGCGAGCATCTCGTTGTGTCTTGCCATTCAATTTTTTTAGCAATAATGCATTATTCGCTTGGTCATCATGATCCTTTGCATACCTTGCAGAATGAACACCTGGCTCTCCTCCTAATGCAGCTACCTCTAAACCAGAATCATCTGCTAATACTATATAACCTGTATCCTTAGAAACCTGTCTTGCCTTACATAATGCATTATCAGAAAAGGTATTTCCTTTTTCTTCTATTTCTTTATCATACTGAATATCCTTCAAAGTTAAAAGACAATCTTCTTGAAATAATTCTTTAAACTCTTTTACTTTTCCAAAATTATTTGTGGCGACTACTATAGTTCTCATATCTATCCTCAATTTTTCTGCTATATCCTAATTTTACCACAAACAACTCTATTATAGTTATATAAATTAAAATAATTTGTCATTTTTTTATATTAACTTCTTTTCATTTAAAAATATATGAATTTCTTTAAATCCGAATTGTTTTCCTGTTAGCATTAAGGCTTGATGCAAAGTTTCTAAATCAGATAAAAGGATAAAGCTATTTACATAATAGCTGATACAGCCATCCTTTAGTATACTAGATACAAGCTCGACATTAGGATTGGCTGGGGAACTATACCCTATAGGTAAATGATTTTGATAGATTGTATAGATATGAAAAAGCTCTGCTTCATTTTCTATAGGATAATCTAGCTCAATTTCCTTTAGCTCTTCTGTCAAATCATAGATTGCATAAATTTTATTAACCTCTGCCTCCTTAAAGGAAACATCAACAGAACTTTTACAAGAACACAAAGAAAATAAAAAAAAACCTATAAAAAATAATCGTTTCATTCTCTCACCAAATAAAAGTATGTTCAAAAAAATAAAATTATGCTATAATAAAAAACAAGGAGGTATATCGTGCATGAAAAAAGCTGTTTATCCTGGATCCTTTGATCCATTTTCTAATGGACACTTAGATATAGTAAATAGAGCTTCTAAGCTCTTTGATGAATTACATATTCTTGTTTCTTATAATATAAATAAAAATAATAATTTTTCTTCTTTCGAACGCGTGGCCATGATAAAAAAATGTGTTTCCCAGTTGAACAACGTCACAGTAGCTACCTATGATGGACTAGTAGTTAACTACTGTCAGCAACATGGAATTCAGGTTATCATCCGAGGATTAAGAAATTACTCTGATTATGAAAATGAATTTAATTTATTCCAATATAATCGCGACATTGCACCAAGCATTGAAACTATATTTTTATTACCATCTACAAAAAATCAATTTGTATCCTCTTCGGCAATTAAGGAACTAATTCGTTTTGATTGTGATATCACTAAATATGTTCCTGTTGAAATTAAACAGGATATTATTAGTAAGCTAAAAAAATGAGCACAGAGTGCCCATTTTTTTCTTTATTTTTTTAAGAGTTTAAATAAATCTGGGGTTATTCCTTTATCCTTTAGCATTTTTATGATTCTATCCTCTTGTTCTTTAGAAAGACTCTTATTTGCTAATCCACACCCCTTACGTATGATGCTTCTTAAATTTTCTTCATCATTTAAATCCAAGGTCGATGCTTCACTTACTAGCTCATACATTGCCTCTTGATTTATATTTGAGCGTGAAATCAGCTCAATAATATTCTTAAAATCCATTTTAAAATCCTCCCAAAATTAATATATGAGAGGACATTCGTTTAGTTGACTATAATAATTTCTTCTTTTAAACTTCTGCTTAACAGTTTCATTAAGGCATCTCTTGCGGAAAGCTTATTTTGAATCACCTGATAGGCAGCAGTAATTATAGGAAGCTCTAAGGCATATTTTATTCCTATCTGATAGGCAGCTTCAATCGTTTTAATCCCCTCTACGGTTTGGCTCATAGAGGATAACGCCTCAGCAACAGACATACCTTGTCCTATTTTAAGTCCACATTGAAAATTTCTAGAATTCATAGAAGAGGCGGTAACAATTAAATCGCCAACACCAGATAATCCATAGGCCGTCTCCTTCTTTCCTCCAAGGGCAGCCACTATAGATACAATCTCTTTTACGCCTCTACTGATGAGGAAGGCTCTTGCATTTTCTCCTAATCCCATACCAAAAGCAACACCTGATACAATCGCAATCGCATTTTTAATCGCACCAGAGGTCTCTACACCAATGACATCACTTGAGGTATACACACGAAGATATCGCTCATTAGAAAATAGATTTTGCACAAATTGAGCATCCTTAGGCTGGTCAGAGGCTGCTACTAAAGCCGTTAATTTTCTTAGAATTAGTTCTTCTGCATGGGAAGGACCTGAAAGATTCACATACCCCTTTAAATACTTTTCAGAAATTTCTTCCTTAACAATTTGGCTTACACAATAGGAGGTATTAGGCTCAATTCCCTTACTTACATTGATAAATAGTGCTGGCTGTTTTAAAAGATGATTAATTTCATGAAGTACCATTCTAGTCACCTTTGTGGGAACACCTAATAAAATTATGTCTGAAAACTCAACAGTTTCCTCTAAGCTTAACGTTGCTTGTACACCCAAGGGAAGTGTGGTATCAAAGAATGGATGCGTATGCTCCTTATTGATTTTTTCAACAAAAACTGGGTTGATATCTCGAACTAAAACATCATGATGATTATCACATAGCACCTGAGCTAATGTTGTCCCCCAAGCGCCACCACCAATACAGGAAATCTTCATTGTTAATCCCTCTTTCTAAACTCAAATTTAATTGGTGTACCAAAAAAATCAAAATTTTTACGAATTTGATTTTCTAGATACCGATGATAGGAAAAGTGTAAATATTTTGGTTCATTTACAAAAAAGGCAAATGTAGGCGGATTTATTCCTACCTGTGAACTATAATATATCTTAATCTTTCCACCATTAAACTCACTAGGTGGAAACATAGCAACTGCATCATTAATCACATCATTTAATACAGAAGTAGAAATTCTTCTCTGCTGAGCATCATATGCTTGTAATATCGCTGGAAATAAGGTATGAACGCGCTTATTATCTAAAGCTGATAAAAAGACGATAGGTGCATAATCTAAGTACTTAAATGCCTTGCGCACATCCTCTGTAAAGTGTTGCATTGTTTTCGAATCCTTATCTACTAAATCCCACTTATTAACAACGATTATACAAGGACGATTCATTTCCTCAATATATTGTCCTACATGAGTATCCTGTTCTAAAATACCTGTTGAAGCATCCAATACAAGTAAAACAATATCACTTCTTCCTATAGCATCAACACTACGAATCACAGAATATTTTTCAACATTTTCATAAACCTTACCGCGTTTTTTCAAGCCTGCTGTATCTATTACTACAAATTCTTGATTATATGCTTTAAAGCGAGTATCAATCGTATCTCTAGTTGTTCCTGCAATAGGAGAAACAATGACACGATTATCATTTAATAAACAATTCGTTAAGCTGGATTTACCCACATTTGGTCTTCCAACTAAAGAAAAGTGAATAGCCTTATCCTTATATTCTTCCTTCTTAGTAGGAAAGAAGGATATCACTTGATCTAGAAGATTACCCGTACCAATTCCATGCGAAGAGGAAACTGCAATAGGATCTCCAAAGCCTAAGGCATAAAATTCATAGATATTTTCCTTAAACTTCTGATCGTCCACCTTATTAACTGCAAGAATAACTGGTTTATTCGTTTGATAGAGTAGCTTTGCAATATAGGTATCATCTGTTGTAACACCGTTACGGCAATCTGTCAAAAAAATAATGACATCTGCTTCTTCCATTGCAATTTCTGCTTGAGCCTTTATCTCAGTTAAAAAAGGGGCATCTCCCAATTCAATACCACCAGTATCTATGAGAAAAAATTCCTTAGATAGCCAGCTGGCTTTGGCATAAATTCGATCGCGAGTTACCCCTGGTTGATCATCAGTAATGGATAATCTAGAGCCAATAATTCGATTAAACAACGTCGATTTTCCTACATTTGGTCGACCAACAATCGCTACTTTTGGCAACATAGTATACACCACCAAATCCTTGTTAATTTATTTTTTTAATACATCCTTATATACATCACCTAAGGTTACTGTAGCATCCTCTTCCTCAAGATATTTCTCAAAGGATTTACGCTCCTCTAAAGTTGCAAGCTTACGTATAGATAATCTTAAACGCCATTCTTGAGGCTTAATATCAATAATTTCAGCTTGTGCAGTATCTCCCACATGGAAATAATCCTTTACAGATCCATTTTGAGAATCTGTTAAAGCCTCACTTGCTGGAACAAAGCCATCAACTCCAAGAGTTTCTACCTGTAGTCCATTATCTAATACCTCAGTAACTTTAACCTCAACAATATCTCCATATTTAGCTGTTACACGCTTCCATGGATTATCCATTAAGGCCTTGCGAGATAAGGATACCTTTTCTTTTGTTGGGTCTAAGGCTAAAATAGCACATTCAACTTCATCTCCAATGATAACAAATGCATTAAAGTTATCATTAGGATTATGAGAATATTCAGATTGATGTAACAAGCCCTTTACATTTGGTGCTAATTCAAGCAATAAACCAAATGGAAGCTTATTCACTACTTTTCCTTTAACGGTTTGTCCAACCTTTACAGTTTTTGCATAAGCCTCATAAGGTGTATCTAATAATGCTTTACGAGATAAAACTAGCTTCCCATTTTCTTTAGAAAGAACCTTTACCTCTATTTCATCTCCAACCTTAGCTACAGCAGTAATATCATTTGTAAAGGTATGATCATACTGATTAATTCTTAATAAACCTTGATTATAGGCAAAGCGAATAAACAAACCAAATTTTTCAACCTTAGCAATAGTTCCTTTTAATGTCTGTCCTACCTCTATAGCATCAAATTCCTCTTGCTTCGCTTTAGCATAATTTTCTCTTTCAATAACTCGACGAGAAACAATAGCATTCTTTCTAGCTTCATTTACTTCAATTACACGTACCTCTAGCTTTTGCTTAATTTGAACCTCGGCAGGAGATTGGCTTAAAGGCATAAATAAACTATTTCCCTCAAAGCTAACATTATATCCCTTATTAGGAACAGCTTTCGTCACAACTACCTCAATAACTTGCTCCTTCTCTTTTGCTTCTACAACCTTTTGAAAGGCTAGCTTAGATAACTGACTTAAACGAGAAAGATAAATATTCTCTTCATTAACTCTAGCAACCTGGCATTCAATCTCATCACCAATATTTACTAAGCCCTTAAAGCTTTCAACGCTCTTATCCTTTGTATAATGATCTAAATGCATAGTTCCTTCTGTAAACTGATGAATATCAAGATAAATCGTCTTATCTGTAATAGTCACTACAGTTCCAACCACTTGATCTCCTATTCTTAGCTTCTTAGGTAAATTTAAATCTTCCATTTTAATGTCTTCCATACTTCCTAACCTCTCATTGATTAATTCTATAATTTTATTTGCAACCTCATCCATTGTTAAATGAGTTGTGTCTATGGGAATAGCATCCTCTGCTTGTTTTAATGGGGCAATCTCACGATGAGAATCCTTATAATCTCTTAATTGGATATCCTCTAAAACACTTTCATAGGTAACTATAGCACCTTTATCCTTTAGCTCTGCACAACGTCTTTTTGCTCGTTCCTCAGCAGTAGCTGTTAAAAAAATTTTTAAATCTGCATGCGGTAACACTACAGTTCCAATGTCTCTTCCATCCATGAGAACTCTTCCCTTTTTCGCAGATTCTCTTTGATAAGTCACCATTAGCTCTCTAACATACCCAAATTTACAACAAGTAGAAACGTTCTTCGTTACCTCATTGCTGCGGATTTCCTCTGAAACATTTTCACCGTTTAAATAGATGATGTTGTTTTGATAAATGATTGATGTGTCCTTTAAAAATTCATAGGAGCTTTCATCTTCTAAATTCACTTGTCTTCTTAAAGCCTCTAGGGTAACTGCTCGATACATTGCACCTGTATCAATATGCGTAAACCCTAACTTCTTTGCTACAAGCTTAGAAATAGAGGATTTCCCACTACCAGCAGGACCATCTAAGGCGACTACAAAATTTCTCATGCTATATCCCTCTTAAACAATCTAAAGTATTATATCACATAATTTATCTATTTTCAATTATAAGCTATATAATACTTTTATTTCATGTGGCTTCAGTACTCGAGTCTCTCCCATAGCTAATCCATCTAGATTAACTCCACCAAAGGAGGTCCTCTTAAGTTTTTTTACTGGAAAGCCAATAGCTTCACACATTCTACGAACTTGACGATTTCTTCCTTCCGTAATCGTAAGACTTATTAAGCTTGAATTATTTTTTCTATCTAAAGAAATAATATCCACTTTTGCTCTTTTTGTCATCTTTCCATCTAAAAGGACTCCACGCATCAGCTGATTCACAGCATCCTGTGTGAGAATTCCATCCACGCGAACCTGATATACCTTTTCAATTTCTTTACTAGAGCGCGTCAATCGATACGATAATTCCCCATCATTTGTAATCAACAGCACTCCAGAAGTGTCATAATCTAATCTTCCAACAGGGAAGAGGCGATGCGTTTTTAAAAGCTCCTTAGGTAGTAAATCCATAACGAGTCTTCTTCCTAATTTATCGCTTACTGCAGTCAAATACCCCGTAGGCTTATACATAACTAAATAAACGAGTTCTTCCTTTTGTAGGAGTTTTCCATCTACTTCAATATCATCCCGCTTAGAAACCTTAAATCCTAATTCTGTTACTTTATTACCATTAACTTTAACTCTTCCAGCTACTATAAGTTCTTCACATTTTCTTCTTGAGGCAACACCACAGGAAGCCATTGCCTTTTGAAGCCTTTCCTTATTATCTATCACGACAATCACCTTTAAAGATTGTATCAAAAAAAATTACGAAATACAACTAAATAATATAAAATTTTCAGTATAAAAGGGAAAGTAATAGTGGAGTATTGACTAAGATAGGTCAAATTTTTTATAATTAAAAATCATAAAGAGGTGTAAAAAAATATGAAGAAAATATCAATTATTCTTATCACAAAAAATGCAGGCCAAACATTGGAACCTTGTTTGGAAAAATTAACACAACAAACCTTAAAAAATACCGAAATTCTTATGCTAGATTGTGAATCTACAGATGATACAATATCTATTGCAAAAAAGAAATTAAGCCATTTTTCTAACTCTAAAATTATCTGTAGAAAAAAAACCTCCTTAGCTCAGTTAAGAATGGAGGCGATATCTATCGCAACTGGAGAATATTTATTGTTTGTTCTACCAACAGATGAAATCAATTGCTACACCTGTGAAATACTTTTAGACGCTATAGAAACAAATGAGGCTGATCTCGTCATCGGAAGTTTTGTTCATCCTTATCATAAAGGCTATCTTCCAACCTCTAGCTACCAAACCAAAAAGGAACATGAAAAACTATCCTTGCGTTATAAATTTCTAGTTATGCCTTTCATATCTGGAAAATTATATAAAAAGGAGCTTTTAAAAAAAATAGAAATTCCTGATTTACTTTTACATGAAGAATTATTAAATTTAATGTATTTAGAGCTTTCTGATAAGGTCATAACTCTAAATCAAATATTAGTACAAACAAAAGAACATCATGAACATTTTATTTATCCAAACTTTTGGGAAGAAAAAAAGAGCTTTTGGTTTAAAACAACCTCTAATTTAGAAGAACAGGAGCTATTTTATAAAAATCAAAAGCCTGAATATATATTATTAAGTACAATAGAGCATATCCTTTTTGAGTTTCTAGCCTATAAAGCATTGGGCGCAACCTTTGAGGAATTGACTATGGAGCTTTATGCTCTCATGACTTCTAAAGAATTTATAAAAGTGATACAGGATATACCACATACAGGATTAAGCTGGAAAGCTACATCTAAGGAAATACTGCTTACAAATTGCATTAGCTTTGTCGATTTTTTTATCAAGCAATCAGAAGCACTTGCGGAAATTTCTTTATTTAAATTATGTATTTTAGCTTTTTTAAAAATCTATTATCAGCAATCTGGACCTTTAAATACAAATGAATACCTAGGAATTTTACAAGAAAATTTAAATTTAAATATATCTGAAGAAGCCATTCATATCCATAATTTTAATTTTTAATCGTTTAAAAAATATAAAAATAATACAACACAGCATAAAAAGCAAACACAATCACTAATTAAACCAACTACATATGCATGTCTTGTTTTCTTAATCCCTATACTACCAAAATATAAGCCCATAACATATACTGTAGTATCACTTCCACCTTGTAAAATGGCAGAGGCTCTTCCAGCCTTACTATCAACACCATACTCCTTAAATATTTGTAGCATGATGGACATACTCGCATGGGAGGAGGCAGGACGAAAAGCACCTTGTATAAACAATTCCTTAGGAATATGATTCATTCGAATCAAATCATTTAAAATGCCACTTGCCTTAAATACATTTACAGCTACTAGCATACATAAAAGATAAGGAAATATAGAAATTCCTTCTTTCATTTGATACACAGCTCCATCAATAAAGGAATCATAAACATTTGTTTTTTTTACAACACCAAAGACAAGAATAAGTAATATAAAGCCTACAATAAAATAATAGCTAATGTTTTCCAAATTTTCTCACCAACCGATCCATTACTATAGAAAATATTGTTGTTATTGTAGATATAATTAAGACATAAGGAATGATACTTACAGGATTTGCACTCCCATATTCCTTTCTTAATGAAATTAAGATTGTAGGAATCAAGCATAAGCCAGAGGTATTTATCAAAAGGAAGGTTATCATTTCATCAGAGGCAACCTTAGAATTACCATTTAAATCATCTAATTCTTTCATAGCCTTTAATCCAAAAGGAGTTGCAGCTGAACCCATAGACATTAGATTGGCAACTAAGTTCAAAGAAATGTATTGCATAGCTTCACTTTTTCGATCAAGCTTTTTAAAAAGAGGATGTAATAAAAAGGAAATGTATGTTGTAATCACTTGCAATAATCCACTTCTTTTACAGATTTCTAGCATGCCTCCCCAAAAAATCAATAATGCATAGATATCAGCAAATAAGAATAAAGCATTTTTTGGTGTTTCTAACATTACTTCTACTACAATTGCCACTCTTCCAGTTAAGCAAGCATAAATCATACCTAATAAAAAAATACCTACAAATATTATGTTGATCATTTGCAAATCACCTAACCCATTATATGTTTATCATTTTTGTTTTATACTTTTCATTCTACCTAAAATATGGTAAAATAAATGCCAATGGAGGGAAAAATTATGTATCAAGAATATATTTGGAAAAAATATAAAACACAAGAAAAGCAGGTGAATACCTTTGCTGAAAACTATAAGGAATTTATTAGTAAAGGAAAAACTGAGCGTTTATGTGTTGAAGAGGGCATTAAACTATGTAAAGAGGCAGGATTTAAGGAACTAAAGGATGTAAAAGAACTTAAACCTGGAGATAAGGTTTATGCTGTAAATCATAATAAGAATTTGGCTGCATTTGTTATTGGAGATAAGCCACTAACAGAGGGGCTATCTATTTTAGGTGCACATATAGATTCACCTAGAATGGATCTAAAACAAAATCCACTTTATGAAAATGAAACCTTTACTTATTTAGATACACATTATTATGGGGGAATCATTAAATATCAATGGGTTTCCATTCCTTTAGCCCTATATGGTGTTGTCGTTAAAAAGGATGGTACTTCTATTTCTATAGCGATAGGAGATGCCCCAAATGATCCAGTAGTAGGCATAACAGATCTTTTAATTCACTTATCTGGAGAAAAGCTACAAAAGACTGCTTCTAAAGTAATCGAAGGAGAGGGATTAGATATTTTGATTGGCTCTATCCCCTTAGAGGATGAAGATAAGGAGCCATCTAAAAAGGCTATTTTAAAATTATTAAAGGATAAATATAATATAGAGGAAGAGGATTTTGTTTCTGCAGAAATAGAGGTCGTTCCTGCTGGTCTAGCTAGAGATTTTGGTTTAGACCGCTCTATGATTGCTGGGTATGGGCACGACGACAGAGTTTGTGCATATACTTCCCTAAGAGCTGTTTTAGACACACCAAAATGTACAAAAACAACATGTGCAGTCCTAGTTGATAAGGAAGAGGTTGGATCTATTGGTGCTACTGGTGCTTCTTCTATGTGGTTTGAAAATGTTATAGCTGAAATGATATCTTTAACGGAAGCCTATACAGATTTAAAATTAAGAAAAGCATTGGCAAACTCCTATATGCTTTCTAGCGATGTATCAGCCGGCTTAGATCCT
Organism: uncultured Anaeroplasmataceae bacterium; assembly: GCA_910579215.1. Taxonomy (GTDB): domain Bacteria; phylum Bacillota_I; class Bacilli_A; order Acholeplasmatales; family Anaeroplasmataceae; genus Pelethenecus. The sequence goes on from CAJTTN010000001.1 coordinate 349,018, forward strand.
CTTTATCCATCTGTAATGGAAAGAAAAAATTCAGCATTTTTAGGAAAAGGCATTTGTTTTAACAAATATACAGGCTCTAGAGGAAAGAGTGGCTGTAATGATGCCCAACCAGAATTTATTGCTAAATTAAGAAACATCATGGATAAGGAAGAAATTTGCTATCAAACCTCTGAGCTTGGTCGTGTTGATCAAGGTGGGGGAGGCACTATTGCCTATATTCTTGCCAATTACAACATGAATGTAATTGACGCTGGTGTTCCTGTTCTATCCATGCATTCACCAATGGAAATTGTTTCTAAAGTAGATGTATACGAAGCCTACTTAGCCTACAAAGCATTCTTAAAAAATATGTAATACTATAAAAAGACCATCCGAGAGTGAACTCACTTTACTTAGGATGGTCTTTTCTTTATTTTTCATAAACCAATTGAATGATTGATTTCTTTCTTATAATCTTATGACAAAACAAACTATAGAGTCCAAAAAGCAGCATTGCAAGAAGGGGAAGAAAAAGCAAATAAATATAATGAAAATATAAAACATCAACATGATAGATAAAATTATTCATTATCAAGATAAATAGGGGAGTAATTATAGTAATTAGGCCTATTGAACAAAGGAGAAAAAACAGAGTGTCTCCTAAAACAATTCTATACGTACTTCTTTTGGTATACCCCATAGAATTTAAGATTCCTATCTCCCTTTTTTTAGACTTTACCGAAGCACTTGCTAAAGATCCATAATATAATAAATTTATAAAAGAGGCAAAAACGAATATATAGATACAAGGCTTTATATTCTCTTTAACTAAAGGTAAGGTTTTTTTCAAAGCTTCACTCAAATAAGAATAATGAATAAACCCTAAAGCCTCAAGCTCTATAATTTCTTCTCTTCTAATCTTTTGATACGAAATACCTAAATTATTAGAAGGAAAGCAATCTACATAATATTTAATTCGTTCAAATATTTCATTAGAAGTGTGAAAAAGATAATCAAAATCTTTAATAATGAAATTTATTGTATCTATCCTTTCTTTCTTTTCTACCTCATCAAAATAAACAAAATCTAAAGATATAGGCTTACCAATATAGCTCTTTCTATCTCCTGTTAAATGTAAATTATTAAAGATATAATAGGATAAAATAATTTCATTATCCTTCAATTTCTCATTTTTCTTACCACGCCATCCATTATATAATGTAATTTCCTCAGTTGCTTTAGAGGCTTTAATTTTTTTAAAGGTTGTACTATTACAATAAATATAGGAAAATTGTCTAATATAATCCCTTAGACTTGGCGTTTTTTTATCCTCATCGTATTCTGTTGAGATTATTTTAACAATCTTACACACAGTACCATTAATTTTCACTGTATTTCCAGTTAAATTTTTAGGCGTAAAAGAGATAATCTCTGCCATATAGTCAGTTATAACAATCTCGTTATCCTTTAGAGATATATCTAATGGATTTTGAAAAAAATCCGTCAGATAAACCCTATGCACAGTTCCTCCTCCACGATCGCCTAGCATAATTATATTTTCTACACGACTATCATCAATTCCTATTACCAGTGATATTTTCTTATTTTCCTGAAAGCTATTATAAAATTCCATAACAGGTAATTTTTCATTATTTCGTTTTTGAAAAAAATCAATTTGTGAGAAATCATTTTTTCTAAAGCTTTCTTGATAGGTAAAATAGGGCTCATTGGTAAGAAATACAAGCATAAAAATAAAGGATAATAGGACGACTAACTGTAAGGAAACACTAAGAAAAAATTTTAAAAAATACTTTTTTATACTGCTCAGGTTCATACGCATAGCTTGCATCCAAGAGAGTGTTAAACTACAATTCTCATCTTCCTGTATATTCCTTAATCCTTCATAGGTGCTACCCTCTATTTTTATAATTTCTCCATCCTCTAAAATTATAGTTTCATCTGCAAAGGGTAAAAATAAATTTTTATCATGAGAAACTACAATTACTAATTTAGACTTAGATAATTCTTTTAATAGCTCAGCAATTCGTTTGGAATTATCTGAGTCCAAATTTCCTGTTGGCTCATCTGCAAAAAGGATAGCTTTATCTAAGAGCAAGGCTCTTGCTATCGCAACTCTTTGCTTTTGACCACCACTTAAATTATAAATTTTTTTATCTAAATTTTCATTTTCTAAATTCACTTTTTTTAAAAGCTCAAGAAGTTCTTCCTCCTCTATTACTCTGCCTAAAGTTAAATTTTTTCTTATACTTATATTTTCAATTAACTGATAATCTTGAAAAATAAAGGAAGCGTGCTTTAAATTAACTCCTTTTACATCCCCATCTGTAAACGCATCTAAGCCTGATAGGCAGTTTAATAAGGTTGTCTTGCCACAGCCAGATTCTCCAGTAATTAAGACTAACCCTCTAGACTTAAGGTCTAAAGTAATATTATCTAAGGCTAGCTTTTCTTCTGCTTCGCTTGTATATATTTTTCTACCATCTTTTATTTCAATCATATTATTCTGCTCCCCATGTCAGTAAAACATAAAAGAAATAATCTGAAATACAATTTTAAGATTTGAAAATTTTCTAACCAACATTTTCTTTTATCTTTATAAAATTCTATTCATTTTATTCATTTGACGTTTATGGTCTAATATTATCTTATTTTCTCTGAAAATTTTGTCGAAACTTAATTATTTTTCATATACTAATTCGATAGTTGTTTTTCTCCTATAGTTAAGATATAAATATAAGAAATAAATGCCAAATAAAAAGCATGATAAACAAATAAGCAAAATAACAAACCAAAAATTAAAATATAAAAATGGTAGTTTTATAAATTCACTATGATAATTAATATTTAATAAAAGAAAAGGTACAGCACATAAGGATACAATTACAGATGTAAATAATGGCAAAGTACTTTCAAAAATAAATAATTTAAAAATACTTCTCATTTTAAAACCCATGGAGCATAAAATTCCAACCTCTCTTTGCTTGGATTCAGTAGCTCCTAATACCAAAAATATATTAAATAAAAATATGATTACGACTGCACCTAAACAAGAAAAGGTTAGAATCTTACTTCTTGACTCCACATAATGATGGGTTTCCTTAAGCTCTTTACTTAAATAACAGGTCATGGTATAACCCTTACTATCTAGTTCCTTACATTTTTCCTTTGAAGGAAATACCTGATAAGATACACCATATTTTCCATTAGACTGGGCATAAGCATCATACTCATACATTCCAATATCAAAAAATTTTTTCTTAGAAATAGTAGCCTCATTTCCGAATGCTTTTAAAAGAAAAGGTATGTATTCTATTTTATTAGAAATGTTCATAGGAATTATAATTTCTTTTCCCAAATATTCTTCAGGGGCTAAAGGAAATTCTGTTCTATGCGCAAGAGATTCTTTAGGAAGAATAATTTCATTTTCCTTAAGAAGATTATTTTGATCCTTATAGACATAGCTATTTCCTAAAATATCCTTTTGCAGTCTAGCCTCTAAAAAAAGGCTCCCATAGGTACTAAGATAAGCAAAGGTATATTGATTACAATACATAAAGTTACTTAGTTCATCTTTTAAATGAAACCTTTTTGCAATAAAATCAAAACGGGATAAATCTACTGGAATGATTTTACTTATGACACAAGGTGCTCTATTTATAGTTACTATTTTTCCCAAGGGATCTTCATTCCCAAACAGGCTTTTAGCTACTACCTCTGAAATTGCAATCGTACAATCCTCTAACTCCTCTAAAGAATCATTGCTGAAGTAATCTGTAATATATATTGAAGTTAGGCTAAAGTAAGTATCCTTATAAAAAATATTCCTTAAGTCTGCTGTAGGCTTATGAGCTAAGGAGATATTTCTCTCTCCATAAAAATCCTTATTCTTAAATTTTTTTTCTATATAATTTGTACTATATTGTATTCTATTAGGATCAGGGGCAAACTCATCTAGCATTCTTTCATAATAAAAATCAATGTGATTAATATCATAGTACTCCATATATTTTGTATATACATAATATGGATTATTGCCAATAAAAAGGATACTCGTAATAAATACAAGAAAGCTTATAAATAAAAGAATACAATTCATAACAAAGCGACCTTTGTATTTTCTTATTCGTTTCCATGAAATCGAAATCGCCTTTTTCCAAGACAACTGTAGCTGAGTTGGTGGCAGAGGTATAAGCTCTATTTCCTTTGTTCCTTCCCCTTCTATAGACTGAATCATTCCATCCTGTAAATGAATAAACTCATCCGCATATTCTACAAAAATACTGCGATTGTGAGTGACCACAATGACAAGCTTTTCTTTAGAAATTGTAGATAATACCTGTACAATTTGTGTTCCAGTTTTTTTATCTAAATTTCCTGTAGGCTCATCACAAATGATGACTCTACGATTTAATAGTAATGCTCTTGCAATACTTACTCTTTGCTTTTGACCACCACTCAAATGACATATTTTTTTATTAAGGTCTATATCCTCTAAATTAACCTGTAATAACACCTTATGAATTTCTTCATTAGATACTGGCATACCTATCGTAAGATTATCGCGAATACTTAAGTCCTCAATCAACTGGTAGTCTTGAAAAACAAACGCTACATCCATTCTGGAAATACCAGAAATACTACCTTCTGTAAAATTATCTAAACCAGAGATACAGTTCATAAGAGTTGTTTTTCCACTTCCCGATTCACCTGTAATAATTACAAGACCCTGATTTTTAAAATTTAAATTAATATTTTTTAAGGCAACCTTTTCTTCTGCCTTAGTTTTATATGTTTTGCCAGCATTTATTATTTCAATCATAATACTATATCTCCTCCTATAATATTAAGAATTTACTTAAGCTTTTCTTTTATCCAAACATCAGCAAAGTCCACCCATCTTGCAATATACGCGCTTTCCTTTTCTTTATCTCCCTCACTAGAATACGCATTAGCAACAGATAAACCATGCCCTCCAAATGGAAATAGATGATACTCAACATTGCCTCCTACAGAGTGATACGCTTCAATTAGCTTTAAAGAATTCATTACAGATACAGAGGCATCTGAAACTGTTCCCCACAAAAATAAATCCACTGCATTCTCTTTTGTAACTTCTTTCTCTAAAGAAAGGTACTTTCGCAAATTAGAATCAGCTTCCTGATGCTTTAAAAGATGCTTAAAACTTTCCATATGTGCTATTTCTTTTTGACTAGAAATGACTGGATACCCCAGCATTAATAAATCTAATTGCGAAATTTGATAATCCTTATGATGAAGACATAGCTCTAAAATACAATGACCTCCTGCAGAAAATCCTAAACCTATAAGCTTGCCAACTCGTGGATCTTTACGCACCAGTTGGATGGTCTGTGCTATATATTTTCCAAATAGTGGATAGCTTTCCTCAGGAACTTCGCGATAATTTATGATAACAGCATGATATCCACGCTTTAAAAATTCTTGTGCAACAGGCTCAGACTCTCTTGGCGAGGTATATTTATATGCTCCGCCTGGAACAATTAAAATCGTGGGTCTTTTTATCTCATCTAAAAAATAGGTTCGATAATAATTTTTAGTATTTAAAATATATTCTTGTTCCATACTTTTACACTCCAATAAAAAATTTATTTCAAAAAATTCTTTCAATTTTTCTTGTTTTTTGGTAATATTTTTTACTTGCTTTAAGATAGAAGTTAACTGTTCAATCTTTTTTTGATAATGCTTTAAAAAGTCTTCTGGTTTGGTTTTTCTTATTATAGGTCCATACGCTATATCATAAGGATTATAAGAGGCATGTCCTGGCTTTGCAACTAAGATTTCATAATATTTATCCTCTTCTATTAAAGCCGTTTCCTCTACAATTTTAAAATCATGAGAAGCTAAAAATTCTCTAACCTTACTTGTGTCCTGATTCGCCTCTAGGATTAAAGTCTTATCCCTTATTTTTTCTAATCCTTGCGCAAGAATAGAACACATGAGAATTCCCCCCATACCTGCAATGATAGCTGTATCAAACATATCCTTGTTTAAAGCAGTAAAGCCATCCGATTGGATGGTCTTTATTTTATCTTCTAGCTTTGCTTGCTCAATCATTTTTAAAGCATTCTTTAAGGGACCCTCTGCAATATCTACAGCAAATCCGCAGGAAACATCATATTCCTTAATTGCAAATATCAAGGCATAAGCATGGTCACAGCCTATATCACAGACAACCCTGCTTCCTTTTGTATAGGAAGCTATTTTCTTTAATCGTTCCATATTAGTGCTTAGTCATGAAATCCTTTAGCTTACGACTACGAGAAGGATGCTTTAGCTTGCGAAGTGCCTTAGCTTCAATTTGACGAATACGCTCTCTTGTTACATTAAATTCTTTTCCTACCTCTTCAAGCGTTCTTTGTCTACCATCAACTAATCCAAAGCGTAATCTTAGTACACGCTCTTCACGATCCGTTAGTGTTCCTAAAACATCATCTAGCTCTTCACGTAGCTTCATTTTTGCTGTATATTCATAAGGGTCAAGGGCATGAGGATCAGATATAAAATCTCCTAAATTAGAATCTTCTTCTTCTCCAACAGGAGACTCTAATGAGATAGGCTCCTGCGCTATCTTCTGAATTTGTTGAACCTTTTCAACAGATATTCCCATTCGCTCTGCAACCTCTTGAGGAGATGGCTCTCTAGATAACTCCTGAACAAGCTGACGTTGTATTCTCACTAACTTATTAATGGTCTCCACCATATGAACAGGAATTCTAATTGTTCTTGCTTGATCTGCAACAGCTCTAGTAATGGCCTGTCTAATCCACCAAGTAGCATACGTAGAAAATTTAAATCCCTTTTGATGATCAAATTTATCCACTGCTTTGATCAACCCCATATTCCCCTCTTGAATTAAATCCAAGAATTGAAGGCCTCTACCTAGATATCTTTTCGCAATAGAAACTACTAATCTTAGGTTAGCATTAACAAGCTTATCCTTTGCCTCATCTGCAGCATCACTAATTTCTAAAAGCTTTTCATATTCTTCAACAGAAATCGTATTTTGATCATCAGCCTCAATTTCTGCTAAACGTGCCTTAGCAGCGCGACCATCTACTACCTCACGAGCATAAATGGTTTCTTCCTCCAAAGACAAAAGAGGGATTTTACCTATATCCTTAAGATACATTCTTACAGGATCATCCACCTTCACTGAAGCAGGCAATTGATCAAAGGTTGATACATCAATTTCTTCAATATCATTCAATGAAATTGGTTCCTTTACATCAAAATCATCAAATACTAAATCTTCTTCAATATTGATTTCTTCTTTTTCTAAAGCCTTTACAATATTATCATATTCCTCTGATTCTAAAGAATAATATTTAATAATATCCTTAGAAGAAACAATTCCATTTTTCTTCCCTTGTTCTAATAACTCTTTTAATACCTGTTCAAATTCCATAGTGTTACCTCCTCTTGTTTAATATGGACTTTTTTTTATTACTAAATTTTTCTGCCAATTTATTTTTTTTTAGTTCTATATCTGATGTATTTAAAATTTGCTGTGTCAAATTATAATTTAAGATTTGTAAGTGAACCTCATGCATCTTTTGTAAAATACATTCTAAATCCTCATCTGTGTATGGTTCAATCGCACCTCGTATTAAATCAAAATTATGTAAATAGGCTTCCTTTAGTTCCTCAGTTAAAATAGAACAAAAGGAGCTATCGTCAAAGACATCATGCTTAGCATAGTAGACATTAATTAGTTGAATCCAAAGCTCCTGATTTTTCTTTGAAAACGCATCTATACTATCTCCTAGCTTCTTGTCTATTTGAAAGGCTCGCTCTTTAGAATTTCTCGCATAAAGAAACAATCTAAGCTCATAGCTCCTGATTCTTTTTTTTTCGTCTGCTGGAAGAAATTCAATTGGAGAATCAAAGAAATCCTCTTCATAGCCTTGATTTACTTGAGTCTTTGAAAAATTTTCATAATCTCTTACAATAGCTGAAAATGAACCCTCTATTTTTGTAGCTAAAAGCTTTAAATATTTTTCCTTCGCTGTCTGGCTTGACATATTTTGAATTAAGCCAAAAACATTCATCTTAACCGTTTCAACAGCAGTATTATCCTTTAAATCCATCTGTAAAAAAGAGGTTTCAAAGCGATACTCTAGTTCATCTAATAAATGACCTTCAAAATATTCTTTATAAGCATCTCTTCCATGGCTTCTAACATAATCATCTGGATCCATCCCAGCTGGTAATAAAACTAAATGAATTTGAATTTGTGCCTGCTTAAATATTTGAATAGCCTTTAAGGAAGCCTTAATTCCTGCCTTATCGCCATCATAGCAAATGATAGCATGATTTGCATACCGTTTTAAGACATGGGCCTGTTCTAAGGTCAAGGCAGTACCCATTGTACATACACTTTCCTTTAATCCAGAAATGGTTGATGCAATAACATCCATTTGCCCTTCATGTAAAATAAATCTTTTTTTTCGAAGAATCTCTGTTTTAGCTGCATCTAAATGATACAATATATTTCCCTTATGATAAAGAAAGGTTTCCTTTGTATTAATATATTTAGGCTGACTTGGATCAGGATTAGCAAAAATTCTTGCACTAAAGCCGACAACATGTCCATCCTCATCCTTAATAGGAAACGTAATTCTGCGAGTAAACAAATCATAATAGCCTTGATTACTATGCTCTATTAAGCCTAGCTCTATCATATTAAATTCTAAATAATTTGCTTCCTTTAATACCTTATATAAGGAATCCTTTTGTTTTGGAGCTAAGCCAATTTCAAAGGCTTTTATGGTTTCATCATCTAAACCACGCTGATACAAATAATCTAAGGCGGCTTTTCCTGACTGTGTTAGTGTTAAATTTTGATGATAAAATTTTGAAGATGCTGATAGCATTTCATAAAATAAGGAAAAATCCTGCTTTTGCTTGGGAATATATTCTTCTTTTAAAGGAATTCCATTTTTCTTAGCAAGCTCACTTAAGGCTTCCATAAAGGAAATGCGCTTGATATCCATTAGAAAACGAATAGGATTCCCACCCTTTCCACAGCCAAAACAATGAGCTAAATGTTTTTCCTGTGATACAACAAAGGAGGGTGTATTTTCATCATGAAAAGGACATAATCCTTTATAGCTTTTCCCCTGCTTAGATAATTTAACATAAGGAGACACAAGCTCAACCATATCTGTGCTTTCAACAATTTTATCAATTTCTTCTTGTGTTGGCATTTTGTCCCCTCCATATACAAAATTTTAAAATCTAAGCTTTTGTTCAATATAAGGTATAACCTCTTCAATCTTAAGAGAAATTTGTTCCATAGAATCTCTATCTCTAACTGTAACAACTCCATTAGCAAGTGTTTCATCATCAACTGTCACACAATATGGTGTACCAATTGCATCCTGTCTTCTATAGCGTTTCCCAATATTAGCTGTTTCATCATAAACTGTGCTAAAATGATCATTAAAAAGCTCAAATATTTCATTTGCCTTTTGGGCATGTGTCTTTTTTATTAATGGTAATACAGCCACCTTATAAGGAGCCAAAACAGGAGCTAAGCGTAAAACAATTCTTTTTTCCTGCTTCTCATTTACTTCCTCATCATAAGCACTAAACAATACGACTAAAAGCATACGACCAACACCTACAGAAGGCTCAACGACATATGGCAAATAACGCTCATTTGTTTCAGGATCTAGATATTCTAAATTTTCTTTAGAATGTGTTTGATGTGCATTTAAATCGTAATTTGTTCGCGATGCAATTCCCCAAAGCTCACCAAAGCCCCAAGGAAATAAAAACTCTATATCGGTTGTCGCATTGGAATAAAAGGATAATTCCTCTTTATCATGATCACGATATCTTAGTTTACTTTCATCTACACCTAACTGCAATAGGAAATCCATACAATACTTACGCCAGTAAGTGAACCATTCTAATTCTGTACCAGGCTTACAAAAGAATTCTAATTCCATCTGCTCAAATTCACGAGTACGGAATATAAAATTACCTGGTGTAATCTCATTTCTAAAGCTTTTTCCTATTTGTCCAATACCAAAAGGCAATTTTTTTCTAGATGCTCTTAAAACATTTTTAAAATTTACAAATATCCCCTGTGCTGTCTCAGGTCTTAAATAAACCTCACTTTTATTGTCCTCTACAACACCTTGGTGGGTTTTAAACATTAAATTAAACTTTCGAATATCAGTATATTCTAAGCCACCACAGCTAGGACAAGTAATTTTATGAGAGTAAATAAAATCAAGTAATTCCTCATTAGACATTCCATCTCCTGTTTTTTCGCCCTTAGTATAGTCTTCTATTAGCTTATCCGCACGATATCTTGAATGACACTTCTTGCAATCAATTAAAGGATCACTAAATGATCCGATATGTCCTGAAGCAACCCATACCTCTTTATTCATTAAAATGGCAGAATCTAAACCTACATTATATCGGTTATTTTTAACAAATTTCTTCCACCAAACTTGTTTAATATTGTTGATTAATTCCACTCCCAAAGGACCATAATCCCAGGAATTTGCCAAGCCTCCGTAAATCTCACTCCCTTGAAAAACAAAGCCTTGTTCCTTTAAAAATGCAACTAATTGTTCTAATGTTATTTTTTGCATATTTTACGCCTCCAAACGATTAAATTCCATTTTAATAGTATAGCATTTCTATTACAAATTGTCAATTCACACTATGCCATTTTTCCTATCATGTTAAAGAAAACTGATGTTTTTTAATAAAAATTCTTTTCATACGAGTAAATCTTAAAAATGTAAAACCTCTTCATTATTTTTATAAAAAGAATTAGATATGGTTATTTTTCTTAGTTCAAAGGAATAAAATATAAAATCTTTCTTTTCAAATTTCAAAAAAGAGGTATAATAATAACATGAGAACAAAATATAAGCTTTTAGAAAAAAATCAAAACTTCTTTTTTCAAACCATAAATGAAATCATCTATACAGAACCCTTTTTAAAATTAAAAAATTTTCGTCATCATGGAAATATTACTACTTATACTCATGTAATCAAGGTTGCTTATATGTCCTATTGCTATGCAGTAAAGCATAAATGGAAAATCAATTATGATGAACTTATTCGTTCTGCATTACTACATGACCTATATTTTTATGATTGGCATGATAAGAAAAATGGAGTTCATCTCCATGGATTATTTCATCCCAAAAAGGCAGTAAAAAATGCCCAGCAGCTTTATCATATTACTAAAAGAGAAAAAAGACATATGGCTCATCATATGTTCCCACTCACGTTAATTCCGCCTACAACAAAGGAAGGTTGGCTCATCTGTATTTTTGATAAGGTTGCAGCAACATCGGATTATAAAGCAATTAAACTCAAAAAAAGAGCAATTAAAAAAGCCACTAGAGTTTTGTATCCCTAAGCTATTCTAGAAGTTTCTAGTTGTAACTTAGGGATACTCTACAAAGCTGGCTTTTTATTCTGTAGCCAAATCATCATCCTCTTTACTTTTTTTACGATTTGTAAAAAATCTAACAATACGCTTTGGAAAAAAAGCAATAGTATCAGCAACCACCATAGGTAAAAGCTTTAATGTCTCTTTGTATGCCTGTTTACGAATATCCTCTTTTGTAATTACAGACCCATCACTAAATAAATATCTTCTACATACACAGCCTATCCGTAGTGTCATTAATGCATTTGCAGCTCCTTGAAGTACACTTTCTAAAACCACACCTAAATAGGGCATATTATTTAAAAAGTCTAAGGAGCTTTTGGGCATGATATCCTCAAGCTTTAAATTTTCAAGTCCTTCTGCTATCAAAGCTGTTCCAAAAACCTGAATGGTTAGCTTGCTTAGGTTTTTCATAGAGGGACGAAAGCCACATTGTACAACAAGCTCCTTCACCATTTTTAAATTTACTGCAAAGACTGTAATCATATCAAATCGCGCACTTTGACAAATTGCAGTAGAAATCATAACCGTTTTAGCATCATGAATAATAATACGATTGAGCTGGTTTTTTACTGTTCTTTCAAAGACATATTGCAAATTGAACAGCAATTCCTCTTTATTTTTATATTGTGTAAGAAGGATGCGTTCCTCTTCTGGCAGTTCATTACTTTTCACTATATTCTTTGCAACCTTCTTATATATTGCAACTGCTTTTGGATTACTTTGGTCTAAGGAAGTTGCAATAGACAAAGATGGAGAGCGCACGATGATAATAATAGGCTGAATAATTCCTAAATAAGTCAATAAAACAACAAGTGCGTAAAATCCATATTCTGCATAGGGAGAAATCCTTCTTAATTTTTCTCCTATATCTAGCAAGGAGCTAATTAGGATAATTAAAAATAAGAGTAAAACTCCAATGCCTATCACATAATATATATATTTTGAATGATCCTTTTTTATCTTCTTCACTAGAACACCCCCCTTATATTTCTAAAGTTATCTAAATATTATGAAGTATTGACAAACTAATTTTCTTTTATTCTACCATATTCTTTTATTTTTGAATAGATATTTCTAAAAATTTGAACAAGCTTTTTAGAGTTAAAAATCCCTCACTGGAGGGATTTAACTAGTTATAGTTATAAATAAGGATTCGATATAGGCATAAATATCATTTCCAAGAAAACAATAAACCTCTGCAACAGAATTTGGATAATTCATAATTAGAGATGGATTATAGGCTTCTATAGAAACAATATCCTCCCATTCCTCATCGGAAAAAACATTTTCAAATACTGAATTTAAGGTAGGACAATAGCCTACAAAGCTAGTATTCTCTAAAGAATTGTCAAACTCCAAAAGATAATCAATCATTTTATATGCTAAATCTGGATTCGTAGAGGTTACGGGTATAGCAAGTCCATCAAAAAAGACATTATTATGCTCCTTAGGGGCATAAATACTATAATTTTCTATATTTTGGTATTGCTCTGCCTCTACATCAGAATAATAGGCATCAAAGAAATCTCCAGAATAAACTAAGGCAACATCAAGATTCCCCTGAGAAACATTCTTCTTTAATTCATCAGTTCCCCAGTAATCAAAATGAGTTCTCTTTAATAAATTTAAGCATTCATCTATTTTAGTTTTATCTTTAGTATTTAAAGAATATCCTAAATATAATTCTGCTGCAGCTAAAGCATCTCTTGAAACATTATACATTCCCACAGTGGATCCAAGGGGTAAAAGATTTTGTTCAAAAAACACCTTAAAGCCATGCGTTAAAACTGCCTCCTCAACACCTGCCTTTCGCTTAGAATACATGATTCCTAAGGAGCCCCAAAAATAAGGAATGTAATAGTTTCTATAGTTCTCACAATCCTTTGAGTCCATTAGCATTTTCAACTCTGGAACAAAAATATTTTCTTCATAATTTTCTAATAAGGAATAGTCCAACTCCAAAATTAAACCATCCTCTTTCATTTGGTCAATCATGTAATCAGAAGGAACAACCAAATCATATTCAGCACTTTGATTTAAAATATTTTGATACATTTGCTCATTGGATTCTACATTAACCTCTTTAACTGTAACTCCATATTTTTCTTCAAAGCTATGAATGACATCACTTGAAAGATAATCTCCCCAGTTTAGAATTAAAAGATCAGCACCTTTTCCACTTCCTGAGAAAACAAACACTATGACAATGATTCCCAAAGCTAGAAGTCCTAATAGTTTCTTCATTTGCGTTCCTCCTTTTTTCGATTCTTAATGATTTGATAAACAATAATACCGACAAAGGTTATTAGCATTAAAATTGTATTATATGCACAGGCTTGATTCCATTGTCCATTTCGCTGTTGTTTCAAATTTCCATAAAGCCATGTAGAAAAATTTTGTTGGCTTCCACTGACAAAGTAGGTAATAATAAAATCATCTATACTCATAGTAAAGGCAAGCAAGGCTCCTGAAAAGATACCTGTTTTTATATTAGGTAAAATGACCTTATCTAAAGCTTCTCTAGGTGAACATCCCAAATCTAAAGCAGCATCAAATAAGTCATTGTCCTTAGAAAGTTTAGGAAGTACGGAAAGAACTACATATGGAGTTGAAAATAAAACATGTGCTATCAATGTTGTAAGCTTTCCATATTGGGCGATTAGATTTACCTGTAAAACAATAGATATCACTTGAAAGATGAGCAATAAGAATGCTGCCGTAACTATATCTGCATTCAAAATTGGAACATTATTCAGCATGATCATTTGTTTTTTCCTTTTTCTACTTAAGGCATTGATGCCTATCGCAGAAAAAGTACCAAAGATTGTAGATATAATAGTAGATAAAATCGTGATTTCCAATGTAAAAACTATAGATTTGAATAGTGTCTTATTTGTAATGAGCATGCCATACCATTTGGTTGTGACTCCTGGCATCTGATACCCACTAGTATGTGTCGAAAAGGAGGTTAAGACAATAACAACAATAGGAACATAGGTAATGGTTAATATCATAATAAAAAATATAAGTATTGCTATTTTTTTGCCTATAGATTTAGCTAATACAGAAGTAGGAATTTCTACTTTAATACGATTTTCCATCATAGTAAGGTCTCTCCTTCCTCGTCAATTTTAGAAATAACATATAAAGAGCCCAATACAAAAATGATGATAATGAGGCTCCATAAGCTTCCTATATTAAAGAAGGTATGGGAGGATTTAAATTGGCGCTCTATCAGTTGTCCTACCATGCGATAATTTGGATCTCCATTTGTTACAATTTGAGGAATAGTAAATCCCATAGCCGCTGGTAAGAAAACCATCATTACACCTGAAACTACTCCCTTTAGACTTAAGGGTAATGTAATTTTCAAAAAGCTTTTCTGAGGATTTGCACCCAAATCATTAGAAGCCTCGACATAGGATTTATCTATTTTTTCTAAAACTGTATAAATCGGTAAAATCATAAATGGTAGATAAACTATCGTCATAACTAATATAATTTTTAATGACTTAAATTCTGTTAGATTTATTGAGATATGAAACACATTAGAAAGAAAGCTGTTTTCGGATAATAAGTTATTGATTGTTTGGATTCTTAAAAGCATATTTGTCCACATAGGCATGATAAATAAAAGCAAAATTAAATATTTATGCTTGAATTTTGAACTTGAAATAAAGTATGCAATGGGATATCCTATGAGAATGCATAGTACTGTTGCAACAACAGCATAAAAGATACTTCTCCCAAAGGCCTTTAAAAATGCCATATCTGCTAACTTTGAAAAGGTTTGAAACGTAAATTCATAATCTGTAAAATCAAAGCTATATACAGAGAATGTTTCAATCGTAGAAAATGCAAAGAGAATCATTAATAATAAGGGAATGCCTGTAAAGATAATTATCCATACAAAATAAGGAATTGAGTATTTTTTAAAATTATTCATAAACCTTCATAAGATGAATTTCATAGGGATCTACTGAAAGTCCTATCTTATCTCCTACCTTTGCAATTTCATAATCGTGGATAACAAACTCCATCCCGCCAATATCAGCACAGATTTCAAAATGTACTCCCTTAAATACAATATCTGTTACTGTTCCAATCAGCTTTGCCTTTGCTGGATCTAAGCGATCAAAATCTTCAGGTCGGATTACCACATCACATACCTCACCGACCTTAAAATTTTCATCTACACATTCAAACTCTTGTTCCATAAAGCGAACCATTTTATTCCCTAAATACGTTCCTCTAATTATATTTGATTCTCCAATAAAATTTGCAACAAAACGATTTTTTGGCTCATTATAAATATCCATAGGTGTTCCTATTTGCTGAATGACACCTTTATCCATTACAACTATGGTGTCTGACATAGTTAAAGCTTCCTCTTGATCATGGGTAACAAAAATAAATGTGATACCAACCTTCCTTTGAAGCTCCTTTAATTCATATTGCATTTCCTGACGAAGCTTTAAATCTAAGGCTGATAAAGATTCATCTAAAAGTAGAATGCGAGGACGATTGACTATGGCTCTCGCAATTGCCACTCTCTGTTGCTGCCCACCACTCATTTTATCAATCCTACGATCTTCATAGCCCTCTAATTTTACCATTTTCAAGGCTTCAAGCACCTTTTCTCGAATTTGCTTCTTATTTAGCATTAAAGATTTCGCAGATTTAATTTCTAAAGCCTTATCCTTTAAGGTCTGTTTTTTTAAAGCTTCTAAACGCTCAAGTTCACTCCATACAGCTACCTTTTTTAATTTTTTCAATTCTGCTTCAAATGGTTTAGTAGCCTTTGAATTTGAAACTCCTTGTGCAACCTGCTCTTCAATTAAAACCTCTATTTCCTTTATTCTTTTTTTAGCTGCCTTAACCTCATCATCCTTTTCCCATTCTACATCAATTTGAGCATCTAAATCTTCTAAAATAGGATTATATTTTTTTTCTATTTCTTCAAGCTTTACTTCTATCAGTTTATTCTTTTCAATATTGGTTTCCTGCTTGATTTGATTCTTTATTTCTTTTAAACGATTTTTAGTCTCTGTCTTCTCCTCTTTAGTTGCAGAGCTATCCTGCAATTTATGTAAAAGCTTCGTTCTTTCTTCCTCATATTTAGCAGCAACACTATTTTTTATATCGGAAAGAATCCTACTAAAATTCTTAAGTCCAAAGGCTACATTCTCAAATACATTTAAATGAGGAAACAACGCATATCTTTGGAAAACTGTATTGATTGGTCTTTGATATGCAGGAATATTATTAATTGTAACACCATCTAAAATAATCTGCCCATACTCTGGAGTTTCAAATCCCCCAATCATTCGCAAAATTGTTGTCTTCCCACAGCCAGACGGACCAACTAAAGTAATAAACTCATTTTCATTGATGTACAGTGAAAAATCGTCAATAACAACATTTCCATTAAATTCCTTATGAATATTTTTCAATTCAATTAGTTTATTTGCCATACTTCTTACTCTCCTTTAAAAATTTGGTGGCGTAGATACCCATACAAGCTTTGCTGGATAATCTGTCGTATTTTCTAAGTAATGCGTGGAATTGGTAGTTATATAAAACGATTCTCCTCGCTTACAAATTCTTTTAATATTTCCATAATGAACGATAACTTCTCCCTCTATAACATAACCAAATTCTTCTCCTGGATGGGGATAATCATGGATTGTATTTTTATGCGGAGATATAACAACTAAAATAGGTTCTAAGGCATGCTCCTGAGAAGTAGGCACAAGCCATGTTTGCTCATAGCCCTCAAATTCCTTGGTATACTGCTCTTCCTCAGTAAAAATAATTCTTTCCTCTTTATCCTCGTGAAAGAAATCTGAAAAATTTGTACCCAAAACATCCAATATAATTTCTAAAGTTTCTATAGAGGGTGAGACCTTATTATTTTCTAATTGCGATATGTATCCCTTTGTCAGCTCACAACGATTCGCTAGCTCCTCCTGTGTAAGCATTAGAAGTGTTCTTCTTTCTTTAATTCTATTTCCTAGATTCATCCTTACACCCCTTACAATAGTTTATAATTACTAAACTTTAAGTTAGAAATTCCTAAACACAAAAAATAACAATGTAATTATATAATTTTTATACTCGTTTTTCAATATATATTGTCGCAAAAATTTTAAAGAAATAAAAAAAATGACACTAAAAGTGCCTAGTTTCATTTAGATAAGTGCTATTGATTTTAAATATATAATTCAATCATATTGCTGATAAAAATTTCTAAACCAATAGCAATAAGGATGATTCCACCTAAAAGCTCTGCATAGGAAGAAAATTTAGAAGATATTTTTTTACCAAAAAACACTCCTATAATACAAAAAATAAAAGTGACAAGTGCAATTAATAGACAGGCATAAAGAGCCATATTCCAAGTATAATTAGCAATAGTAAAGCCAACAGATAAGGCATCAATTGAAGTGGCAATCCCTTGAATGAGTAAAGCAATAAACGTAAGTCTTCTGCCTTCAATCGTTGCTTGTTCTTCTTTTCCTCTGCTTCTTATATTTTCATAAATCATTTTTCCACCAATAAAGAAAAGCAAAATTAATGCAATCCAAGGAACTGCATATTGAAAAGCTTTAAATTTTTCCAAAAGAGCATATACACATGCCCAACCAAGCAATGGCATGGCAAATTGA
Organism: uncultured Anaeroplasmataceae bacterium; assembly: GCA_910579215.1. Lineage (GTDB taxonomy): Bacteria > Bacillota_I > Bacilli_A > Acholeplasmatales > Anaeroplasmataceae > Pelethenecus. The sequence continues at coordinate 367,153 of CAJTTN010000001.1, forward strand.
AAGAATGCAAAGGTTCCTGCAATAAAAAACATCTTTTTCTTTTTCATTCTAGGTTCATTTAAGCCATCAGCGATAGAGACACTAAATGCATCCATCGTAAGAGCAAACCCTAAAAGAATACTATTCAAAAAAAATTCCCACATTTTTAGATAACCGTCCGACAAATTAGATAAATTAAATATCCTGCATAACAGCTCAATAAAAGTATACCACTTTTACGATTAATTTTTCCAATAAAGCAAAATCCAAATACTAACAGGGTGGCTACCATCATTACAGTTAAATCCACTACAATTTGGTTACCAACAATAAGAGGATTAATTGTACTAGAAATTCCTAATACAAACAAAATATTAAAAATATTAGAACCTATTACATTTCCTAGTGCCATATCATTTTGTCCTTTTTTTGCAGCAACAATACTTGTCACAAGCTCTGGCAAAGAGGTTCCTACTGCAACAATAGTCAGCCCTACTAAAGATTCTACCATATCATGATTTAAATGGGCCAAATCCCCAATTCCAACTGCGATATGCTTTGATCCATATACAACTGCTTCTCCTCCAACAGCAATACCTATTAAACCTATAATTACAAATAAAATAGATTTCCAAGTAGGCAATAGAACTATCGTCTCATTCTTTTCTAAATCTAATCCTTGCTTCATCATCCTTTTTGCATCTAACACCAAATAAAAAACATAAAGAAGAATTAAGATTACAAAAATTATACCTTCCCAACGTAGAATAGCATATTCATTTTTAAAATTAAAGCATAACCCAAAAATCACTAGCAATGCAGTAACAAATAAAAGGATTGGATACTCCTTCTTACCTACAGTTTTTTTTATGAGGATTGGTGTAAAAATAGCACTAAATCCTAAAACAACAAGCAAATTACAAATATTAGAACCTACTACATTTCCAACAGCCACATTAGCATTTCCACCCTCTAACAGGCAATTAATAGAATCCGATACAGATACTGCCAATTCGGGAAAGCTTGTACCGAATGCAACGATAGTTAATCCTATGATCATCTCTGAAATATGAAATCTTTTAGCAATAGATGATGAAGCATCCACAAAAAGATCAGAAAATTTCACTAAAAAATATACTCCTGTTACAAGTAAAATTATACAAACTATCCAACTCCACCATTGTAACATATCTAAGCTTGGCAACATTTTTTACTACCTCCTAAAAAGAAAAGACTTATACCTATTATGATTTCATAATATGCATAAGTCTCGTTTTTTAAAGTTGAACCTGGGTTATTTTCCCATGATGTAGGCCAACTACTATTGCTAGCAAACTACTCCCCTATAACTTGGAAATATTTCTATAAGTATTTTAGCATAACTCTATGTATTAAGCAACCTTTTTTTATTTTTGTACATAATTAATCATTTGATAAGAAAAACATGCTTTAAGCTTATATCCTTTTCAATATTTAACTATCTCATCTTAAAATAATATTTTACTTCAATTGATTTTTGGCTTTAGCATATTCAATATATGCCATTAAAAATGGTCCAACACCCTTAGCATCATTACTTCCAACTGGTTCTGCCAAATAATATGCTGGAGTGCCATCTCTATATGGATTCTTTTCTGGTCCAAGTCCAGCTGTGATACAGATATCATTTAAGCAGCCATTGTTAAAACTATGTGCATAAATTCCTTCATATATTCTAGTACCAATTTCCTTATAATCTAAAGAGATATAGCCTAATCTTGCAGCTTTCATTGTTGCATAAGCAATCATTGAGGAGCCAGAGGATTCTAAATAATTTTTTATAGTTGCAGAAGTATAACCATATGCATCATTTCCTAAGCCTTTCCAGTAGCTATCTTCTACTAAAAATGCAGTTGCTCCTTGGTCAATCAATTGATAAAACATATTGGTCTGCTCATCCTTGTATTGCATGATGCCTTCTAAAATTTCTTTTAATAAATCAGTTAAATAATTCTTATGATCTCCCTTAGGAAAATATTCTAATACGTCTACTAAGGATACAATAAACCAGCCATTGGATCTTAGCCAAAAGCTCTTACTGTTTCCTGTAGTAGAATCAGCCCAAAATATTGATTTAGTAGTATCATGTCCATGATAATATAGTCCTTTAACTTCATCATACATATTTTGCCTAATGTACATGTACTGACGCTTTATTAAATCAAATAGGCTAGCTTCATTCATCATTTGAGCATAGCGTGCTAAAAATGGTACATACATGTACATCCCATCTAACCAAATTTGATTTTGATAGGTCTCCTTATGAGAATAATTTTCTGTCCCTTTAGCGATAGAAATTTTCTGCAACTCTTCATAGGTTTTATGGATTGCAAGTTGATATCTATAATCACTTTTCATAGTTAAAGCATCAAATAATATCTTACTTTCACAAACACTATCTAGCTCACCAGATCGATACCCCGTAATCTCTTTAGTTTCTGGATTAATAAAATTTCCATTTGCGTCTATATAATAATCAATATAGTTTAAGAAAAAATCCTTATAAATAGAGTTGTTCGTTTCGTTATATAAATTGACGATAGAGTTTAAAAAAACACCATCTATATAATTCCACCTTCCTTTAAAGCCCTCTTGATTCCAGCTTGGACGATATCCTATAGTCGTACTCATTAATTTCAAAATATATTCATTCATTTCTCTTGAAATTTTATTGGCGTCTATAGAAGGAGATTCAAATGTAAAAGTAAAGGATAATTTTGCAAAAATATCTAAATCATTTAAAATTGGACTAAAGCTATCAAAAGGTTGAAAATAAGAAGAATCCTTATAATACCCTTTAATCTCCATAGCTTCTCCAAACTCAGTTTTGAATGTAGAGGGTAAACCTAAATCAACTAATGCTTTTCCCTTTTCTAACTCATAAAAAGACTCTTTAGAACCATAATGCATTTTAATCGAAATTAAAGAACTTTTGAACTCGACTTTGAAAGATTCTTTATATTCCTTATTCTTCAGCTTATATATAACAATAAAATTACACTCTCCTATTGTAGGAGTAGCTTCATCTTCTATTTGAATGAGTAAATCTGCATAAGGAATAAGCTCATCGTTATGATATGCCTTCACATAGGAACTAAAATCATAGGCTTCATGAAAATCTTCTAGCCTTATTTCTATAGTAGGAGAAATTTCAAAGCGTATGTTATCTTCTTCTTTTGCACAAGAAATTAAAATTCCAAAAAAAAGAAGAAAAATTAAAATGATTTTTTTCATAATTTTCACCTTCCTTACTCTTGATACTCTATCTTATTTTAACAAATTCATAATTATTTTCAATATAAAAATTCCCCTTATCGCTTTATTTTTGGATAAGGGGAAATAATTATTCTTTTATGACTACCTCGTCTACTTCTTTTATCTCATTATTTTCTTTTGGTTTAGGTAAAACCAAATTCATAATTATACCTAAAAACATAGCAACAGCTGTGGCAGAAATAGAAATGGTGTAAGCTCCTGTAAAGCCACCAAAGCCTAAAGCCAAGCCACCAATTCCTGCAACTAGTATTACTGATGCAATAACAATATTTCTAGTTTGTCCAAAATCTATTTTTTCTTTAATTAGCATTTTAACTCCACTAGAAGCAATAAAACCATAAAGAATTAAGGAAACACCACCTGTAATACAAGCAGGGATGGTCTGTAAAAGTGTAGTTAGTGGGGCAAAAAAGCCCAATACAATGGACAATATACTTGCCAAAATTATTACAGAAACTGACGCTATTTTAGATACACCAATCACTGCTACATTTTCTCCATAGGTTGTATTAGCAGCACCACATAAAGCACCTGATACAGCTGTTGCCACTCCATCTCCAATCAAAGTTCTAGTCAAACCTGGTTCCTTATCTAATAGATCACGATTGATAATATTACCTAAATTTTTATGATCTCCAATATGTTCACAAATTGTCACTAAAGCAACAGGAACAAATAGTAATGCAACCTGTCCTACAGTCTTTAAAGAAAATTCTGCAGTTTGTGTAAAGGATTTTACAAAAACAAAATCTATAGTAATCCATGATCCAACATTTGACCAATCCTTATTAAAAATTGTAAAATCAATGATTTTAAGCCAATTCAGATTAGATAAATAGCCAATTCCAGTAAGAACACATGCAAATAGATATGCTCCTACCATGCCAATAACAAAAGGAATTAGAGTAAGATTTTTTCTTTTTGACGTAGCACAAAATGCAGTCAAGAAGCAAGCAACTAAAGCTACAACAATAGACATAAATGTATATTGCCAAGGAAGTCCCCCTACATTTTCTAATTGGAAAATATGAATTCCAGCTGTTCCACTAGTAATATTACCTATAGCAGATCCAGCAAGTCCTAAACCAATAACCATAATAATAGGTCCAATTACAACAGGTGGTAAAAGTTTATTTAACCAGTTAGTTCCCACCTTTTTAATAATTAACGCAATTACAACATACACAACCCCAACCATAAGCATTCCTAGCATTACTGCAGCATAATTCATTGTACCATCATCTATTACTCCTAAAGTAAGAGCAGTAGACATTGGTGCCAAATATGCAAAGGAGCTACTTAAAAAGACAGGTGATTTTCTCTTAGTAGTAAATACATAAATCAAAGTTCCACAGCCTGCAGCCACTAATGTTGGTCCAATAGGAAGACCTGTAATTAATGGAACAGTAATACACGCAACCAACATTGCCAAAATGTGTTGAATTGCAAACAAACACCATTGCGACTTCTTCTTTGGGCTTTCTTCTACGTCTAAGACTAATTCTTTTTCCATACCTAAACCTTTCTGTTATTCATTTTTTAAAAGTCAATCTAGTAGTCCTGCCAGATTAACCTTTTGGGTAAAATTATATCATAGAGCTAAAACAATTTATACTCTTTTTTTTAGAATGACAATAATAATTTTTTATAAAAAATGGAATTTATATTAGCGCACTTTATATTTCGTCATCTTTATTATTGTAAAGCGTAATATGAAGTGTTAAACACTAGCTATAATACATTAATTTTAAAACAAAAAAAGGCCATCAATTGAACTGACCCTTGTCAAGTAGACGCGGAATAAAAAAATAATTAAAAGTAAATAA
>CAJTTN010000002.1 GCA_910579215.1 uncultured Anaeroplasmataceae bacterium
TCAGAAGCTATTAAAGGATTTAAAAATAATTCAATCCATGTCAAGACGAGGGAATTGTTGGGATAACGCTCCTCAAGAATCCTTCTTTGGTCATATGAAGGATGAATTACATTTAAAAGAATGTCTTGACTTTGAAGAACTTAAAAATGAAATTGATGAATACATGGATTACTATAATAATTATAGATACCAGTGGAGTTTAAATAAAATGACACCTGTTGAATATAGGATATACTTACTTGAAGGAGGCAAACCATTACAAAACAAAAGAATAAAAGCTGAGAGTACAGTAGTACAGTCAGCTTCATTATGATTAAATTTTAATCACGAATCCCCTAGGGGATTGAACAATCCAATTAAATAATACATCTTTTTTTTATTGTGTCCTTGACTTGGGGTACTATTTATATAGAGTTCGTAACGCTTTTTCTTTTAGCTTCTGTAAGGCTTTATAGAGCCTATGCCAGATAATTGATTTAAAATATCCATATCCTCTTTACTGATTTCAAAATCAAACACAAGATTATCCTCAATTCTTTCCTTATGCACAGATTTAGGAATTGGTAGCGTATGATTTTGATAGCAGAAGCGTAAGCATATTTTAGGAATGGTTGTGTCATATTTTAAAGCCATTTCCTTTAAGCTTTCATTTTCAAGTATTTCTCCTGTAGCGAAAGGAGAATAAGCTTCTATTAAAATCTGATTTTGTTGACAATAGGTCGTTACGGCAGGCTGTGTATTTCCTATAAAATAGCGAATTTGATTGACCATAGGCTTAACTCCTGTCGCTTCTATAAGAGCTTCAATATCTTTAGGATGAAAATTAGAAACACCGATTGCTTTTATTTTCCCTTCGTTATAAAGCTCAATCATCGCCTTCCAGCAGGCGATGTTTCCTTCTGTACAATCCTCTCCTACATTTGTCCAAGGCCATGGGGCATGGATTAGATATAAGTCTAAATAATCCGTTTCTAAATTTTTTAAGGATTGGTTGAAATGCTCTATCGTTTCTGAATAGGTCTTTATGCTTGCAGGAAGCTTAGTTGTTATAAATAGCTCCTTTCTAGCAATAGAAGAAGCTTTAATTGCTTTTGCAACACTGGCTTCATTGCCATAGGAATAGGCTGTATCAATATGTCTATAGCCTGCATTTAATGCCCAAAGGACGGATTGAAAGGCTTCCTCGCCATCCTTTACCTGCCAGGTGCCAAATCCTACAGCTGGTATTGAGATGCCGTTTGATAATTTAAAAGATTTATTTTTCATTTTCTAACTCCTTAAGAAATAATTCTAGACGATCACAGGCTGTTTTTATAGTATCAAAATCTACACAATAGCTGATTCTAATAAAATCATCAGCTTCAAAACAATCTCCTGGGATAATAGCTACCTTGTATTTTTGCGCGAACCTTTTACAAAATTCAAATGAGCTTACATTATATTTTTTTATGGAAGGAAATATATAAAAGGCACCCTCTGGCTTTTCAACCTCTAATCCCATCTGTACTAAACGCTCATAGATGTAATCTCTTCGCTTTTTATAACTTTGTACCATATCTTGGGAATCATAATCTAAGGCCTTTATCATTGCTGGCTGTATAAATGTATTTAAAGCAACAATCATATATTGATGTATTTTTACAGCATGGGAAACAAATTCCTTATTCGCAATCATGTAGCCACATCTCCAGCCTGGCATAGCATAGGATTTGGAAAAGGATTGACAAACGATAATTCGCTCCTTTAAATCTGTATAGCGCACAAATCCTGGTTTTCTATTTTCAAAAATAATTTGGTTGTATACATCATCACATATAACATAAATTGGTTTATCCTTTATGGCTTGGTATATCACCTCGTAGGAACTATCATTTAAAACGGATCCTGTTGGATTATTAGGGGAGGTAAGAATGATTGCCTTTGTTTTAGGAGTAATAGCGTTTATAAGTTGTTCCTTAGTAACTTGAAAATTGGTTACTGTAGTATCAATCGTAACTAAGTTTCCACCCATAAATTCTACCATTTGTCTGTACATAGGATAGGTAGGATTTAAGACGACAACCTCATCGCCCTCATTAATCATGGTAAATAATGCACTTGTTAAGGCTTCTGTAGATCCATGGGTAATGATAACCTCATCAGGAGTACAAAAATAGTTATTGACTCTCTTTTCATATTCACAAACCTTAGCTCTAACTTCCATAAAGCCTGGGGTTGGGCCATATTTGGTTTGGTGTTCATGAAGTGCCTTAATTGCTGCTTCAGTTATTTCTTCTGGTGTATAAAAATCTGGTTCACCTAAGGTAAGAATGACGTCTGCACCTACCTCCTTTGTATAGTCATTGAATTGTCTTATTTTTGAGGTTTGTACTTTTACAATTTTTTGATTATAGGGAATCATTGAACTCTCTCCTTTTATTATAATTTTACTATCATTATATCATAATTCATTCATTTTTTTACTACATTATTTGTATTTTATGATATACTTTTATAGAAAGATAAAAAAATATTTAGATTGTTATAAGCTTTTTAAAAGAAGCTTTATAGAAAAGTAGCTATAGATAAGGAAGTAGTGGGGTAGAGTAGATATGGTCATAAGCTTTGATAATGTTAGTTTTAAATATATAGAAAAAATGCTCCTAGACCATGTGAGCTTTTCAATTACAGATGCTGATAAAATTGGCATTGTCGGCGTAAATGGAACAGGAAAATCGACATTGCTAAAATTGATTTTAGGTGAGGAAAAGCCAATTTCTGGTGCAATTTTGCAAAGTGGTGGGATAAGGATTAATTATTTGCCTCAAAATCCAATGTTTGAGGAGGATGTCTCCCTTTTAAATCTTGTTTTAGAGGGTAGCACAAAAGAACATCCTATAGAAGAATATGAGGCTAAATCTATTTTGAATAAGCTAGGCTTTACAGAGTATACCTTGACTACAAAATATTTATCAGGTGGGCAGAAAAAGCGTTTGGCCTTAGCAAAGGCTCTATTAACCTATTGTGATTTTCTTTTATTAGATGAGCCAACGAATCATTTGGATAATGAAATGATTCTATGGCTAGAAAAGTATTTAATAAAATTTAAAAAGGGTCTTTTAATGGTTACGCATGATCGTTATTTTTTACAAAGAGCTTGTACCAAAATGCTAGAATTAGATTATGGTAAGGTTTATGTATATGAAGCAAACTATGAGTTATTTTTAAAATATAAGGCGGATCGTCTTGCCAATGAACAAAAGGCACAATCAAAATTGAAGAGTATTCTAAGGAAAGAAGCAGAATGGATGCATAGAGGAGTTGAGGCTAGACGTACTAAGAGTAAGAGCCGAATAGAACGCTTTGAACAGCTTTCAGAGATTTCCTTCCAAATTACAAAAGAAATGACATTTTCTTCTAAGGAAACCTATTTAGGTAAAACAATCATAGAAATCAAAAATGGCTCTAAATATTTTAATGATCTATGTCTATTTCAAAATTTTAATTTGTCTTTAAAAAGAAATGATATTATTGGTATTGTTGGTGACAATGGGGCTGGAAAAACAACATTATTTAAAATTTTAATTGGGGAAGAAAAACTATCAGAAGGAGAATTAAAGCTTGGCGAAACTTTAAACATAGGTTATTTTTCTCAGTCAGAGGATTGGATGAATCCCGATATACGTGTTATAGATTATATAAAAGAGGAACAAGCTATTATAGAAACTCTAGATGGAACGATTTCTGCTTCAGAATTATTAGAAAGATTTTTATTTGATAGTGAAGCACAATACTCTAAAATTAAAATGCTTTCAGGCGGTGAAAAAAGAAGACTACAATTGGTAAAAGTTCTTATGAGAAATCCAAATGTATTGCTTTTAGACGAGCCAACAAATGATTTAGATATTTATACAATAGAAATTCTAGAGGATTATATTCAATCCTTTAAAGGACCAGTTTTAGTAGTAAGTCATGATCGTTATTTTTTGGATAAAATTTGCAATCAGCTATTGGTTTATCAGGACCATACAATTCGTCCGTATTTACAATCCTTTAGTGAATTTTTAGAATATAATCAAAAGGAAAAAAACTCCATTGCGATTTCTAAAAAAATAAAGCCAAAGGATAATAAATTCCCTGCGAAGCTAAGAAATGAGCTAGCAAAGCTGGAGGAAAATATTAAAACCTATGAAACTCAATTGCAGAAGATAAAGGAAGAATTGAGCCTAACAAGCACAGATTATGTAAAGCTTATGGAATTAGAAGCAGAAAAAAAAGAAATTGAATTTCAATTAGATTCAGCTATTATAAGAGTGTTAGAGCTCGAAGAAATTAAAGAAGACTATCAGTAGAGAAAGGAGAAATGATATGGCAAAACAATATTGGAAGGCGGGAAATATGCTTTATCCCTTACCAGCAGCTTTGGTTAGCGTAAGAGATCAAAATGGGAAACCAAATCTTATTACAGTGGCTTGGACAGGGACATGCTGTACGAATCCCCCTATGTTATATATCTCTGTTAGAAAAGAACGGTATTCTCATAGTATCTTACTAGACACGAAAGAATTTGTTATTAATCTTACAACAGAGGATATGACTTTTGCTACAGATTTTTGTGGTGTAACTTCTGGAAGGACTGTAGATAAGTTCAAGGAGTGTAGGCTAACTCCTATTGCCTCAAGATATGTAAATGCTCCAAGCATTGAGGAATCCCCAGTGAATATAGAATGTCGAGTTAAAGAGGTTTTATCTTTAGGCTCACATGATATGTTTATTGCTGAGGTTTTAGGAGTAACTATTGAGGATTCTTATTTGGATGAACAAGGAAGGTTCAACTTAGACCATGCAAAGCCTATTACCTATTCTCATGGGAAATATTACACTTTAGGAGAAACCCTAGGAAAATTTGGCTATTCCATTAAAAAATAATCCTGATTTCTTATTGTATGTTTTGGTTTTAAAGAACATAGGATAATAGTAGAGTTTTACTAGAAAAATTAAGGAATTCATGGTATCATAATAAAGAATGAAGAAAGGAAATACTATTATGTTTCAAACAGATTATGTAAAGCGTGTTTTTGAAGATTTAAAAAAAAGAAATGAAAATGAAAAGGAATTTTTACAAGCTGCGTTAGAGATATTAGAATCTCTAGAGTCCTATATTGTAAAACATCCTGAGATAGAAAACAATAAAATTTTGGAAAGATTTGTTGAACCAGAACGCTTTCTTCAATTTCGTGTTTCCTGGGTTGATGATCAAGGAGAGGTACAAGTAAATCGAGGGTACCGAGTACAGTTTAATTCTAGTATAGGTCCTTATAAAGGAGGTCTTCGCTTTCATCCTAGCGTCAATGCCTCTATTATAAAATTTTTAGGCTTAGAGCAAGTATTGAAAAATTCTTTGACCTCACTACCTATGGGTGGAGGAAAGGGTGGTTCTGATTTTGATCCTAAGGGAAAGTCTGATCATGAAATCATGCGCTTTTGTCAAGCCTTTATGACGGAGCTATATCGACATATTGGCGAGGATACTGATATTCCTGCTGGGGATATTGGAGTTGGCGCTAGAGAAATTGGGTATCTATTTGGGCAATATAAAAGAATTCAAAATAAAACAGTAGGTGTCTTAACAGGAAAAGGTATCCCTTTTGGTGGATCCTTAGTACGTACAGAGGCTACAGGCTACGGCTTATGCTATTTTACTGAGGAAGCTTTGAAGATTATGAAAAATGAATCATTCCAAAATAAAACAGTTATCATTTCAGGATCTGGCAATGTTGCAATCTATGCTTGTCAAAAGGCAAAGGAGCTAGGAGCAAAGGTAATTGCTATGAGTGATTCAAATGGCTATGTTTATGATTCAAATGGTATCCAGTTAGAGGTTGTAAAGTCTATTAAGGAAGAAAAGCGAGGAAGAATAAAGGAGTATCTTTCTTATGTTCCTACTGCAGTTTACCAAGAAGGGGCAAGTGGGATTTGGCAACTTCCTTGCGATATAGCTTTACCCTGTGCTACGCAAAATGAACTAGATTTAGAGGCGGCAAAGGCTTTAGTGAAAAATGGCGTAATTGCAGTTTCTGAAGGTGCAAATATGCCATCGACATTAGAGGCGGCAAAATATTTTATAGAAAAGAAAATTATCTATGGACCTGCAAAGGCTGCAAATGCAGGAGGAGTGGCCACTTCAGGCTTAGAAATGAGTCAGAATTCTCTTCGTTATAGCTGGAGCTTTGAAGAAGTGGACCAAAAGCTTAAGGATATTATGGTCCAAATCTTTCATAATATCTATAAGGTGGCTTTAGAGCTTGGAAATCCTTATGACACCCTTTCTGGGGCAAATATTGCAGGCTTTGAAAAGGTTGCTAAGGCAATGCTTTCTTTAGGTATTTATTAATTCCTCTTTTGGAGGGATTTTTCTTTTTGGGTTCCCTTTTTATGGTAAAAGGTATATAATAGATATGAGATAATGGAGTTGAAAAATTTGAGTTCAGCGTTAGAAAATTGGATTGATTATAAAAAGAAAAACTTAAAAGAAATGCAAATTTTAAAAAAAGAAGTAATTAAAGATTTCATAGATTCAGTTTGGGGTGTAATTTTCCCGGGCTATAAGGATGAAATAGAAGATAAAAATACATATTTTGATTTAAAGATAAATGCTTTAAAAAAGAATTTATCCTTATTACTTCATAACATAGAACAAATTCTTAAGATTGAATTGAATTGCGATAAGCTTGTAAAGGATTTTGTGGAAGCTCTTCCTAAATTAGATGAACTTTTATATATGGATTTAGAGGCAATCTATGAGGGAGATCCTGCAGCAAATTCTATTTCAGAGATCATACTTTGTTATCCAGGCTTATATGCTATATGTATATATCGAGTGGCACATGAACTATCTAGACTTGAAATTCCTTTGTTGCCTAGAGCTTTAAGTGAGGAGGCCCATAGTAGAACGGGTATTGATATTCATCCTTCTGCAAATATAGGGCACCATTTCTTTATAGATCATGGGACAGGAATTGTTATTGGTGAAACTACAGAGATTGGGAATTATGTTAAGCTATATCAGGGGGTAACCCTAGGTGCATTATCTTTACAAGCTGGGCATAAATTGAAAGGCTCTAAACGACATCCGACTATATTAGATCATGTGACTATTTATTCAGAGGCTTCTATCTTTGGAGGAGATACAATTATAGGACCAAATGTCACTATAGGGAGCAGTGCATTTATTACAAAAAGTGTTCCAGAACATAGTATTGTTCATGGAGACAGCAAAAAGAAAAAACTATGAGTAGAGGTAAATTATGAAATATTATCTTGGAATTGATATTGGCACAAGTGGAACTAAAGCGGTTTGCTTTGATGAATTAGGTAAGGTACAATCCTCAAAGTCCTATGCCTACGATATGCATGTGCCATTGCCAGGCTATGCTGAGGAAAATCCTCTAGACTGGGTATTTGCCACAAAGGAAACAATTAAAGCAATTACGAAAGAGGGCTATAAAATTTCAGGGATTGGCCTTTCTGGACAAATGCATGGTCTTGTCCTTTTAGATGCTGAGGACAAGCTATTAAGGGAAAGTATCATTTGGTGTGACAATCGAGCTGTAGAAGAAGCAGAGGATTTACGAAGAAGCTTTGGAGATGAAAGGATGAAGAATATTACGGGAAATCCAATTCTTCCTGCTTTTACACTTGCCAAGCTTTTATGGGTTAAAAAAAATGAACCCGAGATTTACCAAAGAATCGCTAAAATAATGCTACCAAAGGATTATGTTCGCTATGCTTTAACAGGAGCCTTTGTAAGTGAATATTCAGATGCGTCTGGAATGCAAATGCTAGATATTGAAAAAAAATGCTTTTCTTCTGAAATTTTAGACTATATGGACTTATCCTTACAGCAAGTACCAAGACTAATGGAATCCTGTGAGATTTCTGGCTATATAAAATCTTCTCTTGCGGTTGAGTTGGGTTTAGAAGAAACTTGCTTTATTGTTGGTGGTGCAGGAGACCAAGCTGCAGCTGCCATCGGCAATGGTATAATCAAGCCAGGAGATTTAAGTATAGTTTTAGGTTCTTCAGGTGTAGTATTTTCACCTATCTATAAGGAGGATCTAAAGGATAATACATTACAGGTATTTATGCATGCTGTTCCGAATACGTATCACATTATGGGAGTCACAAATGGCTGTGGCTTATCTTACAAATGGCTAAAGGAGACATTCTTTTCGCAATTGGAATATTCTGAATTGAATGCTTTGGCTGGACAAGCTTTTCCTTTAGCCAGGGGATTGATTTATTTACCCTATTTAAATGGAGAAAGAACTCCACATCTTGACCCCTATGCCTCTGGAACCTTTATAGGAATTAGACAGAATACCTCCCAAGCCGATTTTGTTAGAGCGGTATTAGAGGGTGTAGCCTTTAGCTTAAGAGATTGCTATGAATTATTACCTAAGCAGAACTATCATATTCGTATTTCTGGAGGAGGGGCAAAGGGGAAATTATGGCGTACCATTATTGCCTCTGTTCTAAAGGAGCCTGTGGAAAGAATTGTTCAGGATGAGGGAGGCGCATTAGGTGTTGCTATCCTAGCAATGGTGGCAGATCATACATATTCCTCTATTCAGGAGGCAACACAAAAAATTATTAGCGTTCATGATTTAACTTTACCAGAAACGCTATGGCAAGAACCATATGAAAATGGATATGAGCTATATAAAAACGCATATCAAAGTTTAAAGAATTACTATAAAAAAGCTTTTTAAAAAATAGGAGGAGAACAATGAAAGAGTATTTTACAGTAGGAAAAATTAAGTATGAGGGACCAAAATCAACAAATCCATTGGCATTTAAATATTATAACAAGGATGAAATGATTTTAGGAAAGCCCATGAAGGAGCATTTAAAGTTTGCTATGAGCTGGTGGCATACCTTGTGTGCTAAGGGCTCTGATCAGTTTGGATCAAATACGATGGAGAGAACCTTTGAAAATTCTAATCCTTTACAGGAGGCGTTTGCAAAGGTTGATGCAGGCTTTGAATTTATGGAAAAGCTAGGCATTGAATATTTCTGCTTTCATGACCGTGATATGGCTCCAGAATTAGCTACATTAAAGGAGTCTAATGAAGCCTTAGATAAAGTTTCAGATTATGTATTAGAAAAGATGAAAGAGACGAAGATTAAATGCTTGTGGGGTACAGCAAATTGCTTCAATCATAAAAGATATTTAGCTGGAGCAGGAACTAGTCCAAATGCTGAAGTTTTTGCTTATGCTGCAGGTCAAATAAAAAAAGCAATGGATGTTACAAAAAAGCTTGGAGGAGAGAATTATGTCTTCTGGGGTGGTAGAGAAGGCTATGATACACTTCTAAATACGGATGTTAAGCAAGAGCTAGACCATTATGCTACTCTTCTTACATTAGCTAGAGATTATAATAAAAAAAGTGGTTTAAATGCACAATTATTGATAGAGCCAAAACCAAAGGAGCCTACAAAGCATCAATATGACTTTGATGTTCAAACGGTATTAGGATTTCTTAAAACCTATGGATTAGAACAGGATTTTAAAATGAATATTGAAGCAAATCATGCTACTTTAGCTATACATACCTTTAATCATGAGCTTGCTATGGCAAGAATTCATGGTGTTTTAGGATCTATAGATGCGAACCAAGGAGATATGCTTTTAGGATGGGATACTGATCAATTTCCTACAAATTTATATGATGCTGTATTAGCCATGTATGAGGTTCTTTTAAATGATGGTTTAGGCAAAGGTGGTTTAAACTTTGATGCTAAGGTTCGTCGTCAAAGCTTTACAGATGAGGATTTATTTATTTCCTATATTGCTGGAATGGATACCTTTGCTAGAGGCTTAAGAGTTGCAGCAAGGCTTTTAGAGGATAAAGTTTTTGAAAGTTTTAAAGCCACAAGATATGCTTCCTATACAACGGGGATAGGAAAGAAGATAGCTGAGCACAAGGTAACTTTAGAGGAATTGAGTGAGTATGCGCTAGCACACGATGAAATTCATAACACATCTGGTCGTCAGGAATGGTTAGAGGCTGTTTTAAATCAATACTTATAAATATTAGAGGTCACATATGAAGGTAGAGTACTATAGAGAGTATAGCCCCACCTTAGGCAGAGATATGGAATATAAGGTGTTTGGTCATGCTGGAAAGCCCTGCATCGCCTTTCCTTGTCAAAATGGAAGATTCTATGATTATGAAAATCGTGGCTTAATTGAAGCCATGCGATGGTACATAGATCAAGGAAGGATTCAAGTATTTTGTGTGGATTCTATCGATTGGGAATCCTGGAGTGCAGAGCAGAAGGATCCAAGAAGTCGCATAGAAGCTCAGGAAACCTATTATAACTATATATTGTATGAGCTAGTTCATCGTGTTTATGAAATAAATACCTATGGAAATGGTGGCGGTGTAGCTTCAGGTATAATGACCTTTGGTTGTTCTATGGGAGCCTACCATGCTTTAAATTTTTTCATGCGTAAGCCAGATATATTTGATGCTGTACTGGCGCTTTCGGGAATTTATCACTCAGGCTATTTCTTTAAGAATTATGCTGATGATTTAACATTTTTAAATTCTCCATTGGATTCTATGCGTTGTATGGCTATGGATCATCATTATTTAGATTTATATCGCAAATCTAGAATTATTCTTTGTGTAGGTCAGGGAGCATGGGAGGAAGATTGCTTAAAGGATACTAGAGCAATGGACTTTGAGCTACATAGACACAATGTACCTGCTTGGTGTGATTATTGGGGATATGATCGTCCCCATGACTGGCCAAGCTGGTTAGAACAGGTGCCATATTTTCTATATCATATTTTAGATTAAGTGAGGAGGTAAAGCTATGGATTGTATATTTTGTAAAATTATTAATGGAGAAATTCCAAGCTATAAAATTTATGAAGATGAATATACCTATGCTTTTTTAGATATTGCTAAAGACATAGAGGGACATACTCTCGTTATTCCCAAAAAACATGCTTTAAATGTATTAGATTGTGAAACGGAAATCTTAACAAAGCTCTTAGAAACTGTACAACGAATCTCTAAGCATTATGTTGAAGATTTAGGATATGATGGAGTGAATATTTTGAATGCTAGTGGGGCAGCTGCTGAGCAGTCAGTTTTTCATTTGCATTTTCATATTCTTCCTAGAAAAAAAGAGGATGGATTACATACCTTTCCAGTATTACCAGGTACAATACTAAGTTTAGAAGAAATGCACAATAAATTTAAGCTAAATTGATTTATAATAAAAAAGCTCCTTTCTATGGAAATAGATTTATCTATACTTTAAAGGAGCTTTTTTTATTTATTTATTTATTCAATTTTAGATTCATCAGTTTTCGGATTTTGTACATATTTAATATATTCATAGGTGGAATATTTTTCTGCTCGCTCTATCATCGCTTTATAGCATTTGTCTCTTAGAAGGGCAGCATTTTCCTTTGTATTAAGCTTAGGATTAGGATAAAATGGCCCATCAAAATAGGTTACTATTTTTGGCTTTTTTCCAAACTTACGCTTTTGGTAGCAATTTGTCAACGTATAAACAGGATGGTTGAATAAAGCTGCATATTTAAAGCTTACATCATCATAGGGGCGTATTTTGGTGTAAAAAGGCCAAATATGAGCCTCAGGATATATTGTAATCAGCTTCCTTTTTTCTAAATGATGTCGTATAGCCTTTAATAGTTTTTTCTTTAGGGATAGTTTTTCAGTTAGAGGCATTGCACCAAGCATACCAAGTAAAGTTTTTATGCCATCTATAGAAGTTGTTTCGGGAGAAACAATGATATAATTTCTACGAAAAGAAAAAATCAAATTAGGAACGAAAGCATCAGCAAGTAAGGTTGTATGATTTCCATAAAGAATGGCACCAGTTTTCTTTGCTTGCTTTAATAGTTTTTTATTAGCGAATTTTTGATGACAACATAATTTAGTAACCAAAAAGAATATAGGCTTTGCAATGATAAAATAAATGAAGAAAGCAGCAATTTGCCAAAGAGGATTTTTATGAAGGTATTTATAGGAATCCTTTAAAGGCTTTATTTTGATATTTGTTCCTGAAAAGTCATCATTTTTCAAGTCATTATAATAAATAATTTTCTCCTTATTTTTACGCTTCATAATTCAATTCCTAACCTTTTTAAATACTTATGAAAGAATTTTAACATTTTTCTTGCACTTTAGCAAGAAAATTGACAATTTCTATTGATAAAAATTAAATATTTAAGTAAAATAATTAATAATAAAGGATGGAAAATAATGGAAAATAAAGAATTAGAAAATAAGCAGCAGAAAAAGCCAGTCAGTCATAAAAAAACTATAATATCAATTTTAATAGTGCTATTAATTTCGGCTGTTGTTTTTATCGTGTTCTTTAATTTTAATGATTTTAACGAAACACTTAATTTATTGAAAACAGTAGATGGAATAGAAATGGCAAAGGCATTTCTATGTTTGTTACTATATGCATTACTTTGGCCTATGTCCTTATGCTTTATTGCTAAGCAAAATAAATTTGTCACACATTTTGCGGATGTTTATATGATAGGAGAATCTGAGCATTTCTTTAATGCTATAACGCCTTTTGCAACAGGAGGACAACCAATTCAGGTATATTTATTTACACAGAAGGATGTAAAGGCAGGAGATTCAACAGGTATAATTGTCTCAAATTTTATTGCCTTTATGATTGCAAGTAATATTTTTGCAATTGCATCTTTAGTATTTTATGGTAAGTTTTCAGAAAAATTTGATAGCTCAACTGCATGGATGATTGGCTTAGGGTTTGCAATGAATTTGTTTACACTAGTATTTATGATTTCTATAGCGTCTTGTAAATTTGTAAGAGATTGGTTGAAAAAATTACTAGAAAATCTATGTAAAATAAAATTTATCGGAAAGCATTTATCGAAGACTATTCCTGCCTTTGAAAAGTATTGTGAAAATGCTCAAAGTGCTGCTAAAAGAATTTTTTCCCATAAGGCCTCTTTTTTAGGAGCAATCGTTTTGAAAATGTTAGCATTAGTATTTTATTATGCGATACCTTATTTTATTTTAAAGGCATTAGGTGCTGATTTTTCCTTCCAAATCATGCCATATATAATTTTAGCCTCTGCCTTTGCTATAACCACCATGGTTTGGGTTCCTACACCAGGGGGGACAGGAGGGATAGAATTTGCCTTTACAACAATTTTTACTGCTAGTTTATTTGGAAATTTATCCAACGATATTGGTGTTACAGGTATGATTTTATGGCGTGCATTAACATATTATCTATTAATGATAATCAGTGCCCTTGCCTATATAATTTTTGAAATTCGCGTGAAAAAATATAAGAAAAAACAACAAACAATAGAAGAAGTATGAGGTATGCTGTATGATTCATGTTTTACAAACTGGAAATAATAAAATTTTCCATGGGATTTGCTTAAATGTATTATCTATTTTAAAGTATACAAAGGAGCCAGTTCATTTACATATTATGACAATGGAGATATCATGGTCAAACGTTCCTAAAATTAGTGAGGCTTCCTGTGATCGTTTAAGAGAGATTATGAAAAAGGAAAACGTTCAAAATGAGCTGAGCTATTATGATGTTTCAAAAGAATTCGAAGAAACATTTAAGGATACTCCAAACATGAATCCAAAGTATAGTCCAGCCTCCTTAATTCGCCTTTTATTTACTCGCTTTATTGATTGTGATAAATTGATCTATTTAGATGCAGATACAATGACTTGTTCCTCTTTAGAAGCCTTTAAGGAAATTAATATAGAGGATAAAGAAATGGCCGTTTGCTTAGATTATTTAGGTAAATTTTGGATAAAAAAAGATTATTTCAATTCGGGTGTTTTATATATTAATGTGAAGCGTGTTAAAGAAACAGGCTTATTTGAAAAAGCCATTGATTTATTAAAGGAAAAGAAACTATACTTTTCAGATCAGACGGCACTTTATACCTATTGTAAGGAAAAGGTATATATTCCCTTTCGTTTCAATGAACAAAGAGCTATTAAATCAGATACTGTGATTAAACATTTTTGTAAAGGAATTAGATATTTACCTTTCTTTAAAGTTTATAATTATAAGCAGTGGCAGGTAGAAAAAATGCACAAATTTTTCAAAATTTATGATTTTGATGAGTATTATGTACAGTATGAAAAGCTTTTCCCTGAAGAAAATAAATTAGAATATTAGGTTTTATACCTTCTAAACACTAAGAGCTATTAGACTGTTGACAAAGCAAGATTTGTTAACAGTCTTTTATTATGGCTTTAGCCAGTTGAACTTGAACATACAGTGCATGTTCAAGGGAAACAAAAAACCACCTGCTATGTAAAGTGAACCCAATTATTTGGACTTGAGAAATCAAGAAAGGATAATTGGGTTTTTAAAATGAAATTAACGAAGGAAGATAAAATAAAGATAATAGAATTATATAACCTAGGTTATGGGAGCCGCAGGATAGCCAAACAATTTAGTATTGAAACCTCTACAGTTAAGCGTCTAGTTGCAAAATATAAGATACATGGAGAATGTGTAACTGAGGTGAAACATACAAAAAGGAAATTTAGTGTAGAGTATAAATTAGAGGTAATACAGAGGATTGGGAATGGAGAAACAGAGAATTCAATAGCAAACGAATTATTACTTAATCATGGATTAATACGTTCATGGGTTAAAAAATATAAAGAATTAGGGTATAATGGTCTTATAGGCTTAGTGCAAACCACCCTTTTGAAGGGTGATTATGATTTTTCTGAAAGATATACAGAGTAAAAAAGAATTTATAATCCCAATAGTATAATTTGAATTGCGTTTGTATTTTTTTAGTGGTAATTTTGGCATCTAAAAGTGAAATATTTGTCGAAAAATATTTGTCGATATCATTAGTAAATTTATATATTTATTGATATAATTATACAAAAGAAAAATTTGTGTAATAATTTATTTGGGGGATGATTAATGCTAGAAAAGAATAATTTGCTATATTAAATTAAAATTTGGTATGAATTAAATGCATTAGAACTATATTTAAAACTCAAATAGATAATCTTGGGGTTAGTTGCGTTATTATATTTGGAAGTGCTATTGAAAAATGTTTAAATTTTTAGACATAGAGATGTTCTACCTTATTAAGTAGAACATCTGCAAATTTTTAAAAAATAAAATTAAAAAGGAGAAAATTATATATGAAAAAAATATTGTTAGCATTGTTGTTTTTATTTACACTTTGTAGTTGCAGTAAGCAAGAATCAGAGTTCATAACCTATTTAAATAATAATGATGTTGCTGTGTATTTGTATAATGAAATGGTAGAAGAAGATTTTGGATTGAATAATTTCACAAGAATTAATACGATTGATTCTAAAGAACTTACACATACCTATTCCTGTATAATAATTAATGTTGAAAGTAAGCGTTCTTTATTAATCAAGGAGGTGGTAGACTCATTTTATGATTTGTTATTGACGGAAAATAAAGTTATGATCATTTTTTATGAGGGTGAAAACTATAACTTCTTTAAGAATACTGGTTTTGCTAATGAAAAGGATTATTATGATAATGTAGCTCAAATTTGTAGCTACAACAATTTCAATAAAGAAATAAAAGAATCTTTTTCTGATACCAATTTAAAATCCTATCGTTCTTGTCTTATTCATTTGGAAAGCAAAATTAAAGAGTATAGAGGCAGCCTATGATAAAATTAAAAGGAATTTCTAAACGATATGATTCAAGTGTCATATTTGAAAATTTATCCTATGAATTTAAAGATAATGGTTTCTATTTTTTACTTGGAAAAAGTGGTTCTGGAAAAACAACATTATTGAATTTACTTGGAAACCTAGAAGTTTGTACGGATGGCAATATAGAAAGAGATGCAGATGTATGCTATGTATTTCAGGAAGCAAATTTATTAACTGATTTTACTGTTTATGAAAACATAAAAATTACAGGGATAGAGGATGAAGAAATAGATACCATTTTAGAAAGTCTTCAAATACTAGACCTGAAACATAAGGTAATTCATATTTTATCTGGTGGAGAAAAACAAAGAGTAGCAATTGGAAGAGCCTTGGCTATGGGTGGAGAAATTCTCTTATTAGATGAACCTACAGGAAATTTAGATGAACAGAATACAAATCAAATTTTGAATATTTTAAAGGAAATATCTAAAACAAGACTTGTTATTATGGCTACTCATGATACAAGCATAGTTGAAAAATATGGAGACGTTATATTAGAGATCAAAGATAGAACTCTCTTAGAAAAAATTCAATCTTTACCAATAGTGAGTGAACAAAAGAAACAAGGGATTGATTCAAAAAAATTGTTCAGTTTTAAATTTCAGTTTCTTTATGCAATGAAGTTGATTAAGTCTAGACCATTAAAATATACTATTACTGTATTACTCAGTATGCTTAGTATGCTATTGTTGTTCTTGATTTTAAATATAATGTTTTTCAATGAGAATCATGTTGTTCAAAATGCCATTAAAACAGATGAAAGAAAACTATATTCCATTACTAAAGAATATTATAATGAGCCTACGAATGAATCTTTGAATTATACTTATGGTTCAAAATTAGAAGAGGAACTATCTTTAGCTGTAGCGAAAGAAAATTACTCATATTATAAAAAAATAACATTTCCAACTGTTTCCTATGACACCCAAACTGAATTTCAATTCATTATTTTAAATGAAACTTTTGAAGGTGTTTATATCACAGATTTTGTTTCTAACTATCTTTTTTCTAGTCAAGATTGCATAGGAAAGAAAATAAATATAGGGATAGATGGTTCTATATCTCAATTTGAAATAATGGGTTTGAAGGATACAAATTATTCAAAGGTATATGATCTATATTTTTCTGATGGAAAATATATGAGTCATCATAAGGATAATTTCTTATTTTATTATGGCGTTGTATATATCTCTTTAAATACTTATAGAGATTTACTTCTAAGTGAACCATTGAAATTAACTGGAACGAATTTCACTTTAAATCATTTGGATTTAAGAAACTATATGAATTCCTATTATGAAATGGCTTTTGAATCTGATGATGATTTAATTGAAAATCAAGTTAAGGTATCAAAATCATTTTATGATACATATATGGATCATACTCCTTTACCAGCTTCCTATACTGTAAGAGATATAGAAGATACAATTAATAAGAATTTATATATTAACAGATTGAATTTACATTCCATTTTAACTGATGTAAATGTTGTTGGTATAGATGACACCTTAGAGAGTGATATATCGGTATCACAAGAAGTATTTGACAAGCTAGTAGAAGAGTATCTTCATTATGTAGTAGATGGCATTTGTCTAGATGATACTTTGAAAGTCCAAAAACTACATCAATATGGATTCAAAATAGCTAATGAGGATATAGGAAAAGCCTATTTCTTAAATGAGATTTTATCGAATATTTTAAAAATTGCCATTTTAGTTGTTTGCCTAATTATAGCGGCAATTTCTATATTGGCTTTATATTTCTCTATTGCAGGTTTTATGGATAAGAAAGCAAAAGAATTTTTCATTATGAAATGTTTAGATATATCCAAAGGCAAAATACTTAATATTTTTATTATTTATACTGCATTTGTTATTTGCATAGGTTTGATTTTTGTGTTACTATTTGGAAATATATGCATTGCATTATTCAATGAGTATTTGAAAAATGAGGTCTTGTTTATTAATTATAGGTTGTTCATTTTTCAATACGAGCCTTATTTGCTATTGCTTGGTTTAGTAGTTTTAACAGGTATATTCATTCTGCTAAATCCAATGCTTTCATTAAAAAAAATAGATATAGCAACTTTAGTAAAATTAAATAATTAGGGGGATAAAGAAATGAAGAAAAAAATTTTAGTGTTTGTTATGATGATTTTTGCAGGGATTATACTTTTCTCTTCTGGAGTAACAAGTAGCGCTGCAGCTTCTGCAAGTTTTTATTCAAAAGCTAGAGCTTATGGTTTTAATATATCAGAAGATTATGAGCCAATATATATGTCGGATTTTAAAGAACTTGAAAAATCCTATTAAGAGAAAGATAAGTTGAATCATACAACAAAGGTAGTTCAGGTATTATTAAGAAATAAGTATGATCCAAGTATATGGTGTTTTATATATAGAGTATGTACTTCTCCTTTACAAGTTAGAGATAACGGTTTTATGGGAATTGGTTCCAATGGAGATGATTGGTATACACGTAAAATAAAAACTACAATACAATTTAGGGATTCTAGTTATGAAATAATTAATTTTGCTCCACAAAATAAACCTAGTACGACCTCAGGAACAATTGGTGTAGGGTTAGATTCAAATGGCCCTTCAATAAGTGCTAGTGTTGATTATAATCATAGCGAATTAAGTATTGTTTCAAATACCAAAACAGCTCTTTATAAATATGAAACTATTTATAATTATAGTTCTAGTATATATAATACGAGTTCATATTTGAAAGGGGATATTTATGCTTATGGCATGGTTATGTTCAAACATGAAGGAGTAGTTTGGATTGATGTTGAGCATGAGATAGGTTATTTTGGTTATTGGTGGTATGGCTATAATGAATCTTCTAATGCATGTATGGTTAGATTTAAAAATACGTACTAATTAATTTAGTCATGTAATAGTACACAAAATTAAACATAAATGATGATACTTTAGTTGATTTATTAGTATCATTTTAGACTGTTAACAAATCTTCTTTGTAAACAGTCTTTTGTTTTTCTAAAAACTATTTATAGCTTCAATAGTATGATTTAAAATGCAATTTTATAAATTACATAGATGGAGTCCGCTCTATAAGAAAAATCTGTGAAAATTGTCTATATAAATCAGTGCATAATAAGTAAATGTTATATTAAAGTGGTAATCCGATATGTATGGGATGGATACGTAGAAATTTGTACTGATATAAGATGTGAATTAAGATTCAAGAAAATCTAATCAAAGAGAAAAGAAACCAGATAGCGATGCTTCGCAGATGGAAAAAACTTTGGATTAAGATTTATAAGATATAGAGGATTAAGTGAGCTACATTAGTCTTTTATGTGCAGGAATTTTAAGCAATTAGACTTATGGAAGGTAAGAAATGACCAAGAAAGAGGTAAATAGTTTAAATATTCCTTTAGAGTTTTTATTTGATTATCCTTCCTATCATTTTTATTATATTGATGTCTTTGTCTACAAGATGGTACCTCCTAAACTCTAGGAGATACTATTTTTATAAAAAAATAAAATATTTATTGTCAAATTTAAAATTTGTTGTATAATTATTTCGTCTATAAAATTATGATAGATTTGTAAGGGATATTTCCTTAAAGAAATACGAAAGAAAGGAAAAAAAGGAGAAGAATAATAGTTATTCTTCAAGTTCGGTAAATTGCGGTGGCTAAACCAATTATCGAATTGCACAATATAGTTAAAAATTATGGTGCAGTAACGGTCGTAGATCATATTAATTTAACTATCTACGAAAATGAATTTGTTACCCTTTTAGGCCCATCAGGCTGTGGTAAAACAACAACATTACGAATGATAGGTGGCTTTGAAAATCCAGATGAGGGTCAAATCGTTGTCAATGGAAAGGAAATCAATGATCTTCCTGCCTATGCTAGACCTATTAATACAGTTTTTCAAAGATATGCCTTATTTCCACATTTGAATGTTTTTAATAATGTGGCTTTTGGTTTGAAAAATCGAGGTCGTAAATTTATGATTGCTTTCTTTGGTGGAAAGGAAGCATTGAAGGAAGAAATTACAAAAGATAAGCTTGCCTTGGGAGTGCCTGAGGAAAAGGCGCGTGTTATTACTTTTTTCGATATGAATTGGAAGCTTAAGGAGAAATTGAAAACAGCAGTAAAAAAAGCTTTAGAGATGGTCAATTTGTCAGGCTTTGAGGATCGAAAGATTACGAATATGTCTGGTGGTCAGATGCAAAGGGTTGCGATAGCAAGAGCTATTATTTTAAAGCCTAAAATTTTATTATTAGATGAGCCCTTATCTGCTTTAGATTTAAAGCTTAGACAAAATATGCAATATGAATTAAAGGAAATGCAAAGGGGTTTAGGTATAACCTTTATCTTTGTAACCCATGATCAAGAAGAGGCTATGGTCATGTCTGACCGTATTGTTGTTATGAAGGATGGATTGATTCAACAGCTAGGCAGCCCTAAAGATATATACAATGAGCCAGTAAATCGATTTGTAGCTAATTTTATTGGTGAGTCTAATATCGTGCGTGGAATATATGTAAAAAAGAATCTTGTTCAGTTTTTAGGTGTGGACTTTGAATGTGTGGGCTACTACTTTGAGGATGGAGAGGAAGTTGATGTGGTTATTCGCCCAGAGGATTGGGATGTTGTTCCATTAGAGCGAGCGAAGCTTGTTGGTGATGTTACCTCCTCCATTTTTAAGGGAGTACATTATGAGCTTTGTGTGGATTTACAAGGCCAGGAATTTGTTGTTCATACCTATGAGGATATAAAAACAGGACAGAAGGTTGGTCTTTCTGTAGATCCTTATGAAATATGTTTGATGAAGGTGGATGGCTCATGCAAAACCATCGTCAAAGAATAAAACCGCATTTAGCAGGGAATCATCATTTAGAACGTCTAGCAAAACCTTATTTAATTTGGTTATATATTTTTGCCTGCTTTCCAGTAATCATTATGTTTTGCTTGATGTTTGTGGATACAGAAGGAATTAAATTTCAAAATATGCAGTTTACCATGGCAAATTTTGGAATTTTAGGAGCAAGAGGAACTTTAATAGCCTTTTGGAATTCCTTGAAATATAGTTTAATTACAACTATACTATGCATCTTTTTTGGTTATCTATTGGCATATTCCCTATACAAATCTAAAATTAAAAATAAATATTTAGTATTACTTTTACTCATTTTACCTATGTGGACAAATGTAATTTTAAGAATTAATGCATTAGCCTCTATATTTTTACCTCAAAATATTCTTGTGGATTTATTTCATCTCCCAGGATTGAATATTTTAGGTACAGGATGGGCAATCTTATTAGGGATGGTATTTACCTATTTACCATTTATAGTATTACCAATCTATACATCCTTAGAAAAGATAGACCCTTCTCTTGAGGAAGCAGCTTTAGATTTAGGTGTTACAAATTTTATAAAATTTTGGAAGGTTATTGTACCCTTGTCTGTAAAAGGATTGGTATCAGGCTCTATGATGGTACTTTTACCTTGTATTTCTGGGTTTGCAATACCTAAGGTTTTGGGTTCAGGCAATATCCCTATGATTGGCTATGAAATTGAACAAAATTTTATAACTATGAGCTATAATCAAGGTGCTGTTTTAGCTATCATTCTCTTAATTGTTATTTTAGGCTCTATCCTATTAATCAATACATTAGATAAGGAAGGAGAGACGCTAATATGACAAATGGAACTTTATATCCAAAGGCCACTCTAGAGGAATATGGCTATCATGAGTATAAGGCTTTAAAATTAATATGGAGGATTGTAAGAATTTTATTAGTTTTATTTACCATTGCAATGCTTTATTTAGCTGTTTTTGTAATTGCTATACAATCCTTTAATTCAAGTGATTCCACAACGGAGTTTAAAGGCTTTACCTTTAATAATTATCTAACAATGTTTACAAGTAAGCCTAGTTTGACGGATTCTATAATAAACACCTTTATGGTTTCTATTACTGCAACCCTAATTGCTGCCGTATTGGGAACCTTAGTAGCTATAGGTATTTTTTATTTACCTCCAAGACTGAAATCAAAAGTTATGCTATTAAATAACATACCTTTATTAAATGCAGACATTGTAACAGGTCTTTCTTTGATGCTTATTTTTTCCTTGTTGTTACCTATTAATCGCCACATCTTTGGCTTTTGGACAATTTTACTTGCTCACATATATTTTATATTTCCTTATATAATTTTATCTGTATTGCCTAAACTAAAGGAAATAGACCCGAATATTATGGATGCAAGTATGGATTTAGGAATTAAACCCTTTACATCTGTTTTAAAGGTTATAATTCCTGCAATAAGAGGAGGAATCTTTTCAGGAATAATTTTAGCTTTCACTATAAGCTTTGAGGATTTTGTTGTTGGATATTTTACTACAGGGAATGGATTTAATACATTATCCATATGGATTTATGCCTCTATTGGTAAAAAATCTTTAGATCCTGCAGTTTATGCTTTTTCTACAGCATTGACCCTAGTTTCTATCATTTTGATTGTTCTTTATGTATTATTTATGAAAGGAAGAAGAGGTCATGCGAAAAAAAATTAGTATTTGTTTTTTAATTATTTGTTTTTCCTTCCTGCTAGGCTCCTGTCAACGTAGAAATGTTTTATTATTTTTGAATTGGGGAGAATATATAGATGAGGCAATGCTAGAGGAGTTTGAAAAAGAATATAATTGTGATGTCATTATGGAATTGGGAGAATCAAATGAAATCTTTTATTCTAAGGTAAGCTCAGGAACGACATGCTTTGATGTAGTTTGTCCTTCAGATTATATGGTATTAAAGATGGCTCAAAATGATATGCTACAGGAGTTGGATTTTACAAGAATCCCTAATTATAACATGAATGATCGCATGCCAGGAGTTCAAGGCATTGCTCAAACTCTAGAAGAGAAGAAACAAGGCATAACGTCTTATTATGTGCCCTATTTGTGGGGAACCTGGGGTATTGTGTATTCTACTGCAAAAAAGGGATTAAAGGAGGCTGTAACAACAGCTGAAAATCCTTGGGCATCCTTATTTGATAGAACTGTATTGCCTTCAGGAACCAGCGTGGCTATGTATGAATCAAATATTCACGCTTATTATGCAGCCTGTAGGTATCTTGGCTTTGATACGCAAAAGGAATTAAATACCTCTGAGCTAAATCAAATTTATTCTTTGATTCGCTCTATGAAGTATGATGCTTGGGGAACTGACAATATTAAAAAGGAAATCGTTGCGAAAAATCGTGATTTAGGCTTTATGTGGACAGGAGATTTTCTATATTATTATTGTGAAAAAATAGCATCAACTGTTATGGATGCTTATTTAGCTAAGGATGTAGCCTTAGATGAAATGGGTGATATGATTAATGCTTTAACCTCTGAAGCTGGAAGCTATAAAGACAAATATGAAGTTGGATTTGATATTTTTATACCTGAAGATACAATTGCCTTTTGTGATAATTTTGTGATTCCTAAATATGCTATGCATTATGATTTGGCCTTATCATTCATCAATTTTATGTGTGGAAGAGATGAAGGAGAACATCATATAGACCCTGCTTATGCTAATACCTACTATGTCAGCTATAATGCTCCCTATCAGAAAGTATATGATGATATCGTCTCTTTAAGGGAGTCAAGCATTACAAAAGAGGATGGAATAGGGGTGTCAAATACAAATGCCTATACTTCTGATCTATTTTGGAAAATATATGATATAGCTATTGGTATTGCCTTTGATAAATACTATCCGAAGGAAGAATATATAGAGCTTCCTGATGGTACAATTAAAAAATATAAGGGAGATATATTAGCTACCTTTGATCGCAAATATATCAATAAAATAAATCGAACTTTTAATGATGCAAAGGCATAAGCTTTTTAAAAAATGAAATAAGCCAATATTTTTAACGAACTCACAATTTATTTGTGAGTTTTTTTCTGCATCAACTAACAAATTGATTAGTTTGACCATTGAATTAATAATATTAATAACAAAATTAATAAAATTAATTATATTGATTGACAAAATTAAAAAATGTTATATAATAATAGTAAAAGTTAAAGGAGGAATCGATTTGAAAAAGAAATTATTAGGAGCTTGTCCTGTATGTGGAGGAGGATTACAGGTTACAGAACTATCCTGTAAAGTCTGTGAGACAAAAATAAGTGGGAAATTTTCCTTGTCTAAATTTGATTGCTTGAGTAGTGAACTACAGGAATTTGCATTAATATTCATTAAAAATGCAGGCAATATAAAGGGTGTTGAAAAGGATTTAGGTGTTTCTTATCCAACTGTAAAGAAAAATTTAGCTGAATTAATTAAAAATTTAGGATATGAATCCAATGCAATTTTACCAGAGGAAAAAATGACAAAGGAAGAAATTTTGTCTGCATTAAGAAGAAAAGAAATTGATTTTGATGAAGCACAAAAATTGATTAAGGAGTTGAAATAATATGGAAAAGTTTTTAAAAGAATTAAAAATAGCTTTAGAAGAGGCACATATAGAAAATAAGGAAGAGATTTTAGCTACCTATTTAGAGCATTTTACTTTAGGACATGAGGCAGGAATGTCTGATGAGGAAATCATTGATCGTTTTGATCAAATAGAAGATATAATTTGGAAATTAGGTAGAAAGAAAAGTGATAAAGAACCAGAGGGGTATTCTATTGAATTAGACTTAGCTTGCTTCTCTGATTTTCAAATTCGTTGTTCTAATAAAGTGACAGGAATTCAATTTGATATAGATGAGGGAGCTTTAGATTATGTTGAAATTGTTCGAGAAGGAAAAAGAATACATTTAAAGAATAAAGGAATAGATTTCTTTTCTAAAAGAAAAAAATATGATGGAAATATGCTGATTGGCTCTGAAGTCTTATTAAATCAATTTAAAATAAACAATTTAAGTTGTGATGTGCATTGCAATTTTAAAATTAATTGTACAAACTTTTTTATTTCTAATGTAAGTGGTGACATTCATTTTTCAGACGTTGAAGTAGAAGAGACCTCTGTTATAAATAATACGTCAGGAGATATAACTTTAGCTAGGCTCTTAACACCTAGAGTTAAAATAAATACCATATCAGGAGATATATCTATATCGGATTTTACCTGTGATGTGGCTAAATTAGTTACAGTTTCAGGAGATATAAAAATTGCTCAAAGTAATGAAGCAGATTTTCAAATAAGCAGTGTTAGTGGAGATGTTAATATTTTAGTTGGAGCAGACACCTCTAAAGTAAAAGCTTCCAGTGTCAGTGGAAGCATTCAAATTTCGGGTGAAATGGTTGGCAAAGCATTAAATACATTATTTAAAGATTATAAATGGTAATTGAAAAATGTAGATTTTTAAAATTCATTTTACTTATATATTTAGTTAGCACTATAGACTACTTTTAATGTAACCGAAAAATGGTAAATTATCTAATTTAAATATTTTTTAAAAAATATTTTCCTATTCTTGACATTAAATTCATATCTTTGTAAAATTATAATAAAAGGACGGTACAAAGCAATGGAAGAAACAAAAAAAGAGAAATTTACACGTTTAGCTGAAGCACGTACAAATGCAGCTTTGAAGCAAATAGCATTATTAGGAAATTTAGCCAATACTAGCAACTATGAATATGATCAGTATGATGTAGATAAGGTGCTAAAAACATTGAGAGCTGCAGTTAATGAATTAGAGGTAACCTTCAAAGGTGATGCAAAGGCAAAGAAGTTTAGTCTATGAAAAAAGAAAAGTTTTTAACCATTTATGCAGTTTTTGATGAGGAGACACAACGTAAATTAAATAAAATTCAGCAAGAAATTGAAGCTAAATATCCTGCAGGTTCACAGACTAGAGGGATTCCTTTTCATATTTCATTAGGGAGCTTTCCTGTTGAAGAAAAAGCAGCACTCATTGGTAGGATTGGAAAATGGATAGAGGAGCTAAAGCCATTTTCTATAGAATTAGAAGGGTTAGGGCATTTTGACAATCAATTGTTATATGTTAAGCCTAACTTAAATGCAGAATTAGAAGCATTACATCAAATTTTTGAGGGAAACTACAGTGATGGCTATCCTTGGGTTCCACATGTAACCCTTTATTCTCAAGAAAAGAAGATTATTCAAGAATTGCTTGAAGAATATGAAGCTATAAAGTTAGATGCCAAAATAGTGGGGTTGCAGATGGGAGAATTTTTTCCTACCAAGATAATTTTAACTGCCACCTTTTAAAAGAAAAAAGTAGACATATCGTCTACTTTTTTTACTGATTAAATTCCTCCAGCAGTTGGTCCAATGGTAGCAGGAGTTGTTTCTAAATTAGAAATAGTTACCTTTTGTCCGTTGCGCATTAAATTTTTCCACTCTGTTTCATCCTTGCATTTAAACAAAACTTCTCCATCCTCAGAAATCTTTGTTTCCACACCAATTAGAGCATCTATACTACAAACAATTTTATATTCTGTAGAAGTATCAAAACGCCATTCCAAGTTATTACCACTTATTCTCAATAAAATCTTTTTGCCTTCCTCATATCCAGACAAATCAGTTATAGGCATTAAATCAATCCACTCAGTGTCATATTTTCTTCTCCACTGAATATGTGTATCTGTAACCTGATATGCAGGTTGTTTTAAAGAAGTAATGGTTGTATCTGGATAGGTTGAAGATTGAGGAAGAGCTTTATAGCCTTCATCCTCTGGCCACTTCCATTGAATACTATTACTACTAATTCTTACTTGAGGGATTTTACCTTCCTCGTAGCCTGATAAAGCACTATATGGAATTAGATTAATCCAATTTGAATCACATTTTCTTTTCCACTGGATATAATCCTGATTCGTTCTTATTTCGATTCCTGTGATATCATCTACTGCACATATATTTATCCATGATGTATCATGAACATACTTCCACTGGAAATAAGGCGCAGAAGAAGAATTTACTTGAACTGTTTTTTCACGAATATCTGGAAGAACCTTAGATTCGATTACATAATCCTCATATTCATATTTTAAAATATAACGATTCAAGGTTTCGGTTCCATTTTCTGTCGTTGTATAAGTTACATAAGCATATAAAGGCAACTTATTTATTTTAATAAATGGTAGTCCACCCTTTTTAGGTAATGTTGGTAATCCAGACAAAGTATAGTCGGCATAGTATCGAGAACTATTTAAAGCATTTTTAGGACCTGGTGCAATTAATCTAGAATAAGAGCTTGTAGATTTTTCTGTTTTTACCCAATTGCTGTATATTCCTAATTTAATGTTAATTTTATTTACTACATTTATTTTAGATCTTGTATTTTCATTTTCATACGCAATTGCGCGGAAAGAAGCAGTACCTGTTTCGTTGTTATAATTTTTACACCATATAACAAAATTAAAATCCTTAATTGTATTCTTATCTCCTCGAATAATATCTTTTGCAGGAATTTCTTTTATATCACTTTCAAAAGGAATTACCTTATTTGCATTATATTCCTTTATATATACTACAGGAATTGCTATAACAAAGAATAATAGTATGATTCCTCCAATAAGTATCATTAGGTTTAATGGCGTAAGCCTAGGTAACCTTAATTTTTTCTTTTTTTTATCTTTCATATTACTTCACCTCATATGATTTCTTTTATTATATCAAATAATAAATATAATTTCACTAATAATTATGTTATTTTTTTTGATATTTCATACTTAATTTTCCATATTTCGCAATTAAACTGGGTTTTTGATTGACTTAAAGGGATAAAGTGGGTATAATAAAAGAAGATTTCAAATGAAATTTATTTCAACAAGGGGGAAAAGTATGGGAACTACTATTTTAAGCTTAAGTGTCCCAATTTGGATTTCTCTTATTGTTTTGTGTTTAATCTTAGGTATAAGTATTGGATTGGTAACAGGATATTTTATTCGTGTAAGAATACATGAAAAATCCTTTGCGAAAACCAGATCCGAAGCTGAGAAAATAATTGCAATGGCTGAAGAAGATGCAGAAAAGAAGAAAAAAGAAGCAATTCATGAGGCAAAACAAGAAATTGCAAGTTTAAAAAGTGACGCGGATAGAGACATTAAAGAAAGAAGAGGTGCAGTTGTTGATTTAGAAAATAAATTAAATCAACGAGAGGACACCCTAGATCGTCGTTCTATTAATTTAGATCGACGTGAAGAAATGTTGAATGCTAAAGAAAATAAGATTGATGAAAAGAAAAATGAATTAGAACAACAAAATAATAAGGTTGAAGCCATTTTGAAGCAACAAGAGCAAAAGTTGATTGAAATTGCTGCCTTAACCAAAGAAGAAGCAAGAACAATTATTATGGATCGTGTTCGTGAGGATATGAGTACTGAAATTGCTACCTTCATTAAAGAAGAAGAGGAAAAAGCTCGCTTAGAGGTTAAAACTAAAGCTAAAAATATTTTGGCTTTAGCTATCCAAAAGTATGCTGGTGAAACTGCTGGTGAAACTACAGTTTCTACAGTTTCCTTACCAGTTGAGGAAATGAAGGGACGTATTATTGGTCGTGAAGGACGTAATATCAGAACTTTGGAATCCTTAACAGGTGTTGATTTAATTATTGATGATACACCAGAAGCAGTCGTACTCTCAGGGTTTGATCCGGTACGTCGTGAAATTGCCAAGCGCTCCTTAGAAATTTTAGTTAGTGATGGAAGAATCCATCCCGCTAGAATTGAAGAGGTTGTAGAGCGTTGTCGTGGTGAGGTTGAAATGGCCATCCGTGAAAAAGGCGAGGAAGCCGTATTCAAGGCTGGAATTGGTAAAATTCATCCAGATTTAGTTCGTTTAATTGGACGATTAAATTATCGAACCAGCTATGGACAGAATGTATTGCATCATTCCTTAGAAACAGCAATGATTGCTGGTAAGCTCGCAAGTGAAATTGGTGAAAATGAGGTTATTGCTCGACGTGCAGGTTTATTGCATGATATTGGCAAATCTGTTGATCATGAGATTGAAGGCTCACATGTTGACATTGGTGTTGAATTGGCTAAGAAGTATCATGAGCCTAAAGAGGTTATTGACGCTATTGCCTCTCATCATGAGGATGTTGCACCAAAGAGTGTTATAGCTGTATTGGTTGCTGCTGCAGATGCTTTATCTTCTGCTCGTCCAGGTGCGAGAAGTGATTCTTTAGAAAATTATGCTAAGCGTTTAGAAAGTCTAGAAGCAATTTCTAACAATGTAAAAGGCGTATCCTCTTCCTTTGCTATTCAAGCAGGACGTGAGGTTCGTGTCATTGTGAATCCAGAGGAAGTAGATGACTTATCTACAATTTCAATCGCTCGTCAAATTAAGGAAGAAATTGAGAATAAGCTTTCTTATCCAGGAACCATTAAGGTTACCGTAATTCGTGAAACACGTGCTGTAGATGTTGCAAAGTAAAAGTAGGGATGATTTCTCATCCCTAAATTTTTTTAAAAAAAGGTGATAATTTTGAGAATTCTTTATTTAGGTGATATTGTTGGAGAAAAAACTATTGATATTTTGAAAGTTAATTTAGAAACCATAAAAAAGGAAAACCATATTCATTTGGTTTTATGTAATGCAGAAAATGTTACAAAGGGCCGTGGACTATCCTATCAGCATTATAAAGAATTAAAAGCATTAGGAATTGCAGGAATGTCCATGGGAAATCATACATTTTCTAAATCTGAAATTAAAGAATATATTGAGGAAGCAACTATTGCTAGACCTGCTAATTTGTCTACCGATATAGGTAAGAATGTGTTATATATTCAATATAATCAAGAAGTGATAGCATTAGTAAATTTAATGGGAAGAGTCTATATGAATTCACCCTTAGATTGTCCATTTAAAACTTTTGAAGCCTTATATCCTACCATTCAAGCAGATCATATATTGGTTGATTTTCATGGAGAAGCAACGAGTGAAAAAAAAGCATTTTTTTACAATTTTGCAGGTAAAATTGATGCAGTTTTAGGAACTCATACTCATGTAAAAACGGATGACAAAGAGGTTTTTATGAATACCTGCTATATTTCGGATTTAGGCATGTGTGGCCCAAAATATTCAGTTTTAGGTAGTGATGTGATTGGTATAATCGAAAGATTTAAAACAGGTATATATGAGCCTACGAAGCTTTCAAATGACAAAGAATATATTTTGAATGGTGTAATTCTAGATTTAGGTAAAACCAATAAAATAGAGGACTTTAAGAAAACCATTCCTGCAACCATTTTATAAGCATTAAGTACTCCTTTTAAACATATACTTAGGTAGAAAGGAGTATTTTTTTATGGAAATATTAAAAGTATCTACAAGATCAAAGCCAAGCAGCGTTGCAGGTGCCTTAGCCAATGCTTTTAAAACGAAAAATCAGGTCCAGGTTCAAGCAATAGGTGCAGGTGCTATTAATCAAGCTATTAAAGCTATCGCAATTGCAAGAGGTTATGTGGCTCCCACAGGGAAGGATTTAATCGTTGTCCCAGCCTTCTCTGATATCTTAATTGAAGGAGAAGAAAAGACAGCTATCAAGCTGATCGTCAAAGCAATATAATTTCCTTTTCTTATAAAAATAAATGAAATGATCATTTTGATAATGGTCATTTTTTTCTTTATTAGAAATAAATTTAGTATAAGAAACTTATATTTTTTATAGTTAAAATTATGTTATGAAAAAAAATCACTATTTTGCTGCCCTCTTTAAAAATATGCTTAGCTACTATAAAAATCTAAATTAATGTGGTATAATTATACTTTTACACCTAATTTTTTGATAGAAATCACTATCGAAAAATATTCGAAAAAAATGAAAAAACACTAAATAAAAGTTTATGAAAGTGCTTTTTTGGTCAATTTTTAGTCGTTTTTCGTGCGTTTACCTTGACAAAATACATATGGGAGAGTATAATGAAAAAAATGTTACTATAATTATAATTATAGTTACAATTTTTAGTTAAAATAGCGGGGGTTAACAGACATGAAAAGATTAAAATTTTTATTTGCCAGTATTGTGGTAGTACTGACATTTATGGGTTTAATCGCTTGTTCAACAAAGGAAGAAGTGTACACTGTTACATTTGAAGCCAATGGTGGAACAAAGGTAAATCCAATTACAGCAGAACTTATAGAATATGAGCCTTTCACTCAAAAGGATGATTTTACTTTTGAGGGTTGGTTTATAACAGCTGATTTTTCTTCTGAAAGAGTTTCATTCCCATACGAAGTGAAAGAGAATGTCACTTTATATGCCAGATGGGAAGAACTTAAGCAAGAGGTTGAAAAATATACGGTTACTTTTAAAACAAATGGTGGACTTCCAGTTCCTTCTATGAAAACTGATGTGATAACAGAGGAACCAAAAACAAGTTTAGAGAATCACACCTTCCTTGGCTGGTATTTAGAAAGTGATTTTAAAACAAAGGTAACCTTTCCGTTTAAAGTTACAAAAGATATTACTCTATATGCATATTTAAAAAGCAATGTAGAGGAAGAAACATATACAGTACAATTTAATACAAATGGGGGAAGTGCTGTTGAAAGCTTTGTCGGCTCCGTAATTGAGACTGCTCCAGTATCAGTAAAAGAAAACGCTGAATTGGTTGGTTGGTATGAGGATGAAGAACTTACGGAAAAGGTGTCTTTTCCTTACGAACTTTTAGAGAGTTGTATCCTATATGCCAAATGGGAACCTAAAAAAGATGTAAATCCTGATGATGTAAAACAATTGTCTGAATATTTAAATAAATCTATTAAGAGCTATCGTGAAAGCTATGGTCTAGAGGTTTCTAATGATAACGGTATTGTATTCCGAGGTGCTTCAACTTACACAGTGAACGGAAAGAATCTTACAAGATTGGCTCCTAATTTTATTGATGGTCAGTTTGAGGTTGATGAAAATGGAAACATTTTATATTATCGTTCCTTCTTATTTTATAGAGAAGCAGAGGATAAATACTATGCGTATTTTCAAGATCCAGATGGTAAAGTAGAAAATGATGGTATCTTTTATGATTGTGTAGAGACAAATGATCCTTATGGAGAATATTTTGATCAAACCAATTTATATGATGTTAAGAATTTGAATCCGAATAAATTTTATAAATTTGATAATAAATGGTATGCAACAGAGGATTATGCAAATGAAGCTGCTAAGTTAATTTTAGGAGATCAGGATTTCTCTGGTGTATTAGGCTCTAGTTATATTATTCGTGCTGAGGCATTCTCTACTTTTGCATTAGTTTTTGATGCAAATGGAAATATCACTGATATAATTGCAGAATCTACTTTAACCTATGGAGAAGGTCCTTCTAACTCAGTAAATGTTGCAGCAACGAATTATAAGCAAAAATATACCTTGAGTTTTGATAATATCAATAATATAGCCCCTATTTTAGAAAAAGACTTTATAGGAAATCAAGAGCTACCAGATGGGAATTATCCTAAATTGGATGAAACAGATGTAAATAGAACCTATCTACCAGATTATAAGACTTATACAGTTGAAGAATTAGAGAATGCTCTTAAGAATTTAAAGGATTATAAAGCATACTACACATTCTTGTCTAATGTAAATGGTCAAAGAGGCCAAATGAATCAATTTATTTATGTGGATGATATTCGTGGTAAGGTTGAGTATTTAA
Source organism: uncultured Anaeroplasmataceae bacterium (assembly GCA_910579215.1). GTDB lineage: Bacteria > Bacillota_I > Bacilli_A > Acholeplasmatales > Anaeroplasmataceae > Pelethenecus. The sequence continues at coordinate 32,398 of CAJTTN010000002.1, forward strand.
ATAGCTCAAATGTTGGCTACTATTATTATGATGCGACCTCTAAAGCAACCTTCTACATTACGGGTGGAAAGGTGTATTGTGATCAATATTCCTATAAAAACAAATATGAATATAATCAGTTTTTATTAGATGCGGAAAATAACATTGCGGTAAGCGTAAACTGCAAGGTTCCGACATCTAATTTGAAAATGAATGTAAATGGCTTTGTATTTGATTCTGAATTAATGGGCTTCATATATAAAGGAAAGAATTTAACTGAGGTTGGTAAATTTATCTTTGGTGACAATGATTATTATTACAATCCTTATGCAGAAATTGAAACCTATGATTATTTATATTTCTTTATGACTAATGGTAAGGTTTCTAGAATTTTAGCTGCAAGCCATATTGATTTGTATACTGATTTTACCTCTATGAGTCCAGATTTAACAGAATACTTTATAAAAGAAATTATCGTTCAAAATTATGATGAACAAACTGTAAGCTTACCTGTTTCCGTTGATGTTTTATATGTTCCTGGTGCGGCAAAGCCTAATGGAAGTATTACAAGACTAGAAAGCATATTTAATCGTATGGGTTCTAATTATACCTATAAGGATGAGTTTGTTTTTGCAGGGGATGAGTTGTATGGTATCTATAATGGGGAAAAGGATATTTACTATCATAATGCCAATAAAACAAAAAATAATAATGCGTATTACTATTATTATAAGGATGGAATTCCCTATGCTTACTATGGTTCTCAGGGAAGGGAAGTAGAGGCTTCTAATGTGGATATTCTTTGGGGAAGACCTTTATTAGATATGCTTGATGTAAATTGGTTCTATGAAGGGTTAGATGGCAATTATTATTGTAAGGAAGAATACTTAAAGGCTTGTTCTGAAGTATTATCTAGATATAGTGCTTCTAATACCTTCCATATGAATTCATCCACAACGAGAAGCTATCATATTGAATTAGATTTTATTGCTATTAATCTATATGGCAATTCTATAGATAATATTTATTATTCTGGTAATTTACGAGTTGTGGATCTATTTGGGTCCTTTACAGAGCTCTTTAGTGGAAGAGGTGTATTTAGTAACATTGGTAGTACAGTGGTAACATTACCTAATACAATAGTTGCTGATGAAACAGCTCCTGAATACATCTTGATGAATCAGGAAGCACCTAAATTTACTATGAGTTCTGAAGGTGTTCTATCTATTGAAGCTTCCTCTACAGCGTCAGGTTATATGGCATATGTTTATTTAAATGGTAAGCTAGTAGAGGGCTATCCTAAGGCAGTAACACATGGCTTTGATTTTAAAGCAGATATCTCAGCCAATGGTGAGCATGATGGAACCTATACCATAAAGCTAGTTGCTAAGGGAGATTTAAAAAATTATAAGGATTCTCCTTTTTCAGAGGAAGTAGAATTTGAAATTTCTAAGTATTTAAAGCTTGATACGCCTACTAATGTAACGGTAAATCGGGAAACAAAAACATTAGAATTTGATGGTGTTGCTGGAGCGACTAAGTATTATGTTCGTGTAATGTCTGGTGGAAATGTTGTTAAGCAAGAAGAAATTTTTACAAATAGTTATAGCTTAGACGCTTATACAGAGGGAGTTTATCAAATATCTGTATATGCAATGGGAGATTATGTTACTTATCGTGATAGCGATATAGCTACTATTCGATATTCAGTGGAAGATAAGCTAGCTTCTATGCTTGCTGCCTTTTCTGAATCACATCAGGTTAAACAATCTATAACAATTAAGGTTAATGGAGCAATTACCTATAATGCATCCTTTGAATATTGGTATGATAAAACCTTAAATCGTGGAAAGCTAATTGCTAGAATTTATCCTAATAATAGTAATGAATTTAGTTATTCTAATCCTGAGCGTCTTGTTACTATCTATTATTATGTTGAGGATGACATCTCTAAGGCTAAGGTGGTAGAAACCATTAATGGAACAAAAACCACTAAGGTGGTAGATAATGTAGAGCGTCCTTATAAGCTTTTAGCAGAAACGCCTACAGATAAATATGAAGATAAAAGCTCCTCTTATCCTGTTTTTGAGTACAAGGTGGCTGAGGCAGATTTAGAGAAGTATACCCATGCTACCCCTTTAGGATTGTTATTTGATATTGAATTTAGTAGTATGACCTATTTAATTACGCAATACAATAGTGGGTATTATAGCTTTTCCTTTGATTTAACAGGCTCAGATGAACGCATTTATCGTATTTATGGACAAGAAAAGCTAGTCGTAGAGAATGGGGATTTATCTGCGTTTGTGAAAGAGGATTAGAGTAAGAAAATTAAATAAAAATAAAAAATGTAATTATAAGGAGGGAAGTTTTTATGAAAAGCGTATTAAAAAAGTTGATTGTACCAGTGGTGGCTTTAGGTATTTCTTTAACTTTATGGTCTTGTACAACGAAGGAGAATACAAAAATCATATTTGATTCAAATGATGGTTCTCATGTTGCAGAAAGTACTAAAAAGGTTGAAGCTGAACCAATTCCAACAAAGAATGGGTTTATTTTTGAGGGATGGTTTACTTCTAATGACTTCAAGGATGAAAGAGTAACCTTTCCCCTAGAATTAGGCAAAGAAAATATTACTCTATATGCCAAATGGAGTTTAGAAAACTACACGATTACCTATCATTTAGATGGCGGTACAAATCATTCTTCCAATCCAAATAATTATACGATAGAAGACTCTATAGTTTTAGAGAAACCAACAAAAGAAAATAAAGAATTTGTAGGTTGGTATAGAGATGCAGAATTTAAAACTGAAGTGAGCTCTATTACCAAGGGAACTACAGGAAATTTAGAATTGTATGCAAAATGGGTAGATAAGAGTGTTCAGGAAAGCTATACGATTTCCTACCATTTGGATGGTGGAGTGAATGCTTCTACAAACCCAACCTCTTATATCAAGGGCACAAAGGTGGTTCTAAAGGATGCATCCAAAAAGGGATATGCCTTTGCAGGATGGTATGAGGAAGAAAATTTTGTAACGAGAGTTACTGAGTTTTCAGAAGACTCTACAGGAAATAAAAATGTATATGCAAAATTTACTATAGAAGAATATACCATTACCTATCATCTAGATGGTGGTAACAATCATAAAAATAATCCTTCTACCTATACTGTTACGTATTCTGGTTCACTTTTAGATCCAAATAAAAATGATATGGAATTTGTGGGTTGGTATACAGATGCTAAATTTGAAAGTCCTATAACAGAAATTGTTACAGGAACTACAGGAAATTTAGATTTATATGCCAAATGGAGTAAGAAGTCTAGCTATAATGTCACCTATCATTTAGACGGTGGTAACAATCATAAAGATAATTTGGAATCCTATGAGCCAGGTAAGACTTTAGTACTGAAGGAAGCAGAAAAGCTAGGATATCGTTTTATGGGTTGGTATTTGGAAGATAGTTTCCTAACGAAAGTTACTCAAATCGATGCTGATGCTATTGGCGATAAGAATTTATATGCTAAATTTGAAGTTATACAATATGCAATTACCTATCATTTAGATGGTGGTACAAATGCAGTAGAAAATCCAGAAGTCTATACAGTTTTAGATGCCTTTTCCTTTAAAAAACCAGCAAGAGAACATATGGTATTTAAGGGCTGGTATACCGATGCAGCTTTTAAAAATGAAATTTCAGCTGTTGAATTTGGAACCACAGGAGACTTGGAATTATATGTAAAATGGGAACATGTAGATTATACCATTACCTATCATTTGGATGGTGGTATTAACGATCAGGCAAATCCTGCTGGATATACAACGGGTACTATTGTTACCTTTAAACCTGCGACAAAATTGGGGTATCATTTTGAAGGCTGGTATACTGATGATACATACGCATCAAAAATTACAGAGATTTCAGCGGATGCCTCAGGAAATAAAGAAATTTATGCTAAATTTAGCCTAGAACAATATGCAATTACTTATGAGTTAAATGGTGGGGTTAACGGAGAAAATCCTACTACCTATACTATAGAGGATCAAGTAATTTTAGTGGCTGCTGAAAAACCTGGCTACCATTTTGAAGGCTGGTATACCGATGCAGAATTGGAGTGTCCAGTAGAAGGAATTGCTACAGGCTCTACAGGAGCTAAAGTATTTTATGCTAAATATACAATTAACTATGAGGTTATGTATGGAATATGGTCTAAAGACGGCTTTTATGCCTTTGTTGAATTGACCCAAACGAGCTTGTTATATAATGGCATAAGCTATACGTATACTATGGATGAATTTACCTCTTCAAAAATAAAGGTTGGTACAGCAAATAGAGGAGATGTTATTTCCTTTAGCTATAATCCTAAAGAAGAAACGTTAACCTTTGTTAGAGAGTATTTTAAAAATGAGGATGCTACAGATCGTACGAAAGAAACATCTACTTTAAGCCAAATCATATTGCCAGATACAAAGGCAATTGCAGGGGTATATTATACAGGAGATAATCGTTCAGTTAAGGATTTAGTAATTGACAATTATGGACATTTAACTAGATTCAATGGTTCAGATACATATCAAGGTACAGTTACCTTTGAACATAATCTTTTAACCTTAGTATTTAAAACTAACAATTTAGGGGATCCAATTACATATACTGGCACATTAGTTGATGGTGTAATCACCTTAATACAGAAGGATGTAGTATCTATTTATGTAAAAGCAGATGAGCCTAAAGTTTATTATAGTGATAATAATATTGCTGTATATCAATATAAAAATTTCTGTGTGGTGGAAAAAGAAGGCAACGATTATTTAGCTACTGTTAAGGGTGAATTTAAGGTTGATGAATTGATTACACTTACTTTCAACGATGAAGATGTTAAATTTAAAGTGAAAAGTCTTGCGGGAAGCTCCTGGGGAAGTCTAGAGGCTGGAAAAGCTTTTGCGGGAGAGTATTTAGTCTTTGGTACTGAGGATAAATTGGTATTGGATGGATTTGGTCCAACAAATGGAACTCTTGGAAAGGCAGAATATAATGACCAAGAGGTTCAGTACTCTATCACAAAATATTTGACTCACATCTTACTTATTTTTGCAGACGAAACAGAAAAATATTATTTAGTTGAGGATAAAACATTAACCGAAATAACAGAGTTAGATGGCTTACAGGGCAACTATTCCAATGGGTCTACAACCTATAGAATAAGTGGATTAGGGTATGCAATTCGTATGAATAATAGCTATTTTGAAGTTTATACCTATAATCAGCAGGAGCAAACTATTACGATAAACAATATGGTATTTCATATCTATCATAATGGAAATGTTTTATTAAGAAGTAATACAGCCTATGTTAAGGAAGGCTATGTGGTAGAATCAAAGGATTTTACTAGCTATTTAGATAAAATCTATCAAAATGAAGACAATGCTATTAAGCTTAAGGTTTCTAAGACAATAGAAGATGATAAAGAAACTTATTATGTAACTGTAGTAGAAGCATTTACCATACATGATGTTGTATTTGATGCTACAACATATGATGCTGTATATGTATTAGATAGAATGGTATTTAATGGGGTGGAATTGATAGTATCAGATAGCTTAGCATTAGTGGTAGATACAGAACATACCTATTCTTTAACTGAATTTGTACCTGCACAAAGCTTTGCTGAACAATTGGTTGGACTATATGTTTACAATACCTCCTATTACGTTAATATATTTAATGAAGAAGGCGCCTTAAAGGTATATTATAGCAGTAGCATTAATGCCTATTCAACTCCTACTGCTTATGAAGTAACTATAGAGGATGAAGCTAACCTAAGAGCTCAATATAAATATTCCTCCTATACCTTTGCGTTTACCTTTGCTGAACGAGATGGAGTAAAAAGTATAACCTTTGATAATGAAACTTATGTTGATTATAGTTATCGAGGAAAAACTTTTACAGCCTATGATGATTCTACGGTAGAATTAGTTTCTAAAAACTATGAATCCAAGGCAGGTTCTAATTTTAGTGCTTCTTCCCTTGCGGTTATAAAAGAAAATGGAATAGTAAAAAATTGGAATAATATTAGCTTTGTAACTCCTTTAACAGCTGAACAAAAGAATGTTCCAGGAGTATACGAGGTTGAGGTTTATGCTTGGGTATATGGTAAGAAATTGACTACAATGGTTTCTTATACAGTGGTTGAGGATTTTACATTATCCTATTCTAAAAAGTCTATATTTGTAAAAGAAGGCTTTGGCAAAGCAGAAATTATAGCTTTAGGAATGTTTACAGCAAAACACAATGGTGTAATAGATGTAATTACAGAGGATATGATTACCTTGCCAGATGATTTTGATTCTATGATTCCAGGCTCATATGATATAACTTGTACTTATCATGGTCAAACGCAAACTGCAGAACTAACTATAAATTCTGATCCTACAGGGCATTATTCTTATATTTCTGGAGAAACAAATACATCTTATGGAACATATTTCTCTTCTGGATTTGATGTAGAACTAATTAATGAAAAGATAAGTATAAAAATTGGATCCACAACATTAACAAATGTTGTATCTGGAAATGAATATGTCATAAATAATAAAGACATTACAATAAAGCTACTAGCAAATGGTCAAATAACATTTACATATACAGATAGTCGTTGGAATCCTTATACGACAACATATGCAAAACCTAAAGAAGTGGATATGACAAAGTATGAGGGTGTTTATCTCAATGGAAGCTATTATGTAAGACTTTTTGCAGAGGATAAAATATTGAAAGTTTATTATGGATCTTCAATTAATCCATATTCTGATCCAACCTCTTATGAATGCTTACTATTAGATGAAGAAGCTGGTTCTTTGCAGTTTACCTATTCATCCTATATTAATGCATTTACTTTTAATGAAGTTGGAACTAAGTCTATTACTTTTGGAAGTGAAACTACTGTTGAATATAGTTATCGTGGTAAAACATTTACATACTATGATGACTCAACGGTGGAATTAGTTGGTAAAAATTATTCTTCTAAGGCTGGTACTAGTCCAAGTGCTTCTACTTTAGCTGAAATTAAAGAAAATAGCACATCAAAAAATTGGACTAATATTAAGTTTGTTACAGCTTTGACTACAGAACAAAAGAATGAAGTAGGACCTCATACAGTAGAAGTATATGCATGGGTTTATGGGAAAAAATTAGTAGCTAATATTTCTTTTACCGTTATAGAGAATTATTCTTTATCAAGATCAAATAAAAATATCTATACGCAGTCTGGATACGGCAAGGCGGATATTATAGCCTCTGGGATGTTTACGGCTAAGCACAATGGGGTTGCTGATACGATTACAGAGGATATGATTACCTTACCTGAGGGCTTTGATTCTACAGTGGCAGGAACCTACACAATCACCTGTACCTATTATACAGAAACCCTAACAGCTACTTTAACCATTATGGAAGAGATTGATTATGAGGGTATATGGACCACAAGTAATACCGAAACCTATGTAAAAGAAGATTTGACTTTTGTTAAAAATGCAGATGGAACCTTTAATATAACGTATGGTTCCTCTACAACCTGGAAGAATATAACACTTCCAGCAGTTGGAAAATATGTATATTTAGATACTTATGAGTACTATTATTTGACGATAAACGCAAATGATATAACTCTTACCTATGAAAGAGGAAGTACTTATCAATATTCAACCTATAAAAAACAAGTATAGTTTAAGAATTTAATTGAATTAGACAGCTATTTTGGTTGTCTAATTCAATTGATTTAAAAATTGAATAAAAAAATTTATATTTATTAGCGGGGGCAATAATATGAAGATCATGAAAAAAATAGGCTTATTATGCGTAACCTTTGTGGGTGTGCTTACAAGCTGTTCTTTAGCGCCTTCTAATCTTAATGATTTATCTATAGAGGATGGAAATAAGCTTTCCATTGAGAAAATCAATACAGATTTTAAGGCGAATTTTATTGATTCAATCAATAAAGATTTAATACAAAAAATAAAAAATTTTGATATGAATCAGGAGGTTAATGTTATTATAACATTTTCTGATGATTCACTTGTATCTAACTATAATGATACAAAAGCTAAATTTGAAAATGTCAGTGAGTATGCAAAATCTAAAGAGGGTTTAGATTTTGTAAAAAAGCTTAATCATAAACAAAATGGTATCAAAAATCATTTATTAAGTTCTAATTTGGTTAAGGATATTAAATATTCTTATTCAACTATTTTAGATGGGATTTATGCTACTACGACATATGCAAAGCTAGAAAGTATAACTAAGCTTTCAGGAATTGAAAGAGTTATGATTTCTGATACCTATAAGTCTCCTATGGCTGTTACAAATGAAGTGAAGGTATATAATACAGGAATATTTGATAGTAGTGACGTTTCTTATACGGGAAAAGGAACAATCGTTGCTATCCTGGATACGGGCTGTGATTATACACACACAGCATTTACTACTCATAGTACGGAAGATCCTTTAATGGATCGTGAGGATATTGGTAGAATTTTACCTACTACAGTTGCAAGTGGATTTAGTGAGGGCTTAGAAACAAGAGATGTTTATTACTCTAGTAAGATACCTTACGGCTATGACTATGCAGACAAGGATCCAGATATTATGCCATACCATAGTGAGCATGGTACGCATGTGGCTGGTATCATTGGTGGCTATGATTCTACGATTCATGGAGTAGCGATTGATGCACAATTGGCTATTATGAAGGTGTTTTCTGATTATAAGGATGGCGCAGATGATGGCGATATTCTTGCAGGTCTAGAGGATTCTGTATTATTAGGTGTAGATGCTATTAATATGTCTTTAGGAACCTCTTGTGGCTTTACAAGAGAGGTAGATCAAGAATACAAAAATGAGATCTATGATGCAATCGAGGATGCTGGAATATCTTTAGTAGTAGCTGCGTCTAATGACTATAGTAGCGCCTATGGTTCAGCCTTTGGAAATACGAATAAGACGTCAAATCCAGATTCTGCTACTGTAGGAGCACCGTCCACCTATACTGGGGCAATGTCTGTTGCTTCCATCAATGGCAATAAGGATAAATATATGCTAGCAAATGGAGAACAAACAGTTTTCTTCCATGAATCCTTTAATCAATCTGCTAAAGAATATAATTTCTTTGAGATGCTAGGGGTAGAAGGAAATACGACGGTTAGCTATGACTATGTGACAGTGCCAGGTGTTGGTATGACTGCTAATTATATGGGAATAGATGTCAAAGGTAAAATTGCATTGGTGAAGCGTGGAGATATTTCCTTTGAAGAAAAGGTACAATATGCTGCAGAAGCAGGTGCAATTGCATGTATTGTTTATAATAATGTATTTGGAGATATCATTATGACTGTTGGAAATGATGTTCAAATTCCAGTAGTTTCTATCTCTAAGGATGATGGTGTTATATTAGCTAAGAAAGCAGAAGGGGTTTTAGAGTTTAATGCTAATAATCAAGCAGGTCCTTTTATGTCTGACTTCTCCAGCTGGGGACCAACGCCAAGTCTTGAGCTAAAGCCAGAAATTACAGCCCATGGTGGGAATATATTGTCTGCCATTCCTGGTGGTGGATATGATAAGCTTTCTGGTACATCTATGGCTTCTCCTAATATGTGTGGAATCACCATATTAATTCGACAATATGTTAAGGAGAAGTATCCTAATCTTTCTACAACAGAAATTAGAGATTTAGTAAATCAATTATGTATGTCTACGGCTACAATAGCCCTAGATCAAAAGGGAAATCCATATTCCCCTAGAAAACAAGGTGCTGGATTAGCAAGCTTATCTAAATCTGTTTCTACAGATGCTTATCTATATGTAGAAAATTCTAATAAAACAAAAGTTGAATTAGGTGATGATCCTAAGCGCACAGGGATATATGAGGTAAGTTTCCATTTGAAAAACCTATCTAATAAAACCTTAAAGTATGATTTATCCTCCTTAATAATGACAGAATCCTTATCATCTTCTGATCCTGATTATGTAGCTGAGATGGCTTACATGTTAAATCCAAAGGTGGAATATAGTCTTACGGGGAATGGGTCTTTATCAGGACAACAGGTTTCCTTAGACGCTAATGGAGATTGTATAATTACTGCAAAAATCACCTTATCAAAAAAGGATAAATCCTATCTCAATCAAAACTTTGAAAATGGAATGTATGTTGAGGGCTTTATCTGTTTAAAAACGGAGGATGGAACGGATTTAAATATTCCACTCCTTGCCTTTTTTGGAGATTGGTCTGTAGCTCCGATCTTTGATAAAACATATTATGAGGTTGAATCCGAGGCCTATGATCAGTCAATTGATGACGATGATCGTATCAAGGCAGATTATTATGCGACTACTCCACTTGGTAGATATTATTATGATTATATCATTCCTCTAGGAAGCTATATTTATGATATAGATACTACAAAATATGATGCAATTCCTGCTACACAAGAGCATATAGCTATTTCCTATTATAAGGATTCTATCAGTGGTATTTACGCTGTTTTTGCAGGTCTTTTACGTGGTGCAAAGGAGTTAGATATCTCCATCCGAAATACAGCTACAAATGAAATCGTTTGGAAGGATACGCAATATAATTGCTATAAAGCGCATTATAATGGAATACAATTTCCTCATGTCACACCAATTGAATTAGAAATGACGGATGCGTTATTAGATAACAATACGCATTATGAGGTAAAGATGCAGGCAAAGCTAGATTGGAGTTCTACAGAAAATAATTTAAGAGATTCCTTTAGTTTCTCTTTCTATGTAGATTATGAAGCTCCGATTTTGAAAAATGCGGAATTTAAAAAGGAGTATGATCGTGTAGATAAAAAGGACAGATATTATGTTGATTTGACCGTTTATGATAATCACTATGTTCAATCTGTTCGTCCTATTTCCCTTTATACCAATTCTTTAACAGGCTCCATGACCTATGCCTCTTTAACTGAGCATCCTATTCCAGTGTATCAAACAGAAAGAAGAACAGATACTGTAGTTACAGTAGAGATTACGGATTATATAGATTTAATATATAATACAAATTTAAGTGAAGGATTAACTTTCTATATTGACGATTATGCAATGAATTCTAATATCTATCAGATATGCTTACCAGAATTAGATAGTAAAAATCTTGCCTTTACAAAGGATGTTTTAACTATTGATATTCATGACACTTTAGATTTGACAGACTATATTCGTGTAGTTGGTAATGAAGAAATTGTTAAAGACTATTTAAAAAATTTACAATGGAGCTCAACAAATGAAGCTGTTGTAAAAGTTTCCAGAGGCCAAATTGAGGGGTTAAAGAGCGGAAGTGCAACAATTCGTTGTACAAGCCTAACTACAGGAAAAAATATCAATATTGTCATTCATGTAAGTGATAAGATAAATTCGGGTAATTTGAATTCTAGTGAAAAAGTTGATTTGACAGAACTAGAGTTTACCTCCTATGATACTTTATTTGCATTTGAGGGTGATAATGATTTTTCTGAAATAGGAAAATCAGGCTCCGTCAATTATTTTGATGGAACTAAAGCTATAGCCTTTTATCCTACAGAGCAGGTACAGCTTCACTTTAAAATGAATCCATGGAATCTAGATCCATCTAGATATCAGCTAGAATGGAGCACTTCTAATGAGCGTGTAGCAACAGTAGATGAAAATGGTGTAGTTACTGCAATTGCTGAAGGTAAAACAAGAATCACGCTTAAGGTTATCATAGATGGCAAAGCCTCTACAATTACGGCGCGCTGTTCCATAGAGGTAAAAAGTGAATTTATAATAGAAAACCGTACGCTTATGGAATATAAGGGTAAAGGTGGTAAGGTGGTTATCCCAGAGGATGAAGGAATTTTATATATTGAATCCTTTGCGTTTTCTCACTACATTTTAGAGAATGATAAAGATACAGATAGTGATGATTTAGATGATAAAAAAACTCCTATTGGAAACCATACAATTACAAGTGTTGTTATCCCAGAAGGAGTGGAGGAAATTAGAAAATATGCCTTCTATAATTGTACAGCCTTAAGAAAGGTAACCTTGCCTTCCTCTACAACCAAAATAATGGAATATGCCTTTTATAATAACAAGTCCTTAGAGGAAATCAATTTAGAGGATGTAGTTGTTATAGGTGCGAAGGCCTTTTATGATTGTGAACGCTTGTTAGAGGCTAACACACTAAATGCAAATACGATTGGCGAATATGCTTTTACAAATTGTAAATATATTCAATCCGTAGACTTAAGAGAATTAAAGCGAGCAGGAGAAAGTGCCTTTGCCAACTGTGCAAGATTGACAACGGTTCTATTAGGAGAATGGACAAAGCTAGCTGATAACTTCTTTGAAAATACACGGATTAGCTCTGTAGAAATTTTTGGAAATCGAATTCCAGATTATGCATTTAAGGATTGTAAAAGATTGCAATCCGTCATTGTAAAGGGGGATTTGGTTTATCTAGGCGAAGGTGCCTTTGCCAATTGTACTGCTTTATCTAATGTTAGCTTTGAGAAGGGAGTAGAGCTTATTGCCCCTAGAGCCTTCTACAATTGTAGTGCTCTTAAAAACTTTACTCTTCCTTCCTCAGATGTAGAGCTTGATGACTTTGCATTTGAAAAAACGGGAATTATCAATTTAATTTTTGAAGAAAATACAAGAATTTTACATATGGGTGTTTCTGCTTTTAGAGAATGTACGGGATTAAGAAATATTTATGCAAGTGGTTCAAAATATTATACTGTAAATCGGAATGTTTTATTTGATAAGGATATGAAGACCCTGCATATGATTTCCCCAGGTGTTAGCTTGACTAACTATACCCTTCCTAGTAGTGTAGAGGTAATTGGAGAAGGAGCTTTCTTAAATAGTAGTCTTATCTCCTTAATCTGTTCAGAGGATTCTAAATTAAAAAGGATTAGTGCAAATGCATTTGCTGAATGTGATAATTTAGTTTCTGTTACCCTTCCTAACCATGAGATAGAAATTGAAGAATTTGCCTTTTATCAATGTAATAAATTAAGAGATATTAATTTAGAGCAGGTAACCTCTTTAGGACAATATGCTCTAACAGGTACCAATGTAAATAAAGTTACATTACCTAAAAATGCTATTCTTGGAACAGGCGCCTTCTATAAATGTTTAAATTTAACAGAGGTTACTTTAGGTGAAAATACAAGAATAGGTAAATCTGCTTTCCAAGAGACTCCTTTGGTAATAGTGAATATGCCACAAAAGGGAAATGTAACGATTGAAGCAGCTGCCTTCTATCGTTGTACCTCTTTAAGAAGCATCGATTTATCCAAGGCTGTTGGAACAATAGGAGAGTTCGCTTTCTTTTATTGCCATTCTTTAGAGGAAGCAAATCTAGAAAATATAACGGTTGTTGAACAGGGGGCTTTTTCTGATTGTAAATCCTTAAAAACAGTCCTAATGCCTATGGTAATATCTTTAGGAGAAGGAGCATTTGCTCAATACTCTAGCGGTGGTAAGGGAGGCTTAATTGAATCTGTTTTCTTCCCTACAACTTTAAAAGAAATTGGAATAGATTGTTTTTATGGAAATGCATCCTTAAAGGAGGTAGATTTAAGTAGTGTTGAATCTATCCAGATGCAGGCTTTTGCTTATTGTACCTCTTTAGAAAAAGTAGTTTTGGGAGAAAAATTAAAGAAGTTGTCTGAATCCATTTTCTTTGGATGTGAAAAATTAGTTGATATTAATTTGGAATATATTGAGGAGTTTGAAGCTGGATGCTTGCATCAAACTGCTGTACAAACCTTAAATATTCCTTCTGCTAAGGTGTTAAGAAGTAGAGCCTTTTATGGTATGACTTCCGTATCAAGTGTAAATGCCTTGAATGTGGAAGTTGTTGAGGGATATGCTTTCTATGGCTGTTCTAGCTTAACAGACCTACTCCTACCTAAGGTACAATCTATTGGGGCTAATGCCTTTTATGCGACAAAGCTAAATGAATTTATGATTCCTGAAACCTTAATTACCGTAGAATATTTAGCCTTTATGGGAATGCTAAATTTAGAGAGATTCTATGCCTTAGAGGGTACGGAAAAGAAAGAAGATATGAAATTTGAAAATGCTATAGTAGATAAAGGAGTTTTATATGTAAAGCTTCCTAGTATGGGCTATGTTTTATCCGCTTATCCATCTGCAAAGCAAGATAAGAATTTTATAGTAATGGAGGGTACTGAGCGTATTGAATATTATGCTTGTAGTGGAAACTCTTATTTAGAAACCTTAACCTTACCTTCTACCTTGAAAACTATAGGAAATTTTGGCTTCTATAATACACCTAATTTGAAAGAGGTTATTTTTAAATCTTATTTTGCTCCAACCTTAGAAGGAACGATGACCTTAGAAATTGCACCTAAACCAGAAACCTTCCCAAAGTTTGATGAATTGTATAAATATGATTATTATTTTAATGCAGCTGGTGTAATTTTAAGTCCTTTAAATTATCAAAATTTTGTTGGTACTATTGGACAGGTTACGGGACTTGTTTATGTATATCCAGAAAATAGTGAAGGCTATGACACCTTGCTGTATAAAACATATTTTGATGATAAGGTAGATGAGAATGGAGTACGAATTACAAGTGGAAAAGCTATTGGAAAAAATGCCTATTGGTTTACAGAGCTTTGTAAGTATATTCCAGCTACTGTTACATGGAAGCATGCAGATCAAATTGGAGAAATAGAATTCTATTATAATTCTTTACTTGCTTCTTCAACAGAATTAACTGATGTTCAAGAAGCGGTATTAGCTAAATATTTAAAGGCGAAAGAGCAATTAAACGCCTCTATAGTGACAAGAAAACTAGAACAGCTATTTGATGTAGATAATTCTAAATATAGCTATGATCGCATTAGAGATGCATATAACGCTTATTCTAAATTGACAGAAGCAGAAAAAGTATTAGTCACAAATCAGGCTGTGCTTTATGAAAAAATATCTGCTTTAGAAGAAGAGTTAGATGAAGAAATAGATTTTTCTAAAGAATACGATTCCTATAAAAATGCTTATAAGACAGATGTGGAAGAAGCAAAACCTGCTTCTACCAATTGGATTGTAATAGTATGTTCTGTCTTGGGTGGAGCTATGCTTATTGCGGCAGGAATCCTTGGCTTTGTAATCTTACAAAAGAAAAGAAAGCAGAAAGAAAGGGAGTGATTTCTCTTGAAAAAAATAATATTTTTGTTGTCTATGTGCTTGTGCCTATGGCTTTGCTCCTGTAAAGAAAAGACACAAAATTATAAGGATAAAGGGTATACATCTACAGTTATCTTTGACTTCAATGGTGGAATTTTTACAAATGCCGTTACGGATGTTAAGGATTCTATAAAATATGCATTTGAACCAGGTAGCTTTATTTGTGATCCAACCGATTTACCGAATTGTGTTTTAAAAAAGGAAGGCTTTGATTTCTTAGGTTGGTACAAGGATAAGGACTTAACTATTCCTTGGTATTTTGGAAAAGACAAGGTAATAGAGGATACAACCCTATATGCGAAATGGGGAGTTACCATCAAATATACCTATACTTTAACCTATGTGGATGAAGAAACTAAGGAAGAAAAAAGCTTATATACCTATCGTGTAGAAGCACAAGAAGAATTTGCAGATTTTCTCAATCAGGCAAATACGAGAGAAAATTATACTGCCTTTGGATTTTACCAGGATAAAGATTTGAAAAACCCTTGGAATGAGAAGTATAAGCATCCAGGTGGCGAGGAGAGCTTAGATATTAAGGTATATGTGAAATATATCAAGGGAGTTTATACTCTAGTATCTACTTACGAGGAATTGATTAAAGCTACGGGAAATATATACTTGCTCAATTCTATAGATTGTGGTGGTAATGCTTTAAAATTTGCTAGAGAATTTGATAAAGAATTAGAGGGAAATGGATATACCATAGGAAATTTTAAAATAGAGGCTGCAAATCGTCCAATTTTAAAATATTCTATTTTCTCTTCTTTACTGGATGGCGCTAAAATTAAGAATGTGATTTTCGACAATGCATTCATTGAAATTCCTACGAGAACTCTACGAGAGCTTAGAATCGCTGGTCTTGCAGGAGAAGCAACAGGAACTGTAACGATAGAAAATGTTAGGGTAACGAATGCAAAAATCATTGTTCCAGCAGGATTAATTATATCCTCTGGAGGAGCAATGTCCATCGAAACAGAAAAAGCAGTTTATGATTCTTCAAATGCAAATTTGATAATAAAGGATTTCAATTCATCTTATGTGGTAGAGGATTTAAGAGACTAAGGAGGAGTAAAAGATGAACTTTAAAAGATTGTTAATTGCAGCTATGGCTGCAACCTGTGGGATAAGCCTAGTTGCTTGTACTACAGATCAAAAGATTAGTAATGAAAGTACTAGATTGGTGCTTGCAACTCAAGAATTAGATGGTGTATTTAATCCATTTTATTCCACTTCAGCAACAGATAGTAATATTGTGGGAATGACACAAATTTCCATGCTAGGAAGTGATAAGAATGGTAAGGTTGCCTATGGAAATGATGAGCCTGTAATTGTATTAGATTATGCAGAGAAGGCTACAAAGGTTAATGGAAAGGATGCTACAACCTATCAATTTGTTTTGAAAAATGATGTTCGCTTTAGCAATAATAGTCCATTGACAATGAAGGATGTATTATTTAATTTTTATGAATATTTAGATCCCCTTTATTATGGTTCTGCCACTTTGTATTCTACAGATATTGTCGGTTTGAAGGAATATAGAACGCAAACTATAAATGAAGCTGCTCAAGATTCCTTTAATGAAAATTTTATGAATTTAGCTGATGATAGAGTTTTGCGTTTAACTGATATTGCTGAGATTGTTTGGGATAGCCATAAGGAAACTCTAAGCTATGATGATTTTAAAAAATATTTAAAGGAAGAAGCAGAGGCTTTTGGCGAGGAATATGAGACTGTCGTTGAGGACTTTGATAGAGCCTGTGAGATGTTTAAAAAAGAGTTAGAGGACGATTATACAAATAATATGGATTCTTATGATTCTATTAAATATACGGATCGTAATGGTAAGGAGGTTAGCCTATCTAACGATACAGAAGCTTTCCTTTATGCTGAGGGGTATATTCAATGGAATAAGGATGATTACAAGTTTGATTATTCTTATGGTGAGGATAGTAGTAAATGGAACCGAGAAAAAGCAATTGATATGGTATATAATACCGTAATTCCTAAGGATATCGTTTCTGTTATTAGCGCTTATCAAACTGCAACAAATTTAAGAGAATATTTTGCAAATCTAGAGAAGGATAAATATTTTAAGGAAACAGAACGCTCCTATAAAAATATTTCTGGAATTCGTTTTGCTAATCGTACAGAGGCTGTTACGGTGAATAATACAAGATATGAGACTCCAACCTATGCTTCTGATGGCTCTGTAAATTCCTCTAATGAGGTATTAGAAATTACCATTTATGGTGTCGATCCAAAGGCTATTTGGAATTTTGGAATTTCTATTGCACCTATGTATTACTATTCTTCTAAGGAATTGATAGATAAATTTGATTATGAAGAAAATTTTGGAGTAGAGTATTCTTCCCAAGCCTTTCAGGATGAGGTCATTAAAAATCAAAGTAAGATTGGACTTCCTGTAGGAGCTGGTGCTTATAAGGCTAGTACAAAATCTGGAGAATCCTCTAATGCAACAGGAGCTAGCTTTTATGAGCATAATGTTGTTTACTTTGAAAGAAACGATTACTTCCTTATGGGAAAGCCAAAAATTCGTTATATCAATTATCAGGTAATTTCAACCAATCAATTGATGAGTGCATTATATGCAAATCAAGTACATTTTATTGAACCATCCTGTAAGCAGGAAATCATTGACGATTTAAATGCTAATAAATCAAAGGGGTATGATTCCAATTATGTAATGACAAATGGATATGGTTATATTGGTATAAATGCTGCAAAAATTCCTGATGTTGCAGTAAGAAGAGCAATTATGCATGCTATAAACATTCAGCTTTGCTTAGATTATTATCCAGGCTATGCTTCTGCTATCTATCGGCCAATGACAAAGGCTAGCTGGGCTTATCCAGATAATCTTACAGATCAGTACTATAAGTTTGATGCAAGTGGAGAACAATCTGAAAAGCTAGTTAAGGAAGCTGGTTATGTTAAAAATAAGAATGGGGTATACACCAAGAATGGTCATACTTTAAAATATACATTTACCATTGCTGGAGATACTACAGATCATCCTGCATATTTAGCTTTAAAGCGTGCATCCGAAATACTTAATGCTCACGGATTTGATATTTCTATCTATCCAGATAACGATGCTTTAAAGAAATTAAATCAAGGAAGCTTGACAGTTTGGGCAGCAGCATGGAGTGCAGCAGTAGATCCTGATATGTATCAGGTATACCATATGGATTCCACTGCAACCTCTACGACAAACTGGGGCTATAAGGCTATCAAAAATAATCGTAAGAAATATGATTATGAATATGGTAAGGTTGTTGAATTATCTGATTTGATTGATAAGGCACGTGAAACATTAGTTGAATCACAAAGAAAAGCAATTTATGCTCAGGCTTTAGATATAGTAATGGATTTGGCTGTCGAGCTTCCAACCTATCAAAGATCTGATTTATACGCTTATAATACTAAAATTATTGATGTGAATTCCATGACACCAAAGGAGGATATTACTCCTTACAATGGACCAATCAGTCGTATTTGGGAATTAAGCTTAAACGAAAATTAATTTAAAAAATTTTAAGGCATAAGGGGGTAGGCATATGCTGAAATATATTATAAAACGATTAGGACTATCCATCATTATTTTAGTTGGTGTTTCTATGATTATCTATTTCTTGGTTCGTTTAATGCCAACAGATTATCTGGAAAATAGCTTTTCAGCTCAGTTGGGTCAGGGAACCATCACTATGGAGCAAATCAATGATTTTAAAGCTCTATATGGTCTTGCAGATAATTCATTTTTAGGAATTCTAAAAGGGTATTTTGGATGGCTAGGAAATTTATTTAAAGGAGATTTAGGAACCTCTTTTATCTATAAAAAGGATGTTTCTAGCGTAATAGCAGAGAACATGTGGATATCCTTTGTAATAGCATTTATTGCAATGATTTTCCAGTTTTTGATCTCTATTCCTTTAGGTATTTCCTCTGCAACGCACCAATATTCTATTCGAGATTACACGGTTACTATTTTAGCGATGATAGGTATTTCCTTACCCTCTTATTTCTTTGCAGCATTATTAATTAAGGTATTTGCTTCGGATTTAGGATGGTTTCCAGTAAGCGGACTTGTAGATGCCTCTCAATCCTATGGCGATGGTTTTATAGACAATGTAAGATATTATTTAGATATGGCACATCATTTGGTTTTACCAATGGTAGTTCTTGTTGTTCTTTCTATCGGAGGCTTAATGCGCTATACGAGAACGAATATGCTAGATGTATTAAATGCTGATTATATTAGAACAGCAAGAGCTAAGGGCTTATCAGAAAAACGAGTGATTTATGTACATGCCTTTAGAAATACAATGATTCCCTTAGTAACCATGCTAGCAGGTATCTTACCATCCTTATTCGGTGGAGCCATGATTACAGAAGAGGTTTTTGCTATTGATGGTATTGGAAGACTAGCTTATAAGGCTTTACAGCAAGGAGATATTCCGTTTGTTATGGGATACAATATGTTTTTAGCTATATTGACAGTAATTGGAACCTTACTATCAGACCTAATGTATGCAGTAGTAGATCCAAGAGTTAAGTTAGGAAAGTAGGTGAGGCAGATGGAAAAAGAAGTTGTTGAAGAGATAAAGGAAACTGAGGACAATCAAGAAGTACAATATAAAGAAATGTCCCCACTTCGTCTAGTATTTCGAAGATTTTTCCGCTCTAAGCTATCTATTGTTGGTGTTGCAATGCTTGTATTTTTATTTGCCTTTTCCTTTTTAGGACCTGTTATGCTTCATGCTTGTGGGTATCAATGGGGTGAAATTACAACAGATGAAACCCCATCTTTAGTAGAGGTTGTGGATTACATTAGCTTTGAGGGACCCAATGGTGAAACCATTTGGACGTATCAAATTATAGAACAAACAGTGTATACGAATATTAAGGATGCTCCAAGTAGTTCACATTTTTTAGGAACAGATGAGAAAGGAATGGATGTATTCATTCGCTTGATGTATGGAGGAAGGATTTCATTAACCCTAGGCTTTGTAGTCGTTATATTAGAAACTCTATTAGGCGTAGTATTAGGTGGTATTGCTGGGTATTTCGGAAAATGGGTGGATCAGGTAATTATGCGTATTGTTGATATCTTTAATTGTATTCCAACCCTTCCAATCTTATTGATAGCTAGTGCAGTTTTAAAATCCTGGGAAATAGATCCTAAGGTTCGCATTTATTATTTAATGGTTATTTTAACAATCTTTGGCTGGAGTGGTACTGCGCGTATGGTTAGAGGACAAATTCTTTCCTTACGTGAACAGGAATTTATGGTTGCTACTGAGGTTATGGGATTACCAATTCGTAAAAGAATATTTAAGCACTTAATTCCTAATGTTATGCCACAGCTTATCGTTTCCATGACTTTAGGATTAGGAAGTATTATTTTATATGAGTCAACCTTGAGTTATTTAAATCTAGGTATTCCAATTCCATATGCTGCTTGGGGAACTATGATTTCATCAGCTAATGATCCAACGGTTCTTGCTAATTATCCATTCTTATGGATTCCTGCTGGATTTTTAATAGTAGTTGCAGTTTTAGGCTTTAATTTCGTGGGAGACGGCTTAAGAGATGCCATGGATCCTAAGATGAAGAGGTAAGAGTATGAAGAAGTTATTCAAGTTTAAAAAAGAAAAGAATACGCATACGCTTTCTTATAAGGAAAGTAGAGCCATTATAAAAAGTAATTTTAAGATTACAAAGGAATATGAAAAGAAAAAAAAGGCAAAGGTTTCTAAAGAGGCTTATACCACAACAATGAAAGATTCTCAAAATGCTTTAGAGATTGACAACCTACACACCTATTTTTTTACTGATAATGGTGTAGTAAAATCAGTTAACGGAATTTCTTTTGATGTTCCTAAAAATAAAATTGTTGGCTTAGTAGGAGAATCAGGCTGTGGTAAAAGTGTTACAAGTCTTTCTATTATGCAATTGGTCCAAGCTCCTCAAGGACAAATCGTAGAAGGAGAAATTAGGTTCAATATTGATCAGGAGGATAAGGACGGAAATGCACTTGCCTATAATATTGCAGCTATGCCTACAAAGGAAATGTATCATATTCGTGGTAAAGATATAACAATGATCTTTCAAGAGCCTATGACCTCTTTAAATCCTGTTTTTACCATTGGATATCAGCTAGATGAGGTTGTGCTTTTGCATAATGCCGAAATGAAAAAAGCGAAAAAAGAACAGGCTAAGGAGCATTCTATTGAAATGCTTAAATTAGTAGGAATTCCCATGCCTGAGGAGGTTTATAAAAGATATCCTCATCAATTATCCGGTGGTATGAGACAAAGAGTTATGATTGCAATGGCATTAGCGGTAAATCCCAAGCTTATTATAGCAGATGAGCCAACCACAGCATTAGATGTAACAATACAAGCTCAAATCTTAGATTTATTAAAGAATATTCAGAAAAAAACACAGGCCTCTATTGTTCTCATCACTCATGATTTAGGTGTGATTGCTGAAATGGTAGATTATGTTGTAGTCATGTATGCAGGAAGAATTATAGAAAAGGGAACTGTGGAAGAAATATTTGCCAATCCTCTTCATCCTTATACTAAGGGCTTACAAAAATCAAAACCATTGGTAACCTCTAATACGGAAGAACCGTTATATAGTATTCCTGGAAATGTTCCTAACCCAATTAATATGCCAAATCATTGTTTTTTTAAAGACCGTTGTGGAGAATGCAAGGAAAAATGTGGATGGTATTATCCAGAAGAAATAAAGGTGACAAAAACACATAGTGTATATTGTCATCTGTATGAGGAGGAATTAAAAAATGAATGAAACATTAGAAATTCAAAATCCTTCCCTTATACAAGACTTGATTCTTTCTGGCAAGGATTTTAAAAAAGAATTTACAAAAGTTGAAGATGTTCCCTATTTTGATTGTTCCTATCAAAGATTTTTAGGTAAATATATTGCTGAGGATGATACAGTATTAATTATTTATGCAGAAGGAATTCGCTATCAAGAAAAATTGATACATCCAGAATTTATTGAAGACAAGCTTATCTTTAAGCTAGGTACGAAGAAGTACACAATAGAAGAAATAGATTATATTTTAAAGGTAGAAAACTTAAAGCAGTACTTCCCAATTGCTACAAACTTTTTTGGAAAACCCATAAGATTTGTTCATGCTGTTGATGGAGTTTCCTTTAAATTAGAAAAGGGAAAAACAATCGGTGTCGTTGGAGAATCAGGCTGTGGAAAGACAACATTAGGAAGAACGATATTAAAGCTATATAAAAAAACTGCAGGTGATATATTTTTTGAGGGAAAAGATGTTAGCCAAGTAAAGGGGAAAAATCTAAGAAAGCTTCGCTGTGATATGCAGTTAATTTTCCAAGATCCATATTCTTCTTTATCTCCTAAGATGACGATAGGTGCAATTATTTCAGAAGCCGTTCGTGCACATCACATTGTACCTAAGGAGGATGTAAGAGAATATACCTTCCAAATTATGGAAAAATGTGGACTGCAGCGACACTATTATGATAGATATCCTCATGAATTCTCTGGAGGACAGCGTCAAAGAATTTGTATTGCTAGAGCTCTTGCTGTAAAGCCAAAGCTTGTAGTCTGTGATGAACCAGTAAGTGCATTAGATGTTTCTATTCAGGCGCAAATCATAAATCTTCTTAAAAAATTACAAAAGGAATCTAATTTAACCTATATCTTCATATCTCATGATCTTTCTGTTGTAAAATATATTTCTGATACAATTGCAGTAATGTATTTAGGTTCATTAGTTGAAATTGGAAGTAAAAAGGATATCTTTGCTACTCCACTTCA
The DNA here is from genome assembly GCA_910579215.1 of uncultured Anaeroplasmataceae bacterium. Lineage (GTDB taxonomy): Bacteria > Bacillota_I > Bacilli_A > Acholeplasmatales > Anaeroplasmataceae > Pelethenecus. Next base: position 55,488 of record CAJTTN010000002.1, read on the forward strand.
TCCTTATACAGAGGCATTATTTTCAGCAGTTCCTATTCCTGATCCGACAGTGAAAATGAAGCGTATCATTTTAGAAGGAGATTTACCTTCTCCTGCGAATCCACCAAAGGGATGTAAGTTTCATACGAGATGTAGTCGCTGTATGGAGATATGTAAGGAAAAAACACCGCAGCTTAAGCAAATGGATGATGGACATTATGTAGCATGCCATTTATATCAGGAGCAAGTGGATGAAACAAAAGAAGAAAAAGATAATTTATAAAGAGGATGATGGAAGAACTCTCTATCCTATGAATGGGGTATATGCACAACAGGAGCATAAAAAAGAAGAGTCCTTAGATGTTAATAAAAAAGAAAAAAAGGCAATGCGCAGAGCACTTTTTCAGATTATGCTACCTAGACTAATCTGTGTTCTTATCGGCTTTGGTATCTGCTTTTTAATCCTATATTTTTGGTTGAAATGACGGAGGGATAAAAGTGAAAAAAATTATAGTATTCTTCTTCACAGTGCTTGTTTTATTTATGGTAGCAGGTTGTGAAGAAAAGCAAAATCCTAAAAAGGAATATAAAATAGAGTATAGTGAAAATTTGACAGTAGAGGTTGGTCAAAATTTTAATCCAAGAGATTATTTTACCATTTTAGATGGGGAAACGGCAATTGATAAGGCAGATGTTAATTTGGCTATAATTTCTGGCAGTACAAACACTAAGGGAGAAATCAAATATAAAATTACTTATGATGGAACATCCTTTGAATTAGTATTAACTGTGGTCGATAAAAAGACAGATCAGCCTATTGTTGATGAAAAGGATCCTTTGCTCATCTCTTTAGAAAATGCTCTAAAAAAGGACTATACCAAGGTTACCTTCCAAATGGATCAAGCATTTACAGGAACGATTACAAGTGGAGATGGCACAGAAGTAGAAAGTGATTTTGAGATTCATGAAACAAACTATATAGAAGGAGATACATATCATATAGTTTATGAGGATACAGAAAATAAGAATATGGAGTTCTATGTTGATAAGCAATCTGAATATGTTTTCTTATATCGTAAAAGTGGAAGCACCTGGAGTAATACACCCTTAACTTATCAGCAATGGGAGGCTAAGGATTACAACAATGAATATGTATATGCAGATTATTTTGAAAAATTTGTTACCCCACAAAGCTTCTCTTTACAAACGAGTGAATTTGAGGTCAAAGATGGTAAGCTAGAATGTATTCCTACAAGAGTAGATTTAGTTGGACAGAAAATATTTAATTTATCAGATGATAATGCAGTATTTACTTCTGTAATCCTTAAGCTAGAAGGAGATACTCTTAAAGAAATTGTAGGAACCTATGATTCTGCAGATGATTATGGTAATTTCAGTTGTGTTATTAAGTACAGCTATAGTGGTCTTGGGACAACAACTGTAGATTTACCTGATGTAGCTCCTGATTATGTCAAGGTGCCAGAGCATATTGATCCAAATTTAGCAGCCCCATTAAATGATTTACAAAAACAAACCTTAAATAAGGCTTTGAGTACGCCTTATACAAATTATGAATTTGAATATAATTATAACGAAAAGGATGGATATTCTGTGATTCACGAGAAGGATTCTGTTAATGGCTATAGTTATTTAATTCATCAAACAGTGAGTGGATATCAAAATAACACCTTCAACTATTACTTTGATATTGAAGATTTAAATAATAATCGTAAATACTATATATATGAGGTTGACGAGAACAAGAGATATGTAAAAACAGAGCTGACAACCCAACAGGAAATTATAAATTATATGCCTCTTGCAGTTTCGCCATCCAAGCTTTCCTTATCTGTAGCTTCCTTTGGTATGGTAGGAGATAAATATGTTTGTACTCCTACAGGATTAAAAACAGAAACAAAGAATTTCACCAATTTGCAATCAGCAAATTTAATTAGCCTTGTCCTTACCTTAGATAAAGAAGGAAAAGTAGAAAGAATAGATTTAATTACAAAGGTAGATGCAGCATCAGGAACCTATTATATAGAGGAATCCTATATATATTCTAAGATTGATGAAGCTGTTGTAGAAATTCCTTTAGATCAAGCTTCAGTTTTAACAGCAATGACGACAGAACAACAAAATACATTAAACCAAGCCTTCAAGAATTCTTACAGCAATGTAACCATTTATGATGAATATAGCGGATCAACCTTCTACTTTGCAGATGAAAAGGTGAAAACGACAGTATATCAAGATTATACACTGATTACAGACTATTATAAAATAGAGAATGGTAAGTATTTTGAATTAAAGGATGGCACCTATGTAGAAATACCATTTCATAGTGATAACAAGGAAGAGGTAAGCTTTAATTATTATTTACCTGTACTTGATTTCTCTAAGGTTAATCTAACTAAGGTTTCCTATGATACCTTCCATAATTCCTTCTATATTTCAGTAAAGGATCTTTCTATAAAGGAGTTTGCTTTCTATTATGATATTGAGGAAATGTTAGGAGTAACTTTTACAGGTATAGAATTTGTTTTAAATGAATCAGGAAAAATAGAGCGTATCAACTTTGAATCTAAAGATACAGAGGGTACATATTATGTTGGTCTTGGATTAGTTTATTCTAATTATGGTTTGACAATAGTTGAATAGAAATAAGGGAAATCGAAAGATTTCCTTTTTTGTTATTAACCCTATAAAAAAGTAGAAAAAAATGCTATAATTGTAACATATATACTTAAAATGTATAAAAATTTAAAGCAAATTCATATTTTACCAATAAATATGTCTATCATTTTGTTTTATTTAATAGGGAGTAATAATGAAAAACTCGAATCGAATAATTGAAAAGTTTCGAATAAAAGATTATTCAGACTTCGACCTTTTCTATGAACAAACAAAAAAAATTATATATTTTACAATAAAAAATGTAATTAAGGATGAAGAAATTGTGAAAGATCTAATGCAGGATACTTATCTAAAATTTTTAAATAATTTAGATAAATATCAAAATGATAATTTAAATGCATATCTTTCTCTTATGGCTAGAAATATCGCTATAAATGAATACAATCGTAGAAAAAAAGAGATTTTAAATTCTGAATATTTAGAACAAGTGCCTAGTCATCAAGCCTCTCTATCCCCTCTGTTTCGAATTTTGGATTATTTGACAGAAGAAGAAAGAGAAATCGTATTATACCATATCGTTGAAAATCTTAAATTTAAGGATATTGCAGTGATTGTTAATAAATCCTTAGGAACTGTGCTTTGGATGTATAATAAGGCTATAAAAAAATTACAAGAAAGGAAGGATGAATTTTATGGGACAGAAAAGCATAAAAAAAATACTTATTGATGCCTCTAAACAAGTGAATATACCAGATATTCGAAATGATATTTTAGGTCATTTGGATAGAACAAATACCCAAAATAATTCTGTATCCCCTAGTAAAAATTTTCCAAGATTTTTAAAGTTGTCCTTTGCTTCTTGTGTATTAGTCTCTATTATTTTATTTAGTGTGGCTTTATCATTGGGTCTTAAATCAAACCATGCGGAATATAAGGAAATTAAGACTGTAGATGAGCTTCAATCTGTCTATGCTTATCAAGCAGCACTATTAACCACCTTAGTTAATAATCCAGATTCCGTAGATTTAAATAACATAGAGGTAAATGATGCTCTATCTAATTCTATTGGATTTGTTGATTTTATTTTGAATAAGGATAAAACTACCTCTACCTTATACCAATGCTCTAATCAAAATTATGATTATTATTTAAGCACTAAGCTTGGGAATAAGGAATTATGTAAATTTTATTATAATGAGCATACAATTTATCAAGTAGAAAATTGTAAAAGTACAGTACTTCAAGGCTTTATAGAGATTGGTAAGGCTAAATTTGATGTTTTTGGAGAAGTAGTATTTGATAAAAATGGGAAATATGTAATGGATTTAATGCTTGGTTATCAAGAATCTAAGGTTTGTATTTCTAGCAATGAAGTACAAACGAACTCCTATGAATATCGAGTTTATAATAAGGATGCGGTTTGCAAAAAGGTTAGTCTAGAATTTAAAGATAATCAGATTTATATGAATGTCAATTTTCAAAATGCATATTTTAAGTTTCAAATTCAAGGAGATAATAATCAATATTCTGGTAAGTATCATACAGGAACCTCTAGTGGGTCTTTAATGGTTGAAATTGAAAATGATAAGTATAATTTTAATGTAGATGAGGAAAAATCCTCTGCAGAAAGATATATTTTACCTTAAAAATAAAAAAAATTAATTTTTTACCAATAAAATTAACCCATTGTTTGTTATATATATTGTATGAGATTTAAACTTATACAATATACCACAAACAAAAGGACTACTTTTGGCCCCCGCCTTTGAAAGTAGTCTTTTTAATTTACTTTATTTTTAATTTGTGATAAAATTTATTAATAAGAGTTTATTTTTTTAGATGATAGAAGTTGAATAATATTTTAATAGAAAAAGGAGAGCTATTTATGTTGTTTGAAGAGATTGCAAAAGCAAATATGCAGGCATTAAAGGATCATGATAAGCAGGCAAGAAGTATACTATCTGTTTTGTATGGTAAATTTAAGCTTGAAAGTATTGAAAAGGGACTTGGTGCTAAGGAGCTTTCAGATGAGGATTGCTTAAGAATTATATTAAAAACTATAAAGGAGCTAGAAGAAGAAAAAAGTGGGTATGAAAAAGCAAAGCGTCCAGAAAAGGTAGAAGAAATTCTTGCCCAAAAGAGTATTTTAGATCGTTTTTTACCTAAACAGCTAACGGAAGAGGAAATAAGAGCTGAGATCATAAAGCTTGAGGATAAAAAAATTCCTAGTATAATGAAGCATTTTAAGAACAATTTTACAGGTAAATGTGATATGGGCTTAGTCAGCAGAATTGCTAAAGAATTTAATTAGGATGTACAAAAAAGTAGTATAAGTATTAGTAAAAAAGGTAGGTCTAGTTTAGACCTACTTTTCTGTATACCTTAGAGAGCTTTTTTCTTGCATAATAGGAAGCCTTTTTAGCACCCTCTTCTAATATTTCTTCAATTTTATTACTAGATTGAATTTCTAAAACCTTAGCCTGAAGCTCTCCCAATTCCTTACAGACTGCATCTGCAACATCCTTCTTAAAGGTCCCATATCCTACATTTTGATAGTTTTCAACTAGACTTTCTATACTTTTTCCTGTCAAGCTAGAAAGGATTGTCAATAGATTAGAAATCCCAGGCTTATGCTCCGTATCGTATTTTATTTCATTATCACAATCCGTTACAGAAGACATTATTTTTTTCCGAGTTATATTTAAATCCTCTAAAAGATAAATGGTTCCTTTTTCAGATTCTGATTTGCTCATTTTCTTTTCAGGATTAGAAAGGGAAGCAACTTTCGCTCCTGTTTTTGGCGTAATTGGCTCAGGAACAATAAAGGTTTCAGAATAGTGATTATTGAAGCGTATTGCTAAATCTCTTGTCAATTCTACATGTTGTTTTTGATCTATGCCTACAGGGATATAGTTCGCATCATATAAAAGAATATCTGCTGCCATAAGTGCAGGATATATAAAGATTCCTGTAGGAATGGAGCCATGGTCAGATATTTTAGATGTTTTATCCTTATATTGTGTCATTCTTGATAATTCTCCCATATAAGAATTGCATGCCATAATATATCCTAGCTCTGCATGCTCGTGGACATCACTTTGTTTAAATAAAACAACCTTATCTGGATCTAATCCACATGCGAGATAGACTGAAATTAAATCACGTGTATTTTTTCTTAATTCCTTAGCATCAATGGGTAATGTCAAAGCGTGTAAATCAGCAATAAATATAAACATTTCATATTCCTCTTGATAAGAAATAAATTGCTTAATCGCTCCTATATAATTTCCTAAGGTTAATTGTCCTGTAGGTTTGATTCCACTTAGCATTCTTTTCATATAAATCATCCTTTCTAATAAAAAAAACGTCCTTTATGATTTCTCATAAGGACGCAAGTGATTATGCGCGGTGCCACCTTAATTTTAATGATAGTCATTAACTCTTTTGATTAAAATTTAAAAACCAATTCCTTTTAAAAAGTTTCATGATGCTTTCACCATCCATCATTCGCTACAGAGTGACTTTATAAAGTACTGCTTAAATTATATACCCTAATCCTCTAATTTGCAACTTTAATTTGCTAAAACATTTAAATTCAAATTTAAGTATTTATTTTATAAAAGCAATATTTCTTATATTCTAAACCATTATTAAGATTTGAGATTAAGAATAGTATTCTTTATTTGAAATAAATTGTTATTTGGTATATAATACTAGCATGGTTAGGTGATAGTAATGAAAAATATAAAATTTGCAATGCCATCCTTAAAGGATGCAAGGATGAGAAAAAGTAAAATAGTTCCTACAATACGGTATACTGTAGAGGAAAAATATAAAACGCTTGGTTTAAATAAATCCTATGCTATCTTCACTTATGGTTGTCAAGGCAATGAGGCAGATAGTGAAGTTATGGCAGGAATTTTGGAGGAAATTGGATATGAAAAATCCTCAGATCCTATGAATGCAGATTTAGTTATTTTGAATACTTGTGCAATTCGTGAAAATGCAGAACAAAGAATTTGGGGAGTTCTTGGTCAATTAAAAGGAAAAAAACGTGAAAATCCCGATATGCTGATTGGAATAGCAGGATGTATGCCGCAAGAGGAAAATACGACAAATAAAATATTGGAATCTTATGGCTTCATAGATTTAGTGATTGGAACTCATAATAAAAATCACTTGCCAAAATTATTATTTGAGGCATACATGACAAAGGCAAAGGTGGTTGAGGTTATTTCTAGTGAAGGAGAGATATTAGAGGATGCTCCTAAGGTTAGAGAATCTCATCATAAGGCTTGGGTAAATATTATGTATGGCTGTGATGAATTTTGTACCTATTGCATTGTTCCTTATACTAGAGGTAAGGAAAGAAGTAGAGCTAAAGAAGATATCCTAAAGGAGGTTGAGGAGCTTGTTTCTTTAGGATATAAAGAAATCACTTTGCTTGGTCAAAATGTAAATGCTTATGGTAAGGATTTAGAAGTAAAGTATACCTTTGGCGATTTATTATACGATTTAGATAAAACAGGAATTCAAAGAATTCGTTATACTACCTCTCATCCTAGAGATTTAGATGAACTGACAATGCAAGCTATGCATGATTGTAAAAGTGTAATGCCACATCTTCATTTACCAGTGCAATCTGGTGATAATGAAATATTAAGAAGAATGAATAGAAAATACACCTATGAAGTCTATATGGAAAAGATCAATCAATTAAGAAAATTAGTTCCAGATCTTGCTTTAACTACAGATATAATTGTAGGATTTCCTAATGAGACTAAGGAGCAATTTGCAAACACTTTAAAATTGGTACAAAATGCTAAATTTGAAGGAGCCTATACATTTATTTATTCAAAAAGAGAAGGGACTCCAGCTGCAAGCATGCCTGATGATATTACAGAAGAAGAAAAGCACAAGAGATTAGAAGAACTCAACATTTATGTTAACCAAGGCTATTTAGAAGGACATAAAAGATTTTTAAATCAGGTGGTTGAGGTTTTAGTAGATGGACCTTCTAAAAATGGAGAGGGAATGATGTGTGGATATACCCCACACTTAAAGCTAACACATTTCAAATGTGAGGATTTATCATTAATTGGTCAAATAGTAAAAATTAAAATAACGGAAGCTAAAACGTGGTTTATGATAGGTGAACTTTGTGAATGATTTGAAGCAAGGCTTTCTTTCCTTACCAGAGGTAAAAAGGTTAAAGGAGTTAGAAGGATTTATTGATACAAATTTAGAATTGAATCAAAAAATAAACGAACTCAAGGATCTACAAAAGAAAATGGTAAATGCAAAGGAATACAATCAGCCCAAGCAATTTTTAGAATATAAAAAAGCTTATGATATCTTATATGAAGATATTTTAGATTTTCCTTTTGTAGAAGAATATCTTGATTTGCTTGACTCTACAAATGAACTTTTAAAGAATATAACCATGCAAATTGAAGATAAAATTAATGAAAAATTAAAATGACAAGCCAAAAAATAGGGTTTGTCTTTTTATTTATTGCAATTTTAAAATAATTGTTCTAATAAGTAAATAGAATAATATTTCGAAAAAGTGCCAAATGTAAAGCAAACATTTCACAAAATGAAGAAAATATATAATTTTTACGCATAAAATCAAATTTTTTTAGTCGGAAAACGTTTACAATAAAATAAAATGAGTTATAAACATTGAATTCGTAATAAATATAGATTATAATAGCAATAAATTTCATGAAAAGGAGAGATATAAAATGAAATTATTTAAAAAAATAATGGGCTTAGGTCTTGTTACACTAGGTGTAGTAACATTAGTAAGCTGTAAAGAAGACACTGATTCGGCAAAAGATACTTATACGTATCACACTACTATGGCAGTTGAGCCTAAAACGTTTAATCCTCATACTTGGGAAACGAACGATGATAGTATGGTGGGTACTTATGCTGAAATTGGTTTTTTAGAGCCAATTTATGATATGGATAAAAATGATGGTTCCTATACATGGGCATATGAAATGGCTACTGCAGTTGAGGACTATACGCAAAAGGTTTCTTCAGCTGAAAGAGAAAAATGGGGAATCAAAGATGGCGAAAAGGAACGTATGTATAAGATTTCTCTTAATCCAGATGCAAAATGGGCTGATGGAACTCCTATTAATGCAGATACATATGTTTATTCTATGAAGGAGTTATTAAATCCAAAATTAATAAACTATCGTGCAAATAACTTTGTTTCTGGAAGTAGCTCAATTGTAGGTGCTTTGGATTACTTTTGGAGTACTAGAGATATGTATGTTACATTGGATGAATATCTTGACTTCCCTACGGTAAGTGGTAAGAAGGTATGGTTAGATGTTACACCTATCATGCTAGAGGGCTTTGAATTAAATCCAGCAGATGTAAAAGGTTCTGGTTATGATAGCTATTTAGCAGTTGGTGATAAATATTTATATGATTTATATCCAGATTTATTCTCAAATGATTGTAGAATGGAATTAACTTTAGATACTTTGACTAAATTTTTAAATGATTTTGCTAAAACTGAGTTCTATTCAGTTTTACAGCTTAACATTCCTTCTGCTAGTGATCTTATGAAGGTAGCAACTAAAACTTCAACTTTAACAGAAGATGACATAAAGAGTTTGGGAGATGGCTTATATATTTTAACTGTTCCAAAAACTAATCCTGAATTAAATTATGATGATACTGTAGGTTTATATAAGGTAGATGAATATTCTATTATGTATGTATTACAAAATACATATTCTGAATTTTACTTTAAGATGTCTTTAGGTAGTACTTGGTTAGTACATGAAGGACTTTATGAAAAGGGTAAGGAAAAAATTTCTGATACCTTATATGCTACAAATTATGGTACTTCAGTAGATACTTATATGTCTTATGGACCATATAAGCTAGATACATATCAAAAGGGTAAGCAGATGATTTTTACTCGTAATGATAATTGGTATGGTTATAAAGATGGTAAGCATGAGGGTCAATATAAGACTGACGGAATTGTAATTGATGTTGTAGATCAGCACTCAACTGCTTTATTAGGATTTGAGCAAGGAAAATATGATGATATTGGTCTTGATGTAAATGATATGGCTAAATATGGTAATAGTGAGTGGTTAAAGGGTGTAAACACTACCTATACATGGCGTTTAACCTTCAACACAAATTTGGAAACTCTAAAATCATTAGAGGGAAGCTCAGGCAACAATAAGCAAGTTTTAGCTAATGATACCTTTAGAAAAGCTTTCTCAGTATCAATTAATAGACAAAAATTTATTAATGATGCAGTAGGTGCAGGTACACCAGCTTATTACTTAATTAATAGTTTGTATATGTATGATGTTGAGAATAATCCAAATTCTGTTTATAGAAATTGTGAACCAGCAATGAAGGCTGTTACAGATTTATATGGTGTTAAATATGGTGAAGGCGAAAAATATAAGACACTTGAAGAGGCATATAAGGCTATAACTGGTTATGATTTAGATGAAGCAAGAAGATTAATGCAACAAGCTTACGAAGAGTGTAAGGCTAATGGAACATATAAAGATGGTCAAAAGATTTCTTTAGACTTAGTAGTTACCTCTCGTTCAAGTATTTCTGAAGCAGCAAGAAAGAATGCAACTGTATTAGATGCTTTCTTAAAGGATGCTATAAAGGGAACTGGCTTTGAAGCTGGTGGTATTGAAATTGTTCCAAAGTCATTATCTGATTATTATAATAAGCTATTACAAGGATCTTGTGAAATGATCTTCTCTGCATGGGGTGGTGCAATCTACTGGCCATATAGTACAATTCAATGCTATGTTAATGATGCTAACCAATCTACAAAAGTACATGAGGGTGCTTGTTGGAATCCAGTTACCACTCAATTAACTTTAAAGCTTGATTTTGATGGTGATGGCGTAGTAGAAGAAAAAACAATGTCTTATAATGCATGGGGAACTGCTCTTAATCAAGGTGAGTTTGCTAGTGCTTCTTTTGAATTGAGAAATCAAATTATGGGAGCATTAGAATATAATGTATTAAATATGTATTATACAATTCCGTTATACTGTGATGCATCTGTATCTTTAGATTCTAAACGTTTAAAATATCCAACTGACGAATATAACGTTATGTATGGATTTGGTGGTTTAAGATTCTTAGATTATACTTATTCTGATCAGGCTTGGGAAAAGTATGTTAAGTCCAATGGTGGTACATTAAGCTACGAATAATTCTTGGTTTTAAAATTATAAGCTCTCGGGATACTATCTCATTAGTATCCCGATTGTTTGCATTAGGAAAGGGGTTTTATAATGACAAAATATATAATAAAAAGAATCGCTCTAATGCTTCTAACTTTTATGATTATTATCTCTATAAGTTTCGTTTTGATTAAATTAGTCCCAATTACAGATGGTACTAATGTAATTATTAATGAATTAGAAAAAGCAAAGCGAGAGGCGTTGGGTTATAATAAACCAATAATTGTTCAATTAGGTATATATTTAAGAAATTTATTTTTCCATATGGACTTAGGTGTTTCTTGGAAATTGGAGAGAATGATTGATGTTTCTGATATGATTGGAAGAAGATTACCTCCAACAATTCTATTAAACCTATACTCTTTAATTATATCTATTCCTATTGGAATTGCTTTAGGAATTTTTGCAGCATTGAAAAAGAATAAATGGCAGGATCATATGATTTCTACAATAGTTATTTTATTTGTTTCTGTTCCATCCTTTGTATATGCTTTTTTACTTCAATATTTTTTAGGACATAAGTGGAAGCTTTTTCCATTGATGGTAGATTCATTAAACGATGCAGGTGGCTGGTTTACTTGGAAAATGTTTAACTCTATGATGCTGCCAATTTTAGCGTTAGCATTTGGAACAATTGCTGGATTGACAAGATTTACGCGTGCTGAGTTGACGGAAACGTTAACTAGTGACTATATGCTACTTGCTAGAACTAAGGGGCTTACGAAGAGTCAAGCTGTTGTTCATCATGCACTTAAAAATGCTATGGTTCCTATTCTACCTTCTATTATTGCATCCTTTATTTCTATTATGTCAGGATCTTTAATTATAGAGGGAATTTTTGCAGTACCTGGAATAGGAAGCTTATATATCAAAGCAGTTAGTGAATTAGATTATGATGTATTTATGGGATGTAATGTTTTCTATGTGTTTATCGGTCTTGCGGCAGGAATAGTTGTTGATTTAAGCTATGGCTTTATCGACCCTAGAATAAGAATGGGGGCGTCAAAATAATGCAGAATATGAAAGATTTACCAGCAAAAAGTTTTGAATTTGTTCAGTTAGATGATCATATTCATGATACTAAATTTGAAACGAAACCAGTTGGATACCTAAAGGATGCTTGGAATCGTTTTAAGAAAAATAAGGCATCTGTAGTGGCTGCTATTATCATCGTTTTAATTGTTTTGTATGGAATTATTTATCCTTTTTGTACAGATCGAAAATTATCTGAGAATCATGTAGAGTTTAGCTTAATGAGGCCTAAAAATGACTTTTTATCAAATTTTGGGTTTTGTAATGGTCAGTATACGAAAAAAGGTACACTGAGTTCTTATGCACAGGATTATGGAAAAGCTGTTATGTATTTATACACACCTGATAATGTAACAACAATTTTCAATATTTCTGAATTAGAGGATTTAAAATTTAATCCTATAAAAAAGATAAATAAAACTTATGAAACCGAAGGTTTGAAATACATCGAATATAGAATCGATCAGTATTTAGAAAAAGGTTATGAGCGAGTTCAAGTTACTCGTCAAGAATATGCAGAAATGTTAAAATGGCAAGAGGAAACGGGATATCAACTTGTTTTCCCTCTTGTAGATACAAGCAATTATACCAATCCAATGCATAAAACTAATGATGATTTATGGTATATGGTGGATAATAAGGGATACCCATTAGATAAAAATGGTAAGGCTGTCAAGGATATTGAAAAATTTGAATATTTGGTACCTAATTTTTTGACAGATTCTGATGGGAATGTTCTATATACACAGGATGCTGGTACAGATAGTTACTATATACGTGTTAGTAGATATGTTCGTTATATTTACGATTTTGGAGAAGAGCCATCCTTTTTGCTTGGTTCTGATGGTATAGGGTATGATATCGCAGTTCGCCTGGCATACGGTATTAGATTATCCTTAATTTTAGCAGTTTGTGTAGCAGTTATTAACTTTATTATCGGATCAATTTATGGAGCCATTGCTGGATATTATGGTGGCGCTGTAGATATGATTATGGAAAGAATCACAGATGTTTTAGGTGGTATGCCTACCATGGTTGTTATAACACTCTTTAATATATTTCTAGTTGAAACTAATAAAGTTTCCCCAGCAGTATCCTTTATTATTGCCTTTATAGCTACAGGATGGATAGGAACTGCGAGTGGTGTACGTACACAATTCTATAGATTTAAGCATCAGGAATATGTGCTAGCTGCTAGAACATTGGGAGCAAGAGATTTTAGATTAATGTTTAAGCATGTATTCCCTAATTCCTTAGGTACAATTATTACATCTTCTGTATTAGTTATACCTGGAGTAATTTTTAGTGAAACCTCTTTGTCCTATTTAGGAATTATTGATTTAAATGGTCCAAATGCTTCCTCAATAGGAACAATGCTCTCTAATGGACAGCAATATCTCTCCACTTATCCACACATCATTTTATGGCCAGCTATTATTATAGCGCTATTGATGCTATGCTTTAATTTATTTGGTAATGGATTAAGAGATGCATTTAATCCATCATTGAGAGGAGTGGAAGAATAATGTCTGATCAAAAATTAAAATTAGAAGTCAATGATTTGAAAATTTCCTTCCGTACAAATAATGGTAGAGTTCAAGCCGTTCGAGATATTTCCTTTGATTTATATGAGGGAGAAACGTTAGCTATCGTAGGAGAATCTGGTTCAGGAAAATCTGTTACTTCTCGTGCAATAATGGGAATATTAGCTCCAAATGCGATTGTTGAAAGTGGCGAAATTCTTTATGATGGAAAAGACTTGATGCAAATTACAGAAGAGGAATTTCATGCCCTTCGTGGAGATAAAATTTCTATGGTGTTCCAAGATCCTCTATCCAGCTTAAATCCGATAGTAAAAATTGGTAAGCAATTGACAGAGGCAATGATTTTGAAAAATCGTCTTTCTATTAGAGAAAATAGAAAGAAGCTTAATCGCGCTTTCAAGATATTAGGTAAAAATATTGATGAGGCTTTAAATGCTAAGGAAGATGCTTCTGTAAAACAAAAAAATAAACAAAATCTAAGTACATTTAAAAAATTTGTTAAAAAATATATTATAATGCAAAATCATTATAATATATCTATGGAAAAGCTAGGATTCTCTATTGAAGAGTTATCAAATGCTATAGTATTATTAGAAAAGGATATACGTACTAGGGTTTCTAAAAATATTGCACGGGCATTAGATTATGTTAATCAATCCTTTGGAGAGTATTCCTTAAAAGAGGATGATCCTTATATTACTCAATTAAAGGAAATCAACGAAGTATGTAAAGAGGAAGATTTTTCTTGTACAGAGGTTTTAAATAAACTTTTACCTATTAAATCACATTTAGAAAATGTGCATTCAGCTACAATGCCAAACTTCTTTTCTCTAGGCTATTATTTATTAACTCATGAAACTGCACCAGATATGCCTGTGGAGGAGTTAAATGAATTCACACATAAGATTTTAGATGATGAGTTTATGCTCTCCTATATTCAGGATTTAGAAAAAGGTGTTTTGAATGCGTTTGATGCTAAAAAAGAAGCCAAGAAGCTTGCTATAGAAAAATTGCAAGAGGAATTGAAATTTTTAGCCGCAGAAACTTTAGATATTAAAGAAACTAAGCTTCGTATAAAAGCGTTATATCCAGTAATTCATAATTGTGAGAATCCATTGAAAATAGGAAATGAGACTTATACGACTACCTTTAAAGGGTCTATGAATACACAGCTTCATAATTATTTCAATGCTAACAATATTAATGCCAAAAATGAGAAAAAATATTTAAAGGAAAAGAAAAAATTTGATAGGATTATTGCAAAGGGGAAAAAGCCTTCCTATACGATAGCAGAGGTCATGAAAATGGATCCTGAACAATCTAAGAAAAATATGCAAAACCTTATTTCAAAATTGATTTGTCATTATGAAGATGACATTAAACAATTTGAGAATTTTAATGTAAATACTTATACGATATCTATTATCGATTATTTAAAAGAGCTTTCTGCCAATATTGTTAAAAAGGTATCCAAAAGAAGCGCAAAAGAACGTGCAATTCGTTTGATGGAAGAGGTAGGAATCCCAGATCCTAAGAAGAGATTTAAGCAATATCCTTTCCAGTTCTCTGGAGGTATGAGACAGCGTATCGTTATCGCCATTGCTCTTTCTGCTGATCCAGATGTTTTGATTTGTGATGAGCCTACTACAGCATTAGATGTTACTATCCAAGCACAAATCCTTGAATTGATAAATAAATTAAAGAAAGAAAGAAATCTTTCTATAATCTTTATTACCCATGATTTAGGTGTTGTTGCTAATATGGCTGATCGTATAGCAGTTATGTATGCAGGTAAAATTGTGGAATCTGCTACAACGGATGAGCTATTTTATGATCCTAAGCATCCGTATACCTGGGCCTTATTATCTTCCATTCCAGATTTAGATACTAAAGAAAAATTATCTCCAATTCCTGGAACTCCACCGAATATGATTTATCCTCCTAAGGGAGATGCCTTTGCTGCTAGAAATAAATATGCAATGAAGATTGATTTTGAAGAACAACCTCCATTGTTTAAGGTTACAGATACCCATTATGCTGCGACTTGGTTATTACATCCATCAGCTCCTAAGGTAACCCCACCAAGCATTGTTGTAGAAAGAATTGAAAGAATGCTTGCTGCAAGAAGGGAGGCTGCAAAGAATGGAAAATAGAGAAAAGCTTTTAGAGGTTTCTCATTTAAAGCAATATTTTAAAATTGGTCCTAAAACCACATTAAAGGCTGTAGATGATATCTCTTTTGATGTTTATAGAGGAGAAGTATTTGGTATTGTTGGTGAATCTGGCTGTGGTAAAACTACAACTGGTAGAACAATTATAAAATTATATGAACCAACAAGTGGATATGTTCGCTTTAAGGGACAAGTGATTTCTGCTGGAACCTTAGATATTCGCAAGAAGATAGCTGCAGTAAAAAAAGAAAGAAATGAAAAGCTTTCTTTATTGAATAAAGAGGATGCAGACTATTCAACAAGTAAACAGAAAATATTAGACCAGTATGGTTTGATTTTAAATGATTTGTCAAAGGAATTAGATGACGCAAGATGGGAACATCGTCATGGTACAGATCAGTATATTAAGGATCAAATTGATAAGGTTAAAGCTGAATATGAACCAAAACTTGCTAAGTTTACGGAAAGAAGTGCAGAGGAAAAAGAAGCCATTTCTAAGGCAAGAGATGAAAAGATATCCTTAGCACTTTCCCATCTTAATACGGAAAAGCAAAATAAAGCAAATGAATTATCTAAGCTTTCCAAAGAGGATGAGGATTATGCAAACAAAAAACAAGAAATTCTAGATAAATATAATCCAATTTTAAAGAAATGTAAAAAGGATTTAGTTGATGCAAAATGGGATGAGGAAAGAGCACTTAGAAAAGAATATGCCAAAAAAGTCCGACTAGCTAAAAGAAATAGATTGATGACAAAGATGCAAATGATTTTCCAAGATCCTATTGCTTCCTTAGATCCAAGAATGACAGTTTATGAAATTATTGCTGAAGGATTAATAATTCGAGGCATTCGTGATAAGGAATTCATCTCTGAAAAGGTAAATGAGGTCTTACAAATGGTAGGACTTTTGCCAGAGCATGCTTCAAGATATCCTCATGAATTCTCTGGTGGACAGCGTCAAAGAATTGGTATAGCACGAGCTATTATTATGGAGCCTGAAATGATTATTGCCGATGAACCTATTTCTGCACTAGATGTTTCTATCCAAGCACAGGTTATGAATCTTTTGAACGAATTGAGAGAAAAGATGAATTTGACAGTAGTATTTATTGCGCATAATTTATCAGTGGTAAAATATTTTTCTGATCGTATTGCAGTTATGTATTTTGGTAAAATTGTTGAGCTGACAACCTCTAAGGAATTGTTTGAGCATCCGTTGCATCCTTATACAAAATCTTTATTATCTGCAATTCCACTTCCAGATCCTGATTATGAAAAGAACAGGAAGAGAATTGTATACGATCCAGTAGTTGCACATAATTATACAGTAGATTTACCATCCTTAAAAGAAATTAAGCCTGGACATTTCATTTATTGTAATGATGCTGAGTTTGAAGAATATAAGAAAGAATTACAATGAAAGAATTTTTCTTAAAACATAGTCGTACATGGATAACTCTATTTGCTGGACTTTTAATGGTCATAGGAGTTTTTGCCTGCTGTGGTGGGTTTCAGTATGAAAATCCAAAAGAAACAATTAAGGATTTATGTGATGCTTTCTGCATTCCAGGTTTTCTTCTATTAAGCTTTGGAATTCTTGTTTTTATCAGCAATGATGGTGGATTTTCTATGCTGTCTTATGGTGTGAAAAGAATATTTTTAGTATTTAAAAAAGATCCTAGAATGGAGAACTTTTATGAATATAAAAAGAAAAGGTTAGAAAAGCCTGCACCTTTTAAGTATTTATTGGTTGTAGGAAGTATTTATTTCTTTATAGGAATAATATTTTTGATAATTTTCTTTGTAATTTAATTGTGAAATGTTTAAAAAGACCATTCAATCTTTATTCGAATGGTCTTTTTTGCATAGGAGAGGAAAAAATATGAAAAAATTTAAAAAGATTTGTTATTTACTTTTAGTTTTATTTGCTGTATCTTTTACTACGATTACTTTAGTTTCATGTAGTCCTGAGGAAGAGATTGTGGAGGTTGCTTGGGAAAAAGATGTAAAGTTTGAAAATACATCATTTGAATATGATGGAAATCCGCATAGTATATTGGTCAAAGGAGCTCCAGAAGGAGCAACAATAACTTATCAAGGTAATGAAAAAATCAAGCCAGGTGAATATAGAGTATTTGCTAAGGTAAAGTATAAGGATAAGGAAATTACATTGAATGCAATTATGACAATAGAAAAGCAGAAGTCAATTATTACTGCAGATAGATCTCAGGTCTTTTATACATGTAATAATCAAGCTCGTCCTCTTTATACTTTGAATAATAATGAGCAAACCGTCAAGGTAGTAATTAAGCAAGGAGATAAAATTCTTCCTTCTAATGCACTATATAAGGTGGGCGTATACAAAGTAGAACTTTCAACAGAAAAAACAGCTTATTATAAGGAAAGTGAAAAGGTTGCTATTGACGTAGAGATAAAGGAAAGTAGATTTGAGGGTATATCCTTTGCAAGTGAAGAAGTTACCTATGATGGGCTAGAGCATTCCCTAGCTTTATCTGGTACCCTTCCAGTAGGATATTCAGTTACCTATCAAAATAATGCAAAAGTAGCTCCAGGAACATATTTTGCTGCAGCTGAAATAAGGAATTCCGACAATGAGGTGGTTGAAGAGCATCGAGCTATTTTAAAAATTAATACAGCAGATCATGAAGCTTTCGAAAATTATTTAGATAATTTCTTTATTGAATATTTGGAAGGAGATCAATTATCTGTAAATATATTTTGTGAAAAACCTGAAAATTTTGGTTTGGAGCATTATCCAGCAAAATGGTATACCTATAAGCCATCTGTAAATTATGAAGAAGAGATTAGAGAAACTAGAGAATATTTTAAACAGCTACTAGAGGAATTGCATAGCTTTCCTTATACAGATCTAAGTCCTAGACAGCAAATTGCTTATCATCAAATAGATGATTTTTTGACCTATCAAAATAAGTATTATCAAATTGAGGATATAGAGTTCATGCAGTTACATTATGTAGATCAGTTTGGAGGCTATGTTGCAGATTTTGGTACATATATGGAGGCTTATACTCTTCGTAGTAAGCTTGAGGTAGAGGATGTAGTGGCATACATTCAATCTACTAAGGAGGCCTTTCCATCCTATTTGTTCTTTATAGATGCTAAAAAAACTGCAGGATACCCATTATCTGATTATACGATTACTGAAATGACAAAATACCTAGATGAGGTGCTGGATGCTCATCAGCCAGACTTAGAGCAATATTATTATCTACAAAGTGTTTTATGTGACAAAGTGGATGCTTTAGATTTTTTAACCCTAGAGGAAAAGGAAAATTATAAATCACAAATTATAAATGGCTTTGCTGAATGCTTTATTCCAGGTGTACAGGAATTGCGAGATGGGCTACAAAACTATCTAAAGAGTTTAGCTAAAGAAGATGAAGGATATTGGGCTGCTTATGAGAAGGGATCTGAAATATTTGAGATGGAGCTAGAGCATCTCTTAGGCTTAAATGACTTTGATATAAATAAATATATCGCAGAAGTACAATCCTCTTTTTCAAAATATAGTAAATTAGCAGATGAAGCTTTAAGCTTACTTATTAGTCGCTACAAAATTCAAACGAATGCAGATTTAAATAGATTTTTATCCTCTCACTCTATTTTTGATGGAACGCCAGAGGAAATGATAGAGTATTTAAAAGAGTTTGCAACCTCCATTGTTCCGACCTTAGAAAATACGCCTAATATTACGATAAAGGAAATGGATTTAGCTTCAGCTAAGGTTTCTAATGCGGTGGCATATTATATGAAATCTGCATTAGATAATGATAAGCAAGAATATATTACATTAAATCCTGTCAAGCTAGGGGATAAAAACGATGTATTAGGAACAATGTCTCATGAGGGATATCCAGGACATTTATATGCGTATATCTATTCTAAGCAATTAGATTTACATAATATTTCTAAAATAATGACGTCTACAGCCCATGGTGAGGGTTGGGCTACCTATGTAGAGCTAAAGCTTTATGAATATGCTATGGAGCGTACTACAGATCAGGAGCTTTTAGACACCCTTAATTATTTATATTATAATCAGTTATCTGGCTTTTTGTTAGAAACTAGAGTAGATGTAGGTATTCATTATGAGCATTGGAATGTAGAGGCTGTTCGTAAGTTTTTGAAGTCCAGTGGCTATAATGAAGGTGCTGCAGAAAGCATATATGATTTACTTATAGAAACGCCTGTAAGCTATGCTGCATATGGCTATGGCAAGCTCTTCTTTTATAATCTTCATCAAGAGGCAAAGGAAATTCTTCAGGAGCATTATGATGAGATTTCTTTTAATGCAATGCTACTTTCTAAAGGATGGTCTTCTTTAGGGGAGCTTCAAAAGACATTTGATGAGTATATTCGTATAGAAACTTATAAGCATTATATTTCCAAATGACAGTAACGAATAAGGCTGTGGGATTTTTTAAAAGGATTCACAGCCTTTTCGTGTATTACATAATAGAAGAGGAGTGAGGGAAAATAATATTTGAGCTGTTATCTATTATTTTAATTGTTGTTAGTGCTATCTTTATCTATTTAATTATGAGAAGTAAGATGATTGCAGATATTTATTCTATTGGTGTTTATAGATGCTTGAGAGCTCCTAAAATAAAAATTATAGGAAATTCGTTAGTTGATCTTTTAGTTTTATGTTCAGTAACCTCCTTGCTTGGCTATTTACTCATTTTATTTGGCTATAATATTAGTGCTAAATATATTAACCAATTATTCAATGAAACAATGCTTAGAGTTAATAATAGTCTTTTCCTATTAGGATTACTAGGTGTCTATGGATTAAACATACTTATAGGTTTATTTCCTGTCTGCTTATTATTAAGAAAAACACCTTCCGAAATTTGTTCTAAATACGATATATAAAAAGGGCTGCCCAATGTGGCAGCCTAATTTCTATTATCAAATGCTCGTTTACTTTTTCTAATAGATTCTACATATTCAATATTATAATAATTTAAAAATTCCTTAAAATCCTTTAAGCCTTGTTTAATCTCATCAACCTCATATTCAATTTCATAATCTACCTTACCGTAATATTCACTACGATCAAAGAATAATGTTCCATCCTTATAAGGGCAAGACGCACGATAGGTCGTAAGCTCTGCAATTTTTTTTACTTCAAAGGGAAGACCGATAATGGAGGCATCAAACCCACTTTTTAACATCTCAGTTGCTTTCTCTTTTGTTAGAAGAATATGCGTTTCATCTGCGCCTATCTTTGATCTTGTTTTCTTTGTTAGCTTAAAATTATTTCCTTTTTGTCTAATTCTTAATACAGTTTGATCCTCCATAAGTTTGGTGTCCTCTGTATCAAAATAGTAATTTGTTTGGGGGAATATATTGTTTGCCAAGTTAAATTCTTCTAAAAGAGTATCATAGGTTTCTTTTGAAATAAATGTTTTAAATTCTATTTCCTTATTTTTGTTCATTTCAATTACCTCTTTATTAAACGATATATGAATATTATCTAATATTTAATTGAAAAAATCAAGTCTTGTGATAAAATATTATTAAAAAGATAGGATAGATGCGTATGAAATATTATATAGTTCAAAAAGAAGATGAGCTTTCTAAGAAAATAAAGAGTTTATTAATGGAAAAAATCCATTTAGAATATTCTCATCAACAGCCAGATTATGTAATTGTAATTGGGGGAGATGGTACCTTGTTAGCTGCTGTTCATCAATTTCCTAATGCTATTTTCTTTGCTATCCATACAGGACATTTAGGATTTTATGCGAACTATACCTTGGAGGATCTAGATTGTTTAGTCGAGGATATTCATCATGGTAGCTTTATAGTTGAAAAATTAGATATAATTCAAGGGAAAATTGAAACAAGCAAAGGAAGCATTGAAGATTTTGCAATAAATGAAATGACTATACTATGTCCTTTAAAACCTTTAATCTTAGAGGTGAAAATCGATGGGATAAGACTAGAAACCTTTCGAGGAACAGGGATATGCATCTCCACTTCCTATGGCTCTACAGCTTATAATAAGTCCTTATCAGGTGCAGTTATAGATCCAAAACTAAAGGCATTTCAACTAACAGAGATTGCAGGTATGAATTCGAATCAATATCGAACATTATCCTCTTCTCTGTTACTTTCTACAGATAGAAGAGTAGAGCTTGAGGCAAAGGAGCATAGAGGACTTGTGATAACCTTTGATCAAATCAGCTATTCCTTACAGGATTTTAATAGGGCATCATTATTCTTAAAAGCTTCACAAATATCTTTAGCCCATCATAATGAAAAAAGCTTTATTGATCGGATAAGAAGATCCTTTTTAAAGGATTAATATAAGAAAATATAGTATCAAAAAATGAAAAAATTCTATCCTTTTAAGATAGAATTTCATCGATGATATGATATTCAAGAGCTTCTTTGGCTGACATATAATAGTCCCGTTCTGTATCGTGGGCTATTTTTTCTTGTGGCTGATGACAAAGCTCTGCTAGCAATTCATTCATGAGTGCCTTTGTTTTTAAAAGACGCTTTGCTTGAATATCAATATCTGAAACTACACCTTGCATTCCTCCATATGGCTGATGAATCATTACCTCAGCATGTGGAAGTGCCATTCTTTTTCCTGTTCCACTTGCTAAGAGGAATGCTGCCATAGAAGCTGCCATTCCTACAACGATGGTATTTACCTTAGACTTTATATGGTGTAAGGTATCAAAAATTGCAAGTCCAGCCGTGATAGATCCACCAGGAGAAGAAATATAGATGTCAATGTCCTCATGATTCACTGAGTCTAGATATAAAAGCTCAGAGATAAGTACAGAGGACATATGATCATCAATTTCACCTACTAGGAGTAAAATTCGATCCTGCATTAAGCGAGAATATATGTCATAGCTTCGTTCTCCATTAGAGCTTTTTTCTAATACATAAGGAATATACGTCATTCTTATCACCTTTTCTTTCGAGAATATCATAACAAAAACGTTTACATTTTTTTGTATTAAAATGTCGAGCTAAAAAATATTGATAATAAAAATATAAAGTGGTAAAATAATAGATGTAAATATTCAATTTTAGGAGGAATTTATTATTATGGCTATTAAAGTAGCAATTAACGGATTTGGACGTATCGGACGTTTAGCTTTCAGACAAATGTTTGGTGCTAAGGGTTATGAAATTGTTGCAATTAACGATTTAACTGATCCAAAGATGTTAGCAAATTTATTAAAGTATGATACAGCACAGGGTGGATATTGTGGTCACATTGGTGAAGGCTTACACACTGTAGAAGCAGGAGAAGGATCTATTACTGTTGATGGTAAGAAGATAACAATCTATGCAGAGAAGGATGCTGTAAATCTTCCTTGGGGAGATTTAGGTGTAGATGTAGTATTAGAATGTACTGGATTCTATACTAAGAAGGAAAAAGCTATGGCACATATTACTGCAGGTGCTAAGAAGGTTGTTATTTCTGCACCAGCTGGAAATGATTTACCTACTGTAGTATTTGGTGTTAATGAAAAAGTATTAACTAAGAATGACAATGTTATTTCTGCAGCTTCTTGTACTACAAACTGCTTAGCTCCAATGGCTGATGCTTTAAATAAGTATGCTGCTATTCAATCTGGTATTATGAGCACAATTCATGCTTATACTGGAGATCAAATGATTCTTGATGGACCACACAGAAAGGGCGATTTAAGAAGAGCACGTGCTGGTGCTGCTAATATTGTTCCTAACTCAACTGGTGCTGCTAAGGCAATTGGTTTAGTTATTCCTGAATTAAATGGTAAGTTAATTGGTTCTGCACAGCGTGTTCCAGTAACAACAGGCTCTACTACAATTTTAACTGCAGTTGTTAAAGGTAAAGATGTTACTGTAGAAGGAATCAATGCAGCAATGAAGGCTGCAGCTTCTGAATCATTTGGATATAATGAGGATCCAATTGTTTCTTCAGATGTTATTGGTATGAGATATGGTTCTTTATTTGATGCAACTCAAACGATGGTTGCTAAGGTTGGAGAGGATACTTATCAGGTTCAAGTTGTTTCTTGGTATGATAACGAAAATTCTTATACTAGCCAAATGGTAAGAACTATTAAATATTTTGCTGAATTAAAGTAATAAAATTAAAGCTTAGAGTTGCTTAGACTCTAGGCTTTTTTATTTTTATTAACCCTAGCGAACCATTAGATAGCATTGACTTTTTTAGACAAAAAGCGTAAAATTATTATAGCGAGATAGTATTAAATTTCGAAATTGTTTTGAGATTTTGTTTATATTTTTCTTAAGCGTAGAATCCTTGTCTACGCTTCTAGATTATCTAAGGAGTTAATATGATGAAAAATAGAGGTTTAATTTTCAGACTTTTGGTTGTTTCATTATTTTTGGGATTTCTATTGTTTGGAAATTTTAATAAAGTATCTGCTACTAATGAAGGAATGGTAGAGGATGTATTTGAATTTTATCATACCTTAGAGGAAGATTTACTCATAGATGAAACGAATACATTGGGTGGCTTCAGTGATCTTTTTTTTGAAAAACAAGAAAAAAATGTTACCTTAGTAATTCCAGATACTGTGCAAAGAATTACTAAGGAGGCCTTTGTAAATAGAAATGAAATAGTAGTCGTAGAACTTCCCAGCTCTTTACCTGAGATAGAGGCAGGAGCATTTAAAAATTGCAACAGAATTTTAGAGATCTATGATGGTTCGGCTTCTATCGTTGACCCGCAAATGGGAAGCTTACAGTATGGAGGATTATTTTATAACGCCATAAGCTTTAGACAAAGAGATGCTCAATCTAATTTAATCATCGAATCAGACGGACAGGTTTTTTGTACAGCAAATCGTGGGGTTATGACAAATCAAAATTTTTTTGTAGGCTATTTAGGAAGAAATTCTACTTTGATTTTGGCTGATAAATCATTTGATTATGAAATTTATTCTTATGCTTTGTGGGAAAATGACATAGTTGTAAATATAAACACCTCTTATTCCAACGCATCTAGGATAGGATCTTATGCTTTTTCTTCCTGTGCTAATTTAAAATATATTACCTTACCTGATACTTTAAAAGTAATAGAAGCTTCAGCTTTTTTAAATTCTTATCAATTAATTGTTGCTGAAATTACGGAGGAAAGGACGCTTCCTAAAACTCTACAAGCCATAGGGACCCATGCCTTTAAAAATACAGGATTAAGTGGAAAAATTCAAATTCCTGCAAGTGTTGAAACCATAGGAGAAGAGGCATTTTATAATTGTAATATAGAGGAATTATTTTTTACGGAAGCTTTAGAGACTTCAACGAAGAATTTAACTATAGAAAAAAATGCATTTGGAAATTGCACTAGATTAACTGTTGTTGAGCTTCCAGCTCGATTAAGAAAAATATATCCCTATGCCTTTACAGGTACAGGTTTATCTACAATCCACATTCATTCATCCTTACTTGAATTTATAACAGATTCTACCTTAGAAGAACCAGTTTCCTATTTCCCTACTACAGCAACTATCATTTTTGATTCTAAAAATGACTATTTGGCAGCAATAGAAAATAGGAACCTCTTGGAACATGTATCTCAAATGACATATAGTATTCCTATATTGTTTACAGATGGTTTTGAAACCTTTGAAATGTATAGACTTGCGAATAGAGATTTTGACTATGTTAAAGGCAGTGATGGAATTTGGTCTAAGGTTGATTATAGTTTAAGACCCTCCTTACTCCCAACACAAAAAGACTATAAATTTTCAGTATGGCGCTGTAGAGAGGAATATTTAAGCAAAGATTTTTGTTCGACTAAGGATGAAGCTTCTGTGAATGAGGCAATTGAATTGATTTCTTATATGCTCCAAAATGCTATTCGGGATGGGCTTGAGCAGATAGAATTTTATGCTGAGCATATAGAAAAGCCTATAGTACAAGGAAAAACCTTAGTATATAATGAAAATGTAACCTATGATAATGCTGCTGCTTGGGCAACATTGATTGAAAATAAAGAAGGCAATCCAGTTTATGATTCTGCTTCTATGTATATTTATCTTGTAGAAGGACAAGATTGTATTTCAAATGCAGGGGATTACACCTTATGCATTCAGCTTAAAGAAGAGTTTGGTGCATGGAATCAAGAGGTGTTTGTTCCTATAGTAGTTGAACGTAAGATGCTATATTTGAATAACGAAATCTCTTGGTCTGCTGATATAGCAGGAAATAAATCAAATTTACTTTCTGGAACGGTATATATTTATAAAAATGCCTTTGGAGATTGTCAATATTCTTACTCTCCTCTAAAGCCAGAACAAATTAAAAAAGGATATTCTTTCTATTCTGTTTTATCTGTTACTAATTCTATCGTTCGTTCTAGAAATTTTGAGGTTTGTGTGTCTTTAGAGGACAATGCATATTTTGATAGCTTTTATTCGGGGACAGATTTTACCTTTGAGGGTACAATAGAAGTGATTGGCCAAAATCAAGGATTAGAAACTAATATGTATATAGCTAAAGCCATTATAAAGGCTAAGCCTAATTATTCTTTTAGAAGTTTAGGAGATATCGATAGTATAATGAATTCCTCAAAGGGACTTACCATTGATATATCTGATGACCGTACAGAAGCTAGAATTACAAAAATATGGTATATTTTAGATGTATCTAATGGAATTTATCATCAAGACACAAAGGAAGAATTTAACATTTATGATTGGAAATATAATTCTAATATGTCCTTAGTGTTGCCTGAATTAGAGTATTCTAATCCTACGGATATTTTTACATATTCTTTAAGGAAAGATGGAGTTTTATTGATAGAAGAGGCAATCGTCAATCATGAGGAAAGAGGCTTACTATATTACATAAATTCAAGTATGCCAACAGGGACTTATCTATTGGAGCTTCATGTTCCTGATGTTGATTTAGAGGGTGTTCATTATTTTGGATATACTGCATCCTATACGTTTTCTGTTCTACCAGCAGACTTTAAAGAAGAGTGGAAGCTAGATGCTACAACTCAACTTGTGGATACAGAATGGCAGTATGTACAATCTGGAAGTGAGGGAATTGTTCAGGTTTATCATCATAGCTCCTATAATAGCAATCATAGCGAATCAATGAATGATCATTCTGTAGATTTGAAAGTTTGGTCAGATTTTGCAACAGAAAGCTTAAATCCACTTAGACAGGGATACTGGGCGACTCAGGAGGCGGACGATTACTATTCTTCACGCTTTGTATTGACCTATAATCTAGATAGAATGCAACAAAATAAATATTTTTCCTATGATGAACTGCAAAATTCAAGCAGTACCTTTGCCCCAAAGCTAGTTGGAGATTATAAGGTATATTATCAATTACAGGCTAAAAATTATGTATCTTTAGTAGATAGTTCTGATGATTCAGCTAGAAGAAAGTATTTCTTTGTGGTTACAATATTTGATTATATTGCTAAGCCATCACTTCCAAATGTGATGTATACTGGATTGGAACTAAAGCCAATAATAGAAAATAATGCTTATTTTACAGTATCCTATAAAGATGAAGACTATAGGTTAGCTGGTATACATAGCATAACCTTGAACTTAACTGATCCTTTGCATTATAGATGGGAAAACCATTCTACGGCTGAAAGTATAACTATAGAATTTGAAATTTTACCTGCTGAGAATGAGTGGCTTCAAAGTCCTAATATTTTATCTTGGGAATATGGTGATTTTACTGCACAAAATAATTTAATTTTGGCAGAAGCAAAATATGGCACAGAAATAGTTTTTGCAGTGGCAACAGATGCAAAGGGAGAGCATAGAATTGCTGGCTTAGAGGAATTTTCTACTCTCCAAGGAATTGTTCAAGATGAGGAGATTATTCAGTTATTAAAGGCTTTACCTGCTACTAATGAATCAGAGTATTATTATTTAATTTCATTGGTAAGGGAAACAAATAATTATAAAAGTCTTCAAGAAAGTACTAGATTTCAAATTTTTAAGACTAAGAATACTTGGAAAACGACACCTAACGTCATGCAAT
Organism: uncultured Anaeroplasmataceae bacterium; assembly: GCA_910579215.1. GTDB lineage: Bacteria > Bacillota_I > Bacilli_A > Acholeplasmatales > Anaeroplasmataceae > Pelethenecus. The sequence goes on from CAJTTN010000002.1 coordinate 83,157, forward strand.
GGAAGTATGGTAATTATGATAAATCAATAAATCTGATTTTGGCTGAGGCAAGTCTTAAGGATGAAAATAATCCTGTCATTTTCACTATTGCTTATGATGCAAAGGGAGAAAATCCTGTTAGGGGATTAGAAAGCTTTATAACAGAAAATGGTGTTGTATATGAGGAACAAGCTAACATTCTTTCTACTCTTAAGGTAAATACATATTACCTTTTTGCTAGAGTTAAGGAAAGTCAATCCTATGCAGGCTTAAATCCAGAGCCTTATGCTTTTAAAGTTTATAAGGCTTCGAATTTTTGGGAAACTGTACCTACTATATCTTCATGGACAGAAGGAGCATATCAAGTAGAGGAAAATCAAATTATAGCAAATTCTCATTTTAGTGATGATGTTCACATAGTCATTACCTTAGCTGGTCAAGAGGATAAAATTATCTATGATAGCAAGAATGGTATAGATGAGTTGGCTAAAGCTAAATGTGGATTTTATGAATTGAAAGCCTATGTCAATGGGACAGAAAGCTATGATGAGCTTAGGTATACCATTACCTTCCAAATTTTTGAAAAGCCAGGAATGCCATGGTGGGGAGTACTTCTCATTGTTCTTGGTGCTCTTGCGTTGGTTGCTTTAGTTTTCTTTATTCTACATCAATCTGGAGTTTTGCAAATCTTATCAGGAAAATTTATAATAGCAATGCGTACAAAAGCAACTGTAGATGCTACGATTGCTGCTGTACGTGCAAACAAGATTGCAGAAGAATCAAAAAGATCTATAGATATAGCGAAGCAAAAGGAACTAAAGGAATTAAAAAATAATAGAATAGTAACGGAGCGTACTTCTGTGAAAAATGAGCGTATTAAGCTAAATACAGAGCGAACAGATAAATTTCAAAAAAAAGCCAAGCAAATGCAGCTTAAGGCAGAACGTATGATTCAAAAAGCAAATAAAAAGAACAAGATTAAATTTGATGATTTAAATCATAAGTAAAAAGGAGAGTCTACCATGTTAAACACGAGAAGATTAGCAAAAGAAATCTACGCATTAAATGAAGAAATGAAGCAGCTAGAGAGTAAACGAGCTCGTTCTATGGCATCTATATTAGAGTCTTTAATAAGTCGTACTGAACCAAATCAGACAGAGGTACAATTCTTTAGGACCTATACAGCGCAAATAGATATAAAACGAGAACAGCTTCAAAAGCTTACTAAGCAATTAGAAAGAGAAATATAACGAAGAAAGGAAAAGTTTTGTATGGGATGGAAGGAATTTATAGAGGAAGAAAAGCAACAACCTTATTATGCAATTTTAAAAGAGAAGGTAGATAGAGAGTATGCACAATATCGTTGCTTTCCCGATTACAAGAAGATATATCATGCTTTTTCAAAAACAAAGATGGAAAATGTGAAGGTAGTCATTTTAGGACAGGATCCCTATCATGAAGAAAATCAAGCTCATGGGCTTGCATTTTCTGTACTATGCCCAGATTTACCTCCATCCTTGATGAATATTTATAAGGAAATGAGTTCGGATTTGAATGTTTATATTCAGCAGGACGGCAATTTAGATTATTTAGCAGAACAGGGGGTATTGCTTTTAAATACAGTTTTGACAGTTCGAAAGGGACAGGCGTTCTCTCATAGAGATTTTGGCTGGGAGACATTAACTGATCATGCAATACAAAAATTAAATGAGCTTAATCAACCTATTGTATTTATTTTATGGGGCGCTGCAGCTCAAAGTAAGATGAGATTTTTAAATAACCCTATGCATCACATTATCAAATCTGCACATCCTTCTCCCCTTTCTGCTTATCGTGGATTTTTTGGGTCAAGGCCCTTCTCTAAAGCAAATCAATTTTTGATTGCAAATCATATTACACCTATAAAATGGGTTAAAGCCTAAACTTAGGCTTTTTCTTTTCATATTATGAATATGGGTGAAAAGAAAAGTGAATTATTATAACAATGCGTATAATACGCATGAACAGTATGTAGTTAAGCAAGGCGATTCATTATATATGATAGCTAAAAAATATGGAATTAGTGTAGACGACTTGAAAAGCACGAATCATTTAGTTTCTAATATGATTTATCCAAATCAGATTTTATTTATACCAAAAAAGTCAGATTATATAACAAAGCCAAATGATAGTTTTCATGATTTGATTGAGAAATATAATTTAAATATAAAGGATATTACAAACTTAAAGGTGATGCCTAATCAGACGGTTCCTTTCCGTACAGATAAGGTGCATATTGTAGGGGCAAATGACACCATTGAAGACATTTTAGCTAGATATCATGTATCTCCATTAGAGCTTTTAAAATTAAATGAGCAAAAACTCCTTATTCCAGGTGAAAGAATAATTATTGAAAAATAGTTATTTTTTTCTTTTTCATTGCAATTTAAAAATGGAAAGACTATAATGTCTATGATACTTAATTAAATGAGGTTATAGAAATGAAGTATTGTATAGAATGTGGGTCTAAATTAGAACTAAAGGTTTTAGAGCATGAGGGGATTATTCCCTATTGTCCTACTTGTGGGCAGTATCGGTTTGAGATTTTCAATACAGCTGTAAGTATGATTGTTACAACAAAATCCTTTGATAAGGTATTATTAATTGAACAATATGGGAAGAAGAGATACATTTTAGTGGCTGGCTATATCAATAAATCAGAGAATGCTGAGGATGCAGCAAAACGAGAAATTATGGAAGAGGTTGGCTTAAAGGTTGAAAAGCTATATTTTCAAAAGACAGAATATTATGCCCCATCTAATACATTAATGATTAATTTTATAGCAATAGTAGAGGATACCTTGGTTACTCCTAATTTTGAGATTGATGATTATGCTTGGTTTAGCAAGGAAGAAGCGAGAGATAAAATTGCTAAGGGTAGCCTTGCGGAGCAGTTTTATGCTTTATTTTTAAAAAGGGTAGAGCATCATGAATTATAAAATGGTTGTTTTTGATTTAGATGGAACGCTATGTAATACCTTAGAGGATCTTTATGAAGCTTGTAATTATGCTTTAATTCAGTGTAATTTACCAAAAATATCTTTAGATCAAACCAGAAATTTTATTGGAAATGGAATAAAAAATTTATTACTAAGGGCTTCAGATTCACAAGGCGATTTAGAAGAATTGTTGAAGCATTTTCAATTCTATTATAATCAAAACTTTGCTGTCTACACAAAGGCTTATTCTGATATAGAAGAGGTTTTAAAATATTGCAAGAAAAAGAACCTAATAGTAGGAGTATTAACAAATAAGGTAGAGGCGATTGCTCAAAAAATTATACAAACCTTATTTGGAAATTATTTTGATTTTGTTTATGGTGAGGTTCCAGGAAGGTTGAAAAAACCTGATCCAACCTTTTTATTAGAGATTATAAGAGCTTATGGATTAAATCCGAAAGAAGTTCTTTATATAGGAGACAGTGAAGTAGATATAAGGACTACCGAAAATGCCTCTATCCGCGGAGTTTTTGTTAGCTATGGCTTTAGAGATAAATTAGAATTGCTTCAATATACAGATTGTATAGCAGAAACTCCTTTAGACTTAATTCAGTATATTGGAGAGTAAGAAGTATTATGGATATTGATTTATTGCTGACTATTTTAGAATATGTTGGTACGATTGCGTTTGCAATTTCAGGAGCCTTATTGGCCATTGAAAATAAAATGGATATCTTAGGTGTTATGATTTTGGGTTGTACAACAGCAGTAGGAGGAGGGCTATTCCGAGATATTTTAATTGGAAGACCTATGCCACTTATGTTTGAAAATCCTACCTATGTCATTGTAGCCTGCTTGACAACTTTAGTTGTATTTATTACAATGAGCATTTTACATAATTTTAAAATGGTGGAAAGTAAATCGTATAAAATTGCCTATACCCTCATAGATAGCCTAGGCTTAGGTGTATTTGTTGTAGTTGGTGTCAAGCTTACAAGAGATTTCGGTATTACTAATCCATTCTTAATTATATTTTCCTCTGTTTTAACTGCAGTAGGTGGTGGACTACTTAGAGATATAATGTCTGCAAGAATTCCTGCTATATTTAGAAAGCATATTTATTGTGTTGCTGCTATTGTGGGGTCTCTTTTATTTTACTCCATTACCTATTATACAAACCTATATCCTCTTGCTAGCATTTTATCCATTCTTATTGTGGTTGGAATAAGATATTTGGCGTTTTATTTTAAATGGAATTTGCCTAAGGTAAAAATAAATGAGGAATAAAGTTTACATCCTACACTCAATTTGTTATAATGGATACGGTGAGAAAAAATGCAGGAAATGAAAACAGAGCATTTAGAACTTTTCTATGATTGTGTAGATCAATCCAACGATATATTGTATGAAGCCTTTCATAAATCGTATTTTGATTTGATTGAAATGACAGTGCAAAATATTTTAGCTGGAGAAGTTGTTTGTGATTGTGATGAGGAAACTAAAAATAAATTGAATCAAATTTATGATCAGCTTGTAGGAGTAGATTTTACAGTAGAAGATGTGCGTAAGGCTATGCAAGCAATTTTCCTAAAGGGCTTTAAGGAGATGCGCATTCTTAATGGAAATACTACACCAGATACATTAGGTATTTTTATTGCTTATTTAATCACAAAGTTGAATGCTAATAAAAAGATAACTATCTTAGATCCTTTGTGTGGAACAGGAAATCTTTTACACACAGTAATCAATCATTTAGATAAGGAATGTACAAGCTTTGCCTGCGATCATGATGTATGGATGACTAAACTCACTAAAATGGTAAGTGACCTATTAGGAATTCCTGTTGAGCTTTATTTACAAGATACAAGGAATTTATCTTTAAAGGATATGGATTGTATATTATTTGATATGCCTAATGTCATTTTAGAGGAAAAGAAGTCCTATTTTCCTTATGAGGCTATATTACATTATAAAGAGATGTTAAAGCCTGATGGGGCAATGATTGCAATATTGGGTAGTGATTTTTTTAATTATGATAAAAATCAAGAATTTAAAAAACAGCTTTTACAGGATTGTTCTATTATTGGACTTATAGAACTTCCAGATAGTATGTTTGTTGCAAAACCAAAAATAATTTTAGTAATTCAAAAATGTATGTTAGATAAGAAAAATTGCTTTATGGTCAAACTGCCAAGCTTCACAGATGTTAAAGAATTTAATAAATCCTTAATGGAAATAGAAGCGTGGTTTGAAAATAATAAAAATAATAGAAGTGAGGAAAACAAATAATGGCAAAAATTATGGCAGTAAATGCTGGTAGTTCATCAATAAAATTTCAATTATTAGAAATGCCAGCTGAAACAGTAATCGCATCTGGAGTTATGGAGCGTATTGGATTAGAGGAAGGTATTTTCACTCTAAAATATTCTGGAAAGAAGGAGGAAACGCATCCTGTATTGCCTACACATGCTGAAGGTGTTCAATTGCTTTTACATACTTTAGAGATGAAAGGTATTGTACATGATTTAAAAGAAATTTCTGGCGTTGGCCATCGAGTTGTTCAAGGAGGAGAATATTTTAAGGATTCTTGTTTGGTAGATGAGAAGGTTATAGAAAAGATTCATGAGCTTGCGGATTTGGCTCCTTTACATAACCCTGCCCATATCATTGGTATTCAAGCCTTCCAAAAGGCTTTACCAGAGGTTCCACAGGTTGTTGTCTTTGATACGGTTTTTCATCAAACCATGCCAGAAGAGGCATTTATGTATGCAATACCTTATGAATGGTATGAAAAATATGGGGTTAGAAAATATGGTGCACATGGTACATCTCATAAATATGTATCTGAGCGTTGTGCAGAACTTTTACATAAGCCTTTAAAGGATACAAAGATTATTGTATGTCATTTAGGGAATGGTGCATCTATTTCAGCAGTAGAAGGTGGCTTATGTAAGGATACTTCAATGGGATTAACACCACTTGAGGGTATTCCAATGGGAACACGCTCTGGAAATTTAGATCCAACTGTAGTTTCCTATATTTGTGCTAAAGAAAATAAAACTGCGGCAGAGGTCGTAAATATTTTAAATAAAAAATCAGGGTATTTAGGTGTTTCTGGTCATTCTAGTGACGCTCGTGATGTAACTGCTGGAATGGAAGCAGGAGAACATCGTTGTAAGTTAACCTTTGATATTCAAGCAAAGCGTATTGTGGATTATGTTGCTTCCTATTATGTATATCTAGGTGGCTGTGATGCCATTTGCTTTACAGCAGGTATGGGAGAAAATGTTAAGCATCTTCGCTTAAATATAGCTAAGAGATTGGCACCTCTAGGTATTAAAATTGATGAAAAATTAAATGATACATTATCTGATGAAAGATTAATTTCAACAGAAGATTCAAAAATCAAATTATTCATTATACCTACCAACGAAGAGGTAATGATTGCAAGAGATACGGTTCGTATAGCTAAAATTTAAATTATTTGTATAAAATTTAATTCTATGGGTGATACTATAGATGTCTTAAGAAATTAAGACAAACTATCTTTCCCTATTAAGATAGAAGCTTTTTCATAAGCAAACTATAACTCTCCCAATGGTAAAAGGTCTACATTTGTTAGGCCTTTTATTCATTTTTTAATAAAATTTTTACTGTAATAAGCAGGAAAACCCTTCGAAACGCTTTCTTTGTAAAACAAATTTGACATTTCCATTATTTTTTAGTATAATGCTATAATGTAAATTGTGGATTTATAAAAGGAAGTGTATGAATATGAAGAAAAAAATCATATTTTTATCCATTTTCATATTTTTATTAGCCATTGGTGGTGTTGCTGCCTTTTACTTTACAAAAGCAAATCAAAAGCCGATTGTTTATGGTGAAGGAGAGGTAGCTAAATATAAAACAGATACTAGACCAGTTCCAACAGATGGAACAACCCCTTTAGATCATGATGCTTATGCAAATGTAGCCTATATTTTATGGCTTCTTGAACATACAAATCAATATTCCTCCTTGACTGAGGGAACTGCCGTTTCCGTTGGGCAGAAACAAACCATTTATAATCATCGACGTGTGAATGGTAAGGAGCAATTGGTGGATACGATTTCTAGTGGATTGGTTACCTTAGGAAAGCAAAAGTATTTTAAGGATGGTAAGGTTCTGATAAGAGATTATATTTCTAAAAATGGAAATGATATTCAATGGAAAACAGAGGAACCAGAGTGTATTTCAAACTCTCAATATATTGTGAGATACGGGTGGTTACCAACCCAAGCTACAGCTTACATTATATGTAAAGATACCATATTAGAAATTTCAGATATTACGGTTTTAGAAGATGGAAATTATTCGATTCAGCTATCTTTAAATCCTGACCGTGATTATGCTCCGTTTTGGTATCAAAGAGAGGTGGCAACAAATGCTGCTTCCCTATCAGAGGCAAAGTTTTCTTCCATCAAGGTAGAATATATTTTTGATGCTGCTTGGCGAGTTTTGCAGGTAAATACTCAAGAAAAATATTCAGTAACTCCAAAGGTGGCACCAATTACTGTAAATTGTGATACTAATATTACAGAATCCTTTACCTATGAAAAACCTGATTTTGGTGCGGCTTTAGATTATTTTGAGCAATATAAGGATTTGAAGCCTTCTGATGGAGAGGATATAACTCCTCCAGAAGAAAATACACCATTATCCTATATTACAGGTTCCTTATTAGGAGGAGATTCAAAGGAGCATTTCTTTAAAATTGATATGAAAATCAATGATAGGATTCTAGAAGGTAAGCTTTCCTTGGATATTTCTGATTTAAACGATGTTAGTGTGAAGGTTAGTCTTGGTGATTTACAGGTTGTTTATGCTTCTAAGGAAGTTTATATAGATTATCATACAATAAAATTAAAATGTAATATAGAGGAAGCTACTATAATTTTACGACCATTATTAGAGGAATTGTTTTATGGAGAAAATCCAAGTGAAATAACCTCTGGCTTTGATGTAAATCAAATTATGTCAGATATTAATGCTGCAACTATGGTAGAAACTGAGGAACAAGTAACATTAAATGTAAACCTTAATTTAATGGGAATTTCTCTTCCCTTAGTCTTTGATATTCATAAATCTAAAGATGAACTAGATTTAATTTCAATTAAGGCCAACATAAATCTCTCAGAATATGCATTGGATGTTAATATAACAAAACAAGATAATATTACCTTTAAGCCGATTGAAGGAGAATATAATGATGTAAGTAATTTAGATTTTATAATAGAGGATGCTACTAAAATTTTAAAGAATAAAAAGTTTATTCTTAATTTTGCAGCAGAATATAATGATTTTAGCTTTGAGGGAACAGCTTATATATCTACAGAAAAAGATAATCCTATTCAACTAAATTTAGTTATCTCAAATGCTGAAAAAAATATTTTAGAAAATTTGTCTTTAATCTATTATTCTAATACAATATATTTAACCTATAAGGAAAACAAGTTGAAATTAAGTGTATCTAGCTTACTAGAGTTTTTACAACAGCAGGGGATTGTATTCCCTGAGCTAACAGAAGAAGATTTACACAATATGCTAGAATCCTTAGCCTCTATGAATATTAAAACAATTGTGAAAAATTTGTCTTTAAAGGAGGATGGCATTTCCTTAGAATTGAATCTATCCTTCTTAGAGGAAAGCTTAAGCTCTGTTTTAGCTACAATAAAGGACACGGATCTAGGGTTTATTTTAACTACAAATGTATATAATATTACTTTAGAATTTGATACAAAGAATGACTTTGAAATAGCTAATGGTTTCGAATCCTATATTGATGTACAGGATTATTTAGATATTGCAAAATATTTAATGGACTTGATTGGTAAAAAATCTATTGGCTTGACAATAAATGGCTCTATTCTTATAAATTCACAGCCGGTTCAAGTTTCTAGTATACTTCATATGTATCTTATGAATAATACCTATCAAATCGATGGTGAGATAGTTTGTAATATGAATGGAAATGTTATCAATATCCATGTGATTTATGTAGATAAGATGATTTATATTCAATTTTTTGGATATACATTAAAATTAGATGTAACTAAATTATCTTCAACCCTAGATGAGATAGTAAAGACTTTAGAACTACCAAATATAGAGATTCCATCTCAGGATTTCTATGAACTCATAAAATGGATTACTCAATTTAAAATAGGAGAAAATTGGATAGAAGCAGATTTGAATTCTCTAACAGAGCTTTTGGGAAAAGTATTTATAGGATTTACTTTGGATGGTTCTATTCTTAATTTGGAAATCTCTAGTGAAATAGCAAAAGTAAATGTTGAGCTTATGGAAATCAATGCTCATGAAATAGAAGTACCAACCGAGTATTATACCGAAGAGGATTTACTAAAGCTAGTAGCTTACGTAAAGGATATAAAGCAAATATTAGAACAAAAGCATGTACATCTACAGGGTGGCTTAACGTATGAGAACATAGGGATAGCCTTTGATATCTATGTTGATTTTAAGGAAGCTATAAAGGCGAAAGGGAAATTACATATCCAATATGAAAATGAAAGTTTTGATATGGATATTACCTATGTTAATTCCATACTTTATATAAGCTATAAGAACCTTAAGCTTAAAATGGATAGTAATCGTATAATGGAGTATCTACCAAAGCTTGAATTGCCAAGTATGGGAATCGATGAAATCCTATCCTATTTAAAAGAAATAAGGATAGAGGATAGTCAGCTAAAGGTAATTGTAGGAAAAGAAGAAGCAATAGAAATAGTCATAGCAGATACAATATATGGCTTTGATATAAAAGTAGATAGCTATGAAGCGACAATACAGGTCAATGTAGAGGAAGAACAAGAAATTCAAGTAGAGGATAGTGCATATACGAATGTAGGTGGCTATTTAGATATAATAGACTATATCATGAAGGATTTAAGTCAAACCTCCTTTGGTATAGAGTTAAATGCTTCTATAGAGCTAGAGGGTAAGCCACTAGCTATTACAGGACAAATCAATGTTTACTATTCTAATGTTTATTCCCTAGAGGGAGTATTACATTTATCCTATTCTGATTTAATTCTAGATATAATAATTTTAGGAATGGACAAGGATATCTATATTCAATTTTTAGGATATACCTTCCTTTTAAATATGGATACATTGCCTACTACATTGCAATGTATTTTAAAGGAATTAGGGATAGAGGGATCTTTGAATTTTGACTTTAATATATTGGATTTACTTTATATTATGGATTCTATCATAGTGACAGATCAGGGACTTCAATTTGATTTTGAGAAGCTTGGTAGAATTGGAATTAGCTTGACTAAAGACCAAGACCAAATCCTTTTAAATATTACGACCTCTAGGATAACTTTAAGTTCTGTTATAAAGCCTATAGCTTTTCATGAAATAGAAGTACCAACCGAGTATTATACCGAAGAGGATTTACTAAAGCTAGTAGCTTACGTAAAGGATATAAAGCAAATATTAGAACAAAAGCATGTACATCTACAGGGTGGCTTAACGTATGAGAAGATAGGGATAGCCTTTGATATCTATGTTGATTTTAAGGAAGCTATAAAGGCGAAAGGGAAATTACATATCCAATATGAAAATGAAAATTTTGATATGGATATTACCTATGTTAATTCCATACTTTATATAAGCTATAAGAACCTTAAGCTTAAAATGGATAGTAATCGTATAATGGAGTATCTACCAAAGCTTGAATTGCCAAGTATGGGAATCGATGAAATCCTATCTTATTTAAAAGAAATAAGGATAGAGGATAGTCAGCTAAAGGTAATTGTAGGAAAAGAAGAAGCAATAGAAATAGTCATAGCAGATACAATACATGGCTTTGATATAAAAGTAGATAACTATGAAGCGACAATACAGGTCAATGTAGAGGAAGAACAAGAAATCCAAGTAGAGGATAGTGCATATACGAATGTAGGTGGCTATTTAGATATAATAGACTATATCATGAAGGATTTAAGTCAAACCTCCTTTGGTATAGAGTTAAATGCTTCTATAGAGCTAGAGGGTAAGCCACTAGCTATTACAGGTAAAGTTGATTGTTTATATAATGGAATATCTCATGATATTGTTGCTACTCTACACCTTCAATATTCCACAGTTAGTTTAGATATAGAGGTAGCATTTATCCAAAATAGAGTATATTTGAAGCTATATGATAATGTTATTGAGTTAACAGTAGCAGACTTAGATGATCTTATTCAATATGTTTTAGGAAAACTAAATATTTCTATAAATCTTTCCAATTCTGTACTTCCTTTTATAAATAATCTTTTAGAAGGTTGCCAAATGACAGAACATTCACTAGTTTTGAATTTGAGTCATATTTGTTCACAACTATCTCAGGTTAAACTGGAGACTAGTCTTACGGAAGTTCTTCATTTAAATCTAAAACAGGAAAATTTATTTGAAGTTTCTTTGCTAGAAACTGTAGTTTCCAACCCTACCTTACCAGAGTATACGCCAACTTTATCAAAGGATGAAATATATTCTATTATGGATGATGTGTTCTATCTTTTAGATATTATAGCTTCAAAGGCTGTACATATAGAGTTAAATGCTGGTAAGATTATAGTTGGCACAAATGAAGTTGACTGTTTTGGATATGTAGATATTCTGATAAGGGATTCAAAAGTAGAAATCTCTGGACATTTTACCATACATGGTGTAGGTATTTTAGCGGATATAGATTTTGTTTATCTGAAAAATACACTTTATTTAACAATAGCAAATCAAACCTTCTGTTTGAAGCTTGATCAGTTAGATGAATTTATGGAACAGGCTAAACAAATATTAGAGCCAATGCTTTCTTTAGATATTACCTTACCAAAGGTAGATTTGAATATGAATTTAGAAATTTTAAATCTATTCCTATCTGCAAATCAATTGGAAGCTGATTTTACTGAGCTTTTAGGTAAAGTATGTAAAATGAGTATAGTTTATGGATTAAGCTTAGATGCTTTTGATTTTGAGCTAAATGGAAGTTATGATGAAATAAGCTTTGAGCTTCCTATGGTTATTTCTAAATCAAACTTGGTAGCTATTTCTGTCCCAACTGGTTACTTAACTATGGAGGAAGTATTAGAGGTATTAAGATTTATTGTTGATGGATATAATCTAACAAATCAAAAGGAATTTAATATTCAATTGGCTTTGTCATTGTATGCAAATGGTAGCTTGTTTGCAGATATAGAGGGCGATCTATATTTGAAATTATTTGAAGACAATACATTTGATGCTCGTTTAAAGGCAACGGTTCAACAATATGAGAATGGCTTATCTACACATTGGCATCAATTGGATTTACAGGTAATTTCTCTACAAACACTTCAAGCTCTCAACGCAGGTGAACATGGTGCAATGATTTATGCACTTTATGGTAACAATCCTGTAGATACTTCGGCAGTAGTAAAAATTAAATCAACCTATTCTGGAATTGAATCCTTAATAGAAACAATTACAAAATTGATGAATATACAATTGCCAGCCTTTGATTTAGAGTCCGCTTCTGAGTTTGATATTCGAAATTTATTTAATTTAATAACAGTAAAAGAAGATCAGTTATGCATTCAAATCCATACAAATGCTATATTTGAAGAGATTCAGCATGAGGTAATGGAATTTACCCTTACTAGACAAAATGGAACCATAAGTAATGTAGAGGCTAAGAATATTTATCTATCCTATACAAACTCTAAAAAACACTTTAAATTAGATACACTAAGCTTAAGCTTGGTTCCTCACAAATTGGATGTTTATATTCCTAATGATTTAGATAGCTATTATGATATTTCAAATATATCTAATTTATTTGAAGCCTTCTATAACAATGCTTTAGAGAAGAACTTTGAAATTAGTGGTACAGTAACATTGACAGCTTTAAATATCATCAATATCAATATGCCTATTCAATTAAAAATAAATGTGGATGATAAGGGAATGCCAATTCTATATGCGCATTTAGATATGTCTAACCTTGGCTTGGGTAGCTTATTGATGAGCAAAAAGCATGTGTATATTTATTATAAGGATGAGTATGTTTATATTCATAGAGATGATAGTAAGGATAAGGATGATCGAAAAATAAAGATACATTATACAGAATTTTTAAATAATATAATGTACTATTTAATGGATTATTCTATGGGATTACCAGATAGCATTTTATCCTTAATCAATAAGACCCCTGAGGGTGACGGATTTGTTGATGCCTCAGGCTGTATAAATAATTTGCAGATTGGTACAAATGAATTTATGTTTGATATCAATATGAAGGAACTGGCTGATAATTACGATTTAGGAAAATTGGTAATTTCCTTAGCCTCCACCTTAGTAGCAAAAACAGATGATTTAGGTAATTATATTTTGGATGCTGAGGGTAATGTTTTATATGCGCCTATGATTTATCAAATTCCAAACTTTGAGTTTACTGCAGTAGATGTTATAAATTTAAATAGCAAAAATTTAGTCTTAAGTAACATTAAAGAGGATGCAAACGGAAATCTTATCGTTCATGAAGTAGATTTATCTGAATTAGATTCTTATATTTTAGATTTCAATGCCAATTTTAATGTGGATGAGGAATACATTTATAGTAATGGTTCTTGGATTAGTAATGGAAAATTAAAGCATAATGTTGTATTTGATTTAGATGAAGCAGGAAGCATTGTAAAGCAATATAGTGAAGCCTCAAAAATTGATTTTCCTTATGAAATTAAGGATATAATATCTGTTTCTTCAGAAACGGGAACAAGGTATTTTAAATTACTAGGATGGTATTATGACGCTTCTTATAAAAAGCCTTTAGATCATACTTCATCTATAGTTATGGAGAATAAATCCTTATCCTACTATGCTAAGGTAGTTGATGTAACAATTAATCTACATATTTCTTCAGTATTTCACGAGGATTATCTGTTGACTACTTATGAGGGAGCAGATATAAGCATAGCAATCGAAGAGAAATATAATATTGCAATGGATGGATTAGATATTTATAAATATATCGGCTTACAAAATGAAAATGGTATGCCTATAGATATTTCAGCTTTGACAAGAGGTAGCTATACTCTAGTAGCACAATGGGAAAAGGTAGAATACTCCTTTTATGCTATCTATAATGATACAGAAACTCAATTGGAAGAGAGTAGCGATTTGCCATTTTTAGAGGAAGACTTTGTGATTCAAAAGAATAACGAGTATTTAATCTATTCTCATAACAGACTTACTCCAAAATATATGGTATCCTCTTTTGCTAATTTGTTTATTCTAAATGAGGATTTACAAAGATTTGAGCTTCATCTATTATCTTTAAATGATATCCTATTTAAGGATTTTGATCAAATCACTTTTGAAGCCTCAAGAGATGAATTTAACACGAAAGGGTACTATGGCTTCTTTATTCCTAAAGCAACCACAAAGGATATTTCTAGTTTAATGCCAAATGGAACCTATGATAGCTTTGAGATTAATGCATGGGTTTCTGAAGATGTCTACTATTCCTTGTCTGATTTAAAAGAAATTAGAGGACCTCACCAGTTTAAGGCTTATATAGCTACTAAGCTTTCTTTCTTTGATTTTGATACCGAAGCCTCAGGAGCAGCTCTTTCTAAATATACAGGAGCAGCAAGTTTAGTAATATTACCTGAGTATGCGCTAGTTGGAGGAAGCTATCTTCCAGTTGTGGGAATTAAAGAGCAGTTAGATGAAAATAAATTAAAAGGCTCTGCATTTACCTCTAATACGTCAATTGAGACGATTGTTTTAAATGAAAGTATGGCATTTATAGGCAGCAATGCGTTTAAAAATTGTGATGGCTTGAAAAATGTTTACCTGCCAAAAAAATTGTTGTCTTTGAATGTTGCAAGTGATGCGTTCTATTTTGAAAAATCTGGTGCCTTTAATTTTGAAAAAACACTAGAGCTAGTTAAGAAAATTTCGTTTCATTGTTCAGAATTACAGGCAAATGAATTAAATCTAGTTGCTTGTAAATATAATAATAGTGATAGACATTATGGTAAGAAGGAATCAGGATTTTTAGGAGTTGGAACCGCTGATTTGCGAAACGCATTCCTAAAAGAAGATGTTGTTATCGCTAATGTGTCCTATGAGCTCATCAAAAATTATTAATAATGTAAAAGATACATCGCATGATGTATCTTTTTATGTTATAATTAAAAGGTACATTAGGAAGAAATGAGTGAAGGATATGAATTTAGATTATATGGATATGCTTCAATATGTAAAGAATATTCTAATTCAGAATAATGGCATTCGAAGTCAAAAGCCACAGTTATATTTTAGAAGTCGCTATGAACATATAGAAAGAGTATTGGGCTGGACGAAGCGAATTGCTAAGGAAGTAAAAAAATGTAATCTTGAGCTTTTATATACAGCAGCTATATTTCATGATTGTGGCTACACAAATCGGTCTGAGGAGCCTCACGCCTTATTAGGGGCTGAAATTTTTAAAAGGTATGCCTTAAGGCACAATTTTCCTGAACCCTTTATACAGGCAGTATCTGATATGATTTCTAGACATTCTGATAAAGGCTTATTAATGGAAGAAGGAACGCCTATAGAGATGGTAATCTTGTTAGAAGCTGATTTGATCGATGAAGAGGGAGCTTTAGGAATCGTATTTGATCTTTTAGCTGCAGGGCATAAAACGCCGACCTCCTATGCGCCTGTTTTTGAAGAAATTATGTTGCATTCTGCGCACATATTAAATCAATGCTATATGGTAACACCAGCTGCAAAACGGATATGGGAGGAAAAAAAGCAATTTATCAATCAATTCATTCAATGTTTAAAATATGACTTATTTATAGAATGAGAGGTAATTTATGAAAGTAAGAATTATTGGTGCTGGATTAGCAGGGGTTGAGGCAGCCTATTATTTAGCAAAAAAAGGATATGATATAGACCTTTATGAAATGCGTCCTAAAAAAATGACACCAGCGCATCAAACAGATAAATTTGCTGAATTGGTATGCTCTAATTCTCTAAGAAGTGATTCTTTAGAAAATGCTTGTGGAATTTTAAAAAAGGAAATGGAGCTTTTAAATTCCTTAGTTATAGATGTTGCAAGAAAGCATAGTGTCTCTGCAGGGGGAGCATTAGCTGTAGATCGAGAGGGATATTCTACTGAAGTTACTAGAAGAATAAAAGAATTTTCTAACATTCATATAAAAAATGAAGAGGTCACAAATTTAGATAGTGCTATTCCAACCATAATCGCTAGTGGTCCCTTAACTACAGATGCTTTATGTGAGGAAATTAAAAAGCTTTTTGATGCCGATGATTTCTATTTTTTTGATGCACAGGCTCCTATTATAGCAGCAAGCTCAATTGATTTTACTAAGGTTTATTTAAAATCAAGATATGATAAGGGGATTCCCTCTTATTATAATTGTCCTATGACTAAGGATGAGTTTGACCGTTTCTATCAAGCTTTAATTACTGCTGAGGAGGTTGAGGTTAAAGATTTTGAAGTTAAGGTATTTGAGGGCTGTATGCCAATAGAGATTATGGCAAAAAGAGGACCTCAAACCTTAACCTTTGGACCAATGAAGCCAGTTGGTTTAATGAAACCAGATGGGACGAAGCCATATGCTGTTGTACAGCTACGTCAGGATGATGCTGCGAAAGAAATGTATAATTTGGTTGGCTTTCAAACACATTTGAAATTTGGGGAACAAAAACGGGTATTTCAAATGATTCCTGGTTTAGAAAATGCTGTGTTTGTTAAATATGGAAGAATGCATAAAAATACTTATATTAATGCACCTAAAATATTAAAACCCTCCTTTCAAACGAAAAAATATCCAAATCTCTTTTTTGCAGGACAGATTAGTGGTGTTGAGGGCTATGTAGAATCTGCTGCCTCAGGAATTTATGCAGCAATCAATATGGATCGATATTTAACGGGACGTGAACAAATCATATTTCCTGCCTCAACTGTTATAGGTAGTATGTCCCATTACATCTGTAATGCAAACCCTGAAGGCTTTCAGCCTATGAATGCTAATTTTGGGATTATGGCCCCTCTAGATTTTCCTCATAAAAAGAAGGAAAGAAAAGGCTTGTATGCAAAGCGTGCTTTAGAGATTATGCAAAAGGAGATAGAGCAATTATGAATGATGAGGAAGCAATTGCTAAATTTCTAGATTATCTTGCGAATATAAAGAATTATTCTAGTCATACTGTAATTAGCTATCATAAGGATATAAATGAATTTAAAGATTTTATTCATCAAGAAAGAATGGCGGCAGGGTTGTCACAGATTAGAAATAACCGAATTTGTAAAAATTATATTTCCTACCTATCTAGTCAAAATTTAGCTTCTACCAGTATTAGTAGAAAATTGTCTTCTTTACGAAGCTTTTATGATTTTCTATTGAAAAATGGAGATGTGAAAACGAATTTTTTTGATGAGGTTGAAGCACCTAAAGCACCTAAAAGACTTCCTAAAATGATTAAAGAAAATGAAATAGATATGTTATTTTCTATTTGTGATCAAAATACACCATTAGGACTAAGAAATTATTGTATTATAGAGGTTTTATATGGGTGTGGTTTACGAGTGAGTGAATTATGTAATTTAGAAATAAAGGATATCGATTTTAATGAGTATACTATTTTAGTTCATGGTAAGGGTAGTAAGGATCGAGTTGTTATTATGTATGAGCAAATGGCTGATGATCTAAGGAGGTATATATCTACCTTTCGCCTAGATTTGCTTTATCTTTCAAAGGATCAAAAAAACCGTACAGTTTTCTTAAATAAAAATGGAACGTCTCTTACCCCTCGAGGAGTAAGAGTAATTTTAAATAAATTAATTGCAGATTGTGGAGAGAGCTTTCATCTTTCCCCACATATGCTAAGGCATAGCTTTGCAACAGCATTATTAAATCGAGGTGCTGATTTGAGAAGTGTTCAAGAGCTATTAGGACATGAAAATTTATCGACAACTCAAATATATACACATGTAACCTTTGAAAATGTAAAAAAATCCTATGAATTAAGTCATCCTAGAGCCCAAAAGAAGGATCCTAAGCCTTAGAATATTAGATTATGCTTGTATATCCTGTTTATTTTTGATATAATTTTTAATGTTAAAAAAGGAGTGAAAAATATGAAGAAGTTTTTAATGGCTTTACCCATATTTATGTTAATATTATTAAGTAGCTGTGGAACAAAGGATAAACGAGAGGTTATCAGAGATTATCCTCTAACCTCTATTAAAGAAGATTTGAAGTTGGATCTTGTTCAAAATGGTAAAAATTTAAATAAAGACTTGGACAAGAGTAAGGCTCATTCTAATGTTCAAATTGCTGAAAATGCAAAAGATACCTTGTTTTATCAAACAATAAATTTAGATGAATATATGAATGAACGCTTTAAACAAGTGAATTTACGTGTATTATATTTTAATGATCAAATCCCTTCTACGGATGTAGCTTCTTTCCTTACAGAAATGAATCATAAGGATTATGGCTTATCTGAGGAAAAAATAGGATATACTTTCAATACTGTGGAAAATTATAGTAATGTATTATTTGGTAAAATTTCCTTTAGCTATGCTTTGAAGCTTCCTAGTGATTTTGAAAAAAAGGAAAATGATTCTGCCACGTTGGTTGTAACCTATTTGCCTACCTATTGTACCTATAACGATGGCAAACAGGATTTTACAAAGGTATTTATCTTTGTTCCTGTATTTTATGCTTTTACTTATGAATCCTCAGTAGAAGAATATATAAAGGAAATTACAGAGTTTAAAGTTGAGGTAAATGATAAGGGATTACTACCTAGCAATCCAGCGCAATAGATATAAGTATGTAAGCAACTAAGAGTTAAAGAGCTTTAGTTGCTTTTTCTTTTTTAAAAAACTTAGGAAAAATAGATATTCTTGTTGTAAATTTGATTAAGATATGATAATATATTAAAGGCACAAAATACACATGTCCTTGGAGCGAGTCGTCGTGTGCAAGTAAAATTGATGGAGGCAAGCAAAGAAGAGGGCAGAGGAAAAAAACAAAAATAAAAAGGAGAAAAAGAAAAATGACAGAAACTGTAGTTTCAATGAAACAACTATTAGAGTCTGGTGTTCATTTTGGACATGCAACTCGTAGATGGAATCCTAAAATGGCTAAGTATATCTTTACAGCTAGAAATGGAATTTACATCATCGATTTACAAAAGACTGCAAATCAGATTGAAAGTGCTTATGCAGCTTTACTAGAAATCGTAAAAAATGAAGGAAAGGTATTATTTGTTGGTACCAAGAAACAAGCTCAAGAGGCTGTTATGGAAGAGGCTATGCGCTCTGGCCAATACTATGTTAACCAAAGATGGTTAGGTGGAACGTTAACAAACTTCAAAACAATTAAGAAGAGAATTAATAAGCTTCAAGATCTTTACAAAATGGAAGAAAATGGAGATTTTGAGAAGCTTCCTAAAAAAGAAGTTATCAAGCTTATTGCAGAGCGTACAAAGCTTGAAAAGTTCTTAGGTGGAATTAAAGAGATGCAAAAGCTTCCAAATGCATTATTTATTGTAGATCCTCGTAAGGAGCGCAATGCAATTTTAGAAGCTCGTAAATTAAATATTCCTGTATTTGGAATCGTTGATACAAACTGTGATCCAGATGATGTGGATTATGTTATTCCTGCGAATGATGATGCTATTCGTGCTGTAAAGCTTGTAACCTGGGTTATGGCTAATGCAGTTATAGAGGCTAATGGTGGAGAAGTTGAAAAATTCACAGAGCCTGAAGAGGTTAACTTAAGTGAAGAAATCTCTAAGGATAAGCATGTAACTAAGGATACCCCTAAGGCAAAAAGACCTGTTGCTAAGAAACCTGCAAAGGTAGAAGAAGCACCAGCTGAATAAGTAGGAGGATAGTAGGATATGGCAAATATTACTGCACAAATGGTAAAGGAATTACGTGAAAAGACATCTGCAGGTATGCTAGATTGCAAAAAGGCATTAGCTGCAACAGATGGAAATATGGAAGAGGCTGTAACTTGGTTAAGAGAAAAAGGAATTGCTAAGGCAGTTAAGAAGGAAAGTGCTGTAGCAGCTGAGGGATTATGCTCTTATCGTATTTCTGGTAATAAATGTGTTGTTTTTGAGCTTAATTCTCAAACGGATTTTGTGGCTCAAAATGAAAAGTTTTTGAATCTTTTAGATAAGGTTGGAGAAATTTTAGTTTCCTCTAATGCTACAAATACAGAAGAGGCTTTAGCTTTAGATGTAGATGGTAAGGATTTAAATACTATTATATTAGAGGCTTCTGGTGTAATAGGTGAAAAGATAACCCTTCGCCGTGTTGGTGTTATAGAAAAGAATAGTGATGAAGTATTTGGTGCTTATAAGCATATGAAGGGAAGAATTGTTACAATAACAGTTCTAGCAGGCAATGAGGATGTTGTAGCGAAGGATATTGCTATGCATGTTGCTGCTTTAAATCCTAAATATATTTCTAGCGAGGATATTCCAGCTGATGTAATAGAAAAAGAAAGAGAAATTATTTTAGCTGCAGCATTAAATGAAAATGCGAATGCTCCAAAACCAAAGCCAGAAAACATTATAGCAGAGCGTATTGTTCCAGGACGTCTTGAAAAGAATCTAAAGGAGATTTGTTTATTATCTCAGCAATTTGTTAAGAATCCTGATCAAACTGTAGAAGCTTATGTTCAAGGTGCTAAATCTAAGGTTGTATATTTTGTACGTCTTGAGGTTGGCGAAGGTATTGAAAGACAAGTTAATGATTTTGCCGCTGAGGTTGCAGCACAGTCAGCAGCTTTCAAATAATTCATGTTTAAGGGAGGCTACTGGCCTTCCTTATTTTTGTATATAAAAATAGGAGGAAAAGAATTATGTACAAGCGCGTGTTGTTAAAATTGAGTGGAGAAGCAATCAAAGGAGAAACTAGCTTTGGTATTGACTCTAAGACGGTTCAATCGATAGCTAAACAAATCAAGGATACACATGATTTAGGTGTAGAGGTTGGGATAGTTGTTGGTGGAGGCAATATTTGGCGAGGAAAAACTGCTTCTGAACTCGGTATGGAGCGAGCTCAGGCAGACTATATGGGGATGCTTGCTACAATTATGAATGGTTTAGCAGTACAAGATGCCTTAGAACAGCTAGGTGTTCCAACTAGAGTTTTATCTGCTCTTACAATAAATGAAATTACAGAGCCTTATATTCGCAGACGTGCTGTACGTCATTTAGAAAAGGGGCGTGTTTGTATATTTGTTGGGGGGATTGGCTCTCCTTACTTTTCTACAGATACGGCTTGTGTATTAAGAGCAACAGAAATTGGTGCTGAAATAGTTTTAATGGCTAAAAATAACACAGAGGGTGTATATGATTCAGATCCGAGAACTAATCCTAATGCAAAATTATATGATGAGTTGACATTTGCAGAAATCCTATCTAAGGATTTAAAGGTTATGGATGCAACAGCTGCATCCTTATGTAAGGATAATGGATTAAACATTATTGTATTTAATATGAATACAGAGGGGAATATTATTCGTGCTGTAAAGGGCGAAAAGATTGGTACCTTCGTGAAGGTTAAGTAGGTGAAAAAATGGAAGAACTAGAAATGATTATATTGGAAGCTGAGGATAGAATGGATAAGGCTTTAGCTTCTTTTGAAAGAGAATTATCTACTGTGCGTACAGGTCGTGCTAATGCCTCTTTATTAGATTCAATTGCTATAGAGTATTATGGAGTGATGACACCCCTAAAGCAAGTGTCCTCTATAACAATTCCTGAAGCAAATCAGCTTTATATTAAGCCTTTTGATAAATCTATCATTAAAGAGATAGAAAAGGCTATAGCTGCGTCTTCTTTGGGTCTTACTCCTCAAAATGATAGTGCAGGTATACGTCTGATTTTACCTAAAATGACAGAAGAGCGTAGAAGAGAATTAACTAAGGTCGTTGGTAAAATGGAAGAACAGGCTAAGGTAAATGTACGTAATTTGAGAAGAGATGCAAATGATGATGTGAAGAAGTTGGATTTACCTGAGGATGATGAAAAATATGCCTTAGATGAAATTCAAAAGCTTACGGATCAAAAGATTGAAAAGGTAGCAGAAATTGCAGAAAAGAAGAATAAGGATGTAATGTCTATTTAGCTTAAGCTTTTTTCTAAGCTTAGGCTTTATTCTTTTTAATTTCGGTGGTATAATAATAAAAAGATTTTTATCTTTAGAAAGTGTGACAAGGTATGAAAAAAAGAATTGTAACTGGACTTGTTCTAGGCATTATCTTGATTCCTTTGTTGCTTGTAGAAGCATTATTTCCCTTATTGCAATGCGTTATTACATTATTTTGTGTAGTTGCAACAATGGAAATGATTCATATGGTAGAAAAAAATAAGCCTATGAAACGAAGTGTAAAAATAATAATAGTGATATCGGCATTGTTGATATATTTTGGAATTGTAAATGAGGATCCAGCCTGCAAGAATTCACTGATTTCATTTGTAATGTCTAGATATGATTTTAAATTGAGTATGCTTACAACCCTAACCTTAGTTTGTGCATTGATATTTGCCTGTCAAATTTTTGTAGAGGATTTTGATGCAGCTGATGTAGGACGTTGTTTTATGATAATTCTTTATATTTCTCTAGGCTTTTCATCTATAACTATCTTATTATTTAGTGGGTTGCGCTTCATTATCTATATGATTCTTATAGCTTGCTGTACAGATATATTTGCTCTCGTATTTGGCATTAATTTTGGTAAGCATAAGCTATGCCCTAAAATATCTCCTAAAAAAACCTGGGAGGGGGCAATTGGTGGTACTGCAGTAGCTGCTATTGTAGGTGCTCTATTTGCTTTATTTTATGATAAATTTGGTCACTATTTCGTTATAGGAGCAACCCCTATTCGCTTTTTTGAAGGTGTATTTGATGTGGATAAGATGCCAGCTGCTGTTCTAGTAATATTTACAATAGTACTTACGATTTTAATATCTATTGCCTCACAATGTGGAGATTTAATATGTTCTAAATTTAAGAGAACCTATGGGATAAAGGATTTCTCTCAGGTGTTTCCAGGACATGGGGGGATATTAGACCGTTTTGATTCTACTCTTTTTGCAAGTATCGTCTTTCTATGCTTAATCTCAATCGTGCGTATTTTATTTGCATTACCTGGATTTATGGTCTTTGGTGCTTGAGTATGAAATATATTTATCTTTTAGGTGCCTGTGGCTCTATCGGTACGCAAACCTTACAGGTGATTGATCAATATCCAGAGGAATATAAAATAATAGGCATGAGTGTTGGTTCTAATTTAAAATTAGCAAAGGAATTGATAGAACGTTATAAGCCAGAAATTGTATGCTTCCGTAAAGAGGAGCATATATTTTCTATATCCTATCAGCCTAAGATTGTATTTGGCGATGCAGGCTTACTTACGGTAGCAGGCTATCATCAATATGAAAATGAATGGTTTGTAAATGCACTTGTTGGTGTATCAGGGCTATTGCCTACTGTGGAGGCTATAAAAGCTTATAAGACGATTGCTTTAGCAAATAAGGAAACCTTAGTGGTTGCGGGAGATCTTATCAATGCCTTAGTTCAAGAATATAAGGTTACCTTACTTCCTATAGATTCAGAGCATTCAGCAATTTTGCAATGCTTGCGAGGAGAGGCAGATAAGGAAGTAGAAAAACTTTGGATTACAGCTAGTGGAGGATCCTTTCGAAATAAAACGCGTGAGGAGCTTGTTCATGTAACTGTAGAGGATGCCCTTAAGCATCCAAATTGGTCTATGGGGTCAAAAATAACCATAGATTCTGCTACTATGATGAATAAAGGATTTGAAATTATTGAGGCGCATTATTTATTTAATGTTCCTTATGAATCTATAGAAGCTCTTTATCATCCTGAGAGCATTGTTCATTCTTGTGTTCAGTTTAAGGATGGCTCAATTAAGGCACAGCTAGGAGTTTCTGATATGCGGATTCCGATATCCTATGCTCTTTCCTATCCAAGCCATAGAACGTTAGATTTAGACCGTTTAAATGTTAAGCCCTGCACCTTACATTTTGATACTCTATCTATTGAACGTTATCCTTGCTTGGGGTATGCTTTAGAGGCGGCGAAAAAGGGTGGCTTGTATTTAGCTGTATTAAATGCTTCAAATGAAGCAGCTGTTCATTTGTTTTTAACGAAAAAAATTTCTTTTTTACAAATTGAACAAATTATATGGAATGAACTTCAAAATAAAGAATATGAGAGAAGTTATATACCTTCTTTAGAAGAACGAATTTCAGTAGGGAATTGTATTTATGCAAAAATAATAAAAGAATATGGAGAGATAATATGATTTTAGCACTTACAGGAGTACCTTTAGTAATCGTTAGTATACTTGCTTTTATAATTATTTTAGGAATTATTATTATAATACATGAGGGTGGACATTTCATTTTTGCTCGGAAGGCAGGAATCCTATGTCATGAATTTTCTATTGGTATGGGTCCAGCAATTTATAAAAGGAAATTTGGTGAAACTACCTTTTGTATTCGAGCTATCCCTATAGGGGGATATGTTTCTATGGCTGGAGAAGAGGTTACCAATGAGCTCATTAAAATTGGTGATTTAATTGGATTAAATTCCATTGATGGCAAGATCAGTGAAATTATAATTGACCCTGAAGCAGAAGCCTCTATGCGTGGAGAGGTTGTAGATCTAGATTTATATGGTAAGGATGGAACACCTCTTTATATCACTATAAATGATGGTTTACAAAATCAGTATTTTGAAGTGATGAGTGATGCCTTTTATGTGATGGAGAAAAATGCTAAGCTCCAAATTACGCCTTATGATCGATGCTTTGAATCTAAGTCGCTTTTAAAAAGATTTTTGACGCTTTTTGCAGGACCTTTTATGAATTTTATTTTAGCTATCGTGCTGTATTTAATTGTGAGCTTTGCTACAGGAGTTCCTAATTATGATTCTAACGTAATTGGAGCTGTTTCTACAGTAAATTCTAGCTTGGTTGATACAGAAGGAAATTTGAAGCTAAAGCCAGGAGATGAGCTACAAAAGGTAAATGGAGTGGATATATCTAGTTGGAATGAGCTTTCAAAGGAACTAGATACCCTATTAACGGATTCTAAAACTAAGGTTCAATTAGAGATTAAACGTGAGGGGAAGCTTTTAACCTTAGATGTGGATTGCTATACCTATATCGTATCCTTAGGAATTTCAAATATGCAGGTGAAGCAAGAGGAATTTCCTTCTGAGGTTAAGCATGGAGTACGCTTAGGGGCTATTGGGCTGCAATATTTAGATGATGGTAAACGTGGAGAATACGAGATTGCAACAGGAGATATCCTAACTAAGGTTAGAATTGATACTGTAAATGCGGATAAGACAATCGTAAAGGGAGAGGTTATTGCTATTACCTCATGGGATCAATTGATTGCTTTATTTAAGGATGTTAATATTGCTAATGTACAATTTGAGTATTATTCCTATAAGAAAAAGGGGATTGTTTCCATAGAGGATTGTGCTGTTCTTCAGACCTTAGGAGATGCAGTTTTAAATAATCAGAGAATAGAAAAAATTCAAATAAAGATAGGGATGTCCCCTAAAATGAAATTCGATTTCTTTAGATGTATTGGAAATGCATTTGTAGATTTCTGGGATGACTTTACACTCATTTTCCGTACCTTAGGACTTTTAATCTTTCCTGGAAGTGGTGGCATTCGACAAGTAGGTGTAAATGATTTACAAAGCTTTGTAGGAATTTTTGATTTAGTAAAAACCTTTGTCGGCTCAGGATTATTGTCTCTCTTAGCCTTTACGGCAATGCTTTCCGTAAATATAGGTGTCATGAATTTACTTCCTATTCCAGCGCTAGATGGTGGTAGAATTATATTTTTAGGCTATGAGCTAGTTACACGAAAGAAGCCTAGCAAAAAGGTAGAAAATATTATCAATAATGTATTTTTTATCCTGCTGATGATTTTATTTGTGTATGTGACGTATAATGATATTTTGCGATTGATACGAAAGGGGTAAGCGTATGGACTATACAAATCCTATAATTTTTCAGGATTTTTCTGACCCAGATGTTATTCGAGTTAAGGACAGTTATTACATGATAGCCTCTAGCTTCAATCATGCTCCAGGAATTCCTGTTTTAAAAAGTAAAAATTTAGTAGATTGGAAGCTCATACATTATGCAATGGATGAACTTCCTTTTGAGCGCTTTAAGGATGTACGTCATGGGGAAGGTGTTTGGGCACCTTCCTTACGCTTTCATAAAGGAGTATATTATATCTGTATCCCATTTCCAGATGATGGAATTTATGTATGCTCTTGTACAGATATAGACAAAGGAAATTGGACCAAGCCTTGGTGTTTAATTGCTGGAAAGGGCTATGAGGATCCTTGTCCAATATGGTTAGGGGACAAATGCTATTTGGTTTTAGCCTTTGCAAAAAGTAGGGCAGGCTTTAATTCCTGCTTAGGCTTATATGAAGTGACTCCAGATTTGAAGAATACAATTTCAGAATCCTATACAATTATTTATGATGGACACAATATGAGTCCAACAATTGAAGGACCTAAATTTAATGCAAGAAATGGATGGATTTATATCATGGCACCTGCTGGCAGTGTTAAGACAGGCTGGCAGGTATGCTTAAGAAGTAAAAACATCTATGGTCCATATGAAGCAAAAATCGTATTATTACAAAATGATACTAAAATCAATGGACCTCATCAAGGAGCATTAATTAATTTAAAGAAGGATGCTTGGGCATTTATTCATTTTCAGGATTTGGATTGTTATGGCAGGATTGTTCATTTACAACCAGTAAAGTGGGTAAATGATTGGCCTATATGTGGCTATGCTCCTGATGAGCTATTAGCTGGATCTCCCGTCAGCAAGCATGAATATTTGATTGATAAGGATTCAAATTTTAAACTAGAAACCTCAGATTTGTTTCAAAAAGACAAGCTTAGTCTAATTTGGCAAACACCTGCTAACAAGCAATTGAGTTGGTATACATTATCTAAGGGACTCGTTCTTTCTTGTTATTGTCACAATACGAAGGCCTATAGAGCACTACATCTAACTCCAAATTTGTTTTTAACTAAACTAAGCTTCCCTTCCTTTAAGGCTTCTGCATTATGTGAGCTAAAGCTAATGGAGAATGGAGATGAGGCTGGATTATGCTTTATGGGAACTGACTATTCTTATATTTGTATAAGACGGATACAAAATCAAAATCATCTACAAATACGTAGAGGAGCATTTAACCAGGAAGAGGATGTTGTTTTATTTGATTGTGTGTATCAAAATAAGGAAATAGAATTTATAGTAAAGTTTCAATATCCAGGTTTATATCAATTAGGGTTTAATAAAACTATTTTCAAAGAAGTGTATGAGGCTACAAAGGGGCGCTGGATTGGTGGTAAAGTGGGCATTTATGCTCGATCTAACCATGATTCTGTTGGGTTTGCAAGATTTAAATATTATAAAGTAAAGGCTGTGAAAAAACGTGAGGGAAAAAGATAATTTTATTTTAGATATTAAACGATTGGGGATTAATGGTGAGGGGATAGGCTTTTATAATCGAATGGCTGTTTTTGTAGATGGAGCTATTCCAGGAGAGGGACATAATGTTGAAGTTATCAAGCAGGATTCTAAGTATTTACTTGCTAAAACGATTGAGATAAAAAGACCTTCTAAGGACAGAGTGAATCCTTCTTGCCCTTATTATACAGATTGTGGAGGCTGTAATGTTAGCCACATATCCTATGATAAAATGTTAGAATTTAAAAAGGAGATGGTTGTAGAAACTATCAGTAGGTATACCTCCTTAAACCCAAGGTCCTTTGAAATTAAAAATACAATTCCTTCAGAGGATAAATTCCACTATCGTAATCGAAGTCAATTGGCTGTGAAAAGTGTGGACGGAAGATTAACTGTAACAATGCTTAAGCCTAATTCTAATAGTATTGTTCCAATTGATTCCTGTTTAGTTCAAAAGAAAAGAATTAATACTTTAAATCGCGAAATACTACATATAGCAGAAAATCTTGGTATATCCGCCTATATGGCTAAATTTGGTAGGGGGATATTGAGATATATTATCCTTCGTGTGAATGAAAAGGATGAAGCTTTGGTATGCTTTGTTATTGGTGAAAAAAGTAATAAATTGAAAGAGTTAGCTAAAAGAACTATAGAACTACCTGGAGTCATAGGAGTTTATGAATCCTTTAATGATGCTAAAAAAGAGGTGGGATTTTTTGGAACAGACCCTAAACTACTAGAGGGAGATTCTTATATCATAGAATCCTTAGGGAAGATTCAATATCGTATTTATCCTAATACCTTTTTTCAATTAAATACCAAACAGGCTAAGGCGATGATGGATATAGTGCTTAGAGCTTGTAAGTTATCCTTTAAGGAACGTGTTCTTGATGCCTATAGTGGTGTTGGCGCAATTGGACTTTATTTAGCACATATGGCAAAAGAGGTTGTGGGTATAGAATATAATAAGGACGCTGTAGAGGCAGCAAATGAAAATGCGAAAATAAACAAGATAAAGAATGCAAAGTTTTTGCAAGGGGATGCAGCATTACTTTTACCTAAATTATTAGAAGAAATGACCTTTGACGTTGTGGTAGTTGATCCACCAAGAACAGGACTTGAAGAAGCATTTATAAAATCTTTGTTGGATTCTCAAATTAAAAGAATAATTTATGTTTCTTGTAATCCAGCAACACTTGCGAAAGATATTGAAAAATTATCTATAACTTATAAAGTTAATTCTATTACTCCTTTAGATATGTTCCCTCAAACAGCACATGTTGAAACGATTACGACTTTAGTAAGAGTAGAAACTAAAAAAGATTAAATGAAATATATCAAGAGGGGAAATAGTCGCGACATGTCGCGACTATTTATTTTTAATAAGGCAAAATAACATTCTCTCCGCACTGCGGAGAATTTTTAAAAGATAAATATATAGATTGGATAGACACTGTCTGAACAATTAAGTTTTTCATATTATTGTTATTACCTGTTAGATTTCATTGCTAAATAGGGACATTAATAGGGACAAAAAGTGTCCCTATTAATACTTTTTAAACTTCGTGAAAAATGACAAACATTGTCTGGCAAATTGTATAATAGTGCTGCTGGGAATATAAAGGGTGACAATTTGGTGTACATTTGGTTGCCAAAAGGTTGCCAAATGGCAACCGTAGGGAGACATAGGGAGACAAATAGAGAGACAAAAATGATGACAGATTACTTTTTTTATGTTATACTTAAAATAAGAAAAAGGTGATATTATGAACTTGGGCAAAGAGAATGAAGAAGTATTGATAATATTGTGTTTTTAATATATCTATTAGTAAAGTATATGTTTTATATGAATTAGACAAGAATTGTCTAGATGAAGAAAGGACTATAATTTTATTTAAAATGCTTCGGTAGAACACAATAAGATATATTTTGCAAAAAAATATGACAAGGGTGTATAGTGTTGAAAGTGTAGTTTCACTGTCCCACATTGAAAATAATATATTAAAAAATAAATAATATTTGTTTTAGAAGTCATCAGGAGGTGAATTACCCCTTGATGATTTTTTCATTCAGGAGTAATAGTATTTTAAACAAAAAAATGTTTATAAAATATATAATAAAAAATGTTTAATTATGATATAATTATGTAGTAAAAATTAACTTTTATATTATATTTAAGAAATAGGTAAATTATTGCTGAGTGTTTTTAAATTGATAAGTACTTTATAATTTAAGCATAATTAAAAGGAGCGTGATATTATGCAATATTATAAGGTACAAGCAAAATGTGGACATGTTGGTAGAAATAACTATATTTTAAAATGGTTCTATGTAAAAGCAGATGATGGAGAAGAAGCTGCTAAAATAGTTAGAAACAAGCCAAGAGTTAAACACCATCATAAAAATGCTATTAATGCAGTTGAAAAAATTAGTAAAGAAGAATATTTATGTGGAATAAGATGCAATCAAGAAGATAAATACTTTCAATCTCATAGTTCTACAGAACAAAGATTTCTTAATGCGGTATTATATGAAGAAATCTTGCCTGAAGAGAAAGTGGAGCATTATAAGAAAAAGCAAGCTAAACGACAATTAAAATATGCTATTTTAGAAAAAGAATGGGTAAAAAGTTCTAGGAGGTATTAGAATGGATAAAAAGAAAATGGGCAACTTCATTAGAAAATTAAGAAAAGAAATAGTAGGTTCTCAAGATGAACTGGCTAATTTGTTTTTAGAAGAATATGAAACCTACATTACTCCTAAAGCAATTAGTGATTGGGAAAAGGGTGTTTCTATCCCTTCCATTGATAATTTAGAAATTCTCTCAAAAATTTTCAGTAAATCAATGGATGAAATATTAGAAGGTGAAGAATTTGTTATTATTGATTATAAAAAAATATATTTTATAGTAGATAATGATTGGCATAAAGAATATGATAGTGATACATTGGAAGAAGGAAGATTTAATACCTTATATGCAAATAGACAACGCCAAATTATAAAAATAAATAGAAGATTTAAAGAATTATTGCTAATTAAATTAAATAAGGAGTTCTCTCATAATGAAGAGGAGGAATTTAGATTTTTATTTAATGGATTTTATTCTAATTCAGATTATGGAATTCAAGAATATTTAACCATGGATTTAAATGATGAGTATTTAAAATTTAAAAATATATTGAAGAATTGCATTTTTGAAATTAGGAATATAAATCTAGAGGAAAAATACTGGGAGCTTCAAAAATTATATTATAAAAGTAATGATTTACATTATAATTTTTATGATTTAGACGAAAGAAAATTTAAGGACAATCATTATCTTCTTGATAGATTTATAGATTTAGAGTTATGGGAGAAAGATCTACTTCTTGCGACAATACAAAATTGTGATCCAGTTTTAATAAAACCTGATCGATGGGGTTCAAATAGTCTTAAAGATTATGAAGCAGAATTTGGAAAAGAATTCAATTTAGAGCAAGTAACAAAAGATACAATTCGTTTTCTTATTCAGAATGGTGCAATGCTTAACACTTATTTTATGAGTTTTTATCATCAAACAAAAATTGAAAGAAGAATTATAGATAGGTTAGAAGAACTTTATGATTTATGTTTTAAACCTTTTATTTTATCAATTTTCAAAGGTGAAGGCAAATGTGACTACTATAAGGTTGAAAATAGCAAAAAGAACAGATTTATAAAGAACTACTATTATCCTTTAAAAGATTTGTTTATCAATAAATCAGTTGATGAAATATATGATATCTTAATACAAAATGATACCATACCAGAATATATATATTTAGAACAAGCTAAAAAATATAATATTGATACTGCTCAAGAAGAAAAGTATTGGAAGGCAGATTTAAATATTCATATTAGCTATTTTGTGAAACAGTGGGAAAAATTTAAAGAACAAGAAAGAAAAATAGAAGAAGGTATAGAAGAAATTAAGATATTGGGAGAAAAGTTAAATCAAGGTGAAAAATTCTATTATGATATTCAAACTGAATATATTGGTGATACAGACCCTTATAAAATAAGAGATAAAATCATTGATTGGAAAAATCAAATTGACTATGAAGAGTTTTTATTTAATAGAAACGAAGAGTCAACTAGAGAATTATTAGATAATTTAGATAGATTAAGTGTGACAGAAATTAGAAGGAAATATTTTAAAATAGAGGTGATAGAAGTTGAGTAATACTTTACAAACAGCAATTTTTCTTAAGCAATTGAGAAGAGATTCTAATATGACCATTCAAGATTTAGCTAAAATGATTGGAGTTAGTAAGGCAGCTATTAGTAAATGGGAAGCTGGAAATGGTATAAAAACTGAATACTTATATGATTTGGCCAAGTTATTTGGAATTAGATTTTCAGAATTATTAAATGGGAAACTTGATAGTGAATCAAATGGTGATTACTGGAGAAAAAATTTTGATTTATCCAATTATGATTTTGATGAGTTTATAACAGAGGATAATTTAGAATTATTAAAGGATTTTTATATTCATTGTAAAATGGCACAAGAAGAATTTTTTAAATTGCTTCCCAAGTGGGCCAATGATAATTTAACTCAAGACCAAGAGGAAGAATTTGCTTTTCTTAAACAATACTTTAAATTTGATTCTAATTTTGCAATATATAAAAAGTATGGTTATACAAATAGAATAGAGTTTTTCTTTGGAGATGAGGAAAAACTGTTTGTTAAAAATTTTTATGAAGAAATAAAAAATTTATGTTCTGTTGATTATCTTTGGGAACTTTCTAAGTTATATAATTTTACATATGATATTAAATTAGATGCAGTTCATGAAAGTAGAAGTTTGAAAGCTTTAGAATATATGCTTGATTTCATGCCACAGGCTGAAAAAGATGCTTTATTAATGGTAAATTTGAAGAAGACAATTGAAAAAGAAGAATTTAATGGATTGAGTACCTCTAAGATACAAACAACAAGAGAAGTAACTATAGAGGAAATAGAACGAATACCATATTATAAGACAATGCTAAATAGTGGATGCAATTGTATTTTTAATCATAATTCTTTTCGGCATAGTAGTTGGAATGAAGCTTTTCTATTTTATTTTGAGGATGATATAAAAAAAATAGAAGATATAAATAAAGTCCAATGCTTAATGGATGAAAAGAAACAATATAATTTAGACGAAATTTTAAGTTGGTGGAAGGTGTGTTCTCATCAAGAATATTTAACTTTTGTAGATAAAGAACGAACGCAATATTATAAGGATATTGTTAATTTAAAAAATAGCAACCCAGTTAAGTATTATGAAAACTTAAGGAAAATCAATTAGATATGATTTAATGTGGGTATTTCAGTAACATGTTGAATCGATTACGACTTTAGTAAGAGTAGAAACTAAAAAAGATTAAATGAAATATATCAAGAGGTGAAATAGTCGCGACATGTCGCGACTATTTATTGTTATAGTAGTTAAAATGAAATTCTCTACGCACTGCGTAGAATATTTGAAAGATAAAATTGTAGAATAGGACAGACACTGTCTGACCTATTAAGTTTTTTTAATATTATTGCTATTACCTCTTAGATTTTATTTTTGAATGGAGACAAAAGTGCCCCTATTAATACTTTTTAAACTTCGTGAAAAATGCCAAACACTGTCTGGCAAATTGTATAATAGTACTGCTGGGAATATAAAGGGTGACAATTTGGTGTACATTTGGTTGCTTTGATATTTTTATGAATCTTATCATGTACCCATCTTTAGGGAGCATGACGGGCACATGATGGGAACATGATTGCTTTTTATATTGAAAATTTAGGGAACATGAGGTATAATGAAAGAGGGGTTGATTAAGATGAAATATGTTATTGAATTAATAGATAGTTCACTTTTTGAGGATAAGGAATTTGAATATAAGCTTAACTTAGAAAGTGATAAAGATAGAATTGAAAAATGGGCAAAAACACTAGTAGGTTATGCAAATAGCTATGGAGGTTATTTGTTGGTGGGAGTCAATAACGATGGTATAGCTGTTGGAACCGACCATTCATCAATTGATAAATATAAAAATTTAATTTTAACCACAATTAACAGGTACATCTATCCTCATATAGATGTAATATTTAATGTGTTTCATATAGAAGAAGATAAGTATTTTCTTTCTGTATATACTGATTCAGTAAATGAAATTGTTGTTTATAAAAATGGTGACTATAATGAAAAAGTATACATTAGAGAAGATGGAGCAACAGTTCAAGCCTCGGTTAATCAAATTTTAATGTTGGGTAAAAGAAGATTTGGTGTAGATAATCATTTTTTAAATGAGCAATATCAAAAAAGCAATTTTTCTACATTTATGAAACTTGCTAAAAAGTATCGTGCAGATGGATATGAGCTTACTAAAGAAGTTCTCATCAGCAAAGAAATTATTCATCAAGATGGAAGAATTACTGAAGGATTAAAAATGTTTTCTGATTCTTATTCTAGCGATGATTCTTTAGTGGTTTGTAGACTTTGGAATGGATATGACAAAGGAGAAGACGAAGCACTAGATAAAAAGGAGTTTAAAGGTTCCTTAGGATATATTTTTCAACAAGCTATGAACTTTGCCTTGAGAAATTCTAAAAGTGGTTTTGTTAAATTGAAAGATGGATCAAGGCTAGATACTTTATCTTATCCCGAAATTGTATTAAGAGAGGCTATTATCAATGCCATTGCTCATCGAGATTATTCAATCAATGGAACTCAAATTGATATTGATATATTCAAAGATAGGATGGAAATTATGTCTCCAGGGGCATGGTTATTAACAAACGAACCATCTCAATATTCTTTAGATAAAGTTCCATCCGTAAGAAGAAACAAGATTATTTGTAACTGTTTTGAATCTATAGGACTTATGGAAAAAAGTGGCAGTGGATTCAAAAAAATATCTAATGAATACAAGAAAACTAATTCAAGACAACCAATGTTAGAATCTACTTCAGACTATTTTGTTATAACATTATATGACTTATTATTTGAAGAGGAAGAAATAGAAGAAACTGTTTCGTATAAAAGATATGATGAAGAAATATTGAAATTCTGTCTAAATCAAGCTAGAACTAGAGAAGAAATTCAAGAGCATATTTCATATTCTAGTAGAAGTCATTTTATGACTGATATACTAAATCCATTAATTAATAAAAATTTGATTATAACAACGGCTCCAGGTAAATCTAGGAATAAAAAGTATTTAACAAACAAGGAGAAATACATTAAATAAGTGCACTAGTCAATAGAAAGTAGACAGTAAATTAAAATTGAGGGGTAAATTTCTCCTTGAATTGTTTAGGAGTTAAATAGTTCAAGGAGAATGAAGGTCTAGCAGTATTGAAGAAGAAAATATATTCATCAATAGCCTGATAGATATTATCTATATTTTTGATATCAAAGTCATTGAATAGCTCCTCTTTTAACCAACCATTAATAGCTTCCATAGCTCCATTATCAGTTGGAGTACCAGCCCTAGACATAGAGCGAGTAATGTTATATAATGGTAATGCCTCGTTAAAGGCTTTAGAAGAATACACAGAACCTTGGTCGTTATGGAGAATCAACTCAAGGTCTGAGTATTCTTTTTTCTTTTGTATTAGGTCATTAAGTCCATTAATATAAGTCATTCTATCTCCTTTTTTAGAAGAAAGATCATAGGTTAAAATTTCGTTATTAAATAAATCCATATAAAGAGTCAGTTCATAGTATGTATCCTTACACCAAAAGGCAGTCCTATCACTAACCACGACTTGAAGAGGTCTATTGATTGATAGATCTGCAAGAAGAAGATTAGGATAGATTTTAAATCTATCTGAGGATTTATATGTTCTAAAACGTTTAGATACGCTTTTGATACCGGCATATTGACAAACCCTTTGGGCATAGTTGTTAGAGTATGTAACACCCAAATCTAGGGCTATTTTAGCATTTAACCAACGATAACCATGAGTAGGATAATGATCATGGTACTTTTTAAATAATAAAATATCATGTTGCCTTTTAAGCATTTTATCACTTGGATTAGCCATACGTTTTCTCCATTTATAAAAACTACTACGATTCACATCCATGATTTTACATAGTTTTTGGATAGGGTAAGTAGAAGATAATAAGTATACTATTTCAAATTCTGATTCTTTAAACCTGTGAATTCCTTTTCCGCTCCACCACCTTTCACTGTGTACCCTTTTTTTGCTCGTTCTGCCTCAACTCTTGCTTTTATGATTTCATCTATTAACTCTTCTTTAGATAGTGATTCTAGGTTTGAATAATCTATCGCTTTAGCTTTCTTAGGTTTCTTGATTACAGACTCATTATCTGCCATTGGAGGTAATTGATTTTTATCTCTATAATATCTCATATAATCTCTTGCAGTGTAGGTATTGATTTCATATTTGACTGCTGCTTCATTTAAACTTAGTTGATGTGTATAGATTTCTCTACCTATCTCTAAGCGCTGTTCTAATGTGTATTTCATCATCTTGCTTGTCTCCTTTTTTATTTGTTGTGTCGCCAACCCCTAGGGGTTATGTATACTTATTATATCATAATGTCTACTAATTACCCCCTATGTGTCTCCTTTTATAATAGCAGTACACTTTTAGAAGATGGGAAATTTCCAGAAGATATATTTCAAACTTCAAAATTTGAATTTGTTCATTCCTATTATAAGGGGGTTGAAATGAGTCAGGCTTATAATGTATTAGAATTGTTAAGATTTGATATTTTTGAATTAGTAGCTTCCAAAGAACAAATAGAGTTTTTTAATTCTTTGAAAAATAGTAAATATATCAAATTAGCAACTTTGAATGAGATTAAAACATTGGGCGTTACAGATTATAATGATAAAATTATTTTTGGTACACAAACACCATATATATTAGAGGAGGTAATAGAAAATGAGTAATATGGATAAGTATTTAAATATGATTGGACACAACTTGCAATTGTTAGATGCAAAATTTGAAGAATTAAATAAAAATTATAAAGCTTTAAGTTCCTATATTGCAAATCAACATAAATTGTCAGGAGAAGAGGAGTATAGTATATATCAGCAAGGATCTTTTGCTATTGATACTGCTATTAAACCTCTAAAAAATGATGATTTTGATGTGGATGTAGTTGTAGAATTTGAAATATCGAAAGATGAAGTTGGACCAATTGAATTTTATAATCAATTATTAGAAACATTTAAAGAAGGTCGTTATGGCGATTTGGTTGAGGAATATAGAAATAATATTAGGATCAATTATGATAATAATTACCACTTTGATATTATGCCTGCTATTCCCCTAAACAACAATTCGGAATCTTTAAATGTTCCAGATAGAAAAAAACAATGGGTGATACGATCCCCTAAAACTTATAAAGAGTGATTTATAATCCAAAGTAGAAAAATTAAAGGATATAAAATTACTATAAGAGATAATAAATTTTTAATGGAAAGCACAACTACTCCCTTTAGAAAACCACAACCTTACGAATGGAAGCCAATATTAAATAGAGTAGTTCAATTAATAAAACGAGCACGCGATATTTATTTTAAGGATATTGAAGATTGTTACCCACAAAGTATTGTACTAACTACACTTGCAGCGAAATTTTATGAAGGTGAGTCATCTGTTTATGAAGCATTTACTAATATTGCTCATAAAATGAAAATTTTGAAAGATGAACATCCTAGATTTGATGTCTATAATCCAGCTTGTAATGGACATCAAGAGAATTTTACAGAAAAGTGGAAACAGAAAACAATTTATTATGATAATTATTATGATTTTGCTGACTTCTTAGAAGAAAATGTCAAAAACTTAAATTCTAATGTATTAGCCAAACAAGCATTGAGGAATTTATTCGGAGAATCTTCAATAAATACTCTTCAAGAGGAAACAAAGCAAGATGCAATATGGAATATTTCTTCTAATAATCTTCATACAGAAAATGTATTTCCTAATTCACGCATAAGAATTGATAAAAAGGAACGTGGAAATGCTTAGTTCACGTTTGTTATGCGAATTAGGGCTATTAGAAGAATATAGCCGAAATAAAGAATATTTTTCCTCTTTCAGTATTATAAAAGAGGAATTGCTAAAAGTGAAATATAAAATAGTTGTACACGAAATTGAATATGAATTTTTAGCAACTTTTCCAAAATATTTTCCATATCAGCCTATCATAATAGACAAAATAACAGACTTTTGGACAAGCCATTCTTATCTTAATGGAAGCATGTGTTTGAAATGGGGAAGAGACAACTGGGATTCTGAAATTACATTGACAAAACTATTGACAATCTTTATGAATTGTTATTTGTTGAAAATCCTTTAGGATTAGAGCATGGTAAAAGTACATCTGCTGATGTCTATTCTTTAGGACAAAAAATTCTGTATACTGATGAAGAGTGTATTATTTTACCCTATGATTTATTGAAGTATGCAAAACAAGACAGAGGCACAATGGAACTATTCACTAAACATTGTAAATCTGGGAAAAGTATTTATTATGTAAGTAAAGTTGATGAAACATATCTTATTCGTAGCAAAAGCAAATCAAAGGGAATTACCATTCAATATGTTTATTTAAAAGAAACTATGCACGAGCTTTCTTGTGAAAATGCAAATAGTCTCAAAGAAAGGTATGGTTTAGCATCACAAGCGGAAGAATTCTTTTTATTATTTACTTTTGATTATCATGCTATCTTCATTAAAAATGATAATAATCCATATTATGTAGATGTTATTGTAGAAAAATATGAAGTTGAAACAAGAAGTGGATTAAATCAAGAATGTCTATCAAAAAAAATCACTATATTAGGTTTAGGTTCAGTTGGTTCTAGAGTGGCATTATATTTGGCTAGAGCAGGATTTTCTAATTTTTACTTTGTTGATAATGATATTATGTTGCCATATAATACTTTAAGACATGATTTGACAAGCATTAATGTTGGAGAATATAAGGTTTATGAAATTAAAGATAAGATTATTAATGAAATAAATGCAAATGTAAATATTGATTGTTCAACTTTGAATATGTTAGGACAAGAATCTACTAGAGCGGTTGATAATTTTTTAAAAGAATGTGCAATGTCTGATGTAATTATTGATTGTACTGCAGATGATAATTTATTATTACTTGTTGATCATGTTTCAACAGATAAAAAAATTCCCATCATTAGTGGAACAGTAATTCCAGGAGGATTGGGAAATATTGTTCTTTATAAGAACGCAAATGCAAATGTAAATATGGATTCTATTTTAGCCTCTTTTTACCAATGGAAGGTTAATAATAACATCCTTGCTAAACAAGAAGCAGATTACTCTGCATCTATTAACGAGCAAAAATATGTTGCAACTATGTCTGACTGTTCAATTTTGAGTGGTTTAATAGGAAAGTTTGTTATAGATATATTAAAAGGTACTAAAGTTGAATTAAAGTCAATTAATATATTTTCAACAAGTACTTATGGAGATCTTCAAACATATTATACAACATATTCCATAGATGCACTTAATTTAGCAAAGGAAGAGGATAATTTGAATGAAGATTTGATTGAAAAAGGAAAGAGAATATATGAAAATCATTATTCAAAATGATGTTAAAACTAAATTATATGAGGATTTAATGAAAGCAGGTATAAATGAGATAAAAGGAGCATGTTTTGCATATAATTCTAGTCCTAATGTCTTTGAGATAGAGGAAGTGTATATAAGTCCTGTACACGGAACATTTGCATTCTCAAATTTAATAATCAATTATAAATACAAAAAATTTGAAAGAGACTATTTTAAAAGACATAATTATGATTATGAAAAACATAATTATATAGGCGATTGGCATTCTCATCCTTCTTTTGATTGTATTCCTTCGCAATATGACATAAAAGAAGTTTTAGATGAATTATCTAAATCTAATGCTAATTTTTTAATTCAACTGATATTAAAAATTGAGAATGGAAAATTGATTGGTAACTGCTATTATTACAATTTAAAAGAGAAAACTATTAAATGTGAGCTTTTATTGTGAGCAAAAAAAGATTATCCTTACTATGTGATATATAAATCTAGTGTTATATAAACCCTATTTCTATTTTAATTGTTATTTCTATTTAGTTTATTTCTTAAATTATATTTTTTTAAAACAATTTTCTTTCTAACTGTGTTTACTTCAGTATAGATTTCTGTAGTAGAAATAGAAGAATGTCCAAGTAATTCTTGAACACTTCTTAAGTCAGCTCCATTAGCTAACAAGTTAGTAGCAAATGTGTGTCTTAAATAATGTGGTGTGGCTGAATGAGATATACCACTTTTATCTCTGTATTTAGTAAATATATTTTCGATTCCGTATATGCTTAAAGTATCATGATATTTATTTACAAATAGATATTCGTGATTTACTTTAAGTTTTTTTCTTATACTTAGCCAAGCCTTTAAATTGTTCCAAGTTTCTAAACTTGAAATATATAAGAGTCTTTGTTTTTTCCCTTTACCATGAACAAGTAATACACGCTCAGAAGTAATTATATCTTCTAGTTTTAAATTGGATACTTCAGCTATTCTCATTCCAGTAGAAAGAAGAAGATCTATAATACATAAATTTCTAATTGCTTGAAAGTATGCAAAAGAAGTATTGGCTTGGTTTAGGTTTTCATACATATAATCTAACAACTTACTTACATCTTTTACAGGAATAGTTTTGGGTAACCTTTTTTCTTTTTTTATTTTTATTTTATATTTATCTAATGGATTTATCCATTTGGTTTCTTCCTCAATAAATCTAAAGAACATTTTAATTGTAATTAGCTTTCTTGAAACAGTAGTATCCTTATAATTTTGAGTTAAGTATTGTATATAACCCATAATAGATTCTTGAGATACTTTCCCATTTGTAAAGTCAATCAAGTGATTCAAATCTGATGTATAGGCTTTGATACTTTTCATATCCAAGTTTTTAGATACCATCATTTTAGTTATAAATATCTCCCTATACTTTAATAAATTCATTTATTTTCCTCCAAAATTCGATTTTATATTGTGAATTATAACATTTTATTGTATAATTTACTCAAAATAATTATGAATTATTGGGAGGTAAATAAAAATGATTGATCAAGTATCAGTAATTATTTTGGGTTGTTGTATGAGTAGGGACTTTCTTGACTTTCAAAACCAATCCGTCATACAAATAAATAAATTTGTGTCTCAAAACTCATTTCATTTATTATTTCAAGAACAATTGCCAAAAGAAATAACTAAATTAAAGGATTTCATTCCTTGGAAAACAAAGTGGAATTCTTCTTGCT
Source organism: uncultured Anaeroplasmataceae bacterium (assembly GCA_910579215.1). Taxonomy (GTDB): domain Bacteria; phylum Bacillota_I; class Bacilli_A; order Acholeplasmatales; family Anaeroplasmataceae; genus Pelethenecus. The sequence continues at coordinate 124,066 of CAJTTN010000002.1, forward strand.
TTGAATTAGAGTGCACCACTAATCTTGATTATCTTTTAAGAAATTATAAAAGTGATTATCTAATTTTCGACACATATAATATGACATTTGATATATTAGAAATAGTCAAAAATTCTTTAAAGTTTTATTTGACGATGTCTATTGATTTATATGAAAATAAAAACGCATTGATGAATTTTTTTAGTTCACAAGGATTTTATCCAAGAATTATTTATTCAGAGGAAATATCAAATTATATGTTAGAAAAAAGCATAAAAAATATTTCCAGTCTTATAAAACAATATTATGAACCTCATCAAATAATATTAAATACTTTTGAAATGGCAAAATTGTATACTAGCAATGATAAATTATTAAATTTTAAAAATGATTTCAATATAAAAAAAATAAATAAGATAATGAAAAAGTCAAATAAATTATTCGTTAAATATCTAGGAGATGAAATACATCTAATAAAATCTCCTGTAAATTGTATTGCAAATTCAAATCATAGGTGGGGATTATATAATCTACATATGATAGATGAATACTATTTATATTTATTAGAATGCTTTAATAGCATTATTAAAGCCAAAAAAATAAATCTTAATAAAATAAAAACTAGATTTGAAAACGTAATACAACAAAAATATTATACATTTTCTTAGTAGATGGGAGGGCAAGATTATGGATATTAGTATAATACTTCTTTTTCAAAATTGCAAATATATCAAAAAAACACTAATGCAACTACAAATGCAAATTCAAAACAATGATGAGATAATAATAGTGAATGATCATTCCGAAAAAAAATATCTTGATTTATTAGAAGAATTTTTGATTTTAAAAAATGTTTTCTTAATAAACAGCGATACTTTTGGCTGTAGAAGTCATAATAGAAATTTGGGTGCTCAAAATGCTTCAAATGATGTTTTATTGTTTCTTGATGGCGATATACTTATTTATCCTAATGCCATTAATACATTAAAAGAAAGAATGGTTTCTTTTGATTATGCTGCTATTGCAGGAAGTATTGAGGGGATGGAATTTACTGAAGAACACCTTTCTTTAATCGGAAAGGATTATGCATATTACTTAGAAAAAGATTTATTTCAATTGCATAATGATTGGTTTTTACATGATTTTAGAAAACAAATAAGTATTGCACCATATCAAGAATGGCAATGGTTATATTTATACTCTGGAATTCTAGCAGTATATAAAGATAAGTTTATGCAAGTAGGCGGTTTTAATGAAACATTAAAAACTTGGGGGGCTGAAGATATTGAATTTGGTTATAGATTATCGCAAAAATATAAAGTTAAATTTGATGAAGAAATTCGAGGGATTCATTTACCACATCAAAGAGACCAAAAAGCAAATCTAAAAACAAACCTAATTAATATTTATAAACTATTATCAATCTATAAAAACTCTTATTTTGAAATCCCTATAAAATTCAATAATTTTGGACAAGTTGATTTGATTTTAAAAGAAATTATTTATTTAAACAAGAATAAAGTGACTCCTACTTTTAACGAGAACTCAATTGATTGTGATGCTATCTACATTGATTTTCCTCAAAAAATTCTTTATAAAAATAATAATAATGTAGAAAAATTGTTCTTATATGGAATTGCACTCCCTTTTCAAAATAAAACATTTAAAAAAGCAGTCATATCTCAAAACATCTTTATCTATGGTCCAGTTTTTGGATCAGTGATAATACAAGAATGTCTAAGAGTTGCTAATATAGTTAAAATTAAAAAAACAAATTTTGAAGCTAGTAAGTTTATGCTTTCTAAAGATGGAAATTCTTTATTAAAATCTTATGCCATTAACAATATTATTATTCCCGTGAATACAAGTTTAAAGAATTATATTATTAAAGAAAACAAAAAAGAGTTTTTTATAAAAAACGATATAAAAAACATTGAGGTGAAACATATATGAAAAAAAGTATTATAATCCCATATCATAGTAATTTAAAAGCACTCAGAGCATGTTATTATAGTTTAAAAAAAACAATTGATAGAGATACAGAGATAATAATAGTGGCAAATAATGTGGATTCTAATTTCATCAATCTTGATGTTAATTTTTTTGATTGTAGTATATTGAAATTTAATGAGAATCTCTACTATCCTAAGGCTATCAACATTGGTGCCCAAAGTGCTAGAGGGGAAATATTAATTTTTGTAGATGCAGATACTTATTTTATTAATAACAACTGGCAGAAAGAGCTTATTTCGCCACTCCTTAATTCAAATAATATTGGATATACTAGTTCAAAACTAATAAATCCAAAAACAAAAAAAATTATAGATTTTGGGATTTCGTGTTCAAGTTATAACTTTCCTCATCCTTTTAAAAATAGGGATATTGATTTTTCTTTAACCACATCTAATTATGAAGTTTATGGTGCATGTGCAGCTTGCTCTGCTATAAAAAGAAATACTTTTTTAGAAATAGGAGGTTTTGATGAAAAGCTCGTTCATTCTTATTCAGATATAGATCTATGTATTAGACTTAGAGATAAAGGATTAAAAACTATAGTAGTTGCTAATTCGATTGTCTTTCATAAAGGAGCTTCTACAATAGAAAGTGGAATGTCTGAAAACTTAAAAGAAGATACTAAAGGTATTTTTTGTGCTAAACACCAAGCTTCCTTATCTGAAGATATGAAAAAATATATAGAACTAAATGCAAAGTGGGCAAAAAAAGAATTTGTTTTTGAAAAAGACTATATTTGTGTTAATTTATCTACAGTAGCAAATGCTGAAGAATATGTCAAATTATTTTCGCATTACTTAAATATAAATATTTTAGCAGTGTATAGCAAACCTTATACTACTAGAGATGCAGATTACATTAACTTAACTTATTTCTTAGATTATAATATACAATCTATGAAAACACCTATTATATACTTTGTAGATAATTTTTTATCAATTAAAAATGACCCTCTTTGGACTAATTATCGTGTATGCGAATGTGATTTTATTATAGATCGAAATTATAATATTGATTTTATTTTATAGAGATGGAAAGGTGGTTTCATCCACTTCATCAAATAGTATCCCTTTCGGACTTGATTGAAAAAAATTTTTCTTGTTTGTAGAATTTTTAAATAATTTAACTATATTTTCTATAATTTCATCATACTTTTTTATTTCATTCCAGCTTTTATATCCTAAAGAATATAATTTTGATATTATAGAATAATAAAAAGGAAGATGTGTATTTTTATAGTTAATGTTTTGTGATTGCATACAAAATACTTTTAAAGAATATGTATAATTGTGGATAGCTACCTGCTTATCACCAAATTTTTCTTCATAATATCCTTTTAAAAAATATATTGTAGGATATTTATTTTTAAAGTTTGTTTCAAAAATGGATTCCTTTGCTATATTTAGATCATTGTTGATAATTTCTTTGGTAATATTATTTTCTTTACGATTATAAAGAAATATATCCAAATATACTTTAGTTAGCAATAATTTATTTAAATAATAATCATATATTAATTTTCTGTCTTTACTTAAAGTCGAACAAACCATAGAATGTGCAGTTTGATATTTTTTTTGAAGAAAAGCTATTAAAACTTTGTGATATTCATTACTACAATGAAAAATTTCGTTACGCAATTCAATACTCCTTTGAAAATGGTCAATCACTTTTGAGGAATCATAGATTGTATATATATTATAATAATGATATCCCTTATCTATTTCAACCTGCCACAAAGGAACAATATTTTTAGATTCTTTTGCATATTTCTTAGCTAAATCATATTCCTTAAGTGCATTTTTATAATCTGAGGTATTGGGGTTTTCTTCTTTATCAAATGCAATAGATCTCCTATTATGAATCATACTAAGCCAAAAATAAAGTGTTTCATTTTTTGTATAGTTTTTGAATATATCTAATAATCTATCACTTTCATTTTTTAATTTGGAAAATTTTCTTTGTTCAATTAAGCAATTGAAATATTCTCGAACAATATCATAAGTAAGTCGGTTATCATTTTCAGTAAAATAAAATGGTATGTATGATTTTAAAATGAAATCATAAATATCACCATAAAATTCTAAACTGGCACCAAATCCAAAAGAAGATTGAGTTTGAAAAATAAGCCATTTATAAAAGTCTAAAATTTTATTTAAGTACTCAAAGCATAAACTGTCACTAGATATCAAAAAACTAGTGACGTTTTTCATTGCTTGAGGTAGAACCTTCAATATTGTTTCATTACAATTGTAATAAGGTTTATTATCAAATAAATAATCAAGTAAATTCAATAAGGTTTGTTTATCTTGGTCTTCTGATAAGTCCTCATAAAAGGCACAAGTAAATCCTTCTATACTCAAAATAGCATTCTTATATTTAAGCATTTCTAAAGATTCATTTAATCTTGACTTATCAACACAATTATTTAAAAAATAAGTTTGTAATTTTTGATGAGTATATTTTATTATTTCTTTTTCTCTTTTAATAAAATTTAACTTAATTAAATCTTTTAAAATGGTATTAGTTTCACTAAAAAATGAATCTGATATAATTCCTACTAAGGATAATATAGTAAAAAGCGATACTGAATTCGGATATTTGTGCATAACTTTCTCAAATCTCTTTTCTAATATACTTTCTTCTGCATTTATAGATATATCAAAAGAATTTTGGAAAAGAAGATTATCACTAATATAGTATTTTCCTTCTAATTTATAAATAATGTTTTCTTCTTCCAAGAAAATAAGAAAGTGTTTCAAATAAAACGGAGTACATCTAAATTTTTTAGGGATATTCTCGTCCATCCAATCAAAAGAATTAAACTCTAAAGTTTCTTTGAAGTAATGCTTAATTAAATTCTTATTAAAAAGAGGCAAAGTGAAATTGTTTTGGGAAAAAAATCTTTCAAATCCACAATTATGTGCAGTACTTTGAAAAGCATATTTTGTTTGCGAATCTAGATAATCCGTGTTAAAGGAGAATATTGTTCCACATTTAATACTTAATAATATATTGAAAAGGGGATCTACGCAATTTTGCACATTATCTATTAAAATAACAATGTCCCTGTTAGTTAAAAAGCTATTAAAAACATTTAAAATGAGATATTGTGACTCTTTCATTTTATCCTCATCAAAATTTAGAATAGATTGAACCATATATAGATATTGATCGTCTTTTTTATGTATTATATTAAAGGAATCCTTATCTTCTACATCCTTAGACTTAATATCTATTAAGTTCAATAGTATTTTTTTTATAATCAAATATGGATTTAGAGTTTCATTTTCCAAATCTAAATAAATTGCTTGGATTCTTTCTGATGATAAATCACTAAAAATTTCAGCAAGAAGACGTGACTTCCCCGAACCACTTATCCCTTTTAAAACTATTTTTTCTTTTAATTTTAATTTTTTTAAAAATGTATTCTTATAATTCCAATGTATTCCAAGTAAAGGTGTATAAGAAGATTCAACAAAATTAATTTTAATTGGTCTTAAATCCAAAAGATATAAATTATTCGAGTTATCAAATAGGTATTCGCAGTGAAATTGTGGTAACGCAATCACACTTTTATTTTTAACTTTTTTTATAATTTGTAAGCATACTTTGAAAACATAAATTTCTCCAGTTTCTAGACATATTTGTTGAGTTTCTTGGCTTTTATCTACTATAAAAAAATCATTATTTTTTTGTGAAATTGAGAAAACTAAAGTTACAGGATTCAAGTTCAAATTTTGAACTTCTAGCGTATAAAAAAATCTTTCATTGTTAGAAAATTTATACTCACTATCTATTTCCTTTCCTTCAAAAGAAATTAATTTTTCAGAAAATTCTATTTTTCTTTCTTTTTCCATTTGTAGAGTTATTTTTTCTATTTGTTCTAAGGTAATCTCTTCTAAAAAGGAATAGATACTTATACCATTCTCAACTTTTTTATGTGAATCCTTTGCTTTTATTGCTTTAAGTAAATCTTTTACTTTTACTGCGATTATATATTCTAGAAAATTGTCTGCAAACAATAATATTTTTTTATTAGTAGAATTAGAAAAATTCTTTATATAAGTTGAAAATGTTTTATTTAATTTATTCAAAGAGAAAATGTATATTTCATTAATATTTTCGATTACACTCATTATCAAAGTTGGTGAAAGCGAATTGATTGACAACGGAAAAGAATAATTTTTACATTCTCCCCAAGCTACTATATTATTATCGCTTTGTAATTCGAAATCTCTTTTTCCATCATGAGTTTTATTAGTTGTTCTTTTCCATTGATAACCCTTTTTATTAAACATGGGGTGGCAAGTTAATAAAATTTCAATAAGATCTTCAAACATTTGTCCTTTTATGGAACGATAATTATCACTATCCTCTGATTTTACCTCAAATATAGACCAATCAAATATTTTACTCATAAAAAATTACCTCCCAATAATTCATAATTATTAGGAGGAATTTAAATCTAAAAGAATATTTGTATGCATAACATGAATTATCGGAAGCAGAAGTAAGTAAAAGAGATAAATATAATGTTTAATTTTACAAATTAAGATAAATTATGATAGAGTCAAAGTAAACAAAAAGGAGCTCCTTATATTTACAAATTATACTTCATAATAGTTTCTTGAGATGGCTTCCCATTTGTAAAGTTAATCAAATGATTTAAATCGAATGTGCACGCTTTGATACCTTTCATATCAAAGTTTTTAGATGCCATCATTTTAGTTATAAACATCTCCCAATCTTTATTATATTTATTTATTTTTCCAAAAATCGATTTTTAATTGTAAATTATAACATTTTATTGTATAATTTACTCAAAATAATGTTCAATTATTGGGAGGAAATATATGATAAACTTATTAATTATTTCATTGCATGCTAGTCCTAATATGGCTCCTGGCGTTTCAGAATGGGGTGGGAGCCATACATATATGAAAGAACTAATACAAGAGCTTGATTACAAAACGTTTAACGTTATTTTAGTTAGTAGAAAAGTGTATCCATTTCAAAATGATATTGATATTGTTAATGAGAATTGCAGGATTATAAATTTAAATTTTGGTAGCTTAGGCGATTTTGATAAGAAAAAAATTAGCAAATATCATCAAGAAAACACAAAAGAAATAAAAAGAATTTTAAAAGAATTAAATTTTATTCCTAATGTTATTCATAGTGTATATTGGAATTCGGGTTATTTAGCTTATGAATTATCCAAATTTTATAAAATAAATTATGTTCATAGTATTATTTCAAATGGTAAGGGTAGAAATGAACGTGGTGCTAAGGAAACTGCTAATGAAAGGTTTGAAACAGAGGATCTTGTTTTTAAAAATGCAAAGTATTTAATCTGTGTTGCTGAAAGTGAAAAACAAGATTTAATTAAATTTTACAACATAAATGAAGATAAAATATTTGTAGCTGGGCAATATGTTCATCTTGCCTTTAAATATCCTGCTCACAATGAATGGTTAAGCCCTCGATTATCAATACGAAGTAATACTTATGCTCCGATTAGAGGCAACGAAAAATTGAACACATTTCCATATAATAGTTATGCATTTATTTATGTTGGTAGACTTCATTTTAACAAAGGTGTTCAATGGATAATCAAAGCATGGCTTAGCTTATATAAAAAATATAACACCTCTTGTCCTCCTTTATGGATTATTGGAGGAGATGCTACAGACATAAGCAATATGAAAAAATATCTCATTCAGCAAAAAATTTTTGTAAATAATGTAGAAGAGCAAAGCAAACTTATATGGTGGGGATATTTGGATGAGCCAGGAATCAGTGCACTATATACTAAATCCCTATGCTTAATAACTAATTCTTTATATGAGCCAGGGGGGGGAGAGTATTAGAAAGATAAACATATAGAATTGGACAGACACTGTCTGACTAATTAAGTTCTGTATATTTATTGTTATTAATTCTTAGATTTTATAGGTGAATGGGGATATTAATAGGGACAAAAGATGTCCCTATTAATTTTGGCATTTTGCCTTTTAATATTAAATAATAAATTTATTATGCTTATCTAATTATATTTTCCACATTTTAGAGAATATCTTTCAAATATATTTTCTAGGGAGACATAGAGAGGCAAAAATGACAAGAAAATATAATGTTGTGATTTATTATAGCACTTGCTAATGTATCATTAGGTGGTATCAATTGATATCTAATTAAATTATATTCAAATTACATTCTAATCTAAACTTTTTTTCAAAAAAGGTTAAAAAAGTTTAGATAAAATGGTATTTTTGTGTTATAATAGGATTGTATTAAGGAGAGATGCCTCATGTCAAATTTATATATTAGAGAGAACTATTTAAAAAATATTAGAGGCTTTTATCATGATGTCGATATGATTAAAGTCATTTCTGGTGTTCGTAGATGTGGAAAATCATCATTAATGGAAATGATAAAAGATGAATTGATAAAAAATGGGATAAGTACAGATAGTATTATTTTTATTCATTTGGATAAGAAACCATACAAAAGTATAAAAACTCTAGAAGCATTAGAAAAATTGATTGACGAAAAATGTAAATCAATTTTTGGAACTAAGTATCTATTTATAGATGAAATACAAAATGTTAAAGGATTTGAAGAATCCATAAATGCATATCGTGAAGAAGGAGAATATTCTATCTTTATAACAGGTAGTAATAGTTATTTATTATCTGGTGAATTAGCAACTAAACTAACAGGCAGATATATAGAATTTGAAATGACAACATTATCCTTTGATGAATATATTGGAATGAAAAAGCATTTTGGTAAAGAGATAAATGATGATTTAGAAAAGGAATTTATGAATTATATTTTAGAAGGTGGTTTTCCATTAGCAGTTAAATATGATAATTATTATGAGAAGCATATTTATGTTCAAAATGTAATAAAGGAAATTTTTGATAAAGACATCAAGAAGAATAAAAAAATTAAGAAGAAAGATTTATTTGAAACAATCCAAACCTATATCATAAATAATTTTGGTGCGACAATCTCTGTCCCTTCCTTGTGTGAATATCTCAATAAAAAAAATAAAACAGGGATTTCTAAAATTACAGTTTATAATTATTTGAAAATTTTAGAAGATGCTAAAATTATTTGCAAATGCGAAAGATTTGATATGAAAAGTAAAAAATCTTTGAACGGTAGTGAAAAATACTATTTATCCGATTTAAGTTTTTATTTTAGTAGAAATACTGACAATAGAATAAACTATGGACCTGTATTAGAAAATATTATTTATAACTATCTTAAGAGCAAGGGTTATTCAATTTGTATCGGAAAAATTGGCAATTTAGAAGTTGACTTTATCATTAGAAATATGAGTAATGATTATTCTTACATACAAGTTTCAAGAACAATAGATAATGATAATTATGATGAAGATGGGTTGAATCTTACAGAAGAAAGAGAGTACAGACCGCTTGAAACAATTAAGGATGGATACTCTAAGTATCTTTTAACAATGGATAAACTTCTTCAAAAAAGAAGTGGAGTAAAACATCTTAATATTATAGATATGATTATTAAACATATGGATTTGTCTTAATTTTTTTCGAGTGCGACACCCCTAGGGGTGGTCCTTTTTCATTTATTAGTAAATTTAAAAAGAATCAATCTAAAGAAGGCCAAGACGAAAAAGCCTAGTAAGACTAGGCAAAAAAATATAGTTTTAAAATCATTTCAATTTCTTTTTATTGTAGATATCTAAAGGAACAAAGTCACCCACATTACAATGAGGACAATAAGATATTGGATATGGACCATCCATCCAACATTCTTCAACAATTTCATAGTCAACTTCTTCTTCGTAATCACAATTCATACATTTAAGAATAATCGTTTCTTTAAACAAATTATTTTCAGCATAAATTAAAGCTTCTCTTTTTCAAAATCAGGTAATAAATCAAAGGTTTTTTCAATATCAATTTTTCTCTCAGGATAATCAATGAGTTTATTAGAAAGTTCTTCATATAAATCAAAATCATCATCATCTAAGGCTTGATCCATTTGTTCATATAAGTCATCATTATAAGCCTCTTGTTCAGGTGTAAGCTCTTTATAATTAGGATCATCCAAGTAAACATATTCGAAATCAGGAATATCTATGGCATAATCCTCTATAAAATCTAATAGTTTTTCTTCATAAGATAAATACTTTTTAATTGTGGTAAAGTTTTTAGGCATATAGGTTTCCCTCCTCATCAAAATCATCAATAGATAACTGTTTAGGACCTTTAGGAGGAGGGAAGAAACATAAATTATAACAAATCTCCATTCTTTTTCCACAACTACATAATAAAGGCTCATATCCATAAGTTAATTTCATTTTTTTATTCCAATTGATATTTTGTTTAATTTTCTTTAATTCACAAGTTGAATATAAAGGATGGATAGAAGAAGTATCAATTGTAGAACGTTTTGAGTAGAAACCATAGTATCTAATATTATGAAAGCCTTTATTAGGAATGTGTCTAACAAGCTTTTTCATAAATTTAAAAACAGATTCATAAACATATTGCCTACCTAATCTATTAGGGTCATCCTCATCTAATACATCATCTTCATGTGGATCATAATAATATTTTACCATATGATTAGATAAATCCAACTCTAAGATTCTAGATTCAGCAATTGCAGGATGGGAAGCATACCTAGCAATATAATTTGTTAATTGTTTAACAGATAAATGATGATCATATTTTTTATTTATTTTAGGACTGTAGGCGTAATACCCTTGAGGATACTTTTTTTCTATCCATTTTATAAGTTTACAGAATTTAGAGTATTCGTATTTTGATTTATAATATTTAATATATTTTTTCATGGATTTATGAAGTTCAAACATAAAAGACTTTCTTAACTTTATGTAAGGGAAGTATTCATATTTATGGTATTTATTGTACTTATCAAAATAACCTTCACAAATCAGAGAGTGGATATGAGGATTCCATTTAATATCTCTACCATAAGTATGTAAGAATAACATATAGCCAAATTGTCTATTTTCTGATTCAAATGCGAATTCAACAGAACTAAAAAGAATATCTAATAAAGCATCTCTATCTAAAGTTTCAGCAAAATATTTTCTTAATTGTTTAGCTATAGAAAAAACAAATTGACGATGTGGCTTACTGATTACCTTTTTAGAAATAGATAAAGCTCTTTGTTCCCGATATCTATTTCCACAGGAAACACAAAATCTTGAATTACAAGATAAACCGATATTGACCATATTATGACAATTCGGACATTCATAAGTAAGATATCCTTTAGAAAAATCTTTACAATGAATCATAGCTAAAACATTATATTTTACTGCAGGTCGTATTTTATCCTCATTACCACAAGCAAAAAAATCCCAATATTCTCTAAGTGTAACTTTACCTTTTGATTCTCTAACACAGGGTAAATTATTGATTCTATTGAATTCATTTTGATAAATAGGTTCTCCGTTTTTAGCAGCTTTTAATAGAAGAATTCTAAAGTATTCTGTTTGTATACATTTTGGAAGATTTTTTAAATCTAATATTGGATATATCATTTCTTTACCTCGATTATCTTTTATTATACTATATTGTCTCTTAAAGAAAAAGAGGCCTTTGGGCCTCATAGGGTGAAAAATTTATTTTTCACTTTTGTTCTTTTGTTAGTCGAAAGACTCACAAAAAAACCAATGACGACTCTAGTTTATCACATACGAAATGGAATTTGAAGTACCATATCGTATTTATCCCAAAATATCGAAGAAAAGAAATCTATGGGAAACTAAGAAGTGATATAGGAAGAATCATAAGACAGCTATGTGAGTATAAAGGAGTAGAAATAATAGAGGCACACGCAATGAGTGACCATATCCATATGTTGGTAAGAATACCACCAAAGATAGCAATATCAAATTTCATGGGATACTTAAAAGGGAAGTCATCATTGATGATATTTGAAAGAAATGCACAAGTATGGGAATAGAAGCTTTTGGGCAAAAGGATACTTTGTGTCGACAGTAGGAATGAATGCAGAAGTAGTTAAGAGAAAGAAGATATGCTGGAAGATAATCTGTCGACTAAAGAATACAAAGATCCCTTCAAGGGATAAGCCAGAGTGAGAGGGTCGTCGTGAGGTAGAAGCCCTTATAGGGGAGCGTAAATACCGCACGTTTGACGTGTGGATTGTTATTACTCTTTCATTTATTTATACTATCAATTTATATTTTACAACTTATATTATATTAAAAAAGTCAATTAAGGCATCGCAATTCATTAAATAATATGATAAAATAACCATATATAAAACATTTTTCGCAGTATGCAGTATGGAGAATATTGTTTTGGACAAACATTTAAGATATTATTTATATTTTGTAAAAAAGACTATGAAAAATTTGGTATAAGTAGAAATAAAATTAGAATGGGAGAGGCATATGGCGTCAATATATGATATTACTGGTGATAATTTCTTCACTCCACTTGCAAGTAAAAATAGAAAAATTTATATGGAATCAATATTGTATTTACATGGTCTTATAAATGAATTATTTGAGGCTGGAGAAAACGATAAAAATAAAATAATTGATGCATTAACATATCATTTGAATGACTTGGTATCAATTAAACTATATCAAGAAAACTCAGATGAAGAAATTGAAAATGCAACTGATAATGCAAGTAAAGCTAGGTTTATTATCAACACATTAGAAAATTATGGTTGGCTTATTGAAGAAACTATTGGTAATGGTAAAAGAGCAATGGACTTTACTAGTCATAGCTATAATTTTATTGCATTAATAGAAGAATTAATTAAAAATAGAAAACCATCTTATACAGGGTATGTAAGAGTCTTAAAAGATGTAGTATTTAAATTTGATTATTCGAGAATTGATAATTTAGAAATTGTTGATAAGCAATTAAATGATTTTGTTGTTTCATTACGTGGATTAAGATCAAGTATTCAAAGATATTATAGAAACATAACCAAAAATAAAAATTCGATGGATTTAGAAGCTCTATTAGATGAATTTACAGGAGAATATAAAGATGTTTTTTTTGATTCATCTTATTTACGATTAAAGATAGTAGATAATGTTGATACAGAAATTCCCAAAATTGAAGAAAAACTAGAGGAAGTGTTTGATGATTTCTTAGGAATGGAAAAACTTATTAAAGCAAGAATTGATAAGGACTATAAAGATTATGATGCTGCCTATAAATTTGTAAATGAGACTCAAAAAAGAATTCTATCAAATGTTAAGACAATACCGTCTTTAATAAAAATGATTGATACAAAAAATAATAAATATGTTACAAGAACAGTCAGTGTAATCATACATTTAATTAGTCGTGGAGAGGATATTGAAGGAATCCTGAATAGACTTATATCGTACGTTAAAGATAATGATATTACAGATCAATATTTATCTTTGTTTGAAATGAATCATTATTCTTTTGATTTATTATCAAAACCAAGAAAGATATCTCCAAAGCCTATACCTGAAGTTTTACCACTTAATATTGATATCTCTGATGAAATAAAACAAAAAGCCTTAGAAGTATTACAAGAAGATAAAAAATATAACATTTATGCGGTTAATAAGTTTGTAGAAGAATTTCTCAAAGGTGAAAAAGAGAAGAGAATATCAACACTTGATTTGAATTCCAAGTATGAATTTATTATGCTTATTTGTATCATTATGCATTCGAAATTGCCAAATGCATTATTTGAACTTAAATTGCTTGATGAAAGAGTCAACAAGAATGGAATCTCATTCAATGATTTTATAATAAGAGAAAAGGGAGGTATATATAATGACTAATTTAGAAAGTACTGAATTTAATCGTCTTTATTGTAAATTGTCTGAAAGAGATAAAGGAATATTTAAGGATATTACAATAAGATTATTGAAAGTTAATTTTTTATTGAGAAGAATAAATAATGAGATGTATTTATTTATACTTAGTCATAAAGAAATGCTATCATTATTCTTTGAATATATTAATTTCGAATTTATCCTACGAGAAGATAAAGAATTGGCCTACATCAAATCACATGATGAGAAATTATCTAAAAATTTGAACAGAAATGAAACTTTATGTTTATTAGTTTTACGACTTCTTTACCAAAAGAAAATTGATGAAATTTCATTATCAGATGAAATAGAAATAACTATAAAAGAATTACAAGATCAATTGTTTGCTGTTGGATTTGAAGGTGTAGCAAATGATAGAGTTAAAAAGGGGACTCTTAATGAAATGTTAAGAATATTTAAGCGCCACAATATTGTTTTTTATAATGAAAAAGAAATTATTTTAGATAATGCTGTAATTCAAATATACCCATCTATTGAAGTTGCTATGGACTTTAAAGAAATGGCAGAAATAGTAAATAGATTAGATATGCTAAAGGGTGGTGAAGAAGCTGATGAGTAAATTAACTAAAATTGTATTAATAAACTGGATGTATTTTCAAAAGGCAACTTTACCTATCGAAGGAAATGTTGCTATTGTTGGTGTAAATGGTACAGGTAAATCAACTATAATCGATGCTATCCAAATGATATTATTAGGACAAAAGCATTCTAAATTTAATTCGGGTGCTAATGCTGAAAAAAGAACACTAGAATCCTACGTTCGTGGACATGTTGACTCTGATAATAAGGAATATTTAAGACAAGGCGATGTAATAACATATTTAGCCTTAGAAGTGGATGTTAATGGCAAAAAGCATATATTTGGTATTAATGTTGAATATAAACAAAATACCAACAAACTTATGGATCCTAAGCCCTTCTATATTAAGAATTGTGAACTTGATGAATCATTATTTATAACTGACACAAATTATCCAAAACCATATGATGATTTTAATAAACAAGTGAAAAAAGAATATGAATTTGTTCCTTTCCAAACTTTGATGTCATATCAAAATAAGGTTAAAGAAATATTTGGATTAAAGACAGAAAATGCATATTTTAAGATTTTATCAAGAGCTATAGGTTTAAAGAATATAACCGAATGTGATAAATTTATGAATGAATTTGTTCTTGACGAAACCACTATTGATGTATCTGAAATTAAAAATAACATTCTTGAAATGTCAAAAGTAAGCAAGACTATAGAGCGTGATGAAGAAAAGTTGCATACACTTGAAATCATTGTTACTACTGGTAATAAGGTTGAAGTTGATTCTGAAGAACTAAATTCATTAGAAATCAAGAATATATTAGGAACAAAGTTGTTATATGAGTCGAAAGTTAGTGAGTTGATAAATGAGAATAAATCATATGATTATTTGATTGAAGAAGAAAACAATAAAATGACAGGTCTTAAGAAGACAATTTCCGATCTAAATATTTCAAGAAACGAACATATAAAATTATTGGATCAAATTTCTCCAGAGTTGCCACAAAAACAGACTGAATTAGATAATGCAAAACGTCAATATGAAACAACACATTTAATGTTCCATACATTTGCTACAAAATGCAACACTGAGCTTTCTAACCTTTCTCAACTAAAAGTTTATAAGAATAGTGTATTTGATTCTTTCTTTGAATATGTCAAACAAGCTGACTTTACAACTGCTTCAGCTAAACAAAAGTTCACAGAGTTTAGAGAAGAAGCTAGATTAATAGAAGAAAAATATAGGGCAAAAGCTGAAAGACTGAAAAATGATTTAAATGAGGTTCGTGAAAAACTTAGGGAAGTAAGTGAGCAGATTAAAGCTTTGGAAGATGACAAGCACCCCTTTGATCAAAGATATGAAGAGTTTAAAACTTATATTAAGGATGGTCTTTATGATAAGTATCATGAAGAAATTGAAGTCAAGTTTTTTTGCGAATATCTAGATATAACTGATGACTCTTGGAGAAATGCTATTGAAGGTTATCTAGGAGCACAAAGATTTCACTTAATTGTTCCTAATAACTACTATAAAGATGCATTGAAACTTTATCACGCAAATAAGAATATTTCAGGCGTAAGATTAGTTAATGGCACAAAACTTCCTAATTTTGATTTTGAAGAAGGGACCTTAGGATCATATGTTGTTGCTTCAAATGATACAGCATTAAACTATGCAAGATTATTGTTAAACAGAGTTCATTGTGTTAATGATATTCTTGAATTAGATAAGTATGATATTTCAATTACCAAGGATTGTATGTGTTATCAGAATTATAGTTCATGGCGTATTCCTTCTAGTATTTATCGTAAATCATATATTGGTTTAGAGGGATTAAAGAAACAATTAGCTGTTGTTAAGGAAGAGCGTGATGAATTAAATGACTATGCATTTAAGTTGTTAGGTGAGTATAATTCAAATAATGCACATGCACATACTATTAATCTAGAGGAAAAGTTCGCTATTTCAGTTCTTGAAGATAGCTCTTATATTCCAAGTATTGATTTAGAAGCGTCATTATTTGATAGAATTAATCAATTGACAGAAGAAATTAATTTCTATAAATCAAATCCTCAATACTTAGATATTTGTGAAGAAATCACAAAAATTGAAACTAAAATCGAAAATAAGGAAATGCTTATTTCCAAATGCGATGGATTAGTTATTGATTATAAATCATCAATAAAATCAAATGAAACAGAAATTTTGGAAAAAAATACTTCAATTGAAGAATTAAGTTCTCAATTATCAAGTTACAATGAAATAGAAATTGATAAAGCTAGTGTTGAACTTAGCGATGTTAAGATAACTTATGCTTATGTTAGTAAATTGAAACAAAATATAAAGCTTTTAGAAAGAAGAATAATTGAGACAAAATTTAAATTAGAAAGTTTTATGAGAGATGCTAGAGATAAGTTTAGCATTAATTGCGAGCCTTATTATGAATCAATAGATAAATTTAAAGAAGAAAAGAATAAGATTAATGATTCTGTATTTAAATACAACTCAAAACTTGTTGAAATGCAAAAAAGTCATAGAAAACTATTCTTTAGTGAATTTTTATCTAAACTAAACATATCAATTGACCAAGCAAAAGATATTATTAAGAACTTAAACTCAAGTCTTGCTACATTTACATTTGGTAAAGACTATTATCAAATTAAGGTTGCAATTACAGAAAATCAAGATTTAAAGACGATTTATAATTATGCCAAAGAATTCAATTCTGAAAATTCCGATAGAGGAGTATTTGTAGATAGAGAAGTTGAAGATAGAGAACGGCAAAAGGTTGAAGCAATATTAAATCAATATATGTTTTCAGAAGATATTACAACTCAATCAATTGTTGTTGATTATAGGAAGTATTTATACTTTGATGTAGAAGTTCATACTCCAGATGGGATAAAGAGTTTAAATAAAGTAATTCGTTCACAATCTGGTGGAGAAGTACAAGTACCATTTTATATTTTATCTGGTGTTGCCTTTAAGCAGACTCTTGATTATAAGAGGAATAAAGATTCATTAGGAATTGTATTATATGATGAAGCATTTGATAAAATGGACTCTCAAAGAATTCAATCAATGCTTCAATTTTATAGAGATAAATTAAAACTTCAAGTAATCCTAGCAGCACCAGGTAAACTAGATTCACTTGTGGATAATATTGAAACAATTTTAGCCGTTGTAAGAGATGGTGAAAAATCGATTGTGAGTGATATTAGTCATGAAATATGATGAAATATTACTTAGAGACTTACTCTCAATTTATGAAAAAAGAGATGCCAATTCATCTGGTTTTAAAACCAAGGTGAAAATTAAATTTACAAAAGATAAATATCCTAAGTATTTTGAATCTCCTTTAGAATACGATGAAGCAATAAAACAATTAGAAAAGAAGAACTATATTTCTATCACAAAATTGAAATATGATACTGTTGTTGATTATATATCTTTGAATCTTGAAAAAGTTGAAGAGATTAAGCAATTATTAGAGATTAATGGAACCAGTGAAAAAAGAGCTTTATTATTAGAAGAATTAGATAAGTATAATGATGATATTATTATTAATTTAAAAAATGAAATAATGAATAGAATTAAAAATAATAAGTCAATAAAGCAATACTTATCTAATGAATATATTGATGCTATTAAAGCTGTTCATTATCTTGAAAATCTTAATCATAATGTGTACGAACGAAATGCAAGTAATTATATATTTAATGATTCTAAAAGGCTTGCCAAAATTAAGAATCAAATTATAGCTATTTACGAAGACGAAAATATTCTTGAGAAAAAAGGAATTATGTCAGTAACTCCATATCTTTATGTTAAAGGTGAAGGAGTAATTGTAATAAATAACCAAAAAATTGATTTAAAAGATGTTTCTAACTCGATAGGGATTCCAATTGACAAAATTGATGAACTATCATTTGAAAATATACTTAAGGTGACAACTATTGAAAATCTTACAACATTCTATGATTATAAATCTAATGGACTAATCATATTTTTGGGTGGATTTTCAACTCGAAGTCAAATACAAGTTTTAAAAAAACTAAAGTCTGTATGTAAAGAATACTATCATTTTGGTGATATAGATTATGGCGGATTTACTATTTTAAATAATTTAATGGAAGAATTAGACCTTAATATTAAGACAATTAATATGGATTTAGCTACATTAGAGAAAAATATTAAATATACTCAATCTTTTAATGACCATAAGTATATTGAAAAACTTAAGACATTATTAGAAAAACCGTTATTAAAAGAATTCACGGATGTTATTCAATTTATGATTGATAATAGTGTTTGGCTTGAACAAGAGAGTTTTTATAACGATTAATATCTAAACTTTAAGATGTTAAAATGAGAGGATCTTTATATTTATCCCTTTTCACTTGTAAACCCAACCTTATGACCTAATCAAGTTGGGTTTACATAAGAAGAGTTTTTATTATTATAACTAATTTAGAAAAAGAAGTTTATTAGTCCCTTTGAAGAATATGCCAATAGCTTTACATATTTTATGAATTTGCAAGCTATTCATAGTGAGGAAAAAAATGATATAACAAAATTTATTTGTTTCATAAGATTGCAAATAGTTTAGTAAATAAATAGGTGAAACCCTTTATATCTGTACAGGATGTAGATATCAGTTTATAATTAGAATCTCGTTAATGTAAAGATCAAGAATTTATTAAGGGTGAGGATAGTTTAAAGAAATTAGAATACCAAAGTCCCTTTTCATTTGATAAATATAACAACTTTAGAGTGATACTATTTTTTTGAGTTCTCCATTTTTCTATTTTAAAAGAAAGATGGAGAATATTTTTTTATAAAAAGAATAATAGTATGATAAAAAAATCAGTTTTGTATCCCATTATCTTTGTGACCTAATATGCTATTGATTCTTGAGATTACTTTATGTGATTTCAAGTAAGAATCTATTCTTGATACTAATAGTGTAAAATTTAGGTTTTGATTCTATTAATAAAGAAAGAAAAAATATGGCTAAAGCTAGACAAAATGATAAGTGATTTATACTATTAAAATTTATAATTCTAAAGTCTTCAAATTCAAACTCATATTTTATAAATTTAAATTGTTCTTCAATTTTCCATCTAGAGGTATAGTACATAATAATTTGTAATACATAATTTTATATTCAATTTTTTTATTTGTATGTAATATCATAGTCTCCTTTGCCTTTTCAAGATATCCCAAAATAAGATAAAACATTTTTTGATTAATCAACTCAATTTTCATCTGTGAGGCTTTAACTGTTAACTTTTTACATTTATATGTAACAGGAATAATTATCATTTCTTTTATACGTTTGCAGAGCGTTTTTTTGTTAGTCTAATTACAAATATTGCTTCCTATTTTTTAGTGGCTTATACTTTTTTCTAGACAATTAAAAGATACCACATTTTAGGAGGTTTTTACACTTCTTATATTACTTTATTACCTTTTTATTTAGTTTTTATTATAATTCATTCAATAATTAAAAAATAGGGAACTCAAAGATAGTATTTTTATTTACAGTAATATTAAAGTATTATATAATATATAGATGAATAATAAGAAAATTGAAAGGATTAGACAAATATGGTAATTGGAATTTTTGGCGAAAGTTGTACAGGAAAATCTACCATTGCAGAAAAATTAAAAGAACTTATAGAAGTACAGATTTATACTGGTAAAGATTATCTTCGTTTAGAAAAAAATGAAGTTTCTGCTAAGCAAGCTTTTCAAAAAAAACTTAGCGAGGCAATTAAAGGTGAAAATATAATTTATGTAATTTCAGAAAAAGAACACTTGTCCTTATTACCTGAAGGATGTATACGTGTTTTGGTTACTGCAGATTTAGAAATCATAAAAGCTAGATTTGCTCAACGTATGCATGGTAATCTGCCAGCGCCAGTAGAAGCTATGCTGGAAAAAAAACATGGTTGTTTTGATGAAGAACCTTGTGATATACATATAATATCTGGGCAGGATAATATTGCTGATGCATGTGAAAAGATTTTAAATAGGTTATAGGGAATAAATACATGTTAAGAATATTTCACTTTGAAATTATTTTTTAATTCAAATGATATGAGATTAACTTAAAAAATGAAA
This sequence comes from uncultured Anaeroplasmataceae bacterium, assembly GCA_910579215.1. GTDB lineage: Bacteria > Bacillota_I > Bacilli_A > Acholeplasmatales > Anaeroplasmataceae > Pelethenecus. The sequence goes on from CAJTTN010000002.1 coordinate 144,604, forward strand.
TTTTAAAATGTTTGTATACGCTAGTAGATAGTAGTGTTTATGAACATTTTTTTCTTTGTAAAATAATTTTTTAAAAAACTATTGTCAAAATGAAAGCGCTATGATATAATATACTTAATCGATTAAGTGATTCAAAAAACTTAAAAAAATTATAGGAGATGAAAAAATGAAAAAGGCTATCAAATGGGTAGGTTTCTTTCTCATTACTGTTGTTTGTATGTTATCAATTGGCATACTTTCAGCTTGCAATGATAAGGACAATCCCGCAACTAAGGAATATACTGTAACTTTCTATGATGGCAGTGCAGTATTAAAAACTGAAACTGTAAAGGAAGGAGAAAAGGCAACAAAATGGACCCCAACTAAGGACGACTATGAGTTCGTAGATTGGTATGCAACACCAAATTTTGGACATTTATTTAACTTTGAAGATCCAATCAAAGAAAATAAATCTGCTTTTGCTCAATGGAAATCTGCTAAACAATCAGTTGATACTAGAGAGTATTATATTGTTGGTAGTGGAACAAGTCCTATTTTAATGAGTAGTAATTGGGGTAAGGTTTTTGACGAAACAACCAAAATGACTAAGGCAGCTGATAAAAATGAGTATACTTATACTCTTGATTTACAGGTTGGAGATTTATTCCAGTTTGCTATTAATGAAAGCTGGCATAATCAAAGAGGTGTAGGATATCTTACTACTTTAAAGCTTGCTGACGGAACTGAAGCATTTAGTGGTGCAAATACAATAGGAGATAACTCATCTTATAGATTAAATATTAAATGTGAGTATGCGGGCAATTATACTTTTACCTTAACTACTCATCCAGATGATGATACTTATGAAACAACAAATGCAAGCTATACAGAAGAAAATAAAGAGGCTTTCAATATTAACACGTTAGATACTATTTCATGGGTTCGTAATGGAGATGTAAGTAAACCGGTAGAGGTTATTGTAGATTATTATATAAAAGGTTCAGGAATTACTAACTGGAAAGATATGTATAATGCTGCAACTAAAATGACAAATGATAAGGGTGTTTATACTTTAACTATATATTTAAAGGAAAATGAAGAATTTATCTTTTCTTCTTTAAATACTATAGGCTCAACAGTAGGAGTTGGTACAGAGTATCTACGTGGCAGTAATCTTGATGAGGCAAGTAAAGCATTTGTAGGCTATAATGAATCAAATTATAATATGCTTGCTAAGGCCTCTGGAAGCTATACTTTCACTTATACGAAGGCTACTCAAGTTTTATCTGTAACCTTTGATGCAACTGCTACACCTGTTCCAACAGATTATTATATTGATGGTACATTTGCAGAGGGAGTTGCTAATTGGAATGGCTATTGCTTCAATCCAAATTTTAAACTTGCTGAAGTTGAAGCGGGATCTGGTATTTATGAAATTAAGAATGTAGCTTTAAAGGCAGATTCTGAAATCATCATTCAAGCATTTAAAGAAGGATCAACTGAACGTGGCGAATGGGGAACAGAAGGCTATAATGGTCTTGGAAGCTATAATTATACTTATCTATTTAATGGTGGATCTTCATTCTCAGCTGTTGGTGGTGGAAATAACAACATTAAGGTTTTAGTTGCAGGAAATTATGACATTACTTTTGATAGTTATGCAAAAATGATTACAATGGTAAAGCATATTGATAGTGCAGATAATCTTGATATTTATATTAAGGGTGAAAATATTAACTCTTGGAATCACGGCTTCTCTGCTGATTACAAATTTACAATTTCTGAGGATGAAACTCAGTATGAGTATGTTTTAACAGTAGAAGAAGGGAAAGCAGTAAATTTTGGTCTTGCAAAATATCCAAAGGGTGAGAACCAGGGTTCTGGTGATTTCTTAGATGCATCAGTTATGGGAACAAGTGGGGACTCTAATAATAAATTTGCCCCTGAAAATGGAAATAACTTTACTTGCTCAACTGCAGGAAAATACAAGGTTGTTTACGTAATTTCTACAGGCGAAATCAATTTCTACGCGCTTCCAAACGCATAATTAAAAAACGCCCGTAACGAAGGAAAATAAAAACGGGCGTTCCTAAAATTGGAACGTCCGTTTGTTTATTTATACCTTATAGGCATGAATATCAAAGGCCTCACGGCTTAATGCTTTGTAGATACAAGTAGCAACCTGTTCACAAATGGGGGTATAGACATTATTAAAGAGAAGATTTACAGGTTGTCCTTTAAAGAATTCAGCTAAAAGCCCATGAATCGTCAAAACATTTTTAACCTTTATGTTTTGAAGAGAAGTGCCATTATCTACAAAAATCACATTATTGAAAATTATTTCAATTTGTTTCCTAAGTGCTTCATCAGCAGGTATTAAGGAAACAAAATAGTAGTCATCCTTAAAATAAGCATCGGCTTGACACTTAAGCTTTTCATAGTCGATGCTGATCTGGAAAAAAAGTTTGTCTTCTACTAGACAATTTACAGCAATCAAAGGGATGTAGTTTTGATTTCCTATTTTGTAAAAAGTTTCTTTAGATACATTATAGGCAATAATAGCATCCGCATTTGAAATTCTTCCAAATGGTGGCATAGAAAAAATTATATCAAAATTTTCTCGTAATGACTCAGAAAGACCTTCAAGTATATTAACAAATTCTGCTTTGTCAAGGTATCCTTGGATTTCTGAACATACCGCAATTAATTTAGAATTAGAAGAACGTAAATTTTTGGCAAATACGTTAGGTTTATAATTCAGCATATTAATTACATGCCATATTTTATTTTTAGTTTCTTCGCTGATTGTTTGTCCTTGCTTATCATTAATAACATAAGAGACAGTTGCAGCTGAAACTCCAGCTTCTCTGGCAATGTCGTGAATAGTTACTTTTTTTTCCATATTAAATATTATATCAATAAAAAATAAAATGTCAACAGAAACGAGGCCATGTTATGGATGAAAAAGTAATATTACATTATCCGGAATCAAAATATTGTTTTGCATTAAATTCTAATACCTTATGCTTGAGATTAAGAATTTCTAAAGAGGACGCTATAGATAAAGTAGAGGTTGTTTATGGTGGTAAATATACCTTTGCCTTAGAAAGAAAAAGTGCTGTAATGCAAAGATACTGTGAGGATAGACTATTTGCCTATTATACAGTGACCTTATCTTTAACAGATGTTCGAGTTGTTTATATCTTTAAAATAACAGAGAACCAAAAAAGTTATTATTTTTCAGAAGATGGTTTAACCTCACAATATGATTTTGAATTAAGCTATTATAATTGCTTTCAATATGCCTATATCAATTCTATTGACCTAATTAAACCAGTAGAGTGGATGTCTACAGCAACATTTTATCAAATCTTTGTTGATCGTTTTCATATGGGAAATAAAGATAAGGATAAATCCTACATAACCATGAAGTGGGAGGATTTACCAACTCCAAAAAGCTTTGCAGGTGGAGATATAAAAGGAATTACAGAAAAATTATATTATTTAAAAGATTTAGGTGTAAACGCTTTATATTTAACTCCAATTTTTAGTTCAATTTCTAATCACAAATATGATATAAAGGATTATTTAGAAATTGATAAGCAGTTTGGTACTAAGAATGATTTGCAGGAATTGATTACTAAGGCACACAACTTAGGAATCCGTGTAGTACTTGATGCAGTATTTAATCATTGTAGCGATCAATTGCATCAATTTCAAGATGTATTAGAAAAGGGGAAAAAATCCCAATATTATTCTTGGTTTATTATAACTAAGGATGAACCATTAGAATATGAAATGTTTGGCGCTTGTGCGTATATGCCCAAATTTAATACATCCAATCCTGAGGTTTGTGAATTTTTAATAAATATTGCAACCTACTGGATAAAAGAATTTGATATTGATGGTTGGAGATTAGATGTTTCTGATGAGATTTCTCATGATTTTTGGCGAAGATTTCGTAAAGAGGTTAAGGCTGTAAAAGAAGAATGTGTTCTTATCGGAGAAAATTGGCATGATGCTAATATTTATTTACAAGGAGATCAATTTGATTCTATCATGAATTATGCCTTTACTAAAGCATGCTTAGATTTTTATGCTTTTTCTAAATTTAATGCAGAGGATTTTGCCTGTAAGTTAAATGAAATTTTGATGAGAAATCCAGACCAAATCAACCAGATGATGCTAAATTTATTAGATACACATGATACTCATAGATTTATGACTAGGGTTAATGGCAACCAAGATAAGCTAATGAGTGCACTTAGTGTGACATACTTTTTTCCTGGTGCACCTTGTATTTATTATGGTACAGAAAATGCAATGGAGGGTGGGTATGATCCAGATTGCAGAAGATCTATAAATTGGGAGCTTGAGAATAAGAAAACCCTAGTGAAAGATTTAATTCAGCTTTTAACGAAATTAAAGCATCAAAATGAATTTTCTATGTCTATAGTAAAGATATATGCAAAAGAGGAACTGCTGATCCTAGAGCGTGGAGATTATAGACTTATAATAAATGAGAGTAAACAAGCTAAAAAAATAGATGCTACAGAAGTATGTTTCTGCAACTATTATGAGGAAGGAAAACTACTAAGCGGTGGATTTGTAATTTTAAAATAAATAAAGGGAGATGAGAAATATGAAGAAAACATTACCAGCATTACTTACACATGTAATCCTTATTCTTTCGTTAATTATAGGTATAGGAGTTTTAGGTATTATTGCAACAGGAATGGATGCAGAGGGAAATGAAAAGTTTACAGGAGACTTAGAACATAACATTACCTTGCGTATTCTTGAAAACGATACGGCTAAGGAACAAGGATATTTAAAGGAACTGTTAGATGCTTTTAATGAAGAGTATAAGGAATATGGCATCACTGCTGTTGATGCTAATATGGATCAATATACAGATTTAGAAACTGGTGGTCCTTATGGATATGGCCCTGATGTTTTATATCAGGCAAATGATGCACTTATGAAATATGTTGATGGTAAGCATATCTTGCCATTGCCTATCAAAAATTTAGAGTGCTACTCCTATGTGAGTGATAATGCTTGGCAAGCCTACCATTCTACAACACAAGGGCAAACCTTTACCTTTGGTGTTCCAGTAAACATTCAACAGCCTCTATTATATTATAGAGCAGATTTATTACCAAAAGATTGGCAGACTACGTGGGATGACGATAAAAATGGTATTCCAGATATGATAGAAAATTGGACAGATTTGTTCCGTTTTTCTAAAACGATTCGTCAGGAAAGTAATGGTGCTAAATATGGCTATATGAAATCCTTAAATGATGGTTACTTTGCTTCAGGTTATTTCTTTTCTTATGGCGGCTATGTATTTGGTGGTGAGGATGGAAAGGATACAACAGATGTCGGATTTTCTAAAAATGAGGGCTATCGAGGGGCAAAGATTATTCGACAGCTAGCGTCTATAATGAATTTAGAATGTACGGAGGATACCATTACAAGAAATTCTTATTCTCGAATGGCACAAGGAACCTATTTTGCTACCATGACTACCCCAGATGTATATACATTATTTGTCAAAGAAATGGTAAATGCAGGTTATACAGAAGCCTATGCAAAGGAGAATATTAAGACAGTTGATGTTCCTCGTCTTCCAAAGAGTGGAGATTTAGAGGATGAAAGTCAGGGCTTTATCGACATGACAGTTATGGGTGGAGTAAATGGATATGCTATAAGCTCCTACACAAAGGCACCGAATGCAGCCTTGGCATTTGTAAACTTTGCAACCTCCTATAAAATGATTCAAAAGCGTTGTGAGCTACTTGGAATATCTCCTGCAAGAAGTGATTTAGCAGAGGAGCTTGGTGGATTAAATGAGGTTATCAATAATAACCTAGATGCTGGATCTATTTATGTTATGCCTAGTGTAAGAGCATTAGCACAGGTTTGGACACCTTTACAAACCTTTTGTGCAAAGCTTGCAGATGATATTTTAACTGGGAAAAATGCATTTGCTACAGAGGATGCACTAAAAAAGGGGACAGAGAATGTAGATAAACAAATTTATGATGCCATTCATACCTTGGGTGGTTCTTGATAGGGAGGTAAACATATGAAATTATCAAATATTAAATCTTATTTTAGTGCTATCCCAAATAAAATAAAAGAAATCCCAAAGAAGCTTTCTAAGAAATTTGTAGGTGCTAAAGAGATTCTTACTCAAGGAAATGGAAAGGTCTCTGCGTCCATGTGTATCATGGGCCTAGGACAACTACTTTATAAGCAATGGGCAAAGGGAATTATGTTTCTTTTTATTCAAATTATGTTTATTGTTTATATGGTTCTCATGGGAGCTATGGATTTATTTGGTTTCTTTAGCTTAGGAACAAAGGAAAGTAATGCCTGGTATGGAATTGAAGGTGATAATTCAGTTGTCATGCTCATTATGGGAATTCTTTCCATATTAATCATTATTTTATATATTATTATCTATATAGCAAATATCAAGGATGTTTATCGTACACAAAGTGCAGTAGATACACATAAAAAGCCAGCTTCTTTTAAACAAGAGCTTGGTGCTTTGTTTGATAAATCCTTTTATAAGACAGCCTTGGCATTACCAGTTATTGGTGTCTGTGTATTTAGTATTCTACCTATCATTTTTATGATATTGATTGCGTTTACTAATTATGGTGGAGATATTGTTCCTCCAGCTTTGGTTGACTGGGTTCATTTTGAAAATTTCCGCAAGATATTATCTTTAGGTCAATTTGCTCCTACATTCTTTAAAATTTTTGGTTGGAATATATTATGGGCTATTCTTGCTACAGCAATAAATTATTTTGCTGGACTTGGTCTTGCATTATTATTAAATAGAAAATGTGTAAAAGGAAAAGCTATTTGGAGAGCCTTTCCAATTCTAGCATATGCTATTCCAGGCTTTATAACGCTTTTAGGCTTTAAGTTTATGTTTTCCTATGGAGGACCTATTAATTATTATATAACTCAAGGAGGAGGAGAAGGAGTAGGCTTTCTAGGTTTAGATGCTAAATGGACAGCTAGATTTATTGGTCTTGCTGTAAATGCATGGATTAGTATACCTTCTACAATGCTGCTTGCTACAGGTATTTTATCGAATGTAAATTCTGATTTATATGAGGCAGCAAGAGTAGATGGTGCTAGCGCATGGAAGCAATTCATAAAAATTACCTTACCTTATGTCTTGTTTGCTACAACTCCTGTTTTAATCTCTCAATTTATAGGAAACTTTAATAATTTTGGAATCTTTTACTTCCTTAGAGGAGGATTATATGTAGATGGATATTTCCTTGCCAGTGATACAGATCTTTTGATTAACTGGTTATATAATATGTCCATAGATAATAATTATTATTCTATTGGTGCAGCCATAAGCCTTGTAATCTTTTTAATTACATCGATCATATCTCTTACAGTTTATGTGCTATCTCCATCTTATAAACAGGAGGAAACGTTCAGATGAATCAAGCAAAAGTTAAAGTATTTCAAGCGAAATCTAAAAAGGTTTTGGGAGTGGCTATTACCTACTGTATTTTGATTATCGTTGCATTTGTATTTCTATTCCCTTGTCTTTGGTTAATTTTAGCATCCTTTTCCAAATCAGGTTCTATTTATTCCTTTGATGGCTTTTTTCCATCAGAGTATGGGTTTGATGCTTTTCGCTCCTTATTTACGGATACAGTCATGTATAATTATCCTAAATGGTTTTTTAATACACTTTTCATAGCTATAATGAGCTGTATTTTGGGGACGATATTAACCATTCTTACGGCATACTGTATGTCAAGATTTCGATTTAAATCTAGAAAAGCATTGATGAAGACTACCCTTGTTTTGGGGATGTTTCCATCCTTTATGGGAACAATTGCAGTGTACTTAATGATGACACAATTTAATTTGATAAATCAGCATTGGGGATTGATTCTAATTTATTCAGCTCAGGCACCGATGGGATACATGGTGCAAAAGGGCTTCTTTGATACCATTCCCTATTCCATTGATGAGGCAGCGAGAATTGATGGAGCATCTAACTTTATCGTATTTGTAAAATTTATTCTTCCGATGTCAAAGCCAATTTTAGTATATACGGCTCTTACTGCCTTTACATGGCCATGGTCAGACTTTATTTTACCAAAAATGTTATTGGTGGATAAAAATTTATATACCGTTGCTGTAGGGTTAATGTCGTTAGGAGAAACAGAATTTTCTAGGTTTGCTGCAGGATCTATATTTATAGCAATACCTATCATCGTGCTCTATTTCTGTCTTGTTAAATATATGATAAACGGAATGGCTGCGGGAGCAGTTAAGGAATAAAGGGGGAATCAAAAATGGCTAATTTAAGTTTAAAACATATTTATAAAGTATATCCAAATGGTGCTAAAGCGGTAAATGATTTCAATATGCAAATATCTGATAAGGAATTCATTGTATTTGTAGGTCCATCTGGCTGTGGAAAATCAACGACACTTCGTATGATTGCTGGATTAGAAAAAATTACAGCAGGCGAATTAAAAATTGGAGATATGGTTGTTAATGGAATGGAGCCTAAGGATAGAGATATAGCAATGGTTTTTCAAAATTATGCACTTTATCCTCATATGACTATATTTGAAAATTTAGCTTTTGGCTTGCGTATGCGCAAAATACCTGATATAAAGCGAGATAAGGAAGGTAATCCTATTCTTAATAAAAAGGGTAAGGAAATTCCTATTATGCGTCGATATAATAAGAAGGAATTGACAGAAAAGGTAAACGAAGCAGCTGAGATTCTTGAAATTTCTGATTACCTTAAAAGAAAGCCAAAGGAAATGTCAGGTGGACAGCGACAGAGAGTTGCGTTAGGAAGAGCAATTGTAAGAAAGCCAAAGGTTATGCTATTAGATGAGCCTCTTTCTAACTTGGATGCTAAGCTTCGTACGCAAATGCGTAGCGAAATAGTAAAATTGCATAAGAAGCTACAAACGACATTTATCTATGTAACGCATGATCAAGTAGAAGCCATGACGATGGGTACTAGAATTGTGGTTATGAAGGATGGCTTTGTAAAGCAAATTGATACGCCTAAAAATTTATACAAATATCCAGCTAATAAATTTGTTGCTGGCTTTATTGGAACTCCACAAATGAATTTTTTTGAGGGAACTTTGAAAAAAATTGGAGATAAAGTGCAAATCAAATTTATGTATTCAGATGCTGAGATTACAGTTCCATACTCTTTTTTGATGAAAACCTTACCAGAATATTTAGATGGAACAAAAGAGGTTTATATTGGATTCCGTGCAGAGTCAATTTCTTTAGATGAGGATAAGGTTAAGGCAAGTGAAGCAAAATTTAAAGTGCGTATTTCTCATTCTGAAGAACTAGGAACAGAGACCTTAATCTATGGTGATATCAATATGGAAGGAGATGGCTTTGCAGAAACCAGTACACGTGTTATTATCAAATCTGCAGGTTTTAAAGAGCTTCAGCCTGATACAATTTGTGAGGCAGCATTAGATCTTTCTGCTATTCATCTTTTTGACAAGGAAACAGAAGAAAGTATTATGCCACGAATTCCTAAGTATAACACCTTAGATTGTTCTGTAAAGGGAAGAACTTTACATTTGTTAGGAACACAAGTTACACTTCCAGAGGCTATTGCTTGTGAAGATGGTAAAGGAGAAGTATGTATTCCTGTATCTGCAATTCGCTTTGATGGAGATATAAAGGCTCATGTAGTAGACAATGAAAATATAAATGGCGAAATTTTAGTTTCTTTAGATTTGAACGGAAGCAGAATATATGCTTTAGCTGCTCAACCTATAGAAATGGGAGAAGTAGGTATTGGACTTGATTTCAAGAAGATTATTTTAAAAAGTGGAAAAACTGAAAATCAACCGATGCCAGATGTAAACGGTTTGGACGGCACCTTTGTAATGGAAAAGGTAGTAGAAACCGTAAAGAAAAACGGAAAAGAGAGGAGGGAAAGGATAGCACACTATTATTTACTAATTCAGGAAGTTAAACTTGAAGCCCCGGCATCTGTTTACGAAATGATGTTTGCAGCAACTTCAGGTAGAAAGGTATTTAACTCTGTTTTTAAATATGAATGGTCTGCATATGATTTTAAAATATCTGATACAGGAATTCTAGCAGAAGTGTTAGAGATGCTGGATTATGGAACAGAAAAATTTTTACGATGCAGTGTGGGAGGAACTTTGATTTATGTTAAAACAGATAGAGAGTACAGAGGCAAGATTCATTTACTTCCAGATGTAAGTAAAGTAAGTGTCATTGAAAGTGAAAGACAGATACGTATTGTATAAAAATACATAATAGAATATATATTTTGTAAATTTTAAGTAAGGGAGAATAATATGAGTACAAATAATAAAAAAATTACAAAAATTTATCTTATTCTTGTTATGGCATTTACTTTTGTCATAGCATTGCTTTCTCTATCACCAGCTTTAAACGCTGCATCACTTTCTATGGAAGATTCTGATGTAGAAAATTCAGCAAGCTTTTCTACAGATACAATTTATCAAATTGTAACAGACAGATTTTTTGATGGCGATCCTAGTAATAATCCAACGGGAGATATCTTTGATAAATCAAATAATCGTAAATATCATGGTGGAGACTGGGCAGGAATTACGCAAAAAATAAATGATGGCTATTTGACAAATATGGGAATTTCAGCCATTTGGATTTCTTCTCCAGTAGAAAATATAACGACAATTGATCCTTCAAATAATAGTGCTGCTTATCATGGCTATTGGGCAAAGGATTTCTATCGTACAAATTCATTTTTTGGTTCAGTTCAAGATTTTAAAACGATGATTGATACTGCACATGATGCAGATATAAAGGTAGTTATTGATTTTGCTCCTAATCACACATCCACTGCTGAATATGGTAGTATGGTTTTCCCTGAGGATGGAAGATTATATAAGGATGGCCAATTAATTGGTGGATTTAAAAACGATACAGCTGGTATTTTTAATCACGAAGAATGGACGGATTTCTCTACATGGGAAAATGGAATTTATCATAGTATGTATGGACTTGCAGATTTAAATCAAATGAATGGTACTGTAGATACTTATTTGAAGGATTCTATTAATCTTTGGTTAGATTATGGTGTTGACGGAATTCGTGTTGATGCTGTAAAGCATATGCCAATGGGTTGGCAGTCTAACTGGCTAAGTAGTATATATTCTCATAAACCAGTATTCGTATTTGGAGAATGGTTTAATGGTGGTACTGGTAGTGATCCAGAGATGGATTGCTTTGCTAATGAAAGTGGCATGAGTTTATTAGATTTCCGCTTTGCAAATGCAGTAAGAAACGCATTAGGTACTAAAACAATGTCTATGCAAGAATTCTATGATGTAGTAGTTGCAACAGAAACAGGGTATAAAGAAATTAATGATCAAGTTACTTTCATTGATAATCATGATATGTCTAGATTTATGACATTAGCTAACAATAACTCTAGCAGCGTTGATATGGCTTATGTTGTTCAAATGACTTCAAGTGGTATTCCAACGATTTACTATGGTTCAGAGCAATACGCTAAGGGTGCATCCGATCCTGATAACAGAGGAGATATGCCTTCCTTTAATACAAACTCTAAGGCTTATAAGATTATTTCTAAATTAGCTCCAATGCGCAAGACCAATCCTGCAGCAGCTTATGGTAAAACTGTAGAGCGTTGGGTAAATAGTGATGTCTTAGTTTATGAGCGTACCTTTGGAAATAGTGTGGTTTATACTGCAGTGAACAGAAGTACAACAAAGGGCTATGATATAACAGGTGCTCTAACAGCTTTACCTAATGGAACCTATAGTGATGTGCTACAGGGATTATGTGGTGGTGGAAACCTAACTGTTAAAAATGGTGAAATTGGCAGTTATTATTTAGGTGCAGGACAATCTGCTGTATGGCAATATACTGCTACAAATGAATCTGCTCCAGAAATCGGAAATATTGATCCATTAATGGGTGTTGCTGGTAACACAGTTACAATTACTGGTTGTGGCTTTGGTACTACTAAAGGAATTGTAAGCTTTGGAACTAAGAATGCAAATATTGTTTCTTGGTCTGATAGCTGTATTAAGGTTACTGTTCCTTCTATGACAGCTGGATATTATAACATTAAGGTTACAACAAGTGCAGGCTTATCTGTATCAAATTATGCTAAATATAAGGTATTAACTGCTGAACAGGTGGCTGTGCGCTTTATAGCTAAGAATGCTACAACGGATTATGGACAAAATGTTTATATAGTAGGAAATTGCCTTGAGCTTGGAAATTGGGATGCAGAGAAAGCAGTGGGATCATTCTTTAATTCCACAGGCTCTATTGCAACCTACCCTAACTGGTTCTTTGATGTTTCGGTTCCTGCTGGACAAGAAATAGAATTTAAATTTATTAAAAAGGATGCCGATGGTAATGTAGTTTGGGAGGGTGGAACTAACCATGTTTATACAACCCCAACAGGCACAACTGGAGAGGTAAGCGTCTATTTTTATAACTAATTAAAATAAATAGATTTTTATTGCTTAAGTAAAATAATATTACTTAAATTATCAGAATAGAGATTAAAGCCACAGGATATAGAGGTTTTTTCTTCCTCCTTACTCAAATATCTATGTGGCTTTTTTCTATAGTTTAAAATGAAGTAATGTAGAATAAAAAAGACTTTAATTTATGTGAATTTAAAAGGGTATTAGAATAAATTCATATAGACTTTTTTCCAGAAAATGGTATAATAAGGGTATAGAAAGGAAAGAGATATAATGAAAGATTTGAAGGGCTCAAAAACAGAAAAAAATTTGTTATTTGCCTTTGCTGGAGAAAGCCAAGCAAGAAATAAGTATACATACTTTGCCTCAAAAGCAAAAAAGGAAGGCTATGAACAAATTTCAGCAATTTTTTTAGAAACTGCTGAAAATGAAAAGGAGCATGCTAAGCTATGGTTTAAGCTTTTAGGTGGTATAGGAAGTACAGAGGAAAATTTAAAGTCTGCAGCTGCTGGAGAGCATGAGGAGTGGACAAGCATGTATGATGAATTTGCGAAGGTTGCTGAGGAAGAGGGATTTCATGAAATAGCTGAAAAGTTTAGAGGTGTTGCAGCTATAGAAAAGCATCATGAGGAGAGATATCTTAAATTTTTAGCTAATGTTGAAAATAAAGAGGTTTTTACCAAAAAGACAGGACTATATATTTGGAAGTGTCGAAATTGTGGACATATGGTAGTAAGTGATAGTGCACCTTCTGTTTGTCCAGTTTGTGAGCATCCACAAAGCTTTTTTGAAATAGCGGCAAATAATTACTAAAAAAAATTTAAAGCCTATTCTTAAAGATAGGTTTTTCTTTTCTTTAGAAATGAAAACGTACCCATTTAATGTTTTGAAAAATTGTAAAACGTTTACTTGTATCTTCTCTATTTTTTTTATGTATAATAAAGATGTAGAAAAGCATAACTATTTAAAACTTTGGAGGTTTATATGGAAGAAAATAAAGTATCTTTTCAGGATGAAGTTAATTTGTTATGTGCTAATGCACAAAAGGCATTAGATGCTTATGCATCTTTTACTCAAGAACAAATTGACTATATCGTTGCGAAATGCTCTGTTGCTGCCTTAGATAAGCATGGAGAGTTAGCTAAGCTAGCTATCGAAGAGACTAAGCGTGGTGTATTTGAGGATAAGGCTACTAAAAATTTGTTTGCTTGTGAATATGTTACACATAATATGAAGCGTACAAAAACGGTAGGTGTTATCAATGAGGATCCTGTAACTGGTGTTACAGAGCTTGCTGAACCAGTTGGTGTTGTTGCAGGTATCACCCCAGTGACAAACCCTACATCTACAGCAATTTTTAAGGCATTAATTTGCTTGAAAACAAGAAATCCAATTATTTTTGCATTTCATCCAAGTGCTCAAATGTGTTCTGTTGCAGCAGCGAAAGTGGTATATGATGCTGCTTTAGAGGCTGGTGCACCTGAGTATTGTATCCAGTGGATTGAACATCCAAGTATGGATGCGACAAGTGCTTTAATGAATCACCCTACCGTTGCAACAATTCTTGCTACTGGTGGGAATGCAATGGTTAAGGCCGCATATTCTTGTGGAAAGCCTGCATTAGGTGTAGGTGCTGGTAATGTTCCAGCCTACATGGAAAAAACATGTAATATTCGTCAAGCAGTAAATGATATTGTCATGTCTAAATCTTTTGACAATGGTATGATCTGTGCTTCTGAGCAGGCTGTCATTATTGATAAGGAAATATATGATGAGGCAGTAGCAGAATTTAAATCCTTTGGTGTTTATTTTGTTAGTCCATCTGAAAAGAAGAAGCTTGAAAAATATATGTTTGGGGTTGAAAAGGATGAGGATAAGCCTTTAGCTAAATTGAACCCTGTTATTGTTGGAAAAAGTGCTGCCTTTATAGCACACGAAGCAGGCTTTGAGGTTCCAAAAAACACAGTAATTATTTGTGTTGCATGTAAGAGTGTTGGAGTGGAAGAGCCTCTAACTCGTGAAAAGCTTTCCCCTGTTCTTGCAGTTTTAAAATCTAAAACTACAGAGGAAGGAATTGAGCTTGCTAAACAAATGGTAGAGTTCAACGGATTAGGACATTCTGCCGCAATTCATACAGCAGACGAAGCCTTAACAAAGCGTTTTGGAGATATTATACCAGCAATCCGTATCATAGCAAATTCACCTTCTACCTTTGGTGGTATTGGAAATGTTTATAACTCCTTTATTCCATCTTTAACTTTAGGATGTGGTTCCTATGGACACAATTCAGTTGCTGGAAATGTCTCTGCAATTAATTTGCTAAATGTTAAGAAAGTAGGTCAAAGAAGAAATAACATGCAATGGTTTAAGGTTCCTGCTAAAATATATTTTGAACGAAATTCAATTGAATATTTACATCAAATGAAGGAAATGAGTAAGGTTATTATTGTAACTGACCGTTCTATGGTGGATTTAGGCTATGTGAATCGTGTAACTGATCAACTAAAGCTTAGAAGTCCTGAGGTACAGCATCAATTATTCTGTGATGTTGAGCCAGATCCTTCTATTCAAACGGTATTAAAGGGAGTTCAATTGATGCGTTCCTTTGAGCCAGATACCATCATTGCTTTAGGTGGAGGATCCTCTATGGATGCTGCTAAGGGAATGTGGTTATTCTATGAGCATCCTGAAGTAAACTTTAATGATTTAAAGCAAAAATTTATGGATATTCGTAAACGTGCTTTCCAGTATCCTGAATTAGGAAAGAAGGCAAATTTAGTTTGTATTCCTACTACATCTGGTACAGGTTCTGAGGTAACCCCATTTGCGGTTATTACAGATAAGGTTGAGCATAAAAAATATCCATTAACGGATTATTCCTTGACTCCAACAGTAGCTATTATTGATCCTGCATTGACAATGACCCTACCAAAGGCTATCACTGCCGATACTGGTATGGATGTATTAACTCATGCTACGGAGGCCTTTGTTTCAACTCTAGCTTCTGATTATACAGATGGTTTAGCTATTCAAGCTATAAAGATGGTATTTGCTTATTTAGAACGTGCTTATAAGAATGGTGCAAATGATCCAGAGGCACGTGAAAAAATGCATAATGCATCTGCCTTAGCTGGTATGGCATTTGCTAATGCTTTCTTAGGAATGAACCATTCTATGGCCCATAAGATTGGTGGCGAATTCCATGTTCCACATGGTCGTGCTAATGCAATACTTTTACCATTTACAGTTCGTTATAATGGTACAAAACCACAAAAGCTATCTACATGGCCTAAATATAATTATTATAAGGCAGATGAAAAATATGCTGAGCTCGCAAGAATATTAGGCTTACCTGCTTCAACTATTGAAGAGGGCGTTGAATCCTATGCTAAGGCTTGTGGTGAATTGGGTATGAAGTGTGGAATAAAGATGAATTTCAAGAGTCAAGGTATTGATGAGGCAACTTATCTAGCCTCTTTAGAAAAGCTTTCCTATTTAGCTTATGAGGATCAATGCTCACCAGCTAATCCAAGAGTACCTATGGTTGAGGATATGCAAAAGATTTTAAAGGATGCATATTACACAGAAGAATTCTTTGTAAAGGAATAGAACTGTGTTAACACCTAAGCAAAAAGCATATCTTAAAGGTATAGCTCATTCCTTGAAGGCGTGCTTTCAAATTGGGAAAGACGGCTTAAGTGATAACTTAAGAAACGACCTTTTGAATTATTTAAAAAAGCATGAACTAATGAAGGTTAGTATATTAAATAATTCTAGTGTTACTATAGAAGAGGTCGAAGCTTATTTAGAAGAAGTAGGTATTGAATTGGTACAGAAAATTGGACGTGTTTTAGTTTTATATAAGCATTCTGATGATGTTAAAAATCCAATTCAGCTCCCACTAAAAAAATAAAATAAAGATAAAAGCAAAAGATTATTCTCTTGCTTTTTCTTTGCATTTAATATTGTAGATTAAAATCAAAATGTGATATAATATGCTAGGTTAATTTAATAAAAAGGGGAAAGGAAGATGAACTATGCCAGAAAATAAATCTGGAACGACTAATAAAAATCAGAAGGCAAAAGAAACAGTAAATAAAGCAGAATCTGTAGCTAAGAGTACAGGTACTCAAAAGAAAACTACTGCTAAAGCTTCAGCAGCAAAGGAAGCTTCAAGCTCTGCTAAAAAACCAGCTTCTGCTTCTAAAAGTTCAACTACATCTAAGGTTTCAACAAAGGAAAAGGAGACAAAAGATGTCAAGGCAACTTCAAAGACTCAAGTAAATAAAGAGCCGAAGAAGTCAACGATTAATCCTACTATTGAATCAGTTGATGCTTCAAATAATACAAAAGAAATAAAGGCAAAACCAGCTTCACCTAAAGCTGAAGAAGCAAAAGAGGAACTAAAGTCTGTTCATGAAAAGCAAGAAAAAGAAGCGAAAAAAGAAACAGTAAATAAAAAGTCTCAGACGGAGAATGGAAGCAATAACCGTAAAAAAATGATTTCTTTACTTACAGCTGTTGGGTTTCTTCTTTTATTTGGAATTACCATTACCTGTATCTTAGCAGTACAGTCTTGTTCTAATTCTAAAGATGAATATAGCAATCCGTATAAGACATCTACTAAGGTTGGATATGAAGCAGAGGTGCTTGGTACAGTTAAAAGAACTATACCGACGGAAGAAAAAAACGAGGGAAGATCTTCTGTTGGATATCCTAAGTATGGATATACCTTAAAAGAATGTATTGGTACTGACCCTGAAAAGGTTGAAATGAGAAATGCTATTATTGGAGAGTCAAGCTATTTAACAACAGTGAACACTTGGAATGGTGGTGGCGGTGGATATAACCGCTTTGATTCTGAGGGATATTTATATTTAAATGATCAACCTACGTTGGATGCTGATGGTAATCCAAGAAAATTATATAAGCATACAGCATCTGTGGGACTTTATATGGGAGATGTATCCGATGATGAACCAGGTGTCATTAAACGCCTAACTATGCAGCCAAGAGGCTATGAAAGAGGATATAGTGTAACTGGCTTATATGCTCCAGCAGGAGAATTAGTGAAAATAGAAATTTCCAAAGAAGACATGGAAGCAACTGGTGGCTTAACTGTACATATTGGACAGGCATTATACAATGGAAAAGCAAATAATATATGGGCTGCAAAGAATGCAATGAATCGTTTCCCAGTAATTATGAATACGATGAATATTACAAAGGACTTAGCAGACTATAGCGAAGAAACGAATACCTATACAGCATATGTTGGTTCCTTTGTAGGAGGACCAGTTTATATTAGAAATAAGAGTGTTCCTTTTACGGTTACGATCTCAGGTGCTGTTACTTATTCCCACTTTATTTTAGGATACACAACCAAAGAGGAATTTGAAGAGAATGCAAAATCCTCAGCTCCTTACTTTGATTTAGAGGTTTGGGAGTATGGTGTATTACATTCTGGTCCTAAAACATATGCAGAGCCATTTAGCTATGATGATATTTATGATGCTGCTATATTATGGGATAAAATTGCCTTAGTTTCTACACAAATAAGACAACAGGGAATTGTATTTCTTTATGATCCTTTTGTTGCTGCTGGTGCTGCAGTAGCCTTCCCTGGACAGGGAGCTGTTAACTGTCCTGCTGGATGGATGTCAGGCTCATTAAATTACAGGAGCTTTGTAAATAGTGGAGCATGGGGAAATATGCATGAGTTTAATCATAACTTTCAAGGCTGGGGAGTTGGCAATGGAGGAGAGGTTACCAATAATGCGTTAAACCTTGTTTCCTATAGTTTATTCACAAAAATATCATCTGCTCGATCTATTGGCAGCATAAATGAAGGTCTAGGTGGCTGGAATCGATATACAAGTGCTTCCTGGGCATTACGTGAAATCACAGAAAAACGCTTCAGCAATGGAACTAGGGGATTATCTATATATGCAACTCTGCTTCATAATTTCGGCCAAGAAATTTTTATAAATGCTGCTAAAACCTCTGGTGGGCAATCTGTAGATAAATTCTTTATGTCTAGTATGAATGCTTCTCATTACGATATGACGTACTATTATAAAGAACTTTTAGGTTATACAGTTTCTGATACAACCTTAGCTGCCGCAAGGGATACGAAATATTCCATGTTTGTCCCAGCAGCTTCTATATATCAAACAGGAAGAAGCTATACTTATGATGGAGAAAAGCATTATACAGAAACAATGAAGCCTTATGTAATTCCTTATGGAACGGATTTTACTATTGATTTGAACAAATGTGTCTTTGATTCTGGAAATATATATCAAGGAGGAAGCATCGTTCTTCCTGAGGGCTTCAGCTATAAAATAAAAAGTGTGAGTCAACCAGAGAATGGTTCGTTGACTGACTTAGGAGATAACAATTATAAATTTACTCCTAATGAAAGTATATATTCAGGTAAAATTTATGTTACATTAGAGGTTACAAAGGATGATGGAGCTTTTGCGGTAGATGATATTGAGCTGGCGTTAGAATTTGAACAATCTCATGAAATGAATAAAACTATGCTAGAAAGAACAACATATAGCTATAGCTCAGATAAAATGTATAATAGTGCTACAGAGGCATACGATGCAGCCTACGCTAATTATTCAGACAAGGTAGAAGGGGATAACCAAAACCCAATTTTAAATGGTAAGGTTGTTCAAAATGGAAATGCTGAGGTATGGTTTACAGAAAAGCCTACAACGGATCAGGTTATTGAAATTAAAGGAAAATTACATATTGATGAGATAGGGAAATATCGTCTTGCCTTAAGAGGAAGATATAATTGTGCCTTGTATGCCTCCTTGGATGGGAAGGACTATGAATTGGCTGCCACCTATGTACAGGATAAGACCTCTAGTCCTAACTTCCCTAATACAGAAGGAACGTATAAGGATTATGAGCTAGAAGCAGATACATGGCTATATTTTAAAGCGGTATTATTGGTAAAGCTTGATAGTACAAAGGGAACAAGTTTCATAGGGGTAGGCTTTGGTAAGTTTACACCTGAGGCACCAATTATGGATGAAAATGGCGAGGTAATTGGCACAATACCAGAAAGTGTAAGGGTAAGCTATGCTTCTGCCCTAAGAGAAGATTATGAATTTTCTACAGAAAAATTTGAGTCTGAATATTTCTATAAAAGACAGTATAAGTATAGCTATAAAAATAACCGATACTTTAAAGATCCAGCTACAATTGTAACCTCTGCAAATTATTCTCCTTGGGATAAAAATGAACATGTTTTAGAAAATTTAGTAGACGGGGATAAGAATACTTGGATTCATACCAATTATACTGCTTCCCCTAGTAAACCATTGGTGATTGTTGTTGATTTAGGAAAGGAAATTACTGCAAATCAAATGACAATGTTTACACAACCAAGAGCAGATTATCGTTGTCCAGTTACGTTCCTATTAGAGGGTAGCTTAGATGGAACTACATGGTTCAATATGGGCTCCTATGAGGATTTAAAGGTTTCAAATTATTCAGTTGTGGCTAATTTCGAGGAAACTACCTTTAGATATTATAGAGTAAATATAACAAAATCCTCTAATCGATATATTATTATAAGTGAAATTCAATTTGCAAATATCTTTGAGCTTCCTAATGGAAATCATATTACCTTAGATCAAGAGGAAGTAACGCTAAAGGGAACCTGGAAAGCTGAAAGCATTCTTTCCTCCTTTGGACATTCTTACACTGGAAAGAAAAATTCTGTAATTGAATATGAATTTGAGGGAACAAGATTTGCTGTATTATCTTCTGCCAAGCTAAAGCATAATTTTGAGGTTTATATTGATGGAAAGAAAGTTACCTCAGAAGATTTGCGAGAGGATCCTAATCATATCATAATGAGTTTCCTTTCTGCTGAATTGTCCGAGGGTAAGCATAAGGTAAGGATAGTATGTACAGGAACTGCCAATATTGATTCCTTATTATATTGGTAATTTAGTTCTATTGATTTAACTTAATCTTATATTTAAATTATAAAAAACACCAAAACTTTTTAAAGAGTTCGGTGTTTTTTGTTTTATTTTACCTCATATTTTGTTATAATAAAATGAATAAGGATGTGAAATGATGAAACGAATGATTTTAGTAGATGGAAATTCTTTAATGTATAGAGCCTATTATGGGATGGCTGCAGTTGGTAATTTGACACAAAATTCAAAAGGATTATATACAAACGCTATTTACGCCTTTGTAAGAATGATGAATCACTTAATTCAAACACCATATGATGCTATATTGGTCGCTTTTGATGCTGGTAAAAAAACTATTCGACACGAATGGTTGCAGGAGTATAAGGCAGGAAGAGCCCCTATGCCAGATGAATTTAGAATGCAGATAGCTTACATAAAGCAATTTCTAGAAATCATGCGAATCAAGCAATATGAACAGTCTATGTATGAAGCAGATGATATTATTGGTACAATGGCGAAAAAAGCAGAGGAAGCAGGATTCCATGTAGATATATATTCATCTGATAAGGATTTGTTACAATTGATAAGTCCTAATACTACTGTACATTTAACGAAAAAGGGTATGACAGATTTAGAAGATTATACACCAGAAAGCTTTTTAGAGCGTTATCAACTACAATATACGCAATTTGTTGATCTAAAAGCGATGATGGGAGATAAAAGTGATAATTTGCCTGGTATACCAGGTATTGGTGAAAAAAAGGCTGTTAAATATCTTCAGCAATATAATACCCTAGATGAAATTATTGCCCATAGCTCAGAAATCAAGGGTGCGGATGGATTGAAAATTTCTAACCATTCCGACCAAGCATTATTATGCCGTAAGATGGCGACAATTCTTCGAGATTTTGAGATTCATATTCAAATAGAGGATACCTTGAAAAAAGAATATGATAGAGATAAATTGATTTCCTTTTATCAAGAATTAGAATTTAAATCCTTGTTAAAGGATGTCTCCTATAATAGTGGAGAGGTTTCTTCTGAGGTAATGAATACCTCCTATGAGGTCGTTAAGGATGCCTTAAGATTTAAAGAAATTCTTTTACCCTATTCTGCCTTTATTTTTGAAACCTTTGATTATAATTATCATAAAAGTCCACTTTTGGCGATAGGAATAAAAAATAAATTGGGAACATTTATAGTTGAACAGGAAATGCTTTATGAGAGTATTGATTTACAATTATACTTAGCAGAGGAAAATCATAAAGCAATTTATGATTATAAACGTGCTTATGTTTTGCTAAAACGTTTAGGCTTTGAGCTTGCTGGAATCGATTTTGATTTATTGCTGGCAAGCTATGTCTTGAATCCTTCCTTAGGAAAAGAAGAATTTAAGGTAATTAGTGATCATTTCAATTATACAGATGTTTTATATGATGAGCAGGTTTATGGAAAAGGAGCAAAAAAAGCTATCCCAGCAAAGGACCTTTTATATCAGCATATAGCTAAGAAGGTCAATTGTGTTTATTTTTTGAAAACAGATTGTTTAAATCGATTGAAAGAAAATAAACAATTTGCTTTAATGACAGATATAGAAATTCCTTTATCTAGAGTCCTTGCCAAAATGGAAGTAGAAGGAATTCGCGTAGATTTAGAAGAATTAGAGCGCCAAAAAAGCTTTTTAGAAGCTGATATTGATGAGCTTACCAATCGAATATATCAATATAGTGGTGAGGTATTTAATATTGCAAGTCCTAAGCAGCTAGGGACAATCTTATTTGATAGGCTAGGGATTCCTTATCCTAAAAAAAAGGCGACAAGCTATTCAACAGATATAGAGATTTTACAGCATGTTAGAGCCTATCATCCCATCATAGATTGTATTATAGAATATCGTGCTAAAACTAAATTATATTCGACTTATATTGTTGGCTTAAAGGAACAAATCCATCCAGATTTAAAGGTACACACAATATTTCAACAGGCCTTAACTACAACAGGAAGATTATCTAGTGTTGAGCCTAACCTACAAAATATTCCGATTCGTACAGAGGAAGGTCATATGATTCGTAAGATGTTTGTACCTTCAGATTCTAATAATATTTTATATTCTGCTGACTACTCGCAAATAGAACTTCGTGTTTTAGCGCATATGGCTAATGTTTCTAAACTAAAGGAGGCCTTTATAGCTGAGGAAGATATTCATTCTAAAACAGCTAAGGAGGTCTTTGCGAAAGAAGAAATTACCAAAGAGGATAGGCGACGTGCGAAGGCTGTTAATTTTGGTATTGTTTATGGAATATCTGCATATGGACTTGCAGTAGATTTAGGTATTACAAATACAGAGGCATCAACCTTTATAAAACGCTATTTTGAGGTATATCCAGAAATCAAAACGTTTATGGATAAAACAATAGAATTTTGTAGTCAAAATGGCTACGTTAAAACATTAAAGAATAGAACTAGAATGATTCCAGAAATTAATTCTAAAATCTTTATGCAAAGAGAATTTGGAAAAAGAATGGCTATGAATGCACCAATTCAAGGTACAGCTGCAGATATTATAAAGATAGCAATGATTAAAATTGACACAGAAATTGAACAGCGCAAGCTAAAAAGTAAAATGCTCATTCAGGTTCATGATGAACTTGTTTTTGAAATTTTCCAAGGAGAAGAGGATACTATGGCCGAGTTAGTTAGAAGAAATATGCAGCAGGCTATGGAGTTAGATGTTCCTCTTGTTGTTGATGATTCCTTTGGTAAAAATTGGTATGAGGTAAAATAATGGAAAATATTTTAAAGCGAAGAAGTGTACGTAAATTTGATAGTTCTAAAAAAATTACTTTTGAGACCTTAAAAAGCCTTTGTAAAGCTGGAGAGTCTGCACCCTCAGCCCGTAATCAAAAGAGTAGATCCTATATCATCATTGACGATAAAAAGCTTATCTATGAGCTTTCTAAGGTATCTGCTGGAGCAAAGGTGATCGAGGGGTGTACTGCTGTCATTGCTGTTCTTGGAAAAGATCCAAAGACCTTATTCACACCATTAATGCAACAGCAGGATCTTTCCTGTGCAGTTGAAAATATTTTACTTGCTGCTACTAGTATGGGAATTGGAAGCTGCTACATTGGTATTTATCCAATAGAGGAGCGAGTAAAGGAGTGTAATCAGCTATTAGAAGTTAAAGATTCTGCCTTTACTTTTGCTTTAATTGCCTTAGGATATCCAGAGGATTTTCCTGCATTTTATGAAAGGGAAAAATGGAGTGACGATTTACTTCATCATAATCGGTATTAGCTATGCCTGAGTTACCTGAGGTTGAGGTAGTAAGAGCTACTCTAGACCATGATTTAAAAGGAAGACGGATAGAGAAGATAGATTGCTACTATTTGCCAATCATAGAAGAAACGGAAGCATTTATTAAATTAGTTTCAAATCAAAGAATTGTTAGAGTGGACCGCTATGCTAAATACTTAATTTTTGTTTTGGAAAATGGCTGTATAATTTCACATTTGCGAATGGAAGGCAAATATTTTTATGTTAAGAAGTCGTATGACATTCAAAAGCATCAGCATGTTGTTTTTCATTTGGATAATGAATATAAGCTGATTTATCAAGATGTTCGTAAATTTGGAAGAATGCTATATAAGCCTTTAGAGGAGCTTCATAAGACCCCACCCTTATCCCTATTAGGACCAGAAGGAAATTCTTTAGAAATGCCAGTATCTTGCTTATATGAAAAATTAAAGAAGTCTAAGCAGCCTATTAAATCTTTACTTTTAGACCAGAGTTTTATTTCTGGATTAGGTAATATTTATGCTAATGAGGTTTTATTTGCTGCTTCAATTCTTCCTACTAGAACAGCTTCTTCCTTATCGTTAGAAGAACTAGAAGTAATTCTTAGAGAAAGTAAACGCATTTTAGATGATGCAATTCTTAGTAAAGGAACAACCATTCGCTCCTATACATCTTCTTTAGGGGTAGAAGGAGAATATCAATTTAAATTGCAAGCTCATTTACAGAAGAACTGTCCCAAATGTAAGAACTCCTTCTTAGTGTTAAAAATTGGTGGGCGCTCTAGTTATTACTGCTCAAAATGTCAAAGGTGATGGTATGAAAAAAATTATAGGAATTACGGGAGGTATTGCAAGCGGTAAGAGTACGGTATGTAACTATATTCGAACGCTTGGCTATCCTGTTATAGATTCTGATGCGATTGCTAGAGAGCTCAGTCAAAAGGGAAATAGTTTATATGATGCAATTCTATCTTCCTTTGGAGTAGAGTATTTAGATGCTAAAGGAGAAATCGATCGTCATAAATTAGGAAGCTATATTTTTAAAAATTCTAAAGCTAGACAGCACTTAAATGCAATTACTCACCCTAAGATTGTTGAAGAAATACAAAAGAAAATAAAAAAATGTAAAGAAAATATCATATTTTTGGATATTCCTTTACTTTTTGAAGCTAAACTTTTATATTTATGTGATACAATAGTATGTGTATATGTTTCTAAGGATATACAGTTAAAAAGATTAATGAATAGAGATCATATAGAGGAGTCCTATGCTCTTGAAAAAATTAATTCTCAATTATCGTTAGAAATAAAAAGAGATGCCTCAGATTTTGTTATAGAATCTAAAGAGGATTTAAATGAAACGAAAGAAAATGTCTTAAAAATTATAAAAAACATAAAAGGAGAAGAAACAAATGGCTAAAATTTTTGAAACAAGTGAACATGCAACTGAGGTTATATTACAAACACATTATTATAAAACCTCTTATGAAAAATTAAAAAATTGTTATTTAGAAGCTCTAGAGCGTTTACACATCAAGGTAGTTTCTATAGATGATAATTATTTAGAAATTTTTGCTGAACAGCCTCATATGGCAATCCAGGCAAAGATTATAGAACAAACTCCAGTAGAAACTTCTATTGATTTTTACATCAATGCAGAGTATATTTGGGGGAATAAGAAAAAGGCCTATGGCTTTATTCAAACTATGTATGAGATTTTAGAGAAGAACTTTGAATTGAAGGGATTAAGTCTTCATAAATAAAGAAGTGAGGTTGAACCATGGAAGCATTAGCACCAAAAAAACTAAATATTTATTCTAGCTTTAGCTTATCAAGTGATGATGTTTCTACATTATCTCTTCTTTATGCTCCCTTGATTGGCAGTGAAGCGGTAATGCTTTATTTTGGATTACAATCCTTGCTTGAACGTAACAATTTAAAAAGTGAAGCCTATACCCATAGAGAAATTTATGATTTATTTGGTTTATCGGAAAAGCTATTTTTGAAAGCAAGATATCAATTAGAGGGAATAGGACTTCTAACTAGTTATCAAGCAGGAGAAGAATTAATTTATGTTATTTGTCCTCCGTTGTCTCCTAAAAATTTTATAAAGGATGCAACTTTAGGCTTATATCTATCCTCTAAAATAGGAAAGGATTTGTCAAGTAAAGTATTCACACATTTTAAGGTAGAAAAAATTGATAAAAGCAAATTTAGCAATGTGACTAAAAGCTTTGAAGAGGTTTACACCTCAGTAATCAATGAAGATATAGGCTTTGCTAGATTTCAGTATTTATTGGGAAGAAAGCCTACGAGTACTATCAAAATCAATCATAAAAAATTTGATTTCTCTGAATTTCAAAAACTAATCAATATGGATTTTTTAGAGACAGGTATCACAAAGCAATTTCAAGATCAAATCATTCAAATTTCTTTTGTTTACGCTTTTGACGAGCTACAAATGGCTAACCTATATAACGAATCCATCAATCGATCTGGACTATTTGATTATCGTCTTTTAAAGAAAAAAGCCAATGTATTATATAGCTATTTACATCATATGGATGCACCTAAGCTAATTACAAAGGAAGAAGAAAATATAGATAGTGTAGATTTAATAGAATATCTAGATACGACATCCCCATCAGAGATATTATCAAATATTATGCCAAATTTTCCTCCACGTTATTTAAATATTGTAGAAGAAATATATGCAAATATTGATTTGCCTAGAGGTGTACTAAATTGTATGATCATCAAGGTTTTAAAAGAAAAAAGTGGAGAACTACCAGCAGTTGCTTATTTTAAAAAGATGAGTGATACTTGGATAGCGCATAATATTTATTCTACAAGTGATGCCATTAAATATTCTACATCCTTTGAGGGAAATGAAACGACTACAAATTTTAAGAAAAAGAATGACAGATATAAAACAGGAGGCTTCGACTCTCTATGAAAAAAATGAATTTTGAAGCAAATCAAAAGGAGGTTCTTCAGTTTGTAGAAGAGCTTCAAAGAGACCCATTATTAGAAGGATATGAAATAAATCAAAGTAATGCGAATGATTTTTATATTCTTAAGGAAGATAAAAAAAATTGTGCTTCCTGTAACGGCTTGTCTCAATGTAAAAATATGAATGAGGGGTATGCCTTATTCTATGAAGATTCTAACTTTGTTTTGCAGCCCTGTAGATTTAAAAAGGAAGCAAATCGTCTTCTTAATGAGGATCAAAAGATAAAGACTTTATTTATATCTAAAAGTATACTGTCAGCAAATTTAGAATCCTTTGATATTACAACTCCAAATCGGAAAAAGATTTATGAGCACATATTAAAATTTCTTACGCAATATCAGCAAAATAAATTTATAAAGGGTTTATATTTGTATGGTACATTTGCTACAGGAAAAACATTTATTCTAGGCTGTATTGCCAATGAGCTTGCTAGAAAGGGAATAGTGTCCTTAATCATCTATTTTCCAGATTTAGTTGTAGAGCTTAAAAGCTCAATAGGAACTTCAAGATTAGAAGAGCTCATCAATTATCTAAAAAGTGTAGATGTTTTATTTTTAGATGATTTAGGGAGTGAAAATATGACTCCTTGGCTAAGAGATGAAATATTAGGACCTGTATTAAATTATCGTTTAATGGAGGAAAAGCCAATTTTTATTTCTTCTAATATAGATCCTACTACAGAGGATTTACGCCTCCATTTTAGTCTTACCAAAGCACCATCTGATCAATTAAAGGGAGCAAGAATTCAATCTCGCTTAGAGGGATTAGTTATTCCGATTGAATTAGATAATCCCCAATATAAAAGATAGAATTGTATAGATTTTAAAAAATCATAGTATAGAAGAAATTAATTTTGGTCTATTGTATTTTTAAAAAAAATGATATATAATATTATCAAATCGTTTGATAAAGGACATGATTAGATATGACTTTATTTCAGAGAGGATACGTTTGGTGGAAGTATCTATAAAGCATAAGTAGTTACTACCTTTAAAGATGAATGGAGGAAATGCCATTTCGTTTAATTTGCGTTAAGAATTGTTGAGTGTTAGAAGAAATTCTAAAATTAAGGTGGTACCGCGATTACATCGTCCTTTGGTTGGGACGATTTTTTTTATATTAATAAATTAAAGGAGAAGAAAATATGATAAAGATTAGTTTAAAAGACGGAAGTATTAAAGAGGCTGAGAAAGGTAAATTAATTATAGAATTTGCCAAGGAGTTATCTCCTAGTTTAGCAAAAAAGGCATGTGTTGCCAAACTAGATGAGGTTTTGGTTGATTTAAAAACTCCACTTCTTAAGGATAGTAAATTGGAAATCATTTTATTTGAGGATAAAGAAGCTATAGATGTTTTAAATCACTCTTGTGCTCATTTGCTAGCACATGCAATGAAGAGATTATATCCAGATACCTGCTTTGGTGTAGGACCAGCTATTGAGGAAGGCTTTTATTATGACTTCAGGGTGAATAGTGCGATAGCCCTTGAGGATCTACCTAAGATTGAAGCAGAAATGAAAAAAATAGTGAAAGAAAATATTTCTATTCAGCATTATTATCTAGATAAAGAAGAAGCGAAAAAGAAATTTGCTTCTGATAAATTTAAATGTGAGCTTATTGATGCTGTTGAGGATGAACAGGTGGGGATTTATGAGCAAGCAGACTATGCAGATGTTTGTAGAGGACCACATGTAATATCTACAGCTATTTTGAAGAATTTTAAGCTATTAAATGTATCAGGTGCCTATTGGCGAGGAGATTCTAAAAATGAAATGCTTACACGCATTTATGGAACTTGCTTTGCAACAGCAGAAGCTCTAGAGTTACACTTGCATAATTTAGAGGAAAGAAAGAAAAGAGATCATCGTAAATTAGGAAAAGAATTAGACCTATTTATGATTTCAGAATATGGTCCTGGACTTCCATTTTGGTTGCCAAAGGGATATCAATTGAGAAGAAGCTTAGAAGACTTTTGGTTGGATATTCATAAAAGAAATGGGTATTTAACTATAAATACTCCTATCATGCTAAATCGTGAGCTTTGGGAAACCTCTGGACACTGGGATCACTACAAGGAAGATATGTTTACGATAGAGGTTGAAGATGGAACTTATGCTATTAAACCAATGAATTGTCCAGGTGCAATATTGGTTTATAAAAATGATTTACATTCCTATAAGGAACTTCCATTACGTTATTCTGAATTAGGGAATGTCCATCGCTATGAGGCTAGTGGGGCATTGAATGGTCTATTTAGAGTTCGAGGCTTTACTCAAGATGATGCTCATATTTTATTAACTGAAAAGCAAGTAGGAGAAGAGGTTGCTAAAATTCTTTCTCTTTATGACCAAATTTATTCTATTTTTGGCTTGGATTATGCAATCGAATTATCAACTAGACCAGAGGATAATTATATTGGAGAAATAGAGGTTTGGAATGTTGCCGAAAAAGCCTTAGAAGAGGCTTGCCTAGCAACAGGACATAGCTTTAAAATAAATCCTGGAGATGGGGCTTTTTATGGACCAAAGCTAGATTTTAAGCTTAGAGATTCAATGAATCGTATTTGGCAATGTGGAACTGTTCAGCTAGATATGCAATTACCAGGACGCTTTAATTGTACATATATTGCTGAAGATGGTACTAAGAAAACGCCTATTATGATTCATAGAGCTTGTTTTGGCTCCCTAGAACGTTTCATAGGAATAATTACAGAAAATTATGCTGGTGCCTTTCCTTGCTGGTTAGCTCCAGTTCAGGTTAAATTAATTCCTGTTTCTGAAAAGCATAAGGAATATTGTTTAAAACTAAATGAGCTTTTCAGTCAGGTAGGCATTCGCTTTGAAAATGATTTTAGAGATGAAAAGCTAGGATATAAAATAAGAGAAGCTCAAACAAAAAAGATTCCTTATACGCTTGTTTTAGGTGATAAAGAAGTAGAATCAAATACTGTAAATTATCGTCCTTATGGAAAGCAGGAGCAAATATCTATATCAATAGAGGAATTTATAGCTTTGCTTTTAAAGCATATGAAGGATAAAAATTAAATTTAGATACGGTCTATGGATTCATAGACCCTATCTTATGTTAGGAGGTGTCCTATGGGATTATTAGAAGTAGAGGGATTAGAATTTAAATATAGTGATCAAGGTCTATATAATAAAGTATCCTTCAGAATTCAACCTAAGGAGCATATCGTATTAGTAGGTGACAATGGCTGTGGAAAGTCAACCTTTATGAATTTGATAGCTAAAAATTTAATCCCTGATGCAGGGAGTATCGTTTGGCTAAATCATGTTACCTACTCTTATTTAGATCAACATTTAAAAGTTAAGAAAGATATTTCTATTTATGATTATTTAACAGAGGTATTTTCTCCACTTATTGAAAAAGAAAAGAAAATGAATCAATATTATGAATTGCTGTGCCATTGTCCAGAACATGAGTATGAGAAATATTTAACAAGAGCTCAAAGCATTCAGGAAGAACTTGAGGAAAAGAATTTTTATCAGATGAATTCTACCTTGGGGAATGTGGTCAATGGTTTAGGAATTCAAAATTATGGCTTGGACACACAATTAAATCATTTGAGTGGTGGTCAACGCGCGAAGGTTTATTTAGCGAAGCTACTATTAGAAGCACCAGATGTTTTACTTATGGATGAGCCTACCAATTTTTTAGATACAGCACATATTGAATGGTTAGCTAAATATTTAAAGGAGTTACAAAAAGCATTTGTTGTCATCAGTCATGATGAAGAATTTTTAAGGGCAATTGGTGAGGTCGTATATTGTCTTTCTAATAAGGAAATGGTTCGTTATAAAATGAATTATGATATGTTTTTAAAGGAAAAGAATTTAAGAGATTCACAATATAAAAATGCATTTGAAAATCAACAAAAGTTTATTAAAAAAACGCAGGAATTTATTCAAAAAAATATAGTAAGAGCTACAACCTCAAAACAAGCAAAATCTAGAAGAAAAATGCTTGAGCGTGTTAAGCTTTTAGAAAAGCCAAAAAATCATGAGCCTATGCATTTAAAATTTCCATATTCTAAGGAATTAGGAGCTGAGGTTCTTAAATTGCAAGGATTAACAGTAGGCTATAAGGATAAAGTTGTTTTAAGTCAAATTGATTTTCTTTTAAAGCATAATGAGAAAGTAGTAATTTTAGGACATAATGGAATTGGAAAATCTACCATACTAAAAACAATTTTAGGGGTATTGCCAAAATTAGAAGGAGAATATGTATGGAGTCCTTCTGCTGATGTGAATTACTTTTCTCAAGAGGAGGAATATGATCAACTTATAACTCCTATCCGTTATTTGAGAGGATTTTATCCTTTAAAAACAGATGGAGAGCTTAGAAGTATTTTAGCATCAGCAGGAATAAAAGGGGAACTTGCTCTACAGCCAATGGCAAGCTTGAGTGGTGGGCAACAAACTAAGGTTAGACTTGCTTTAATGACCATGAAAAAAAGTAATATTTTAATTTTTGATGAACCAACGAATCATCTAGATATATTTTCTAAGGAAGAATTATGGAATAGCATCCATTCCTTTCCTGGGTCCGTTATTTTAGTTACGCATGAACCAGAGTTTTATGAAGGTTTAGTAGACGTAGAGTTAAAATTTGAAGAGGTATAACATGTTGGTTTATAAGAATTTTAAGGACATTACTAAAGAAAGTCTTGAACTTAGAAGAGAAGTGTTTATTATGGAACAAAAAGTTCCTTTAGAGCTAGAATTAGAAGCAGATGAGGATAAGCATATTCATTGTTGTTTATATGAGAATGATATTTTGATTGCTTATGCTAGAGTTTTTCTTTCCAATCCTACTATCATAAGCAGAGTATGTGTGAAAAAGGAATATCGCAATCTAGGCTATGGAAAAAAGATAATGGGATACGCAGAGTCACAAATTCCAATGCGTAAGGTTGAGATACAGCTTCATGCTCAGCTTCATGCAGCTCCTTTTTATGAGTCCTTAGGGTATACAAGCTATGGAAGAAGCTTTAGTGAAGCAAATATAGAGCATATCAATATGAAAAAAATTAAAGTATAAAAGGGATAGACCATTTTTTAAAAGGAGTTCAAAATTAGAATTTCTTTTTTCTCGTTTTGTTTTCTATTAGAATGCTATAACTCTTTTGATACTATAAGAGAATAGTGTCTATTTTTATATATCTAAATAGCTGTGAAAATGTAAATATATCTTGACTTTTCTTGTTAAAATTAATATAATTAAATATGCTGAGGTGATTTTTTATGCGTTTAACTTTAGCTCAATTGCATAAGCTAGCCATGCCTTATCATTGTACAGAGGAATTGGATATTTCAGATGAGCTTACAGGCTTTGAGGATATTCGTTCTATGTCTAAGGTGATTGTAGAATATGATATTCATGAGCGTGGGTTAGATACATATTTTATTACCTTTCGCTTTAAGGTAGATCTTATCATGCAATGTGCAATAACATTACAGGATGTACCTTATACAATTTCAGCTGAAGCAGAAGAGATTTTTACAACGGATGATACTATAGAAGAGGCATTTATAATTACAGGACAAACCTTAGATACAAAAGAGGCAGTAGTTACAAATGTATTGATTCAAAAGCCTATGACAGTTTATGCAGAAGGGATAAGCTTTGAGGATGAAGGCTCTATAGAGGAAGAAGATACTATAAATCCCGCATTTGCTAAACTGAAAGATCTATTATAGGAGGTGTAATATATGGCAGTACCTTTTCGTAGAACTTCTAAGATGAAGAAGGCAGTAAGACGTTCTCATTTAGCATTGAAAGTTCCTGGAATGATTACTTGTCCTAACTGTGGTGAATTAACTTTAGCTCATAGAGTATGTTCTAACTGTGGTTTTTATAAAGGAAAATTAGTAGTTGCTCCAAAAGCAGAGAAGACCGAAGAATAATAGTAAATATTATTGGTAGAAATAGACACTAGAGGTGTCTATTTTCTATTTTAGGACGATTTATACTTATTAAAAGCTTTTTTAATTGCCTTTTTATAGGTTTTGTATTATAATTTCATAACGTAGAAGGTGTTCCTTGCCTAACCATCTTCTAAAATAAAAAACAAGGAGTTTTAAAAATGAAAAAAATGAATATTCGCTTTATTGCGAATTCAGCTATCATTGCTGGACTTTATGTAGCCCTTACCTGGCTACTTGCACCTATTTCCTATGGTGCAATTCAATTTCGTATTTCGGAAGCACTTATTTTATTAGTAGCATTAAATCCGAAATATGCTTATGCCCTCATTATAGGTTGTTTTGTGGCAAATACTACATCGCCTATGGGATGGTATGATATGGGATTTGGTACACTTGCAACCATACTTGCAGTTTTACCAATGCTAAAGATTAAGCGTTTGGAACTGGCAAGTATATTTCCAGTTTTAAGTAATGCAATCATTGTGTCTGTTGAATTAGGATTAGCCTTTGATTTGTTTATGCCAGAAGCTTTTTGGTTCAATGTTCTTACGGTTGGTCTAGGAGAGGCTGTAGTTTTATATTGTGTTGGAATCCCTTTAATGATGAGCTTAGGGAAAAATGAAACTATGCGTCAGCTTTTAGAATTGAATACAACTCATCTTGCTACAAATTCTTTTATTACCTTGCCAAGATGCTTGTCCACAGTGCTAGGAGCATTAGGAATAATTTTTTATATAGCCTTTCCTTTTTTGGAAAGAGTACAAGTAGATAGTGCAGAAGAAGGATTCATTACATTTACTGCCTTAGCACTAAGCTCAGAACAAATATGGTTAATTATTTTTTGTATTATCGGAGTTATAACGATACTATGGGGGCTTTTTTCTAGAAGGCTAGTAAAGCTTATTGGAAACTGTCTATTGTGGATAGGACTACTCACCGCTTATATTTTTGTTGGAATCAAGTTTACAGAAGCAAGTAAGTATACATTTTATTATGCCTATATTGCTTATTTATTGGTATATGGATTTATAATTTCTTATATATTTTATTTAGAAAATAAAGCATAATTAAATGCTTATAGATAGAAGAAAGGAGACAGGTATAGATATCTATACTCTTAGTTGTTGATATGTATGTACATAAAAGTGTCTTATTAAAAGAAGCAGTTGAATTGCTAAATATTAAACCATCAGGTATTTATGTAGATGCTACAACTGGTGGTGGTGGACATAGCTCCTTAATTTTATCTAAACTTACAACAGGACATTTATATTGCTTTGATCAGGATGAATATGCTTTTCTAAAAGCCAAAGAGAAATTAGATTCTATTGGTCAAAATTATACATTTATCCCTTCTAATTTTGTTAATTTGAAGGAGGAACTTGCAAAATGTGGAGTAGATCATATTGATGGAATTTTATATGATCTAGGAGTTTCTTCCTTTCAGCTTGATATACAAGAAAGGGGATTTTCTTATAAATTAGATGCACCTTTAGATATGCGAATGAACCAAAGGCAAGACTTATCTGCGTATACAATTGTGAATCAATATTCCTTTGAAGATATTTCTCAGCTTCTTTTTAGATATGGAGAGGAGCCTTTTGCAAAGGCAATCGCTAGAAAAATTGAAGAAAAAAGAAAAGAGGCTCCTATAAGAACCACATTAGAACTAGTAGAAATTATCAGAAGCGCCTTACCTGCTAAGGTATTAAGAAGTAAAGGACATCCTGCTAAGCAAACCTTTCAGGCCTTAAGAATAGCAGTTAATGATGAATTGCGTGTTTTTGAAAAAAGTATTTTAGATGCTTTAGAATTATTAAATAAAAATGGTAGAGCTGTAGTCATTACCTTTCATTCTTTAGAGGACCGTATTTGTAAAATGATATTTAAAGAGAAAAGTACAATACAGATTCCTAAGGGGATACCAATGATAATCAAAGATCAGCCTGATTTTGAACTTATTACTAAAAAACCTTTCCTTCCAAGTGAAGAAGAAATAGAATTTAACAACCGTGCTCATAGTGCAAAAATGCGCTGTATTGAAAAAACAAAATAATTTATAAGTTTTTCTTGACATTCAAAACCAACTTATATATAATAAAAAATGTGTCAAGAAAAAATGCGGGTATGGCGGAACTGGCAGACGCGCTAGACTTAGAATCTAGTTCCCGAGGAGTGCAGGTTCGATTCCTGTTACCCGCACCATATTTGATGAACTTACCTCCATTTATTGGACAGAAAATGTTACAATAAGTGGAGGTTTTTTTATATTTTTGTTATTTTCAAAAACAAATATGAGCATCTTAAGTTTGAACTTGAAGAAAAAATATATCGCTAAAATTAGTTTTATACAAAAAAGAAAAATAGTAATTTTGTTGATATGATAGGAGTTAAAGAAGATGTCTAATGAAAGTAAAAAAGATTTTAATGCAATGATGAATAATAATAAGGAAATGCCAAAAACAGAAATTGTTAAAGACGAGAAAATAATAAAAAAATATGGTGGAACTAAAATGTTTTTTGCACCACCAATTTATTATGATGAATTAATGAAAAAAGTTCCAAAAGGAAAACTAATAATAGTTAGTGAAATAAGAGATTATTTAGCAAAAGAAAACAATGTAGATTTTACTGATCCTATGACAGCAGGAATATTTGTAAATATAGTTGCTTGGGCAAGCTATCAAAGAAATACAAATATTACACCTTATTGGAGGACTTTAAAAGCTGATGGTGAATTAAATATTAAATATCCTGAAGCTATAGATTTACAGAAACGATTACTTGAAGAAGAAGGACACACAATCATTTCAAAAGGTACTAAAGATATAAAATATTATGTTAAAGACTATAAAGAAAGTTTAATAAAACTATAATTCAACTTATAATTTTTGAAGATTAAACGAAAAAAAGATAGTAATGTTTGATAAGATCTAATCACTAAAAAGCCAGAAATAGCATCGTGTATTAGTTATGTAAAATAAATGTATCAAAGCAGAATACCTTTGTCATTAAAGTAACTTAAAAAATCTTTTGGCAATTACTACATTAGACAACCTACTTAAATTTGTTTCTTTAAATGAGTTGTTATCATTGGACAAATGCAAATCCTGTTTGTGAATTTGGACATTTTAAAAATAAATATAATGGAAACATCTTCTTTGTGTATAAAAACGTAAGGAGGTTGGAGAACTATGTATAATTAAAGAATATATAAAGCTGCTAGGGATATGAGTAGAGTTGGAATACCAATGCTACAGCCATAAAAAATAAAATCTTTAAATCTTAAATTAATATCATAGGTTTTAAGAAGTCTCATCCACATTATTCCTGCAAGAGCACCAAGAGGAGTCATAAAGGCGGAAATATTTGAGGCAATTATACTTGCATAAATAGCACTAGAGCTTGCACCTGTTAAAAGATTTGAGAAGAAAACGCTCATAGGTATATTATTGATTAAATTGGCTGTTATAGTTCCACAAATGCCATAGGAATAGATTTGTGGTAATCCTTGAAGAAAGCTTTGAATTTGGCTAGTGATTCCTTGTTCATTTAAGGAAAGTACTATTACAAACATAGATAAAACAAAGGGGATTAAGCTCCAAGGTGCTCTAAGTAATGTTGCTTGTAGAACTGTGATTTTTTTTCTTTTTATACAAAGATATAAAAGGACAATTATTATAAGACTTGTTGCAAAGGATATGGTTATAATCCACATTTCTAATCCTATGTAAGAGGCTATTGCTAATAATCCCGTTGCAAGTAGTAAATGAATTAAACCAATGGCAGTTAAAAAGCGATTAGGTATAATAGGGTCAGCCTTATATTCCTCCATAGGCTTGCTTAATTGTTTCTTAAAAATTAAGTATAGTAAGCTAAGTGATGTAATGGAGGCAAAGATAGTGGGAAGTATCATATGCTTTAGATAAGATAAAAAATCTATGTTCATAGAGCTTGCTAAATAAATATTTGTAGGATTTCCAATGATAAGCGTCATACTCCATGTATTTGCAGCAATAAATTCTAAAACTAAATAAGGAATAGGATTTATTTTTGTATTCTTTGCATAATAGCAAATAAAGGGAGTAAAGGTTAATATAATAATGTCATTTGAGGTAAACAGAGTCAAAATAGAAATCAAGGCATAAAAGCCAAAAAATAATTTTAATTGATTATTCTTAAAAAGCTTGGTTGCCTTTGAAGCTATAAAATGAAAAAAGCCAATCTCATCAAGAAATATTGATAAGATTGTCATTGATATAAATAAAACTAAAATTTTAATAGGATTTACTGAGCTATTGCTTAAAAAGCTTTGAAGCATTGTATCCCATGATACCTGTTTAAGGCATAAAAGAACTAAAGCACTTAGTAAGGCAATTACCCAATAGGATCCCATCCTTAGTCCTTTAATTTTTATTACGGGAAAAAAGATAATTGAAGATATGATTAAAAGAATAGTAATAAGAACAATGCTCAAGCATAACATAAAATAACTCACCTCATATGAGATATTTTAATACTTGTTGCAATGTAATACAAGTCTATTATTGCTTTCTTTCAAATTTTAAAAAGCTTGCGGATAGTAATATGCCAATAATAAACAGTAAAATTCCTAAGCCTAAATCCAGACCAAAGGATATATTTCCATGAATCCACGATTGATAAACCTCATAGATGTCAGGATTAAAAAATATGGTAAAGATAGATCCTAAGGATAATCCAACAATCAAGAAGAATGCATAGATTCTGTTCTTTTTTAAGACACTAGAAAGAAAACTAGAAAAGGTTGTAAGACCTATAAAAAAACCTACAATTAGGCATAGATAAACACTAAGTATTTTAGGATTGTTTTGGATATAAGTAAGATTTACCGAATCCATGAGCGGCTTAAAGTATCCAAATGCCATGAGGATAGCTGTTGCACTTAATCCAGGGACAATTTGAGTAATTGCAATAACATAGCCTAGGATTAGAAAGAATATATATTGATAAAATTCAATAGATTCTAGGCTTTGATTTCCTTCTTGTATAAAAGTAGAGGATATACTAATAAAAATAGGAATAGATAAACCAAGTAAAAATAAAAAGCCTTTAGCAGAGGTAACTTTTTCTCCTTTTATTTCATTTGTGATTGCTGGAAAGGCTCCTATCATAAGTCCACCAAAGAATACCATTATGGCAAAGGGGAGTATAGTTAAAAGTCTTTGTATTGTAAAAAATCCTAACACAAAGCCTAAAATTGCTCCTATCCCTATAGGAAGTAAAAATAAAATACAAAGCTTGAAGCTTTTAAATAGATTTCCCATAGCATATAATAATTTATCATAAAGCTTAAAAATGATTGCCATAGTAGAACCACTAATTCCCGGTACAATTACTGCAAGACCTATAAAGAATCCTAAAATAGTACTTTTAGTTACATCCTTACTGCTTTGATACCTCAAATCTAATTCAGTCATATACCTCACCTGAGTTTATCATAGCACAATTTTATTGTAATTAAAAGAAAATGCATTTTCTAAAAAAAGCATGTATTCTGCAAACTTCTAAAAGGTTTTCTTTTTTTATACAAATTATCATAAAGCTTTCTTTAAAAGTAAAAGAAAAAGAGGAGTTTATAATAAATAAGTCCTCTTTATTACACTACACTATTCGCTTTCTTTTTTATTACCATTCTCATAGTAATAATCACTATGCTTTATAAAAAAGCTTTCCATAATGTCATGAACCTCTTTTGTAGCATGTTCTATTGTTTCTTTCCTTGTTTCCTTTGGTTGGATGAAGTAAGGCTCTAATATATTACAATGAATCACTGGCTTTTTTCTTCTAAATAATTTATAAATACCTTTAGGCTTATGAAAGGTAAAACAGCAAGGAAGAATAGGACGTTCATTTGCTACAGCATAATGAAAAGCTCCAGGTAAAAAATTTCTTATATGATTACAATAGGGCATTAAGGCAGCCTCAGGATAGAAGAGAACATTTCTTCCTTTTTTTAAAATTTCTCCAGTCTCTTCACTGAATTTTCTTAGAAGTCTTCGTTCTGTAGGTATAGGTACAGCTGCAGCCAAACGCATATATTTAGAAACTATGCCAAAACCTAAATTACTTTCTAGCATGGTGACATAGCATTTTCTATAATACATCGTCGTTACTAAGAAGAAAGCATCTAGCTGATGGATATGATTAGATACCATGATAGCTCCCTTAACCTTTCTTTTGTTTTTTCTACCTTTAACGTGAATTCCTAAAAATATCCTAGGAAAAATAATCCAAATTCGTGTGAACCATTTTGTAAGCATTGAAAAAAAACGAAAGAAAATATTTTGATTATAAAATTTATAATTCTCCTTTAAATGTACCTCTTTTGGATGAAATCCATTGTCATAGGTATGCTCGTTTTCATTTTGCATCATCATCACCTAAACTCTATTATACAAAAAAAAATAAGTCTTTTCTAGAATATTTTAGATATCTGTGCTAAAATATTTTATATGAGGTGGTGAAGAGTTATGAAAAAGGTCATATTAGGTCTTTCTGGTGGGGTTGATTCTAGTGTAGCATTGAAACTACTTAAGGATGATGGATATGAAGTAGAAGCAATGTTTATGCGTAATTGGGATTCTGCAACTAACCATGATATTTTAGGTAATCCTGATTTATTGGATGAGATATGTCCACAGGAAAAAGATTATCAAGATGCTCTGAAAGTAGCAGAACAATTAGACATACCTCTTCATAGGATTGATTTTATTGAGGAATATTGGAATACAGTATTTTCCTATTTTATAAATGAATATAAGAAGGGAAGAACTCCTAATCCAGATATAATGTGTAATAAATATATCAAGTTTAATGCCTTTTTAAAGGAAGCAGAGGCACTAGGAGCTGATTATATTGCTATGGGGCATTATGCACAGGTACGTCATGAACAGGAGAAAAGCTATCTATTACGAGGAGTAGATGAAAATAAAGATCAAACCTATTTTTTATGTATGCTAAGTCAGAAGCAGTTGAGAAAGGCCATTTTTCCTATTGGTCATTTACTAAAGTCAGATGTACGAAAAATAGCTTTAACTGCAAAACTTTATACTGCAGAGAAAAAGGATTCAACGGGTATATGCTTTATAGGGGAAAGAAATTTTAAGGAATTTTTGAAAAATTATCTTCCAGCTCAGCCAGGAAATATGGTCACTCCCTCTGGAGAAATCATAGGGAAGCATGATGGCTTAATGTACTATACGATTGGACAGCGTAAAGGCTTAGGCATTGGTGGATCTAATGCTTATGGGTCAGAGGCATGGTTTGTGTGTGGCAAGGATTTAGAAAAGAATGAGCTAATTGTTGGGCAAGGACACGATAGTTTATATCTTGAATCAAATTGGTGTATTGCTAAGGATTTAAATTGGATAACCGATAAGCCCTTAGAGCATCATCCCTATACTGCAAAATTTAGATATCGTCAAAAGGATATTCCTGTTGAGATTGAATATATTGATTCTACTACTATTAAAGTGTTTTATCCAGGACTATGTCGTGCTGTAACACCAGGACAAGCTATAGTTCTTTATGATCATGAGATTTGTTTAGGTGGAGCATTAATTGATGAAGTTTATTATAATCAAGAAAGAAGAAAATATTAATGAATCAAATTATTTATGGAAGCATTGATTCGTATGTTTATAAAAGTGATGACTCATTATATAAGGTAGCTAAAATTTTTACTAAGGATAAGAAGGAAGTTATTATTGTTGGCTCTTTTATTGAATTGGAGGAAGGCTTAGAATACGAATTTGTGGGAAGCTTTGTTGAGCACTCAAAATACGGAAAACAGTTTAAAATAGAATCCTATACCCGCACAAATTCTTTTTCTAAAGAAGGGCTAATTTCGTATTTATCTAGTGATAAATTTTTTGGTATAGGTCCTAGAATGGCTAAGTATATAGTTGATGAGTTAGGAACGGATTGTATTACAAAAATTTTAGAAAATCCAGATGTGCTAGATCAAATAAAGCAAATGAGTGAGCCTAAAAAGAAGGTTATTGTGGAAACCTTAAAGGTGAACTATGCACAGGAGCAGGTTGTTATCAAGCTCTATAGCTTTGGCTTGACGAATAAAATGGTCTATCGTCTTTATGACATCTATGGAACAGAGGCGGCAGTTAGAATAGAGGAAAATCCCTATTCACTTATTTATGATGTGGATGGCTTTGGATTTAGAAAAAGTGATGATTTGGCTATGAGACTAGGCTTTCAGGAAAATGATCCTCTTAGGTTAAGAGAGGCAGTACGCTATACATTAAATACAGTATGTTACCAGCAGGGCTATACTTTTTTGACCTCTACGCAGCTTTTGAATTCGAGCTATTCTTTGTTAAAGCATAATCCTCTTATTTCTATGAAGGATTTAGAAGCTGCTTTAGTAAACTTAGTTCAAAATGAGAAGATAGTTGTAGATGAGGATAGATATTATGATCCTATTTTATATAAAAGTGAAGTTCGCTGTGCAGAGGCAATTCAACGCTTACAAAAGCAATATACGAAGGAATATAGCGATGAAAAGATAAAAGCGGCGATAGAAAATGTCCAAAAGGATATTTCTATAACCTATACAGATTTACAACAGGAAGCTATTTATAAGGCTTTAAAAAACAAGCTAACGGTTATAACAGGAGGACCTGGTACAGGAAAATCTACGATTATTAATGGGATTTTACGAAGCTATGCAATTTTAAATAAATTAACCTTTCCTAGCGATGAACTAGATAGTAAGATTATTATGATGGCTCCAACAGGACGTGCTGCCAAACGAATGAGTGAAGTGACCCGGTTTAAAGCTACAACCATCCATAGAGCCTTAGGATATAATTATGAGGGAGGCTTTACCTTTTCAGAGGATAGTCCGCTTTCCTGTTCCTTGGCCATTATTGATGAGGCTTCAATGATTGATATTAATTTAGCGGCTTCTTTATTTAAGGCAATTCCTTTAAGTGCTAGGGTCATTTTAGTTGGAGATGAAAATCAGCTTCCCTCTGTTGGGCCTGGGAATGTATTTCATGATGTTATTGCCTCTGATTTATTTACGACAGTTAAGCTTTTTGAAATCATGCGTCAGGCTAAGGATTCTAATATAGTAAACCTTTCCCATATGGTATTTTCAGGGACAATGGATTTTCGAATCTTTAGTCAGAAAAAGGAGGTCTATTTTTATCCTTGTGAAGCAAAGGATTTAAAGCAAATGCTTTTTAAAATGCTAGATGCCTACCTTGCTACAGGAAGTGACTTACAAACAGGAATTCAAATTTTGATACCGATGTATGCTGGAGTCGCTGGAATAGACGCTATCAACGAGGCAATCTCAAATCAATATAATCCTACGGAAGAAAAAATTGTTCGAGACCCCGTAGTTTTTAAAAAGAATGATAAGGTGTTACAGCTTAAAAATGATCCAACCCTACAATTGATGAACGGAGATATTGGTATCATTAAAGGAATAGAAAAAATCAAAGATAAGGATACTTTATTTATAGATTTTGATGGTAGAATGGTAAATTATCCTGTAAAAGAAATAGATAACCTTCGTTTAGCCTATGCGATATCTATCCACAAATCTCAAGGTAGCGAGTATGATAATGTTATCATGCCTATTTTACCAAATTATCATATGATGCTAAGAAAAAAAATAATATATACAGCGATAACACGTGCTAAAAAGAAACTAATTCTTTTAGGAGATATCTATACGCTAAGAGAGGCTGTTAAGGCTTTAGAGCCTCTTCGACAAACAGGATTATTAAATTTATTACAAGGAATTCGTAGGAATGAAACCAAAATATTAGATTCAACTATCCCCTTTGAAACCTTAGGGGAGTATGATATGGAAGGAATCACTCCCTATAGCTTTATGGAATAAATTACCATTATGATTTATTTTTTCTGGTAGAAACTATATTTGGGTGAATAGAATTGAAAAAAATCATGATGTTAGGCTTAGGTGTATTTGTTGGTATGATGCTTAGCGAATGCAATTGTGTAAAAAAGCCTATGAAGCAAGTCTTAAAAAAAATTAATATTGAATAAGAAAAAGGGATCTCCTATAGATAGAGATCCCACTATGCTTAAATAATATGAGCTAATCATAAAAGACAATCAAGGATTGCTCTTCCTTGATTATATTTAAATCAATATCAAGGATTTCTGCTAAACGTCGAATGACAAAAAAATTAGGATTTTGTTGATGATTTTCTATCTTTGAGTAAGTTACTTTAGAGATTGGAATACTTTTTGCTAAATCCTTTTGACTCAGTAAATTGCTGAGTCTTTTTCTTTTCACTAGCTCTATAAATTGCTTCTGATCCATTTTAACTCCTCCTATCCTTATTATACCTGAAAAGTGAATGAATTTCGAAAAATGCTAGATTCTATTTAAAAAAAGGATATTTTCAGAAAAATGCATACCTTTTCTGAGGAATAGAGGTTTATTTCTTGATAATGCTACCGATTTTTGGTAAAATATTATACGTTAAGTATTTTTTGGTTTGATGATGGAGGTAAGAATATGAAAAAGTTGTCATCAAGTGAAATTCGTCAAATGTGGCTAGATTTTTATAAATCTAAGGGACATAAGGTAGAGCCTTCTGCCTCTTTAGTACCTCATAATGATCCAACACTTTTATGGACCAATGCAGGTGTTACACCACTTAAAAAGTATTTTGATGGAACAATGGTTCCAACAAATCCAAGAATTACCAATGCTCAAAAATGTATTCGTACAAATGATATTGAAAATGTTGGTGATACCTATCATCATACTTTTTTTGAAATGCTTGGTAATTTTTCAATTGGAGATTATTTTAAAAAGGAAGCAATAGCGTATGCCTATGAGCTATTATTCAGTAAGGATTGGTTTGATTTTGATCCTGAGAAAATATATATCACTTACTATCCTGAGGATAGTGAAGCAAAAAAAGAATGGATGAAGCAAGGAATTAAAGAAGAACATTTGATTCCTTTAGCTGGTAATTTCTGGGAAATTGGCGAAGGACCTTGTGGACCTGATACAGAAATGTTTTTTGATCGAGGCTCTAAATATGATCTACGAGGAAAAGAACTCATTGAACAGGATATAGATAATGATCGCTTTATTGAGATAGGAAATATAGTATTTTCTCAATATAG
Source organism: uncultured Anaeroplasmataceae bacterium (assembly GCA_910579215.1). Classification (GTDB taxonomy): domain Bacteria; phylum Bacillota_I; class Bacilli_A; order Acholeplasmatales; family Anaeroplasmataceae; genus Pelethenecus. The sequence continues at coordinate 188,499 of CAJTTN010000002.1, forward strand.
CTCTAAGGAGGGCGTAGATCGTAAGGATTACAAGGAGCTTCCTTCAAAAAATATAGATACTGGCTGGGGCTTAGAGCGCCTATGCAGTGTTATGCAGGAAGCAACTACAAATTATGATACGGATCTATTTCATCCTATCATTGCGAAAACAGAAGAAATATGTGGAAGTAAATACAAGGATCAAAGAGCCTTTCGTGTCATTGCAGACCATGTGAGAACCTTGACCTTCGCTATTGCTGATGGTGCGGTAATGTCTAATGAGGGTCGAGGCTATGTTTTGCGAAGATTATTGAGAAGAGCTTCTAAGTATGCCAAATCCTTAGGAATTGAAAAGCCATTTATGGCGGAATTAGTAGATATTGTTATAGAGATAATGGATCCTTTTTATCCATATTTAAAAGAGAAAATTAACATTATAAAGGAAATTATTTCCTCAGAAGAAGAAAAATTCTTATTTACTTTAGCAGCAGGAGAAAAGCGTTTTGAATCTATTGTAGCAAAATCTAATCGAGTAATTTCTGGGGTGGATGCCTTTACCTTATATGATACCTATGGGTTTCCAATTGAGCTTACTGTAGAGTACGCTAAAGGACAGGGGTTAGAGGTAGATATTGAAGGCTTTAAGAGTTCCTTGGAGGAACAGAAAAATCGAGCCAGAAATGCTCGTAAGGATGAGGCTTCCATGGCGGGACAAAATGAAGCATTTTTAAGTTTTAAGGAAGAATCTCGCTTTAGCGGATATCATGTTGCTAGTCAAAAATCAAAGGTTATCGCTGTTTTTGAAAATGGCATTGTTTTAGATGAAACACCTTTTTATGCTTTTTCAGGTGGTCAGCTTTGTGATAAAGGAACCATAGATAACATAGAGGTTTTAGATGTTATAAAGCTACCTAATGGACAGCATTTACATATTTTAAAAGAAAATCCTTTTGCAGTTGGTGATATAGTTTTATCCTGTGTAGATAAACAAAATCGTATTTATACAAGGAAAAATCATTCTAGTGCTCATTTACTTCAGGCTGCATTACAAAAGGTTTTAGGAATGCATGTTCATCAACAGGGCTCCCAGGTTTGTGCTAGCTATTGTCGTTTTGATTTCAATAATTATACAACCCTATCTGATGAACAAATTTTAGAGATTGAAGATATGGTGAATCGATTTATTTTAGAGGCTCATAAGGTTAATACCTTAGTTCTTCCTATTGAAGAGGCTAAGGAGCTTGGCGCTATGGCGTTGTTTGGTGAGAAATATGGTGCTACAGTTCGAGTGGTAGATATGGGTGTATCTAAGGAATTCTGTGCTGGAACTCATGTTGAAAACACACAGGATATTGAAGCTTTTGCTATTTGCTCCTTTGAATCTATAGGAAGTGGAGTTTATCGTATTACAGCCTCTTCCTCAAAGAATGCAATGTCCTACGTTAAGGAGACATGCTCAAATTTGAAAAAGTCTGTAGAAGCAATTTTGCATAAGGCACATGAGCTTCTTGTAGAGGCCTCTAATCAAGGTATAGCCTTACGTTATTTGTACAATTTTCAAGAGCCAGAGGCATTGGGATATCGGTATATTCTTGCCATGCGTGAGGAAGTAAATCAAGCGCAAATAGCTTTAAGAGCCTTAGAAAAAGAATATCAGGCAAAGAAAAGCCAAAGCACGCTTTCTGATTTAAATCGCTTTGATTCTCTTATTGAAGAAAAAATGTTGTTTACTAAGGTAAATGCTATGGATTCTAATTTATTAAAGGATATGGCATGTGCTTTAAGAAATAATAAAAATTTAGATGTTGTATTTTTAGCAAGCTTAGATACAGAAAAGGTAACCTTTGTTTGTGCTAGTAAAACAGTAGATGCTGCTATGTTAGTTAGGGAAGCTGCAAAGCTATGCCAAGGAGGTGGCGGTGGAAAGAAGGATCTTGCCCAAGCCGGTGGAAAAGATATTACGAAGGTTGATGATGCAATTCGTAAAGCAAAGGAACTTTGTAAATGAAATATTTAGGCTTAGATTTAGGAAGCAAAACCTTAGGCATCGCTATTTCGGATGAATTAGGCTTCTTAGCTAGGGCATTAGAAACCTATCGCTTTCCAGAGGATGCCTATGAAGAAGCAGCTGAATATATATGTACTTTATGCCAAAGAGAAAAAATAACTAAGGTCATATTAGGTTTGCCGAAGCATATGAATGGTGATCAGGGAATTCGTGCCCAAATTTCTTACACTTTTAAGGATTATCTTGAAACAAAAGGGAATCTTCAGGTTATACTAGAAGATGAACGATTGACTACAGTAATGGTTAACCGTGCTATGATTTCTGGAAATGTTCGAAGAGAAAATCGAAAGCAAAAAAAGGATGAAATGGCTGCAGTGATTATTTTACAAAATTATTTAGATAAAACAAAATTTTAAGGAGAAAATTATGGATGACAAAACTTTAGTTTTAACAATGGAGGATGGAAAAGAGGTTACCTGTGATATCCTTTTTACCTATCACAGTGATCAATTTGAAAAGGATTACGTTATTTTTCAGCCTCGTGGAGAAGAGCAGCTTTCTGCAGCAATCTATGTTGAAGAGAAGGAAGGAAAGGGCGCTTTACAGGCAGTAGAAACAGAAGAAGAATGGAATATGCTAGAGGAACTTGTCAACGACTATTATAGTAATAGTACAGAGTCAGGCTGTTCTCACAGCTGTGGAGGCTGTAGTGGCTGTTCTGATGAAGCATGTGATTGTGATGGGTGCGACGAATAAGTCCTTCCACTTGAAATGGTCAGCTTTGGAGGAAAGGATGAGAGCTTTTGCTCTTCAAAATCATGTTCCTATCATTGTAGAGGAAGGCTTGGCCTTTTTAGAACAAATCATTAGAATTCAAAGACCAAAAAAAATTTTAGAAATAGGTACAGCAATAGGATATTCTGCTATTCGCATGCACCAAGTATGTAATAGTGAAATATATACAATAGAAAGAAACAAGGAAATGGTTTTGGAGGCTATGACAAATATTGAAGCTTCAGGATTTAAAGATCATATCCATCTCATCGAAGCAGATGCATTAGAGGCTTTTTCTTGTGTTGAAAAGGAATCCTTTGATTTAATATTTATTGATGCTGCCAAAGCTCAATATACAAAATTTTTCGAATTATATACCCCCTTATTAGCTTCTCATGGCATAGTAGTTACAGATAATATGGGCTTTCATGGTTTGGTACAGGAAGAGGGGCAAGGACAATCTAGAGCTGTAAGAGGATTGATTCGCAAGCTTCAAAGCTATCAAGAGTATTTATTGGAAAATGAAAGATTCATTACCTCCGTATTTTCCATTGGAGATGGAATAGCAGTTTCAATTAAGAAGGATTAGTATGCGTATTATAGGAAGAATAGAAAGAGTTACATTAAAAAAAAGAATAATAGGAATTAAAACCTTTAGTAGAATCATTTATTTATATTTTCAAAATGGGCATATAAATCTTTTTAAAAGATATCTATACGCTGGAACCTATATCGATTTAGATTATGAAGAAGATAAAACATATATAAAAAATGGAATTGCTGCATATTATGTAAATTATGTCCATCAGGTTTTCCGTTTCAATGATTTTGAAAAAATACAATATTATGATCGCTTTCAAATTGACAATTCCTTATCCTCCTTTCTAGACAGTTTAGGAAACATTATGTTTCTAGATTTGGAAATGACAATGCCTTCTTATACCTTTAAAGGAAAAGGATATATATCAGAAATTATACAGGTAGGATATGTCTTAGTGAATGGTATGGGAGAGGAAATGGCTAGATATAGTCAATATATTGAGCCGAATCATCATATGGATCTTAGCAAGAGAACTCTTAATTTCTTAAAAATAGATGCTAAAGAATTTCATCAGAATTCCATTTCCTATATAGATTTTTATAATGACTTTAGTATGATACTAAAGAAATACCATCCAACCATTGTTATTTTTGGTAAAAATGATCGTTTAATGCTTAGTGAATCCTTTGTGCTTAATCAGGTAGACTCTTTAAATGAATATATGAGATTTGTAAATTTATCAAAGCTGATTCAAACCTATTATCATTTACAAAATGAACCTGGATTGTTTAAATTATTTCAAATTTATTATGAAAATTATGCACCTCAATCTCACGATGCCTTTGATGATTCCTATGTAACGATGGCAGTATTTAATGCTTTTAAAAAGGATGTAAAACATGAAACAGATTATTTTCTTAAAATAAAGGAAAGCTTTAAAATGCAAAAGACTATAAGTTCTTAAATGATAGAATTTATAGTCTTTTTTATATAATTTTTTATTCTATAACATAGGATTATATGGTGATAGAATGAGAATTGGCATAATAGATAGTGGCAAGGGAGGACTTGCTGTTGCAAAAAAAATCAAGAAAAAGGAAGACCAGCTTTTAATTCTTTTAGATCAAGGATTTTTTCCCTATGGAACAAAATCAAAGGAATTTTTATTGAAGCGTTCCTTCTATTTAGCAAATATCTTAATTTCAATGAAAGTAGAGTTAATTATTTTAGCTTGCAATACCTTATCCATCTATGCACTTGCATTTTTAAAGTACAGCTTAACTATTCCAGTCATTGGTATCTTTGATTACTTTAAGCCAAATTTAACAAATGAGTATATTTTATTAGGCTCAAGAGCCACAATCACCTATGCGAAAAATCATTATCCTGTACAGGTATATGATGGAACAGAATTTATAAAGGCTATAGAAAAAAAGGAAAGCATCACTAAATATTTAGAGGAATTAAAGGCGTATAAGGGTAAGGCTTTTCTTTTAGGCTGTACGCATTTTTTAGCTATTGAAGAACATAAATTTCCCTTACCTACTTTAACCCAAATTCCATTACTCTTAGAGGATATAAAAAAGACTAGAAATTTTTCTAGTCATTAATTCTTTGCATCTACCGACATAAAGATAGGGATTACAATTGGTTTGCGGTCAGTTTTAGTATAAATCAAATGATTTAAAAACTCTGTAAGACCATATTTCAAGGAATTTAAATTTAGAACCTTCATTTTTTTCATTTCTGCTACTAGAAATTTTTGTGCTTCCATCACAATGGACTTCGTAAGCTCTTCGCTATCCTTCATATAAATGAATCCACGAGAAACTACTTGTGGCTCTAATGGTATTTCTTTTTTTTGCGTATCTATTGTAATTACTAAAGCAAACATACCATCTTCAGAAAGATATTTTCTTTCACGTATAATAGCAGAGGAAATATCTCCAATTCCTGTACCATCAATATATACCTCTCCTGAAGGAACCTTACCAGCAATTCTAGCTCCAGTTTCACTAAACGCAAGTACCTCTCCATTTTCAAGCACAAAAACATTTTCAGGCTTTACACCACACTCTATAGCTGTATTTCCATGTACCTTTTGCATACGATATTCTCCGTGAATTGGTAGAAAATACTTTGGTCGGATTAAGGAAAGCATTAGCTTTTGTTCTCCCATAGAAGCGTGTCCTGAGGTATGTGTATCCGTAATTGGAGAATGTGTAATGACATTAGCGCCATGCTTGAATAGCAAATTGATGGTTCGATTTACTCCCTCTTGATTTCCAGGAATAGGGCTAGAAGAGAAGATGATTGTATCTCCAGGTATTAATTTAATCGTTTTATGTGAACCATTTGCAACTCTAGATAAGGCTGCAAGAGGCTCTCCCTGAGAACCAGTACATAGAAAGCATAGCTCATGTGGTTTAAACTTATGAATTTCATTTGCTTCTATAATGGTTCCCTTTGGAGGCTTGATGTAGCCAATTTGTTGTCCAATTTCAATAGCTTTTTCCATAGAACGTCCAAATATAGCTATATGTCTCTTAGCTTCAACACATGCCTCAATAATTTGCTCTATTCTAAATATGTTAGATGCAAAGGTTGCAACTATAATACGATTTTCTACCTTTGAAAATAACTCCTTAATAGAGGCACCAATTTTTCTTTCGGATTCTGTAAATCCCTCTCTTAAGGAATTAGTAGAATCAGCAAGTAGACATAGTACACCCTTTTGTCCCAAAGATGCTAGCTTTTCATATTCGGCAGCAGGTCCTACAGGAGTAAAATCTATCTTGAAATCTCCTGTATGCATGATGATACCTAAATTTGTAGTAAAGCATATTGCGTATGCATCTGGGATAGAATGATTTAACCTTATAAAGGAAACCTCTATACCTTTAAATTTATAGGTGAAATGAGCCTTGAATTCTACAATTTGCAATTTAGATAATAAGTCAGGGTATTCACTTAGCTTATTTTCTATTAAATCAACTGCAACGCCTGCTGCAAAAATTTTGGGAATAGAGACCTTTTTTAATAGAAAGGGAATTCCTCCAATATGATCTTCATGTCCATGCGTAATGAAAAGACCAACAATTTTTTGTTGATTTTGTTCAAGATATGTATAATCTGGGATGACGTAATCTACGCCTAATAGGTGCTCATCAGGAAATAATATACCAGAATCAATGATAAAAATTTGGTTCAAATATTCTATACAGTACATATTTTTCCCGACTTCACCAAGACCTCCTAGGGCAAAAATACCTAGTTCATTTTTGGCAATAATTTTATCCATAAATTTCCTCCATCGCGAAATCTTTATCTTATTTTACTATATAATTTGTAAAATGAAAAGTAAAAGTGTGAAAAAGTTTTAAGAAAATGCTTTTATTACAATAGATTTTATACTTATAGTATGTTATAATTTGTTGTGTTTTATTAAAAAAGGAAGTGCTAGTTGATATGAAAGCAAGTAAAATGTTAATTTCAACCTTAAAGGAAGCTCCACAGGAGGCAAAAATAGATTCTCATGTTTTATTGCTGCGTGCAGGTATGATGAAATCTCAGGTCGCAGGAGTATATCAATTTTTACCCTTAGGACTTCGTGTTCTACATAAAATAGAACAGATTATTCGTGAGGAAATGGATGCGGCTGGTGGTATAGAAATTTTATGCTCAGCATTACAGCCTAAGGAATTATGGATAGAATCTGGTCGCTGGAGTAAGTATGGACCAGAATTGATGCGTTTTTCTGATCGTCATGAAAGAGAATTTTGTTTGGGACCAACGCATGAGGAGGTATTTACTACTCTTGCACGTGATTTGATAAAGTCTAGTAAAAGCTTACCTATGAATATCTATCAGATACAAACAAAGTATCGAGATGAAAGACGTCCACGCTTTGGACTTATGCGTGGTAGAGAATTTTTGATGAAGGATGCCTATTCCTTTGATAAGGATGAGAAGGGATTGGACGTATCCTATCAAAATATGTATGATACATATTCTAAAATATTTACAAGATTAGGTCTACATTATCAGGTGGTTTTAGCAGATACAGGAAATATTGGTGGAAATGGCTCCCATCAATTTATGGCTTTATCTGATATAGGAGAATCTGAAATAGTGTATTGTGATGCTTGTGGATATGCTGCAGATGTCGAAAAGGCAACTTCCATGCCTATTGAGGCAGAGGCTGAGGAAAAGCTATTATTAGAAAAGGTATCTACGCCAAACCAAAGAACGATTGAAGAGATTTCTACATTTTTAAATGTGAATCCAAATAAAACAGTAAAAACTTTAATTTATCATGATTATGTCAATGAAAAGCTTGTTGCAGTAGTTGTACGTGGAGATCGTGAGGTAAATGAGGTTAAGCTAGTAAATGCCTTAAATTCGAATGAGAATTATTTAGAATTGGCTAGTGATGCTGAGATAGAGTCTTTACATAGTGTACATGGCTTTGTAGGGCCTAAAGATCTTTCCTGTGATATTTATGTAGATTATGAGGTTACTAAGCTTTCTAATTTTGTAATGGGAGCTAATGAGAAAGGATATCATTACATTCATGCTAATTTTGAAAGAGATTTCACTGGTAAGGTATGTGATTTAAGAAAGAATGTGGAGGGTGATCTTTGTCCAGAATGTGGGAAGCCAATGAAATTAGAACGTGGTATAGAAGTAGGGCAAATTTTTAAGCTTCAAACGAAATATAGTGAGCCAATGCGTTGCACCTATGTAAATGAGGAAGGCAAAAATGTGCCTATGGTTATGGGATGCTATGGAATTGGAGTTTCAAGAACAATGCAATCCATTGTAGAACAGTATCATGATGCCTATGGAATTCAATGGCCACTGAATGTTGCACCATATCATGCCGTGATTGTACCAATCAATTATAATGATGAGAGTCAACAAAAGCTTAGCTTAGAAGCCTATGCATATTTAAATAAGGAAGGAATAGAAGTTATTTTAGATGATAGAAATGCTAAGCCAGGCTTTAAGTTTAAGGATTGGGAGCTGATGGGAATACCTTATATGCTAATATGTGGAAAAAGAAGTGAGGAAGGCTTTGTAGAATTGAAGAATAGAAGGACGTTAGAAAAAGAAGAGCTTTCCTTAAAAGATGCTATGGACATTATAATAAAAGCTGTAAAAAGTATATAAAAACTGCAAGTCTTGAGTAAAAAACTCGAGACTTTTTTTCCTTTTCGAGGTATTTCTTTCCATAAACGGGAAAGATTATAAAATAATGATAGAATAGGAGAAAAGAGATTTGGAGTTGTTACAATGAAGACAAGACTAGCAGAAATCATTCAATCTAGAGGGCTAGAAAGAAAGCAAATTGCAAGTGATTTAGAGATTGAAAGAAGAACTTTGGATAATTATATCAACGAATATACATTAATGCATAGTGATATTATTCGTAAAATGGCTCAATACTTCAATGTATCTACTGATTATTTATTGGGAATTGACAATTTAGACGATGAATTTCTAAATGAAAAAATAGATATTATTACCAAGGAATTAAAAGAAATTGTATATCATTTAAACAAAAAATCCTAAAATTTTTATTTTCAGGATTTTTTTCTTTAAAATTTTTAATAAATCGATTATAATTTTTATGGTGATAGTTATGGAAGTAAAACAATTAAATTTAGAAGCACTTGAACAGGAGCGTCAAAAAGTTTATAGAAAAAATCGAAATATGTATATACTATCTGGTATTCTTATTCTTTTGGGTATTGGTATTACTTTTTTATTCTTTGGGGGTTTTATTCTTTTAGTGATTGCCTTTGTGTTAATTTTTGTTGCCTCTTCTGATGTGAAAAAATTCAAAAAAATATTTAAGGATTCTGTGGTAAAAAAATTAATTTCTGAGGAATTAGGAGTTCACGCTTTTTATCAAAGAGATAGAGGAATAGATATGGATGAAATTAATTCCCTTAGATTGGGGAGTAGACCAGATAGATATCAAATGGAGGATTATATATCCTGTACCTATAATGATGTGTTTTATGAAATGTGTGACTGTGTGTTAGAGGAAAAGGTTGTCACTAGAGATTCACATGGGCATCGTCAGGTTTCCTATCAAAAATATTTTAAGGGACGTATTATTAAAATTGACTTTAAAAGAGATATTCATAAGGAGCTTAAGGTAGTCAATCAGCCAATGCGTGGGTTTCAAGCAGGAGATTTAGTAAAATTTGAAACAGAGGTTACGGAGTTTAATAAAAAATTTAAATGCTATGCAAGCTCTAAAGAGGATGGCTTTTATCTTTTAACTCCCTATATGATTCAAAAAATGCTTGAGCTTGAAAAAATGTATGTAGGAGGAATTTATTATGCAGTCATGCATGATAACCTCTATATACTGATTAATAATAATGGAGATTCTTTAGAGGTTAATATTTCTAAGCCTTTAGATCATAAGCAATTAGAAAGAATTCGTGCTGATATTTTGATTGGGGCATCTATAATTAATGAATTTAGAATGGATTCTGATAAATTCAATGCTTAAGTTAATGGATGCTTATAGACATAAAATAGTGTTTATAAGCATTTTTTTATTTTATGATAAAAAATTTAAAAATATAAGAAATACTTCTTATGGAGGTATTCTAATGATCTGTTATAATTGTAAGAAAGAATTTATTGTTAAAAGAAGCTTTCTAAATTTTTTTGAGACCAAAAAATATTATATTTGTAACGCTTGTCAAAATTCTTATCCGATAGAGCTTTATCATGAGGACATTCCATTAGAAAATTATGTGGTTAGATTTGTCTCTATTTTTAAATCAATTTATAAGCTGTATTTAAATGCTTATATTAGGGAAATTTCTAAAATTGTCGAAAGATTAATTCATCTTCATAGGAATTACTTTTTTATATTTTTAGAAAGCTATCGATTGACAGATTTTAGTTTAGAACTGTTAAGCTTTATCGCTGATGTGGAACATAAGTCAATTCTTTTAGTCTGTTGTGAATTGAAAAAATAGTCGTTTTTTTTGGTACTCTTTTTATTGAAAATATTGGGATAAAAAGGTATGATAATAGTAGACTTTAAGGGAGGTAAAGAATATGCTAGTAGGTAAAGTTAAATGGTTTAATAATGAAAAGGGCTATGGCTTTATCATTAAGGAAAACTATGATGATATTTTTGTTCATTATAGTAGTATTCTTGATGAGGGTTTTAAAACTTTGAATGAAGGCCAATTGGTTGAGTTTGACCTAGTTGTTGGTGAAAAAGGGTTACAAGCGCAGAATGTATATAAGCTTTAATCTATTGAAAACGTTTTTCACTTATGTTATAATATAGGTAGAAAAGGAGTGATATTTTATGAAGGTAGAAATTGTTGGAAAAAATGGATTTACGCCATCAGATCCTAATAAGGAGTATGCTTTAAAAAAGCTATCAAAGCTAGAGGGCTTATTGCCAGATTATGAGAATTTGAACGCGCGTGTGGTATGTAAGGTGTATAGAACCTTCCATAAGGTAGAAGTGACAATTCCAGCCAAAAATATCATACTTCGTGCAGAAGTAGAAGATGTAGATATCTATGCCGCTATAGATGGTGCAACAGATAAGCTTATAAGGCAAGTTCGTCATTATAATGATCGTGTTAAGGACAAATTGGGAAAAAAAGGAATTCGTATTGCTGATGAGAAGCCTATGACAGAAAGAGTTGTTCGCGATAAGAATGTGGATTTGGAACCAATGAGTCGGGAAGAAGCTATCGATCAAATGGAGTTATTGGGACATGATTTCTTTATTTATTTAGATAAAGAAACACGTAAAACTAACGTAATTTACTTGAGAAATGATGGCAACTATGCCGTGATTGAAACAACAACAAAATAAAATGATTGGAATTTTTAAGGCTTGTAATATTTTATAAGCCTTTTTCCTTGCGGTTAAAACACAATATTCTTGCATAAATCTTGAAAAAAAGCAAAGATTATAGTATTATAGAATGTGTTATTTTGTAGGAAGGAAGAGGACTATCCTCTGGAGTGAAGACAATGGGATTAAAGAAATTATTAGATTCAGGCTATAAAGAAATGAAGCGTTGTGCTCGTATTGCTCTAAAAATAGAAGCATTAGAAGGCCAAATCCAAGCTTTAACAGATGAAGATTTAAGAAATAAAACATTGGAATTTAGAGAAAGATTAAAAAATGGACTTTCTTTAGATGATATATTAATAGAAGCGTATGCAGTTGCTAGAGAGGCTGCCTATCGTGTTACAGGTATGAAGCCCTTCCATGTACAATTAATTGGTGCAATTGCCATTCATGGTGGTAATATTGCAGAAATGAAAACAGGAGAAGGTAAGACCTTAACAGCTGTTTTACCAGCTTATTTAAATGCCTTAGGGGGGAAGGGTGTACATATTGTCACTGTCAACGAATATCTAGCTAGACGTGAGGTAGAAGGAGAAATTGGTGAAATTTATCGCTTCCTTGGTTTAACGGTTGGCTTAAATGTAAGAGAGCTTACTACAGAGGAAAAGCGTGAGGCATATTCCTGTGATATTTTGTATTCCACTAATAGTGAATTGGGATTTGATTATTTAAGAGATAATATGGTACGAAATGAAAATCAAATTACACAAGTTAAGGGGTTAAATTGTGCAATTATTGATGAGGTCGATTCCATTTTAGTTGATGAGGCAAGAACGCCATTAATCATTTCTGGCGCCCCAAAAAATAATTCTGCTTTATATTTACGAGCTGATACCTTTGCAAAGCGTTTAACTGAGAATGATTATGAAATTGATATCGAATCACGTCATGTTCAGCTTACACCTTCAGGTATGGCTAAGGCAGAGCAAGTATTTAATGTATCTAATATTTATGATTTGCAATATGTTGAATTGGTTCATGCGATTAATAATGCTATGAAGGCTAATTATATTTTTGCAAACGGTAAAGAATATGTTGTACAGGATGGAGAGGTTTTAATTGTTGATACCTTTACAGGTCGTATTTTAAAGGGAAGACAATATTCTGAGGGATTACATCAAGCGATTGAAGCTAAAGAGAATGTTGAAATCAAGAAGGAAACGCAGACGGTTGCAACAATAACGTATCAAAATTTCTTTAGAATGTATAATAAGCTTTCTGGTATGACAGGTACAGCTAAAACAGAGGAAGAAGAATTTAGAAATATTTATAATATGTATGTTGTTGAGGTTCCTACTAATTTACCTGTTATTCGTCAGGATATGCCTGATTTAATATTTGTTTCTCAAAAGGCAAAGTTTCATGCCTTAGTGAATGAGGTTAAGCGTTTATATGAAATAGGGCAGCCTGTACTTGTAGGTACTGCAAATGTTGAAACCTCTGAGCTAGTATCTAGCATGTTAAGAAAAATGGGAGTTCCTCATGAAATCTTGAACGCTAAGAATAATGAACGGGAGGCAGAAATTGTTGCGAAAGCTGGACAATTAAAGAGTGTAACTATTTCAACAAATATGGCAGGTCGTGGTACGGATATCAAGTTGGGACAAGGTGTAAGAGAGTTAGGTGGCTTGGTTGTTTTAGGAACAGAACGTCACGAATCTCGTCGTATTGATAATCAGCTCAGAGGTCGTTCTGGTCGTCAAGGAGATCCTGGCTTTTCTCAATTTTATATTTCTACAGAGGATGATTTAATTCAACGCTTTGGAGGGGATACCTTTAAAAATAGATTAGCCATGATTATCAATCTTATGAATAAGGATACAGGAGATTTAGACGCTCCTATTACTTCTAAAATGGTGTCTAGAGCCGTAACCTCTGCTCAAACTAGAGTGGAGGGTAACAACTTTGATTCTCGTAAGAATGTTTTAAAATATGATGATGTCATTCGTCGTCAAAGAGAAATATTTTATGAACAGAGAATGCAGATTGTTAAGGTACAAAACCTTGAGGATTTAATAAAGAATATGATTCGTAGAGCAGTTGAAAATATCAGCTATTCTCATATGAAGCAAATTAATTCTAAGCGTTTTGAAATAGATGATGATGCGATTGCTCAAAATTTTAATGGAACTATTTTGCCTCCAAATTCTATTGATGTCAATGTGTTAAAGACTTTAGATGATGAGCAAATTATAGATTATATTTGTGATAAGGCCTATGCTTTCATGGAAGCAAATAAGAATGTTGCTAAGGAAGCAAAAGAAAAATATAGTTTAAATTTACCAGAAAATTTATTTGATATTTATTTAAAGGATGTTTCCTTAAGGGTGTTAGATCAATATTGGATGAAACATATTGATGATATGCAGGGTTTACGTCAAGGTGTTGTATTACAATCCTATGCCCAAACGAATCCATTAGAAATTTACCAACAAGAGGGCTATGCAAGATTCCAAAAATTAAATGAGAATATTAATTTAGAAATTCTTAAATACATTACGCATACAAAAATTCAAATTCAATTACCTAAGGAAGAAGAGGATCCTATGAAGGGATTAACAACAAATGAGGTAAAGGATGAGTCTGTAAAAAGAAAGCCAGATGAAAAAAAGGTACGTATAAGTCCAAATGAACCATGTCCTTGTGGTAGTGGAAAAAAATATAAATATTGTCATGGCTTAAAATAAAAAAATGAAATCTTGGGATTTTCCTAAGATTTTTTTCTTAAAAACAGTACTTTAAAATGATTAACTTTTGGTATAACTAATGTGGTAAGTACTAATGTGAAAAAGAAGTATTATACGTTGAAAAGTGTAAAATGTAGAAAAATGGAAATAATAATATTGTTTTAATGGTAAGGCTTTCATTGACAAAATATGGAAATCAATTTATAATAGAAATGTGAGTATTTTAAAGGAATGAAAAAAGAAAGAGGTATCTTGGAAAATGAAAAAATTTGATGTTTTAAGCAAAATAGCTGAAGTAGGTGTAGTGGCTGTAGTTAGAGCTGAAAGTACAGAACAAGGCATGAAAATTTGTGAAGCATGTATAAAGGGTGGTGTCAATTCAATTGAGGTTACCTATACAGTGCCAGGAGCTGGTGAAATTATTGCAAACCTTTCTAGTTCCTATGCTAAAGATCTTAATGTATTAATAGGAGCAGGTACAGTTTTAGATAGTGAAACAGCTAGATCTGCTATTTTAAATGGAGCGAAATTTATCGTATCTCCTTGCTTTGATGAGGAGGTTGCAAAATTATGTAATAGATATCAGGTTCCTTATGTTCCAGGAACACAGACAGTTCGTGAGGTTAAAATGGCTTTAGATGCTGGATGTGATGTGATTAAATTATTCCCTGGGGATATTCTTGGACCTAGATTTGTTAAAGATGTTAAGGGACCACTTCCTTATGCGAACCTTATGCCATCTGGTGGGGTTGATGTTGACAATATAGCTGATTGGATTAAGGCTGGTGTTGTTGCTGTTTCTGCAGGCTCATCTATGACTGCAGGTGCCAAAAAAGGAGATTTTGCTGCTGTAACTGCAATGGCAGCACGCTTTGTGGAAGAAGTTAAGAGAACTAGAGCTGAATTAAAGAAGTAATATGGAAAAGATATTAACCTTTGGTGAGATTATGCTTAGGCTATCTACACCAGATTATTCTACCATTAATCAAACCCATTCCTTTATGGTTAATTATGGGGGTGGAGAGGCAAATGTTGCTGTTGCATTATCGCATATGGGGCATCAGACTGCCTTTATATCTAAGCTTCCACCAAATCAATTGGGGGATGGTGCAGTAACTCACTTGCGCTCTCATGGAGTGAATACCCAGTATGTAGTTCGTGGCTCTTCTACGATTGGTATCTATTTTTTAGAAACTGGTTTTGGTGGACGACCATCTAAGGTTATATATAATCGTAAGCATTCTGCAATAACAAGAATTCAAGAAGATGAATTTGATTGGAAGGAAATATTTTCAGATGCAACATGGTTTCATTTAAGTGGGATAACCTTAGCCTTGGGAGAAAGAGTAAGAAGAGTTGCCTTGCGTGCTTGTAAGGAGGCCATTAAATACGGTGTACCTGTAAGCTTCGATTTTAATTATCGGTCTAAGCTTTGGACAGTTGAGGAAGCACGTCCAGTTTATAAGCAATTTATGGATTATGTGGATATTGTGTTTGCAAGCTTTTATGATGCAAATACGATTTTAGAAATACCATTGGATGATGAATTTACAGGAACTACATTATCTGAAAAAAGAAGAAATGTATTTCCTAAGATGATAAAAAAATATAATCTAAAATATATTTTTGGTACAGATAGAGTAGTTTATTCTGCTACTGAAAATTCCTTGGCTGGCTATTATTTTAAATTGGAAAATAAGGATTTAAGCTGGGAATTGACAGACCCTATCCGTTTTAACATATATGATCGTATTGGTGGAGGAGACGCCTTTGCCTCTGGAGTCATTCATGGATTATTAAAAAACTTTGCAGATCCGGCTTATGCAGTTCGATATGGATTAAATGCTTCTGTGTTAAAGCATACGATATATGGAGATGCACTAGTGCTTTCCTGTGATGACATAGAAACATTTATGGAGGCAAATGGGTCTGCTGAGGTTGTTAGATAGAGGATATAAAAATGATAATAGGAAAATTGAGAGATTTAAAGCGTTATAAAGGAATAAGTAAAAACATAGACACTGCGATAGATTATGTTTTAAATCATGATTTGCTTACACTGCCAAAGGGTAAGACAGAAATTGATGGAAAGAATGTTTATGTCAATCGTGATACATATGTAGCAAAACCCTTGGACGAATGTTTTTTTGAAAATCATGAGCACTATTTAGATTTACAAATTGTGCTCAAGGGAAAGGAACTATTTGGTTTTACAGATATTTCTAATCCATCACTTCAGGTAACTACACCTTATAATTCAGATAAGGATGTTACAAAATATAGTGCTGCAAAGGATACAATTTATTTTACTCTTGAAGAGGGATTCGCCTTAGTATTTAAAGAAGATATTCACTTAGCGAAATGCAAGGTAAATGATGAGATTGTAGAAAAAGCAGTTATAAAAATTAGAGTTGATTAGGAAAAGGAGAAAACAAGTTTTATGGCAAAAGTAGTAACAATGGGTGAAATCATGCTAAGATTATCCCCAGCAGGAAATATGCGCTTTGTTCAAGCAGATTCATTTGATGTAATTTATGGAGGAGGAGAAGCAAATGTTGCAGTTTCTTGTGCTAATTATGGACATGATGCTTATTTTGTAACTAAGCTTCCTGAGCATGAAATAGGACAGTCTGCAGTTAATGCATTAAGAAGATATGGAGTAAATACTAAATTTATTGCTCGTGGTGGAGATCGTGTTGGTATTTATTATGCAGAAACTGGAGCATCTATGCGTCCATCTAAGGTCATCTACGATCGTGCTAATTCTGCAATAGCAGAAGCAAAACCAGAGGATTTTGATTTTGATGCAATTATGGAGGGGGCAGACTGGTTCCATTGGTCTGGTATTACACCTGCAATTTCAAATAAGGCTGCAGAGCTTACTAGACTTGCTTGTGAGGCTGCAAAGCGTCATGGAGTAACAGTTTCTGTTGATTTAAATTTCCGTAAGAAACTATGGACATCAAAAAAGGCCATTTCTGTAATGAAACCTTTAATGGAGTATGTAGATGTTTGCATAGGAAATGAGGAGGATGCTGAGCTTTGTTTAGGCTTCAAGCCTGATGCAAATGTTGAAGCTGGTGAAACAGGTGCTGAGGGATATCATAAAATTTTTGAGCAAATGGCAAAGGAATTTAAATTTAAATATGTTATCTCAACCTTACGTGAATCATTTTCAGCTACACATAATGGTTGGAAGGCCTTAATTTATAATGGCAAGGAATTCTATGAATCAAAGCGTTATGATATTAATCCAATTATAGATCGTATTGGTGGAGGAGATTCATTCTCTGGTGGAGTCATTCATGGCTTATTAACTAAGGAAACACAAGGAGAAGCCTTAGAATTTGCTGTTGCAGCTTCTGCATTGAAGCATACAATAAATGGTGATTTCAATTTGGTTTCTGCTTCTGAGGTGGAATCCTTAGCAGGTGGTAATGCAAACGGACGCGTTCAGCGTTAATATACTTGGAAATAAGGTGCTACATTGTAGCACCCTATCGTGTATTAGGAGGTTACAATGAAAATTGGAGTTAGAGTTCACGATTTTGGAAAAAGTGATTCTAAAACCTTAGCTCAGCAGGCAAAAGCTATAGGATTTGATGGAGTACAGCTTGTATTAAATAAAGCTATAACAGGTGAAACTGGTCTTCCAGGAACTTTAAATATGGAAAAGGCTAAATCCATTCAGCAGGATTTCTATGAAGAGGGGATTGAAATTTTTATGTTAGGAGCATACTTCAATCCAGTTCATTCTAATAAGGATTTAGTAGATACAAACATAAGAAAATTTAAGGAGCACCTATTGTATTTAAATGCTTTTCATGGGCATTTTGTAGGTTCAGAAACAGGTTCCTATAATGATGATAAATGGACGTATCATCCTTTGAATAGAACAGAGGAAGCGTATAATGAAGTGAAAAGGATCTTTTCAAATCTCGCAGATTACGCTAAGGAGGTTAATGCAAACCTTGCCTTAGAGGGTGCCTTTGGACATTGCATGTATGAACCTAAAGTATTAAAGCGATTGGTCGATGAAATAGATAATGGACATGTCTATTATATAGTAGACATTTATAATTATCTATCCATCAGTAATTATCAATCCTATAAAGACATATTTGAGGAATGCTTAGCCTTGTTCGCTGACAAGATTGTTATATTCCACTTAAAGGATTTTATTGTAACAGATGGTGCATTGAAGCAATGTGCTATTGGGAAAGGAATACTTGATTATTCCTATTTATTAAAGAGAATAAAAGAAACAAATCCAAATGCGTATCTTATTTTTGAGGGCTCTAAGCCAGAGGATATGCAGGAAAGTCTTTCTTTTGTAAAAGAAGTATTAAATGAAGGAGAATAAAATGAAACTACAGGTTAGATATGCGAATCATCCAGAGGATTCTAAGCATTATACAACAGAGGAGTTAAGGCGTCATTATTTAATGGAACGCGTTTTTGAAGAGGATGAAATTTTGTTAATATATTCTCATCAGGATAGAATAGTATCTGGTGGCATTATGCCAGTTTCTAAGCCATTACCCTTAGAAACCTCAGATGAATTGCGTGCTGCATACTTTTTAGAACGCAGAGAATTGGGGATTATTAATATAGGAGGACCTGGAAAAATTACCTTAGATGGGAAAGCTTATGAAATTAAATCCAAAGATGGTATGTATGTTGGAATGGGAACTAGAGAAGTAGTATTTACATCAGATAGTCCTAGCAATCCTGCGAAATTTTATATATCATCTTGTCCAGCTCATAAAACATATCCAACGTATTATATTGATTTTGAAAAGGCAAACCATCGTCCTTGTGGGGAAGCTAAGACCTTAAATAAACGAGTTATCAATCAATATATACATCCAGATGTTTGTCAAAGCTGTCAGCTAGCAATGGGAATGACAGAGCTTGCTGAGGGATCTGGATGGAATACAATGCCTTCTCATACACATGAGCGTCGCATGGAGGTATATTTCTATTTTAATATTCCTGATGACAATGTGGTATTCCATATGATGGGACAACCTCAGGAAACAAGACATATTGTTATGCAAAATGAACAATTGGTTATTTCTCCAAGCTGGAGCATTCACTCTGGAATAGGTACATCCAATTACACTTTTATTTGGGCAATGTGTGGAGAAAACCAAGAATTTGATGATATGGATCATATCAAAACAACAGATCTAAGATAAATAAAAGGAGGATACAAGTATGAAAATGAATGATTTTAGATTAGATGGAAAGATTGCTTTAGTAACAGGAGCATCTTATGGAATTGGCTTTGCGATGGCATCAGGACTTGCTGAAGCTGGAGCAACTATAGTATTTAATGATATAAACCAAGATTTAGTAAACAGAGGAATTGCAGCCTATAAGGAGGCAGGTATTACAGCTCATGGTTACGTTTGTGATGTTACAAATGAAGATCAAGTAAATGAGATGATTGCACAAATAGAAAAAGAGGTAGGAGTTGTTGACATATTAGTGAATAATGCAGGAATTATTAAGCGTATTCCTATGATTGAAATGACAGCTGCTCAATTCCGCCAAGTGATAGATATCGACTTAAATGGACCTTTCATTATGGCAAAGGCTGTGATTCCTTCCATGATAAAAAAAGGACATGGTAAGATTATTAATATCTGTTCTATGATGTCTGAGCTAGGTAGAGAAACTGTTTCTGCCTATGCCGCAGCTAAAGGTGGATTAAAGATGCTTACAAGAAATATTTGTTCTGAATATGGTGAGTATAATATTCAATGTAATGGAATTGGACCTGGATATATTGCTACACCTCAAACAGCTCCTTTAAGAGAGATTCAGCCTGATGGTTCTCGTCATCCTTTTGATCAGTTTATAGTGGCTAAAACTCCAGCTGGACGTTGGTTAGAAGCAGAGGAGCTTGCTGGACCAGCAGTATTCTTAGCCTCTGATGCATCTAATGCAGTTAATGGACATATTTTATATGTTGATGGTGGTATATTAGCATATATTGGAAAACAACCAAAGTAATTTTTTTGGGATTATGCTTTTGCATAGTCCCTTTTTTGATGGAATATAATAATTATTTTTTGGAAAATCTATTTTTAAGTGGAAAAGATTTCCATTATTTTGTATAATAGGAATAGACTAAGGAGAACGATAATATGAATTATTTAGAAAAAGCTAATTTATGGAAAAATAACCCAAATTTAGATTCTGCATTAAAAAAAGAATTGAATGCTATGGATGATAAAGCTCTACAGGAGGCCTTTACAACAGATTTAGAATTTGGTACAGGAGGTCTAAGAGGTATTTTAGGAGCTGGTACTAATCGTATGAATATCTATATCGTTTCTAAGGCGACTTTGGGCTTTGGTAGATATTTATCCAAATTTAAGGAGGCCTTTAAAAGAGGGGTTGCGATAGCTCATGACAATCGTCATCAATCTAAAGAATTTGCTCGTATTTCAGCTGAGGTTTTAACAACTCTAGGCTTTCATGTTTATTTATTTGAGGAATTGAGACCAACACCAGAATTATCTTATGCAGTAAGACATTTTGGCTGTGTTGGAGGAATTATGATTACTGCCTCTCATAATCCAAAGGAATATAATGGCTATAAAATATATGATGGTAGTGGCTGTCAGCTTGTTCCTAAAGAAGCAGATCAGGTGATTGCTGAAATTAACAAGATTGAGGATTATTTTGCTATAGATCATTCTAAAAATCACGATAATATTGAATACATTGGACGAGAAGTAGATGAAGTTTATATGAATGAAGTTAAAAAAATTGTCTTACGTCCAAATCTTGATAAAGACTTTAAGCTGGTTTATACGCCATTACATGGTACAGGTCAGGTTTTTGCTCCTGAAGTATTAAAGAGTGTTGGCTATGATGTATATCCTCTTGCCTGCCAAATGACAAATGATCCTGATTTTTCTGGTGTGAAAACTTCTAATCCGGAAAATAAAGAGGCCTATGATGAGGCAATCGCTTATGCTAAGGAAATCGGTGCTAAAATTGTCTTAGCCACTGATCCTGATGCAGATAGACTTGGTATTGCAGTTGAGCATCAGGGAGAATATATTTTATTTACAGGAAATCAAACAGCTTCTTTAGTATTAGATTATATTTTAAAAACTAGAAAAGAATTGAATATTCTTCCTAAGGATGGCTATGTATTCACCACAAATGTATCCTCTACCCTACCTATTGCTATTGCGGAAAAATATGGTATGCAGGTTGAAATTACGTTAACAGGCTTCAAGTTCATAGGAGAAAAGGCAAGAGAAATGGAGAGCGGCAAGGGAACTTACGTCTTTGGCTTTGAGGAATCCTATGGCTGCTTAGTATCTGATTTTGTACGAGATAAGGATTCCATTCAAGCTATATTAATGTTATGTGAAACTGCTGCTTATTATCGTGAAAAGGGAATGGACCTTGTAGAGGCACTACAGGCAATTTATGAGGAGTATGGCTACTATAAGGAAGGAATTACAAATATAAGTCTTCAGGGTTTAGCTGGTGCTGCTAAGATTCAAAGAATCATGGATTATTTTAGAACAAAGGAGATTACCTTAAAAAATTTTGAAATTCTTTTAAAGGATGATATCAAGCTTAGCGTCAAAAAGGATTATAAGAAAAATACTACAGAGAATATCTGTTTACCTAAGAGTAACGTAATCAAATATTATTTAAATGATAATATGTGGTTTGTTTTAAGGCCTTCAGGGACAGAGCCTAAGCTTAAGGTTTATTATGGTGTAGTTGGTAAAACGGAGGAAGAGGCAAAAGCTAAGCTTCAGGAATTAACCGATGAGGTTTTGGCTATTGTTCATACAATAGATTAGAAATTCAATAAAGTGAATCTGACTTTATAGTTTAAAAAGCTAAGAAGAATTCCCTTATTTTTAAAGAAAATATAAATAAAATTTATAGAGATGAGATAGTCTAAAAAAAATAATTTTAGACTATCTTTTTTTCTACATTTTTTTATAAAGCAAAGGCGTATACTAGGAGCATGAAATATATAGAGCTACTCGTAGTTTTAAACATTGGTATTCATTTGTGTTTTGTAAGAATAGCATATTATTTGCTTAGGATTAAGCCAAATCGTATAGCTATAAGTATTTCATGTCTTTTAGATGGGATATATATTCTTTTATATATCTTTATCCCTTATCAAATAGAAGCCTATCGTTATTTGATAATGATGGTCATATCCTTATGTCCGTTTATAACTAAAAGACCAACTAAGGCATTATTTTTATGTTTAATATATTTAATGCTTAATTTTACTTTAGGAGGGAGTGCAGGTATTTTATATAAAATGATGAATCATTTTACAGTAGTCTTAATTTGTTTAGGTTGTATTTTAGTTTTGTTTGCCTGTTATGCAATTTATAAAAAATTTCATTTTCGGCCAGATGTATTAGAATACGAGGTGATGATAGAAGACGAAAATAGAACAATATATTTGAGTGGTTTTTGTGATACTGGAAATTTTTTGACTACGGATGACAACATCCCTATTGTGTTTCTAAAGAAAAATATTCAGATAGGCCATTATTATAAAACGATATCCATTCAAAGTGTTAGTACAAATACAAAACTTCCAATTTTTGAGGTTAAAAGCTTTAAAATAAAAATTAAAAATAAATATGTAAAAAAGGATGTATATTTAGCTTATGGAGATATAGCATTTAATGTTATGTTTGGTTCAAATTTATTAGGGGGATAATATGTTTATTGTTAAGCTTTTGTCAAAGCTATTTAAAAAGGATGAAGTTTGTTATTTATATAATCAAATGTGCCTTCCAGAGCCATTAAAGGAGGAAGAGGAACGATATTATGTTACAAAAATGCTAGAAGGAGATATGACAGCAAGAAATGTTTTAATTGAACACAATATGCGTTTGGTTGTGTTTATTGCTAAGCGTTTTGAATCACCTAAGGTTTTATTAGAGGATTTAATTTCGATTGGTTCTATGGGATTGATCAAGGGGGTGGAAACCTTTAAGCTAGATAAAAATATTAAGCTTGCTACATATGCTTCTAGGTGTATTGAAAATGAAATCTTAATGTTTTTGCGTAAGATTTCTAAACAAAAAAATGAAGTATCTTTAGATGAAGCTCTCAATGTTGATGGCGATGGTAATGAGCTTTTATTGGCTGATGTTATTCCAACCAATCAAATGCTCGCCATAGATGAGGCAATTGCTGGAGAAAAGGAAAGAATCATGTATGAGGCAGTAGAAAAGCTATCAGCTAGAGAAAAGGAAATTATAACTTTACGCTTTGGACTTTATAGAGCCACAGAGCTAACTCAAAAAGAGGTTGCTGATAAGCTAGGAATTAGTCAAAGCTACATATCACGACTAGAAAAGAAAATCATCGACAAATTAAAAAATGAGATGGAGAAAAAATTAAAGATTGTTTCTAAATAAATGAATAGTTTTCGTAGAAGTCTTCCATATTAAATATGAAAGGAAGATAATATGCATAAGGTTGAAATAACAGGAGTAGATACCTCTAAGCTTAAAACTTTATCTAATGAGGAACAGCAAGCTTTATTGCTTAAAATTAAGGATGGAGACATGCAGGCTAGAGAAAAGATGATTGCTGGAAATTTAAAGCTAGTTTTATCAGTACTCAAGCGGTTCAATGATCGTAAAGAAAGTATGGATGACCTATTTCAGGTTGGGTGTATTGGGCTAATGAAGGCCATAGATAATTTTGACTTATCGCATAATGTCAGGTTTTCTACTTATGCGTGTCCTATGATTATCGGTGAAGTTAGAAGACATCTACGAGATAATGGCTCTATTCGAGTTTCAAGAAGCTATAAGGATATCGCCTACAAGGCAATTAGCTATAAGGATAAATATCTTTTAGAGCATCATAAGGAACCATCTATTAATGAAATTGCAGAATTTTTAAATGTGGATAGTGTAGATGTTATATTAGCACTAGAAGCCATCCAAGATACAATTAGCATGTCAACCCCAATATATGATAATGGGGGAGATGTAATTGAACTAGAGGATCAAATCGGCGGGAATGATTACATTACAGAGAACTGGATGAGAAATAATATGATTAAGGAAGCTTTTTCTAAACTTTCTAAAAGAGAACAGGCTATCATATATGATCGATATTATTTAGACAAAACGCAAATGGAAATTGCGTTAGAACTATCTATTTCTCAGGCTCAAGTCTCACGATTGGAAAAAAATGCGTTAAAAATTATGTATGATTATATGCGTTAAGGCTAATAAAAAGTTAGCCTTTATTTTTATGCCATTTTGTGGTATCATAGGTTAGAGGTGATTTTCTATGAATAATATATGGCATGATCTTGATGATGATAGAATCCATAAGGATAATTTTGTTGCTTGTATTGAAATACCTAAGGGAAGTAAAAAGAAATATGAATTGGATAAGGAAACAGGTTTAATTATATTGGATCGAATTCTTTATACCTCAACTCATTACCCAGCAAATTATGGCTTTATCCCTAGAACCTATTCTCAGGATAAGGATCCCCTAGATGTTTTAGTACTTTGTGATGAGACTTTTGATCCACTTGTGCTAGTTAAATGCTTTCCTATAGGAGTAGTAAAAATGATTGATCAAGAGGAAAGTGATGAAAAAATTATTGCTGTCTGTCAAAATGATCCGTCAATGAATTGTTATCGAGATATAAGTGAATTACCACAGCATCGTTTTGATGAAATCTCTCACTTTTTTTCTGTGTATAAAACACTTGAGGGGAAGGATACTGTCATTACAGAGGTTTGTGGTCGAGAAGAAGCAGAGCGAATTGTTGAAGAATCTATTTTGGCTTATAAAAACCTTTATATAAAGTAGTAAGGAGTAAGAATTATGGCATTAACTGCAGGAATTGTTGGATTACCAAACGTTGGGAAATCAACTTTATTTAACGCAATAACTAAGGCAGGGGCATTGGCGGCGAATTATCCTTTCGCAACAATAGAGCCTAATGTGGGAATGGTTGAGGTTCCAGATGAACGTTTAGATGTTCTAACTAAAATGTATAATCCAAAAAAATCTACAAGGGCTGTTTGTGAATTCACAGATATTGCTGGATTAGTTAAGGGTGCTTCTAAGGGAGAGGGACTGGGCAACCAATTTTTAGGAAATATTAGAAATTGTGATGCAATTTTAGAGGTTGTAAGATGCTTCGAGGATGGTAATATTACTCATGTGGAAGGAACTGTAGATCCTGTAAGAGACGCAGAAATCATCCAACTAGAATTGATTTTATCAGATTTAGAATCAGTTGATAAACGCATTGTGAAAATAGAAAAAAAGGCTCAATCCAAAGTGGATGATGCGCCTTTTGAGTTTGAGCTTTTAAAAAAGATAAAGGCTACGTTGGAAAAAGAACTTCCTGTTCGAAGCTTAGAATTTAATGAAACAGAGTTACCCTATTTAAAAAATTATGGTCTATTAACAGCAAAGCCTTTTATGTTGGTTGCGAATATTAAAGAGTCCTCTATCGCAAATCCAGAAGCGGATAGCTTATATCAGAAGCTTAAAGCCTATGCTCAAAAAACAAATTCTAAAATTATTGGAATTTCAGCTCAAATTGAATCTGAGTTGGCTGTTCTAGAGGAAGAAGATAAAGCAATGTTTTTGGCAGATTTGGGCATAGAGGAGCCTGGACTAAATCGTTTAGTAAAGGCGACATATGATCTTCTAGGCTATGCGACCTATTTTACAACAGGACCAGATGAATGTAGAGCTTGGACATTTAAAAAGGGTATGCTAGCTCCTGAATGTGCTGGTATCATTCATACAGATTTCCAAAGAGGCTTTATTCGTGCTGAAACCGTAGCTTATACAGATTTGGTTCATTCAGGCTCTATGCTTAAGGCTAAGGAAGCAGGCTTAGTTCGTCAGGAAGGAAAAGATTATGTTGTCAAAGATGGCGATGTAATGCTTTTCAAATTTAATGTATAATTTTTCTAAATTTAATTGAAAATAGAATTATAATTTTATATACCAAAAGAAAAGCCAACTTACAGTTAAGCAAAGTAAGTTGGCTTATTCTATTTTATTTGTGTAATTTTAACTATTTTATTATTTTCGTCTAAGATAATCTTTTTCCGATTATATTTCTGAAAATTGGCTAAGGCCTCGTCAAGGTTTCCCTCATAGGGCGCCATTTGAATGGTTTCTAATAAAGCTCTTGCTGAATATTCTAATTTAATTCCTTTTACTATGTAATGATGACTTGGAGTAACGATAAGACCATATTCATCTAGTAGATAAAGCTCATTAAGTTTTCCTAATGCCTGTTCTATAGTAA
This sequence comes from uncultured Anaeroplasmataceae bacterium, assembly GCA_910579215.1. Lineage (GTDB taxonomy): Bacteria > Bacillota_I > Bacilli_A > Acholeplasmatales > Anaeroplasmataceae > Pelethenecus. The sequence goes on from CAJTTN010000002.1 coordinate 214,728, forward strand.
ATTCCTTTGATAGTTTTGCTTGATATACCTTTTTTTGTCCATCCAAATCTACCACAAATAAAAGATTTTCCGCGCGAAGCACTTTGTGCTTTGAGGCTCCAGATAGGAAGAAGAAAATGGAGATTCCTAGGAATGCTATAGCCCCTAAAAATAAACCTATTATTGTAATAAGAAGCTGCTTATCATAATGGATTGAGATTATAATTCCGTAAATGAAAAGCATAATTCCTAAGACTCCGGAAATGATAGCTAGAATCCATCTTGGAACAGAAGTACCCTCTTTATTATTTAGATTTCGCTCAAATTCCTTTAATCTTCTAGATTTAAACAATCTAACGCCATCTAGAACTAGCATCATAGAAGCTACATAGCCTATCAGTACACCAAATATGCTACCTATCAGTTCTAGGATAAATAGTAATTCTACTTCATAAAGCTCTAGCATAATAAGAACATATCCACTAATTTCACCTAAACAAAATAAGGAAATAATAATAGATTGCCATAATCTTTTATTTCGAAAAGGTAATATACGTATAATAAACATAATAAAATAGTTGGTTATAAATGTAGAGACTGCAAGTGATATTATATTCATCTTTTCCACCAATCCTTTTATCTATTATAGCACAATTACATGCATATGTAAAATCAATTTTTTTCACTTGACATAGGACAGTTAATACAGTATACTATAGATATGATATCTGAGGTGATTTTATGATAGAATTACAGAACGTAAGCAAGTATTATACCAATAATGGTGTAGTTACTTTGGGTCTTAGAAATGTAAATTTGAAGTTAAATAAGGGGGAAATTGTTGCCATAACAGGAGATTCTGGAAGTGGTAAGTCTACGCTTTTAAATGTGATTACAGGAGTAGATACCTATGAAGAAGGAGAAATATTATTTCAAGGAAATGAAACCTCCTATTTTAATCAAAATGATATGGATACCTTTCGCAAGAATTATGTTTCCTTTATTTTTCAAAGCTATAATATAATCGATTCCTATACAGTTTTAGAAAATGTAATGATTCCTTTATTGCTAGCAGGGAAAAATCATGAGGAAGCAAAAAAGCAAGCGAAGGAAATTATAGAAAAGGTTGGCTTGACAAAGCGTTTGCGTCATAAGGGTACGAAGCTTTCTGGTGGGGAAAAGCAACGCTGTGTTATTGCTAGAGCCTTAGCAAGCGATTCCTTAATCTTAGCTTGTGATGAACCAACAGGGAATTTGGATAGCAAAACAGGCGATGAAATAATGAGATTGATTCAAGAGGTAGCTAAGGATAAGCTTGTCCTCATTGTTACACATAATTATAATCAGGTCAAAGAGATAGCTACAAGAAGAATTAAGGTTTCGGATGGAGAAATAATAGAGGATGTTTCTGTTCAAAATTGTGTAGAAGAGGAAGTGGAAGATACACTTACCTTAAACGAAACAAAGGTTAAAAAATCTACTTATATAAAGCTAGCTTTACAAAATGTAATTTCCACTCCTAAAAAAACAATTTTTACAACCATTGTCTTTATGGTTATTGCCTTTATTGCCCTTATATTATTTTTAATGATGATACAAATTTCTTATGATACCTATTCTAGCATAAACGATAATTATAGCTTGTGTACTAAGGATAGAGTGATTGTCTATCGGATGGACCATCAGCCTTTAGATAAGAAAATTATAGAAAATGTATCTCATAAAGAAATTTATTATAATGCCTTTTATGAGGAACAAGAGATTGCACTAAATGTAGATCCAACAAGTGATTTTTTTCAAAGCTATAAAGTAAAATTGACCTATCATTCCCTTCCGACTAAGCACATTGATGGAAGACAGCCAAATCATAAAGATGAATATTATTTGGTATTTCCTGAGACAGAGAATAATTATTATTTTGTAAACTATGCTTCTGCAATAAATAAAATGTTTAACATTGGTACAACAAATTCAAAGATAGTTGGAGAAATTGTGGGAGTTGGAGCATCAAAAGATATTAAATATCCTTATCTTTTATGCTACAAAGAATATTCTTCTCTTATATTAGATGAAGTAACTAAAAATATATCTGTTGTAAGCCAATGTGTTCTTTCTGATGGAAATGTTTTAAATTTATCTAGAGTCTATTCAGATCAGAATCGTATTATTATGCCTATGGCTTATAAAGAAAAAGAATTTAAAATAGTTTATAAATATGCAGGACTTTATGAAATAGAACTAGACTTACCTATTGAATATAATATGCATTATCTAGAGCCAACCCTTTGTCAAACACCGACCTTTCTATTACCAGATTTAGAAGAGCCTTATGAAGCTGTAATCTATACAAATCAAGTAAAGGATGTAAAAAAAATCTTAGAAAAACAGGGATACATGGTATCTATTCCGGCAGATACAAAGGGAGAAGCTGGATTTTTCAACTTAGCAATCATGTATATGTTTTTAGGTTTATCAATCATGGCTTTACTTTGTCTTTTCTTTATTACCTACGTAATTTTAGCAAGAGTATATGCTTCTAAAAATAAGGACTATGGAGTCTTAAGAACGTTAGGTATGGTAAAATCACAATTAGGACGGGTGGTTATTTTAGAAGTAATCACAATTGGTCTTATTTCCTCCATATTAGCTTTACTTACCTTTGTTATTGTATATGTAGTTCGACCAGATATTTTCTTTATGGGCCAGAAAATGGGATTTGGTATTCTTTGCTTCTATTTTATAGTAATGCTGTTATTTTCTTATTTTATTGCTAGAAGATTTAATAGAAGATTATATAAGTTTAGTGTCAATACTACTGTAAAAGGGGAGGTGGCTAGAAATGATTAAAATAGAAAATCTAAATAAATATTATAATAAAGGAAAAGGAAATGAGATTCATGTCATCAATGATGTTTCTTTAGAGCTTCCCAATACAGGCTTAATTTCCTTTTTGGGACCTTCAGGCTCAGGGAAAACTACATTACTAAATGTGATTGGTGGATTAGATAAAGCAAAAGGAAATATTCAATATGATGATCTTACTATGGATAAATATAGCATGCATAAAATTGATAAATTTCGTAGTAAGGAAATAGGGTATGTTTTTCAAAATTATAATTTATTATTAGAGGAAACGGTCTATAGTAATTTAGAGATTGCTTTAGAAATGATAGGAATCTATGACAAAGAAGAACAGGGAAAACGAATTGAATACACCTTAAAGGCGGTAGGCATGTATAAATATCGTAAAAAACGAGCTTATGCTTTATCTGGTGGACAACAACAACGTGTGAGCATTGCTAGAGCGCTAGTGAAAAAAACTAAAATTATCATAGCGGATGAGCCTACAGGTAATTTAGATAGTGAAAACACAATAGAGGTTATGAATATTTTGAAAAAGATATCTCAGCAATCCTTAGTACTTGTTGTAACACATAATGAAGAGGTTGCAAATTTCTATTCTGATCAAGTTATACGTATTCAAGATGGAGCAATAGAAGATTGTTATAAAAATGATGGGCAGCAATTTTTAAATACAGAACAGTCTAATACAATATATTTAAAAGATTTGAATTTACAGGAAGAGCAAGGAGATTTTGTTTCTTTAAAGTATTATACCTCTACAAATGCCAAGCCTTTAGAAATTAGAATTATAGAAAAAAATGGAACTTATTTTATTTCCTCCAATGAAAAAATTAAGCTTTTAGAGGATACAAATTTAAAGGTTTTAGATGCACACTACCAAGCACTTGAACAAAAGTCATTAGAGAATTTTGATTATGATACTTCTTGGTATCAGGAAGATAATAAAAAACAAAATATTTTTAAACGATTAGTTAGCGCCTTTAAAATTAGTTACAATAAAATGCGGTTTAGTAAAAAGCGGGCAAAATTTTTATATTTTGCGTTCTTTATGATAGGTGTCGTTTTGGCTATATGTGTTATTGGATTTTCGAATTATTTCATAATTGATACAAGCTCTTTAGAGGTGGATAAGCATTTTAGTGTTGTTTCCTCAGAACTATATAGTACGAGAGAGCAAATGTTTCAAGAATATTATAAGATTATGAATAAAGTGGATAACATGACAGCTGCTAGTAACTTTTATTATAATTTTGAAATAAAATTAAATTTTTCGGAAACTATTAATTATACTGATAAAACAACAATGATTAGCTATAAGGGAAGTGAGGAGCTTAAGCTTTTAGCAGGGAAAGCACCAGATAAAAACGAAATTGTTGTTAGTAAGAAATTTGCAGATGATTTTATAAAAAAATATTCTCTATATTTCCCAAATTACGAATCCTTAATTGGTTTGGTGGATGATAATTCTTATTATAAAATTAGTGGAGTAGTGGACAATGATTTTAAATTGATTTATATGAATGATGAATCCTTTTTAGAATATTTAAATTTAGAAACAAATACATTTGATATGACAATGCGAGATTTTGCCATAGAAAAGAAATATAAAACTTATGAAATTATTGAAGGAAGAGATTTGACAGAAGAGGATTATCAAGATAATGTTGCGTTAATTAGTAAGAGCTTTCGATCTTATTTGGGAGATACTTACTATTATAAAGGACAAAGATATGAAATAGTAGGTGTATTTGATTTTAAGGATTATCCTAGTGGAACGGATTGTAACTTAATCGTTCATAAGCCTACATATTTTCCAATCGGTATTTCTGCAACCGCAAGCTATGAATATAGGGATTATAAATTAGTTGAAGGAAGAGCACCTTCAGCACCAAATGAGTTTATTGTTCCTATTTATTCAAATTTAACTATTGGAGATAAAGTACTATTAAGCTATAGCAACACCCTATTTGAGGTTGTAGGAAAATATATTTCTGATACACATACCATGGGGATGTCCTCCCTGTTCTCTAGAGATATCGTTATGATTAGTAATCCAGAAATCTATATGACTTGGTTTCAATCAGATCCTTCAAATCAAATTCATTTGGATGAAGGCTTAAGCATCAAAAATATATTCAACTATTATTATGATGTATTATATGAAGAGCAGGTATCGTTTTTGTTAATGTTCGGGATTTTATCCTTAGTTCTTGTTATAACTATCGCTGTATTGATTTACTTCATTATGCGTAGTAGAATGATAAGTGATATTTATCCAATCGGGGTCTATAGAAGTATAGGTGCGTCTAGAATGCGTCTGATATTAAGATTTATCAGTGATATATTGGTTATGGTAACCTTAACGTCCTTGCTGGGATATTTATTTACAACGATAATCTTTGATACTATTGCATGGAATATAAATGATTCACTATCTATGAATGCTTTGAAGAGCAGTTATCTATTTAGTTCATTAGGTGTGCTCTTGCTGTATTTATTAAATTTATTTTTTGGATTATTCCCAATTATTATGCTGATGAGAAAGACACCAGCAGAGATTATTTCAAAATATGATATATAAAAAGTAAGCCTTGATTTGTTGAAGAGTCCCCCTAAAGTTGGACTAGAGTAAAATCTAGAAAGACTTAGGGGGACTTTACATTAAGGCTTTTTTTGCAAAAAGAAAAAGGAGTTTTTAACCCCTTTAGATTCTACTACTTATCATTTAAAAAATCTTCATTAACTTCAATATCTAAATCATCAATGTCATCGTCTTCGTTAACTATAGGCGTAAACACGGTAACTTGCATCTTAGTTTCTCCTATAACCTCTGCTAGAATTTCTAAATCAATATCTAATTTGATTTCATTATCTATAATTTTAGCATTTGTTACAGTAGGATGCTTTAATATTTTTGCTAATACATCATCGCTATTTTTCAAATATTCATTAACGATTCTTTTGACCTTTATATCTTTTTTATAGGCGACCTTTTCTCTTAATACATCGGTTCTTGAATTTTCTTCAGTAGAATACCAAATATTAACCTCAAATTCGCCATTGATATCTACAAGGTCATTATTTCTGGTTGCTTCAAACTCATGATTAATAATCCAGCATCCTAATACTGAATAGGGATGCTTTGTTGTATTAATACTGTGCGTTATATGCATAGCCTTTTTACCTTTAGCTACTACTGCCTTAGTAACAATTTCACGGACTTCATTCATTATACATACCTCCCTAATCCTAGTATATGAAAAAATAAGAATTTAAGTGCTATTAAGATGACAGACATTTCTTTTCCTTTGTTTTATTGTCCTCTATTAATTTATTCTTTATCTTCTAAAAAAACACTTGTCATTTTACTTTTTTTCCCTTATAATGTATCTATAAAAACAGAGAAGAGAAATTGCGTAAAGTGCTTTACTTAGGGAAGATGGGTATTGACGAACACAGTTGTGGCGGTAGTTTCTTGTATCCGCTGTAAGATTTATAGTGGATCTCTTTTTAAAAGGAGGTCTTTTCTTTATGAAAAAATTTATGTTTATATGGCGTTATAAGTTTACAATTCTTATGCTTTTATTTGTATTTTTTTTGTTAGGTTATTTTATAACAGAATATATGTACAATGCAACACAGGCTAGGTATACCTATGTATTTACTTCTGAGCAAAGAGTTGATGAATTGCTTGAGGAAAGCTTTTATACAGAGGTTTTTGAGAAAATCGATGCTCATAATTTAGAAGCAGAAACAGATAGTACTTTGAAAAAGATAAGCTATGCAAAAATAGATTACAGCTCAATGTTAAAAAAAGCTAAGTATTCTACAAATGATCTTTATCATGAATTTAGTATTCAAAAAAAATATTTTCCCTCCATTGTAAGTAGTACAACTGGGAAGGTGAATCAAAGTGAAAATAGAATAAAAAATTATTTTAATTTAGTATTGGGCTATACGGAATATCCTACAGAATTTGAAAGGGTGTATCTTTCGAATAACCAAAATCCATGGCTTATTGGAGGAATTAGTTCTGGGTGTTGTGCTCTAGTCCTTGTGATACTTTGTGGTTTTGTCATTGCATTTTATAAACAAGAGGAAATACCTATAGAAAATAATGCCACGATATTTACCTCTATATTTCATAAAGCCTATTGGAAAAATACGCTTACCTTTATGCATGATGTGAAAAAATTATGTACAATAAGTGTATTATTTGGATTAATGATGATTTGCAAGTTTATTCCTATTCCCTCAGGCTTTGGTAGTTTAGGGATTGGGTTTACCTATTTATTTTTTGCAACTATTTGCTTAATCTACGGACCAATTTGTGGTCTTTTTATAGGATTTTGTTCTGATATAATAGGATATTTTATACAGCCAGGAGGTATGTTTTTCCTAGGTTATACTTTAGATGCTATGCTTGCTGGATTCACATATGGGATTTGTTTTTATAAAAAAAGAATAACTCTTATGAATTGTATTACAGCAAGAGTAGTTGTAAATTTATTTGTTAATGTTGGCCTAGGATCCATTTGGTGGAAAACGATATATAATTTAAATTGGGAGGCTTACCAAACCTATGTCTTGCTAACCTCTTTACCTAAAAATGTTTTGTATCTCTTACCTCAAAGTATTTTATTATATTTATTATTTAAGGCGATAGCTAAGCCTTTGAGTTCCTTTGGATTAATTGATGAGAGGATTAGTGAAAATGTTAAATTATTTTAAGCTAGAGGGTAGACGATTATCTTTATTAAAATTAAATTGACATTTATATAAAAAAGATTATAATAGGTGTTGGGAATGATGTTCTCCCTTGTGTTACACAAAACCGCTTTAAATGGCTGATGACGTCTATAAGTTTTTTCTTATGGCTAAATCAGCCTTTTCTATTTTTGGAGGAGAGTCTATGTTTTTAAGTTTAGGATTAATATTTGTTTTAGGTGTAAGTGGTGGCATAATTTTTGAGAAAATAAAAATCCCAAAGTTGGTATGGTATTTGTTGCTAGGGATTTGCTTAGGACCGTCCTTAGGAAATGGCATTGATCCTTTATTGTTGCAAATTTCTTCCTATTTACGTCAGATTGCTTTAGTAATTATTTTGACACGTTCTGGGTTATCCTTGGATTTGAGAACCTTAAAAAAAGTGGGAAGACCTGCAATCTTAATGTGCTTTCTTCCTGCTTGCTTTGAAATTGTTGGAGTTTCAATTTTTGGACCTTTATTTTTGAAAATTAGTTATACAGAAGCATTACTATTAGGAAGTGTATTAGCTGCTGTATCTCCAGCCGTTGTAGTTCCTAGAATGATAAAGCTAAAGGAAAACGGATATGGAGGTTCTCTTCCAGAGGTGGTTATGGCTGGTGCTTCATGTGATGATATAGTTGTAATTATCCTATTTTATGCTTTTAAAAATTTGGTTTCGAATCAAACGCTCCAAAATTCTTTGTTACAAATTCCACTAAGTATTATTTTAGGAATCCTTTTAGGGATAGGTATTGGCTTAGGAGTTGGGTATACTTTTAATAAGATAAAATTGCCTACAGTTATACAAATCCTTTTGATGCTGGGAGTATCCTTTCTAATGATTGCCTTAGAAGAACTAGCAAAAAGCTATATCAAAATTTCTGCATTGCTAGGGATAATTGTTATGGCTCTAATCGTTCAACGCATGAACAAGGATAGGGTGAAAGAAATTCAAAAGGGCTATAATAATCTTTGGAATGGCTTTGAAATTCTTTTATTTGTACTTATTGGATGTGCAACAGATATCTATTATGCATTTTCAAAAGAAGGAGCAATCCTACTAGGAATCTTATGTATATCTTTAATATTTCGGTCCTTGGGTGTACTTTTATGTGTACTTAAGACGCCTTTTCATTTTAAAGAAAAAGTATTTATTTTATTCTCCTATCTTCCAAAAGCCACCGTTCAGGCTTCTATTGGTGGCATTGCTCTAAGTGAAGGACTATCTTGTGGACCCTTAGTTCTTACTTCTGCAGTAATAGCAATTCTTTTTACAGCACCATTAGGCGCTTTTCTTATGGATATAAGCTATAAAAAATTATTAAAGTTGTCTCCTACTCAAACACAAGAATTAGCAAATGGATAGGATTTTTAAATGCTGAAGAAAATAAATTATTATTTTCATCAGGAGCTATAGGACAAAAGAATCTCCTTAATGACAAGATATTTAAATTTAAAACCCTTATACTATGTATGATGAAAGGAAGGAATTGAAATGGAATGGGTAACCTGTATTAAAGAAACAATTCGCTTTATAGAAGAACATTTGACTGAAAAATTTACTATTGATGATGTTGCAAAGCATGTTGCGCTTTCTTCCCTTTACCTACAAAGAGGATTTCAAATTATAACAGGATTTAGTTTGGGAGAATATATTAGAAATCGACGGTTATATGAAGCTGGAAAGGAAATTCTAGCTACTGATGATAAGATGATAGATATCTCCTATAAATACGGGTATGAAACACCAGAAAGCTTTTCTAAAGCCTTTTTAAGATTTCATGGATATTCCCCTCTTGCGTGTAGAAAAAAGCATAAAGATTTACATACCTTTCATCGAATTCAAATTGAAATTAATGTTAAAGGAGGAAATGATATGGATTTTAAATTTGAAGAATTAGATACTTTTAAGGTGATTGGTTTATCAAGAGATATTTCGTTTGAAGCCTCTTATACAGATATTCCTTCCTTTTGGAATGAATTTTGTCAAAGCATCTCAAGTGGTTCAAAAGAAATGTTAAAAGAGGCTATCTTAAATCATTGTATTGGTGAATTAGGCATTTGCTTTGGGGAAATAGGAAATACTAAAACCTTTAAGTACATGATTGGAGGCTTCTATGATAAAGGACCGGTTCCTAAAGACTTAGAGGTGGTAGAGATACCTAAAAATTTATGGGTGAAATTTAAGAGTGTTGGTGCTATGCCTAATGCAATACAGGAGCTTAACACAAGAATTTTCAAAGAATGGTTACCTGGAAACAAGGATTATGAAATTGCTGCTGAATACAATATTGAGTGGTATAGTAGGGATAAAAATATGAATTCTTCAGAATATATTTCTGAGATTTGGCTTCCAATAAAAAGAAAATAAAAAAGCTGACCTAAATCTTAGCATTTAGGTCTTTTTCGTTGACGAGGTAAAGTAGAAATGCTATAATTCTTTTTGTTATCGAGGTGTTGCTTGTGGCAGTAGTAAGAGAGGATTTGACAATAGGGGCTCCTTTAAAAAAAATATTATGGTTTAGTTTGCCTTTAATGTTTTCTAATTTATTGCAGGTTTTATTTAATATGTCTGATGTTGCTATTGTTGGAAGATTTGGCTCAAAGGAGGCTTTAGGTTCTGTAGGCTCAACATCTATCTATGTCATTTTATTCACAGGTATTTTGATTGGTATTGGAAGCGGCATAAATGCTTTGGCGGCTAGATATTTAGGTGCAAAGGATGATGAACGTGTTGCTAGGATATCCCATACTGGTCTTTGGATAAGTCTCATTATAGGATTTTTTTTATTACTTATTGGGATAGCTTTAGCTCGACCAATTTTAGTCCTATTATCTACTAAACCAGAGCTTTTAGAGAATGCAGTTCTTTATGTTTCTATTGTTTTTCTAGGTTTGCCAGCCTTAGCTATCTATAATTATGGTAATGGTATTTTGAGTGCAGATGGGGATACAAAGCGTCCTTTGCTTTTTTTGGCTTCTTCAGGAGTTATAAATATCATTCTCAATTTAATATTTGTTATTTTTTTGAAATGGTCTGTTGTTGGTGTTGCCTTAGCAAGTATTATTTCTCAGTATTTATCTGCAATAATGATTATACTTACTTTGTGTCTTTCTAAGCGATCATATCGACTACGTCTACCTCAATTAAAGATTCATAGAAGAGAGGCAAAGGCTATTTTAGGATTAGGCCTTCCAGCAGGAATACAAAATGCAATATTTTCCATGGCTAACCTATTTATACAATCAGGAGTAAATAGCTTTGACACTATTATGGTAGAAGGTAATGCAGCTGCAGCAAATGCAGATGCCTTGATCTATGATGCAATGGCTGCTTTTTATATGGCAGTTTCAAGCTTTATTGCTCAAAATTTTGGAGCAGGAAAGAAGCATAATATTTTGAAATGCTACTTTATAGGTTTGCTATACTCTAGTGTAATTGGCTTTGTACTAGGTATGGGATTCTTTCTTTTTGGAAAAAATTTTTTAGCCCTATTTACAGAGGATAAGGAAGTTATAGATGCAGGAATGAGTAGACTTCTTATAATGGGATGCTCCTATTTTATCTCTTCCTTAATGGATTGTACGATAGCTGCTTTAAGAGGACTTGGGAAAACAATAATTCCTATGATATTATTAGTATTAGGCTCCTGCATATTCCGAATTATTTGGGTTTATACCATTTTTGGTCATTTTAAAACAATAGAATCTCTATACCTGCTGTACCCTGTTTCTTGGCTTTTAACAGCCACAATAGTAATTCTTTATTTCATTTATATTTATAGAAAATTTTTTATAGCTAATAAAAATGAGTCTGCTTTATGCTTAGACAATTAAAAAAATAAGAAGGTAGGCTTTAAATTTCCACAATTCTATAAAGAAAGCTTGTGGATTTTTTTATCTTATCAACAATTTTTTTGTTGGGATTAGTAGATATATTTTCTTTATTCTTAGTAGTTTTCATAATCAATATATGCTATAATCATAGGGTAGTATTGTCGAAATAAATAGAAATAAAGGAAGAGAAGTAGTATGGTTAATAAGGGAATTAAAAATTTTTTCACATGTTTAAAGTACTTTTTCACTCCTCTAGGAACGATGTTTTTAGGCATCATGATTGGGATTTCCTTTTTCATTCCATGCATAATGTCAGCAATACAGACGTTTGTAAATGGTATAGGAGCTTTAGGAGAAAGTGTGCATCTTGATTTTACTGAGGTTTGGAATACCCTTTGGGAGCATATTACAGCATTAGATTGGAATGAACCAAATGAAGCTTTGAATACCCTATTGAAGGTAGACTGGTTAACGCAAACTCTTACTGAAATTGTAAGTACCATTTTAGGTACAGACTTTGAATTGTTTAAATTGCAAATTATAGAGCTCATTCAGGAGTTAACCAATAGCGTTATTTTAGCTTTTGTTATAGTTTTTATCTGGTGGCTGATTGGTTTTATTGCTGGCTATATTCTAATACGCATCTTAATAAGAAGAACTATCGCCAAAAGAGGATTATGGAAATATATAATATCAATTTTGTTTAATGCTTTTTTATCAGCAATGTTTGTCATCGTTTGTGCTATCCTATATGCTATATGGAAGCCAAGCATAGCAATATCCTTCATTCTCATCATTTTTTTGATTGAGTTTTTTGGTTTAGTTGAGGCTTTTTTAATTCATGGAAGAGGTGTGGTACCATTTAAAAAAGTGGTCAATTTAAAAAATGTTGGCGCATATCTAATTACAAATATAATGATTTTTTTAATAGCTTTAAGCTTCTCTTTAATTGCTATTATAATTAATGTCCTTTTAGGGATCTTTGTTGGCTTATCTTTATTTGAAATTGCATTCTTAGTCATTAGTATGAATGCTGAATCCTATGTCAAGGGATTAACTGAAAAATCTTTAGAAATGGCTTGAAATGTATGAATTTACTAGGAATATACTTTAGTGGAACAGGAAATACAAAATATTGTGTGAATACTTTAATAAAGGGATTGGATGAAAAGGGGTTGGCCTATTCTATAGAAGATAAAGAAAGTATTGCCAAGATTAGGGAAAGTGAATTTATCATTTTTGGATATCCAATTTATTATTCTAATTTACCTAAGATAGTTAAGGAGTATATCATAAATAATAAAGAGATATTTATTAAAAAAAAAATTTTTGTAGTGGTTACTATGGGATTGTTCAGTGGTGATGGAGTAGGGTGCTCAGCAAGAGTATTTAAAAAAATTGGAGCACAAGTATTAGGTGGTATCCATGTTAAAATGCCTGATTGTATAGGAGATATTCGACTTCTTAAAAAAAGTGATAAGGTAAATTATAAAATTATGTCGAAGGCAAAACGTAAACTTATGCGCACAGCTTATAAAATTAAGCATCATCATATTCCTAAGCAGGGCATGAGTATATGCTCTCAGTTTCTTGGATTTTTTGGGCAACGATTATATTTTAGAAATCCTGAAAAATATTATAAAAAAATCAAGGCAGATTCATCTAAGTGCATAGGCTGTGGACTTTGTGCTATAGATTGTCCAATGGCAAATATATCTATTATCCATGGGACTGCTCAATTCAATTCCGTATGTACTTTATGCTATAGATGCTTCTCTAAATGTCCGACAAAAGCCATTACAATTTTAGGGAAAAAGGTTTATTCCCAATGGAATATTGAGAAAATAGGAGAGATAAAAGATGAGTAAAATGGAGAAAGTAGAATTGACTGTACTATGTCTAATTGAAAACGAAACCCAATATCTATTACAAGATCGAATCAAAGAGGACTGGAAAGGCTATACTATGCCTGGTGGACATGTAGAACCTGGAGAATCTATTGTTGATGCCGTTATTCGTGAAGTTAAGGAAGAGACGGGGTTAACGATAAGAAATCCAAAGCTATGTGGTGTAAAGCAGTTCCCTATAGAAGAGGGGAGATATATTGTTTTTTTATTTCGTGCTAATCATTTTGAAGGTAGGCTTGTGTCATCTGAAGAAGGGAAAATGCATTGGATTTTAAAGGAAGAGCTTAAGGAAGTAAACCTTGTTGAAGATTTTGAGGAATTACTTAAAGTTATGCTTAATGATTCTTTTAATGAATTTCAGTACGTTGTAGAGGATGGACAGTGGATTCCAGTACTAAAATAATCTTTTATACTGAATTTTTTTACTTAATTTTACTAAAGAAAATTGTTTAAAAATTTATAAAATTAATTGACATAGCAAATCAGTTTTGATATAATATACAAGCATGTTTATGGTGACATAGGCATGGAGTGGGAGGATTTGTTTGAAATCTGTTGAACCACATCATTGAAAGAAGGAGGAAACAATTATGGCAAAGAAAGTTGTAAAGGTTGTAAAGTTACAAATTCCAGCCGGCAAAGCTAATCCAGCTCCACCAGTAGGTCCAGCTCTAGGACAAGCAGGTGTAAATATTCCAGGCTTTTGTTCTCAATTCAATGACCAGACAAAGGATAAAATGGGATATACGCTACCAGTAGTAATTTCAGTTTATGAGGATCGTTCCTTTACTTTTATTGTAAAGACTCCGCCAGCTTCAGATTTATTAATGAAGGCTGCAGGAATTAGTAAGGGTTCAGAAAATTCAAAGAAGCATACTGTAGCAAAAATATCTAGACAGAAGGCAAGAGAAATTGCCGAGATGAAGATGCCTGACTTAAATGCTAATGATGTTGAAGCTGCTACAAATATTATTTGTGGTACTGCTAAAAATATGGGCATTGTCGTTGAGGACTAATTTCTTAAGGTTGTTAATAGCAGCCTAAATTTGTGGGAGGAATTCCCGCTTATACCACATTTTAGGAGGAAGAATATGAAGAGAGGAAAAAAATACGTTGAAGCTGCAAAGCTTGTAGATCGTACAAAAGCTTATCCTGTTACTGAAGCATTGGAATTAGCATGTAAGACATCTACTGCAAAGTTCGACGCATCAGTTGATGTTGCTTTCCGTTTAAACATTGATCCACGTAAAGCAGAACAGAATATTCGTGGCGCTATCGTATTACCAAATGGTACTGGTAAGACTCGTAAGGTTTTAGTAGTTTGCCGTGGAGCAAAACAAGCCGAGGCTAAAGAGGCTGGAGCAGATTTTGTTGGTGATTCTGATATGATTGCTAAAATCAATCAAGGTTGGTTTGAATTTGATGTTATTGTTGCAACACCAGATATGATGGGTGAGCTTGGTCGTTTAGGTAGAGTATTGGGTCCTAAGGGCTTAATGCCAAATCCAAAAACAGGAACAGTAACTATGAATGTTGCTCAAGCAATTAAGGAAATTAAAGCTGGTAAGGTTGAATATCGTCCAGATAAGATTGGTAATATTCAAATGACTATTGGTAAGGTATCCTTTGGTGCTGAAAAGCTTCAACAAAATTTAAAGGCAGTATATGACGCGCTAATGAAAGTACGTCCTTCAACTGTAAAGGGTGCCTATATGAAGAATGTATCAGTTGCTTCAACTATGGGGCCTGGCGTTAAGATCGATTCAGATACTATCGCTAAATTATAAGTAAAGAACCGAAGACAGTAGGTGTGCTATTATAGCACTTAATTTCTACCGAGGTAAGCGAAAGAAAGAGTTTATGATGACTTCTCGCCCTCGGTGAGAAGTTTTTTCATTAAATTTATAGGAGGTAAATCGATGAAAGAAGTTTTGTTACAAAAACAAAAAGAAGTAGCAGAAGTAAGTGAAAAGATGAAGAACTCAAAATCTGTTGTTGCTTTTAAGTATCAAGGATTATCAGTGGAAGCTTTTCAGAATTTACGTAAAGAAATGCGTAGCCTAGGCTGTGAAATTGAAGTTATCAAAAATAATATTTCACGTCGTGCTGCTAAAGAATGTGGCTACGATTTAGAAGATGCATTTGTAGGACCAATTGCAATAGCATTTTCTAAAGAGGATCTTGTTGCTCCTTCCAAGGTACTTTTTAAAGTAGCTGGAGCTAATGATAAGGTTCAAGTTGTAAAGGGTATTGTTGATGGAGATGTTTATTCATTTGACCAATTAAAGACATTATCACAATTACCATCTTATGAAACATTGTTAACTCAACTAGCAGCTGGTATGTTAGGAACTCTAAGCCAGTTATCTATAGGTTTAAATATGTTAGTTGAAAAAGGTCAAGAAGCTTAATTAAAGAAAACGGAGGAAAAATAAAATGGCTAAATTAACAAAAGAAGTATTTATTGAATCATTAAAGGAAATGACTATTCTTGAAATTAAAGAATTAGTTGATGCTATGAAGGAAGAATTCGGTATTGATCCAACTGCTGTAGCTGCTGCTCCAGCTGCTGGTGCTGCTCCAGCTGCTGCAGCTGAGCAAACTGAATTTGATGTAATTTTAACAAATGCAGGTGCTGCTAAGTTAGGTGTAATTAAGGTAGTTAAAGAAGTTACTGGTTTAGGCTTAAAAGAGTCTAAGGATTTAGTTGACGGCGCACCAAAGCCAGTTAAGGAAAAGGTTTCTAAGGCAGAGGCTGATGAATTAAAGGCTAAGCTTGAAGCTGCTGGTGCAACTGTAGAAGTTAAGTAATTGAAATTTGAAGTATAGACCTGAGATTTTCTCGGGTCTATTTCTATATTACAAATATGAAAAATAATTATCATTATTATCAAGAAACGCAGGAAGATTTACATTCTAATCCTGCTATATTTGATTTTCATTTTAAAAGCGAAGCATTTCGATTTCATACAGATGATGGTGTATTTTCAAAGCATTACATTGATTACGGTTCCTTTGTATTATTAAAGAATTTTGTTCCTAATTCATTGCCTGAACCTATTTTGGATATGGGAGCTGGATATGGACCAATTGGTATTGTATTATCTAGGTTATATGATAAGGAAGTCTATATGTGTGAAATAAATCAGCGTGCTCATGCTTTACTTGAAAAAAATATTGTAGAGAATCGTAGTAGAAAGGCATATGCTTTTCATAGTAATTTATATGAGTCCTTAGATTCAACTTTGCAATTTTCAAGTATCGTAACTAATCCCCCTATACGTGCAGGGAAGCAAATTGTATATTCTATTTACGATGGAGCTTATCAAAGGTTAGTTCAAGGTGGAGAATTATGGGTAGTTATACAAAAGAAGCAAGGTGCCCCCTCTTCTAAGGATTATTTGACAAAGCTTTTTGGCAATTGTACGATTGAGGCAAAGGATAAAGGATATTATATATTAAAATGTATTAGGAATTAAAATTGAATAAATAACCATAATGTGGTACAATATTACTAATGAAGAGGTGAAGTTTATGAAAACAATCTTAGTAACTGGTGGAGCTGGGTACATAGGCTCTCATACTGTATTATTACTATTGGAAAAGGGCTTTGATGTTATTGTTATTGATAACTTTATAAATTCTAATGAGGAATCCTTAAGAAGAGTAGAGGAGTTAGCTGGAAAAAAGGTTAAGCTCTATTCCTATGACTGCTGTAATGAAAAGGATTTTGAAAAGGTTTTTGCAGAAAACCATATTGATGCTGTCATTCATTTTGCAGGCTTAAAGGCTGTTGGTGAATCTGTGGCATTGCCATTAAGATATTATGAAAACAATTTGATTTCGACAATCAATTTATTGAATTTGATGGGGAAATATGAGGTTTATAATTTAGCCTTCTCTTCCTCTGCAACAGTTTATGGAGATCCAAAAAGTGTTCCGATCTATGAGGACTTTGATCTTCATGTTTTCAATCCTTATGGAAGAACAAAGTTAATGATAGAGGATATTTTAAGAGATATATCACATATAAATCCTAAATTCAATATTGCTTTATTACGCTATTTTAATCCAATAGGAGCACATCCATCAGGTAGAATTGGTGAGAATCCTAATGGAATTCCTAACAATCTTGTTCCTTATATTACACAGGTTGCTGTAGGCAAATTAGCAGAATTGGGTGTGTTTGGCAATGATTATCCTACGCCAGATGGTACATGTATAAGAGATTACATTCATGTTTGTGATTTAGCTGAGGGTCATATCCTAGCCTTGAATAAATTATTTTCTGGCTGTGGCTTAGTAACCTATAATTTAGGAACAGGAAATGGATATAGTGTACTAGAGGTATTACATGCGATGGAAAAGGCAGTAGGAAAGCCAATTCCATATAAGTTTAAACCTCGTCGTCCTGGAGATATTCCTGCTTGCTATGCTTCTCCTTTAAAGGCTTATCAGGAATTAGGCTTTAAAGCAAAATATTCAATAGAGGATATGGCAAGAGATGCTTGGAATTGGCAAAAGAAAAATCCAAATGGGTATGAACAATAAAAATAAATTTTCCTTTTAGTTTCATCTAAAAGGTTTTTTTATTGCTTTAAAAAAGTTATTTTATCCATAATAAAATAGAAGAAGAAAATTTTATATTCTTGTATACTTCTTGTAGGTGAATAGTGCATGGATAAATATTTGATTTTAAAGGAAAAATTTGGCTTTACAGAATTTAAATATCCTCAAGATAGTATTATAGATAATGTTTTTAAAGGGAATGAGGTTATAGGATTATTGCCAACAGGATTTGGGAAATCAATTATCTATCAAGTTTTAGCTCTTATGCTGGATGGACTAAGTATTGTCATAACACCCTTAATATCTCTTATGGAGGATCAAATTGCTAATCTAAAAAAGAAAAATATTTCCGCAGTAATGCTAAATTCTTCTGTCCCTTGGAAAGAGCAAGAAGCTATTTTTCAAAAAATTTTAATGAAAAAATATAAAATTTTATATGTATCCCCTGAGCGTTTGAGTAACATTTATTTTTTAAAAATTATGAATATATGTAAAATTTCTTTGGTAGTTGTGGATGAGGCCCATACTATTCTTTGGGCAGATGGATTTCGTGAAGCCTTTGGTGAAATTGGATCGTTTTTGCATGGTTTGGCTACACGTCCTAAAATATTAGCTGTTACAGCTACAGCAACCGCACATACGCTTTTTAAAATTAAAACTATTCTTGGAATGAAAGAACCAAAGGTGATAGAAGCTTCTATAGACCGAAGGAATTTAGTATATAAAGTATTAAGTCCAAAAGATAAAAATTTAGTTTTGCTTCATCTAATTCAAACACATAAGAAGGAAAAAGGGATTATTTATTGCTTGACAAGAAGAAAAGTAGAAGAGCTGTATTATATTTTACAAAAGAAAAATATAGCTTGTAGCTATTACCATGGTGGTTTAGAAGCTGAGGTAAAAAAACAAAATCAGCGGAATTTCACTAAAGGAGAAGTAGACTGGTTAGTTTGCACCAATGCTTTTGGAATGGGGATTGATATTCCTGATATCCGTTTGGTTATCGCCTATGAGCTTCCTCAATCTCTAGAGGATCTAGTACAACAGATGGGGCGCGCTGCAAGAGATGGAAAACATGGGGAGGGGATTGTATTATTTTCTTTTAAAGACATAAAAACTATCAATTATTTTATTGAACAGCAGTCAAATCCAACTGTTCGTAGCTTAAATAGGAAAAAAAGAGATATCCTAGTAGAATACTGCCTAACTCGGAAGTGTAGACATAAGTTCATAGGAAATTATTTTAATCAAGCGATACCTGTCTGTAAAGATAAGTGTGACAATTGTATAAAAAAGTAGATAAATTTACGGAATTGCCCTATAATAATAATGAGGTTGATAGAATGAGCTTTAAGGAAATATGGAATCAAGCTAAACAAAAGATTTATGATACAATTGATAAAGGAAATAGTGAAATTAAAAAATACGGTGCTACAATTCGTATGAGTATTTATAGCAGACCGATTTTAGGGGGATTTCTTACTCGTCAAGTTTTTTTTGAAGAAGATGGAATATTGATGCTCACCACAGATTTAAAAGAGGATGATATTGGCTTAAATTCAATTATAGGAATAGAAAACGACGATGAACTATATGTTGTTACAAGGATTTCTGATGATGAAGAGATTAAGGAATTAAAACAGGAGCAAAAAACTTATCAATATCCTTGTCATAAGATTCAATATCGAAGCTTAAATGATGTTTTTACAGAGCAAACTATGGGATTTGCCTATCATAAAATGTCCTCTTCTCAACAAGAAACATTAAATAAAATAAAAAAAGAGCTTGAGAATAAGACTTTTGCAGTAAAGGAAAAAAAGGAAATTTGCTTTAGATTATGGCAATACTTTACGGAATGTATTGCTTACCGATTACCAGATCATTATGTTATGCATGCATTTGTAAAAATTGCAGATGATTATATCGAAGATTTTTCAAGTCTTTTGCTTAAGCTTTGTGTATAATTTATATTGCTTTAACGTATACTACCGAATGAGGTGTGTGTATGAAAAAACTAACCATTATTGGAGTTCTTGTAGTAAGTGCACTAGGAACTCTTTTTCATTTTATGTATGATTGGCTACCAATTATAATTTTTCCCCAAAATGAAAGTATTTTTGAGCATATGAAATTGGTCATCTTTCCCTTT
Source organism: uncultured Anaeroplasmataceae bacterium (assembly GCA_910579215.1). Classification (GTDB taxonomy): domain Bacteria; phylum Bacillota_I; class Bacilli_A; order Acholeplasmatales; family Anaeroplasmataceae; genus Pelethenecus. Next base: position 234,783 of record CAJTTN010000002.1, read on the forward strand.
TTCTTTTATTATTTTATCTCTCTTCCTTTTTATAAAGGAGATAGTAAGGAGCTCTTTGCATCTTTCTTTTCTGCTATTATAATTTCAATGTTTTTTATTATAACTAGCTTTTATACGTATAGTGGGTTCATTGGAAAATCCTATGATTTTATAAATATAATTTTATATTTTATAGCTGTAGGCTTAGGATTTATTCTTATATATAAAAAAATAACACTGGTTCAATTTTCAAACAGTGTTATCTTTGCTATAATCCTTTTAGCTTTAGTTATTTTATTTAGCTTTTATCCCCCAAACTTAAGCTTTTTTATTTAATATCTCTAGCATTTCCATAAGATCAGCTTCTGTAAAGGTATATTCCTTTTTACAAAAATTACAGGTAATATGAGCCTTGTGGTCCTCTTCAAGGATAGAAGTCAGCTCCTCCTTGCCTAAACTTATTAGCCCTTTTTGGAAACGCTCCTTATTACAAGGACAATCATATGTTAGCTCTCTTGTTTCTAATAGCTGATAATCATTTTCTGTTATTTCTGCAATGATTTCCTCTGCTGAATATCCCTCATTAATCATAGTTGAGCAACTTTTCATTTGCTTTAAATGCTCTTCTAGTCTAGCCAGTGTTTCTTCTTTACATCCTGGCATAATCTGTAATAAGAAACCACCAGCACTAAGTACCTTTCCCTCAGGGTCTATTAAAACACCTAAACCAACAGAGGAAGGAATTTGTTCAGATTGAGCAAAATAATAAGTAAAATCTTCTGCAATTTCTCCACTAACTAAGGAAGCAGAAGAGGAGAATGGTGCTCGCATATGTAAATCCTTTATTACCTCTATATAGCCATTTTTGCCTACAGCATCTCCTACAGCTAGCTTTCCATTGTTATAAGAAAGATAAACTCCTGGATTTTGAACAAAGCCTCTAACTTTACCATCCGTAGCTTCCATAGTTATATTGCCTATAGGTCCATCTCCACAAACCTTAATTGTAAGATGCTCCTGTGCCTTATAGGTACAAGACATGATACTTGCAATAGTAAGACATCTTCCTAAGGCTGCACAAGAGGTTGGCCAAAGTTTGTGTATTTCTTGAGCATGCTGAACAATTTGTGTAGTTATAGCTGCATATATTCTTACTGTACCGTCAAAGGCATATGCCTTTTGTAAATAATTCTCCATAATTCATCACCAAATATAATTTTATCATAGAATATTCTCTTTTTTCTAATGATTACGTTTTCATAAAACTGTTTTGTTGACAGTTTTTTTGAAAGAGAATATAATAATAGTATCAATTTAGGACATGTCCTTTATTGATGTTTTTTTTATTTATAGATTTGTATGGGATGGATTATCAGACGTCTATCCTTTTTTATTAGAGAATTCTTAAAACAAACATAGATTTTTTTGCATATTTCGTGTATAATTTTAATTGGTGATCATAATGAGCTTAATGAAAACATCTATGGATTTTTTTATTCATACAAGAGATGTAAATTACAATGATATTATAAAGCCAACTGCTCTTTTAGATATGTTTCAGGATTTGGCTGGCATACATGCTTCTGAATTAGGAGTTGGATATGATGCCCTAAAAGAGAAGAACTATGCTTGGGTTATACTTTATCAACGCTATGAGATGAATGCTATCCCACCTTATTTAGATGTTGTAAATCTTACTACTTGGCCAAAGCCTAAGAATCGTTTAGAATTTGAAAGAGAGTATCTATTAAAGGATAAAAAGGGTAATGAGCTTGCGAAAGGAATTTCAAATTGGGTCATTATTGATTTAAATACGAGAGGATTAGTTCGTTCAGATAAGATAGAGTTTAATGGAGAGTATGAAAATTTTACTAATTATCCAGAGCGTTGTAAACGAAAGCTAAATTTAAATCAAAATAAATCAGAAGGCTCATTTATTTATGTAGTAACCTTAGAGGATTTAGATCATAATGGGCATATGAATAATGCTAGGTATATTAATATTATAGAAAATAATTATTATACCTTTGGTAGTAAAAAATATATTAAAGAGGTTGAGATCGCCTATATTAAAGAAGCGAAATATAAGGATGAAATAAGAATAGAATATTTTCATGAGGGAAATCAGATTGCTTTCCTTGGATATTTAAATGAAAATGAATTATGCTTTGAATGCTTAATAGGAGAAGAAGAACTATGAAAAAATTTTTAGAATTTATGCAGGACGTTCCAACAGCCTTTCATGCCACTAAAAAAATAAAAGAAATGCTGTTAGAAGAGGGCTTTATAGAATTAAAAGAACAAGAAAAATGGAATTTAATTCCAGAAGGAAAATATTTTATAGGAAGAAATATGTCCTCTGTTATTGCTTTTGTTTTACCAAAAAGGGATCCTAAGTGCTTCCATATTACGGCTGCACATTTAGATTCTCCGACTTTCAAATTAAAACCGAATTTTACTTTAGAGCAGGGAAAGTATATTAAATTAAATACAGAGGTTTATGGATCTCCTATCTATTCTTCTTGGATGGATAGACCTTTAGGAATTGCAGGAAGAGTTTTTGTTCGTCAGGGACACCAAATTCTTGCTAAATTAGTTAATTTGAAGCGTCCAATGGTATGTATTCCTAATTTGCCAATTCACTATAATAGGAATGTGAATATGGGAGTAGAGCTTAATCCGCAGATAGATATGCTTCCTTTATACTCCTCTAGGGATGGTGTATCTTTAAAGGAAGTTATTGCAAAGGAATTGAAGGTTACAACAGAGAATATCATAAGTAGTGATCTTTATCTAACTAGTTTAGATCGAGGCTGTCTTATAGGTGAAAAAGAAGAATTTATAATGGCACCACAAATAGATAATCTAGAATGCTCCTATGGGTTAATCCAAGCATTACTAGCTTCTAGCTCTATGTATTCTATCAATGTTTGTGCATTGTTTGATAATGAAGAAATAGGCTCCTCTACCTTACAGGGAGCGGGCTCAACATTATTATCTGATGTTTTAAAAAGAATAAGCTTAGGTTTACATTTTAATGATGAGGAATACATGATAGCTTTAGGGAAATCATTTTTCATATCTGCTGACAATGCACAAGGATATCACCCAAATTATCCAGAAAAATATGATAAAAGCAATCCTTGTTATTTGAATGAGGGTATTGTTATAAAGAATGCTGCAAATGGCTCCTATACAACTTCTGCATTTTCTAGTGCAGTATTTCAAGCCCTATGCAAAAAGGCTTCTGTTCCAGTTCAATTGACAACGAACAGAAGCGATATAAGAGGTGGGTCTACCTTAGGAGCAATCTCCTTAGCACATGTATCTATTCCCTCAGTAGATATTGGTTTGGCACAACTAGCCATGCATTCCTGTTATGAGACAGCTGGCGCTTATGATCTCGCTTATTTGATTTCTGCAATTCAGGAGTTCTATACTACAGAATTAATTTCTAAAGAGGAAGAAATAATACTATCTTAGCAGGTTTCTACAAAATATTACTTAGCCTTAGAGATATAATAGAACGCGAATTGGGAGATAAGCTATAGTGTGATATAGCGATTTGCTATGAGGATATTATTCTTCATAGCTTTTTTTCATAACGAAAAGTATACGTTCATCCTTTTTATCTAAAGTATCTTTAAAATCGCCACTAAGCTTTTCTAAACTAAATTGATGAGAACTAAACAAAGACATATCATGGTAATATTCCTTATAGGTCTCTAAAAAGGTTTCCTCACTCTCTTTGATTTTTATTTCATGTATTAACAGGTTAGGCTTCTTTGTTTTAGTTTTCCAAATGAGTTGGTGAGTTGGAGCTTTTAAGGTAAATTTATGATGCTTATAGTGTTTAAGCATTCGTTTTGAAAAAACATCAAAAATAAAAAGACCATTAGGGTTTAAATGCTGATATACAGAAGCAAAAAGCTCCTCAATTTCTGTTTTGTTTTTTAAAAAATTAATAGAATCAAAGAAGCAGGTGATGACATCATATTTCTTATTCAAATTAAAATTGGTCATATTTGCCAAATGGTAGGGTATAACAAGATGGTGCATTTTTGTTTTTTCTTTCGCCATCTTTAAAATGGATTCAGATAAATCGAGTCCTTCTACGTCATATCCATTAAGCTTTAGTAAAATAGCTAAGGTTCCACTACCACATGCTAAATCTAGTATAGAAGAATTTGGTGTAAGATAAGGGCGTATAAAATCTAACCAGTCCTTATACTTTACTTTTGCAACAACATCATCATAAAAATAGGAAAAGTATTTATATTCATTCATTTTTTTACCCTCAATTGATTTAATTTTGCTTCATTAATATCAATATAAATTGTTTTTTGCCTTGTATAGGTTACAAAGCAATTTCTTTTTCCAGGAATTTTTTTAATATGTTTAACCTGTGTATAATCTACTGGAATAGAAGAGGAATCACTTAAACTAGAGAATTTAGCTGCAAGCATTGCGGCTGTCCTACAAAGCTCCTCGGTAAGCTCATTGGTAGCTACAATTACATGACTACCACTTGCCTTTTGAACATGAAACCAATAGTCAGAGCCTTTAGCCAATTTGTGGGTTACATATTCATTCTGTAGATTATTTTTTCCAACATAAAGTAAAGTTTCTCCTACTATATAGGTCAAGTAATTAGGTCTTGCCTTCTTTTTATTTTTTTCTTTATCCTCTAGCATATAGCGATGGTCAATTAATTCCTGTTGAATTTCGAGTGCATCCTTAATACTTGCACATTTAAGTTGATCCAAAAGAACTTGAAAATATTCTATTTCGTTCCTTGCAGCTTTTAATTGTTCCTCAATATAATAAATAGCAGTTTTTATTTTTTGATATTTTTTATAAAATTTTTGACTGTTTGTAATAATGTCATATTTGGGATCTAGCTGTATAACAACAGATTCATTTTTATAATAATCAAAAACCTCAATTTGACTTTCCTTATCCTTTAAGTGAGGATAGCTTAACAAAAGCTCTCCTTTTATTTTATAATCCTCTGCATGAGCTGCTTCTATAGCTTCTATTGTCAGTTTTTTAATTTTCTTTTCATTTTTTGCAATTTGTTTTTCAATAAAATGCTCTAAATCATTCGTTTTAGCTTTTATTTTGGCTTGATTATCACGATCATAGTAAAAGCTTTCTAATAGCTCGGAAAGAGAAGAATGGGTTGCTATAAGATTACCTAATGATAGGTAATAATAATCTGACTTTCCCTTTTGTATATAAATAGAGGGTGAAACCTCTTGATGAAGCAATTCATAAAAATAAGGGATAGCCTGTTCCTTGCTGAAAGCATAGCAAGCTAGGCTCATAGAAACACCTTCAAATTTTTGACATAGCTCCTTAGGAGAAGTAATAGGAAGAAAAAGCATCTCCTCTAGAGTTAAGGAAAATGGATTCAATTTAGTTTCTAAAGGAAATTGATAGATAGCATTAGGTAGCATGGTTCTACCAAATTCAGAAACTCCAGCCTTTTTTAAAACCTCTAGAATTTGATAATCCTCATTTGTTAAAATTAGATTAGCATATCTTCCCATAAGCTCACAGATGAGAAATTTATGAGAGAAATCCTTCATTTCATTGTATCCTGCCAGCTTGAATACTAGAATTCGATCATTTCCATATTGATAAAGATCTTCTATAAAAAATCCCTCAATATGTTTTCTTAAAAACATAGTAAAGCTTTTTGGTACATTAGGAAAATCATAAGATTTAGTTGTAAAATGTATTCTAGTGAAATCACAGGATAAACTAATTAATACATGATAATTTACTTTATCTGCACGTATGGTCAATACAAAGTCAGTATCTCCTGACTCCATGATTTTTGTGATTCTTCCAGATTTAATACATTCTAATTCTTTTGTTAATTTATTTAAAAATATACCATCAAAGCTCATTTGTATCACCAATTCTAAGTATACCATAATTTATAAAATATACCTATGGTTTTTCTTCAAAAAATGTGCTAAAATGAAGAAAAGGAGACGATTTTATGGCTTGGAATAAAAAAAAGCTTTTATCAAAAATTAGTTTATATTTTGACAATAAGAATATATCCTATGAGATAGAAGAAGATTCTATATTAAAATTAGAATTATATTTTAAAGAAGCAGAGTATGTACTATATCCCTATATTACAATTGATCAATCCATTTGTAGTTTTAATATAAATATATCTAAAAATGTTATAAAAGGGTATAATTATGAGAAGATAAATCTATTTAATCAAAAATCAAAGTTCTTTAAGGCATTTATTTTAGAAAGTGGAATTGTTGTGCTAGAATATCGTTTTATTTTAAATGAAATGGATTTTTTTCTATTTGATTCTATTTTAGATAGTTTATATTTGCTAGAAAATGACATAGAAACCTTATAAAAACGCTTTTTGCTTGTATACTTTGGCAGATAATGGTAAAATAAGTAAAAGGGAAGGTAGTATGACATGAAATTAAATGATCGTGGTTTACTAGTAGTTATATCAGGACCTTCGGGTGTTGGAAAAGGGACAGTTCGAAAAGCCCTTTTTGATATGCCAAACAATAATTTGGTATATAGTGTTTCCATGACTACTAGACCAAAACGCCCAGGGGAAATTGATGGGGTAGACTATTATTTTGTTTCAGAAGCCGAATTTTTGAAGAGAAAAAAATCAGGTAAATTTTTAGAAACAGCAGAATTTGTAGGAAATTATTATGGGACACCTTTAGATAAAGTGAATGAGCAGCTTGATTTAGGAAATGAGGTTGTCTTAGAAATAGAAGTAGATGGAGCACAGCAGGTAAAAAAGAAAATGCCAGATTGTGTTATGATATTCATTGTTCCACCAGGGAAAAATGCGTTGTATGAGCGCTTAAGACGTCGAGGAACGGAATCAGAAGAAATCATAGTTGAAAGAATTGAAAAGGCAAATCGAGAATTTAAGCTAGCGCATCGTTATGACTATATCGTTGTAAACGACGAGGTACATAATGCTGCTGATCGTATTATGGCAATCATTCGTGCAGAGCATGCTAAGACGGAACGTTCTATTCATAAATACATGGAATTAATTGATGAAAATTAAAAGAATTCCTTTATTTTTTTAATAAATATGATATAATAAATTGTACTTTGAAAGGAAGAGAAGAATGTCTAATAAAAAGAATTATGATGGGATGCGTTATCCTTCTGTAGATGCATTACTTGACAAAATTGATTCAAAATATAAGTTAGCCTATGCAGCAGCTAAACGTGCAAAAATTATTGAAGAAGAGGATTATACTTCTTATGAGGATGGCATGTGTGTAAAGCCTGTTGGTCAGGCACTAGAAGAAATTTTAGTTGGCAAAACTAAGATGACGTTTAAGTAAGATACTGTGGTTAATAGTTTTAGCTAAGCTATTAGCCACATTTTTTTTAAAGGAGGGGTACCTTTGAATTTTGAGGAATATGTTTTATGCTTCTTTATTTATGCATTTTTAGGATATATTTGTGAGGTAGTGTATTGCTCTATTGGTCAGAAAAAATTAGTAAACCGTGGATATCTTTACATGCCAATTTGTCCTATCTATGGCTTTGGTGCTGTAATCATACTTTTATCAATGCTACCAATTTACGAAATGTGGTACCTTGTATTTTTCTTAGGTATTCTTTTGACATCGACTTTAGAATATTTAACAAGCTATTTTATGGAAATTATTTTTCATATGCGTTGGTGGGATTATTCTAAAAGAAAGCTCAATATAAATGGGCGGGTTTGCTTGTTAAATTCACTATTATTTGGTGGATTGGTGATGCTTGTGGTTTATGGAATCCATCCTTTGATTCATAGACTTATGAGTTCTATGGGAATCCATACCATTCAAATTCTTGATATAATCCTTGGAATTGGAATAGTGATTGATACGATATTTTCTACGATTAAAAATATTAACATTGCTAAGGTGGTTGCGAAAATTAATCAATTTACTGAGGAGGCTGGAGATAAGATTAAGGAATTAAAGCAAAATGCTCAGGAAAAATTGAATGAAACTAAAGAATATTTTACAAATACGGCGATTGCTTTAAAATTAAAGGAATTTATAAAAAAATATCCAAATTTATCCTTACGTAAAGTTGGTAAAGGTAAAAAGAGATTAAGCATTAATGAGTTTATTTCTAAGCATTTAAATAATAAGGACGATAAATAGTATGTCTGTAATAGAAGAAAAATTAAAATTACTTCCAGACCTTCCTGGATGTTATCAAATGAGAGATAAAGACAATGTTGTCATTTATGTTGGAAAAGCAAAGAATTTAAAAAATCGTGTTAGAAGCTATTTTCATGGAGCACATAATGCTAAGACTACGCGATTAGTTCAAGAAATAGTAGATTTTACCTATGTGATTACAGCTAGTGAGCTAGAAGCTTTTGTTTTAGAAATCAATATGATTAAGGAATATGATCCGAAATATAACATAATGCTAAAAGATGATAAGACATATCCCTATATCGCTTTAACAAATGAGGATAACCCAAGATTAATAGTGACAAGAAATCAAAGAAAACGAAATTTTGCTAGGTATTTTGGTCCTTATCCAAATGTTAAGGCAGCTAGAACAACAATCGATGTTTTAAATCAAATTTATCCCTTTAGAAAATGCTTTACTATACCAAAAAAAGAATGTCTATATTATCATATGCATCAATGTCTTGGTCCTTGTATCCATAAGGAAAAGCTAGATTACACACCATACAAAACAAAGGTGGCAAGCTTTTTAAATGGGGATGCCAAGGAGGTGCTTGCCGATATTACAACAAGAATGCTAGAAGCTTCTAATGCATTAGAGTTTGAAAAGGCTAGGGAATACCGAGATTTAAAGCTAGCTATTGAAGATACAGTTGCTAAGCAAAAAATTTCTATAAATGATTTAACGAGTCGTGATTATATAGGAATCTATACCGATGAGGATGATATTTCCATAAATATCATTATAACTAGACAGGGAAACATTGTTCAAAATCATCAAACCATCATCAGTAAATATGATAGCTTAGAGGATGAGACAATCAATTATCTTATTCAATTTTATCAGGTGAATGCCAAGCCAAAGGAAATATGCTTTAAAGCCTTTGATGCTACTTTACTTGCAGATGCCTTAGAAGTACAGATTTATGAGGCGAAGCTAGGAAAGAAAAAAGAAATTTTAGATATGGCAAATGCTAATGCTAAATTTAATTTAGAAAATAAGAGAAATATCTATCGGAATCAAATTCTTAAAAAATTAGAAACAATAGAAGAATTAGGAAGCCTATTAGGAATACCTACCCCTATGCGTATAGAAGCTTTTGATAACTCTAATTTATATGGAGAGTATCCTGTATCTGCTATGGTTTGTTACATTCAAGGTAAGCCAGCTCCAAAGGAGTTTAGAAAATATCATATTAAAACCGTTGTTGGAGCGAACGATTATGAATCTATGAAGGAAGTTATTTATCGAAGATATTTTCGTTTGCTTATGGAAGATGGAACCTTTCCCGATTTGATTGTTTTGGATGGTGGAGAAATACAGGTTCATGCTGCCTTAGATGTTTTACATAGTTTAAATGTTGATATACCAGTTATGGGAATACAAAAAAATGACCGTCATAAGGCTTCAAAGATTTTTTATAAGGAAGAAGTTATAGATTTAGATAAGAATTCACCAATTTATCTGTTGTTAGCTGATATTTCTCAGCGTGTTCATGATTTTGCAATCAGTTTTTTTAGAAGTAATAAAACGAAGGGATTATTTTCCTCTATGCTAGATCCTATTCCTGGATTAGGACCAAAGAGAAAGGAACAGCTCCTAACCCATTTTGTTAGCATTGATCGTATTAAAGAGGCTACCATAGAGGATTTACAAAGTGCAGGAATATCTAAATCCTTAGCTGAAACTATATGGAATTATTTTAGAAAAGAAGAGGAATAGTATGAAAAATATTTTGAGAGGCATTTGCTTACTAATTTTATTATTAGGATTGATAGGCTGTAAAACAAAAGAAAATACTCCCATAGAACATCCAGAGGACAAGGAAGAGGAAGTTAACTTTTCCTTAGGCTATGGAGATTATGTTACCTATCAGGAGGACGGTAAGGAAAGCATTGAAAAGACGTATATGGCTTTAACTCAGGAAATAACGAGTTCCATTCAAGGAGTATTTCAATCCAACTATCAAAAGGGAGCATTAGATTTTTTTGATTTGGATAATTTTATTTCAATCCAGCTAGAAATTTCAGAAGATACCTTACAGCAATTAAATAAGGATTATCTTCAGAAAAATAAAGAAAGCTATAGAGAATGCAATTTAAATATTGCTTATAAAGGTCTTAAATTTCATTATGAGAATGTGGGAATTCGTCAAAAAGGAAATACCTCTAGAGGTAATGCTTTAGATGAAAATAATAACATAAACCTAAGACATTATAAGCTTTCCTTTAGTGAAACCTTTGATGATGAATTTAGAGAGAATCCTTTAAAATGGACAGATGAAAAGGCCTTAGAATATCGAGAGAACAGGACTTTTTTTGGTTTAGAAAAGTTGATTCTAAGATGGAACAGAAATCAGGATAGCACATATCTAAGAGAATATTATGCAAATGAAGTTTATCGCAACAACGGAGTTCTCGCACCGCATTGCAATTTGGTTCAGTTAGTAATGAAAATAAAAGATCAGGTAGAGAATTTGGGTATATACCTAGCTATGGAAGACATTAGTAAAGATTTTATAAAAAGAAATGTAGTGAAGGAATATGCTGGTGGAGATTTATATAAGCTTGGTTGGACAAATGTAGGAGCAAGGCTGGATTCCCTAGACGCTTCCTTATTTGGTGTAGAAGAGCAGATTAAGGAGCAAAATCAATTCAAACAAATTACTTATCCCTATGATTTAAAAACGAATAAGAAAAAATCTCAACATGAAGCTATCAAAGCTTTTATAGGAGGAATTCTTTCCACTTCAACTTCTGAGTTTTCTACCTTTTTAAAAAATTCTACGATTTATGAAAGTGTATTATCCTATTTATCTGTTTCTTATCTATTAGGAGACCCAGATGACTTAAGAGGAAATTTTAATAACACGTATTTATATTTCACAAAAAATTCTTCCTTAGCACTATTTATACCAACAGATCAGGACAGACCATTGGGGTCTACAGGAGGAACAGGAAATCCTACAAGACATCATGGTGTATATAATGAGCCTTTTGACACTCAGACGGGGTATGAAAGGAATACGATGCCTTTATTTGAAAAAAGTATTCTTTCAGGTGGAAATCAACAGATTCAAAGGGAATATATCGCAAGAATTCATGAGATTGTTGTTGCAGGGTGGTTAGATATAAAAACTTTTAATCATTACTATTCAAAGGCACTTCAATATAAGTCTAGGATTACTTTAGGTAAGCATGTGAATGGAAAAGAAATTCCCTTTTCTTTAAAAGAGGTTGACCAACCAGAGGATGAAGGGAATCTATCTATTGAAGTATATTTAACAAAAAAGAAGGAAACCTTCTTAAAAAAGGATTGGTATCAAGAAATTACAGAAGAAGTGAATGGTACCTCTTATTATCTTAGAGGCGAAATGAATGGTTGGGATGGAATAGAAGCAAAATATCAATTCAAATTAGTGAATAATATTCCTACCTTAGTTTGTGAGCTTTCCTATACTACATCCTTTAAGGTAGCTAGCTCTGATTGGAAAAATGAGTGGAATTATTCTTCCTTAGAAGATGCAACCTTATGTGAATGTGTTGGAGAAGAAAAAAATATAAGAGTTAAGGAAGCGGGAACTTATAAAATTCAAATTATAGAAGGAAAATTGTGGATGACTAAAATATAAAAAGAAAGGAGTTGAGCATCGTGAAAAGAAACAATTTAAAAGCATGGCTTTATTTGTTGCCAGCATTCCTATTACTTACTGCGTTTATGCTTTATCCTTTACTAGATGTAATTATTTATTCCTTTGAGGAAAACTTTGCCTTTGTCACCCAAACCTATACTGGAGTCGGATTTGAAAATTATCAATATATCTTTAAGGATCCTGATTTTTATAGTGCAATTAAGAATTCCTGTATTATATTGATTACGGTGCCCATCTCTACTATAATAGCTATCCTCCTTGCCGTGGGATTAAATAGTATTAAGCCTTTGAAAAAAATATTTGAAACGATTTTCTTTTTACCTTATGTCACGAATACACTTGCTGTAGGGTTAGTTTTTATGATTATCTTTGATTCTACACCATTGAATCATGGACTAGCTAATATGATTTTGGGCTGGTTTAATATTGATCCTATTGATTTTATTCGTGGACCCTATTGGGCAAAAATGCTAGTATTATCTTTTTATATAATTTGGAATGTAATGCCCTTTAAAATTTTAGTATTAGTAGGAGCTCTACAATCCGTTAACAAGCAATATTATCAGGCTGCTAAGCTTGATCAGGCAAGCTCAGCTCGAATGTTTTATCGCATAACTGTTCCAATGATTTCCCCTATGATTGCCTATTTAATCATCACAGGGTTTATAGGTGGTTTCAAAGAATATAATAATGCTGTGGCTTTATTTGGTGAGGATTTAAACGCAGCAGAAATGAATACTATCGTAGGCTACATCTATAATATGCTTTATTTTGAGACTGGTGGCTATCCTTCCTATGCTGCTGCCGCAGCTATCGTATTATTTTGTATTATTTTTACGATTACTTGTATTAATTTATTAGTAAGCAAAAAAAAGGTATACTATTAAGGAGAGATGCGTATGGAAGAGAAAAAACAAATTTTAAAAAAAGCTATAATTTACATCCTTCTTAGTATTTGGGCAATTTTCGTTTTATTTCCCTTTTATTGGATGCTTATCACCTCTTTTAAAACCTATGCCTCCTATAATGCAGAGACTATCCCTCAATTTGTTGCAATCCCTCCTACCTTTGAGAATTATATCTCTGTTTGGACGGTATCTAAGCTAGGGAAATATATGCTTAATACAATTCTATTTTCTGTGACGACAACTGGTCTCATGGTTATAGTTTCTTTATTTGCAGCCTTTGCCTTTGCAAGACTTGATTTTAAAGGGAAAAATTTAGTTTTTGTACTATTTTTAGCTATGATGATGATTCCTAATGAATTGGTAATCATAACAAATTATGTGTCAATTGTTCATTTAGACTGGAGAAATACCTTTGTTGGTTTAATTTTGCCCTCCATTCTTTCGGTTTTCTATATTTATCTTTTGCGACAAAATTTTTTACAGGTTTCCGACGACATTTACTTTGCCGCTAAAATAGATGGGACTTCAGATTTGAAATATTTGTTTAAGGTGCTATTACCATTATCAAAGCCAACTATTTTTACAATAACTATTTTAAAGCTAATTGAATGCTGGAATTCCTATGTTTGGCCAAGATTAATTACGACAGATAAGGATTTTTATTTAGTTAGTAATGGAATACAGCTCATAAAGGAACAGAGTATGGGAAAGGCTGATATACCAGGTATGATGGCTGCAGTTGTCTGTGTATCTGTGCCAATCTTACTATTATTTCTAATATTTAGAAAACAAATTATGAATGGTGTGGCAAGAAGTGGAACAAAGGGATAAAGGAGGAGCTAGATATGAAAAAAATTAGTTTAATGCTTGTAACAATCGTTTTATTCCTTTTTTTAGTAGCGTCCTGTCATGGAAGGCTAGTTCCAAAGGATGATATTCAAACTGTGAAGGATTTTGAAGTTCCTGAAACCTTTGATGAATCAAAGGATATTCAAATTACCTTTTGGGCTAAAAATGATACAAATAAGATTCAACAAGAAATTTTTAATAAAGCGGTGGATGCTTTTGAAGGTCTATATCCTAACGTTCATATTACAGTTGTTCAATATAGTGATTATACCAATATTTATTCTGATGTGATTACAAATATTTCTACAAATACTACACCTAACGCCTCAATTGCTTATCCAGATCATGTAGCAACTTATATGGAGGGAAATAATGTTATCGTTCCATTAGATGCATTGATGGAGGATGAAAAATATGGCTTAGGAGGAAGTGCTTTAAAATTTAACTCTGTAAAAAAAGAGGAAATTCAACCTAAGTTTTTATCTGAATGCTTGATTCAAGATAGATATTGTATTTTACCCTTTATGAGATCCTCTGAAGCCCTATATGTGAATAAGAGCTATTTAGAGGAAAATGGATTTAGTATACCTGAGGTATTTACCTGGGAATATATTTGGGAGGTTTCAGAGTATGCTAAGAAAAAGGCAGAAGCAGAACAAAAAATAATGATACCTTTAATCTATAAATCAACAGACAATATGTTTATCCAGCTTTGTAAGCAAAATGATTTTGATTATACTACCTCTAAGGGAAAGGTTCTATTTTTAAGTGATGAGGTATCTCAAATGCTATTAGATCTAGTTCCCCCTATTGAAAATGGATATTTTGATACGTTTAAAAGAGTAAGTTATCCAGGAAATTATTTTAACAAAGGACAATGCATTTTTGCGATAGATTCTACCGCAGGTGCAACCTGGCTAGGTAGTAAAGCGCCGCTTATAGATATTCCCGCTTCAGAGCTAGTTGATTTTGAGACAATAGTTACTACGATTCCTCAAGTGAATCCAAAAAATCCTCAGATGATTTCTCAAGGGCCTTCTATGTGTCTATTTTATAAGGAGGACCCACAAGAAGTGTTGGCAACCTGGTTATTCATGCAATATTTATTAACCTTTGAAACACAAATGTCTTTTTCAAAAACAGAAGGCTATTTACCAGTTACAAGGACTGTAGTAGATTCAAAAGAGTTTCAAGAATATTTAAAAAATGAAGCAGAATATGAGGTTAAACGAATGGCTACTAAATTAATAATAGATAATATAGATCATACATTTGTTACACCTGTATTTAATGGCTCTTCCTTATGTAGATCAGCCTCAGGGTATTTAATTGAAGCTATGTTTAATAAGAAATTTAGAGATGCAGCAAGCATAAAGGAGTTATTTTCCCTTGTAGATAAAAGATATAAATTATCAACTTATGAAAAAAGTTAAGAAAAATTATCAAAATAATTTAATTTATCTTATATTTTTTTCATAATATTGACATATTTTATCAAAAAAAATATAATTAATATAGATAGAAAATAAGTGAGGGTTTGATATGAAAAAAATATTTGCAGGTTGTTTAGCCTTATTGTCAATAGGGTTATATGCATGTAAAGGAGATACAAAGAGTTCAGCATTAACACATGCTGAATATTTACAAGCAGAAAAATCTACTACAGTTACAATTGAAGCTTATATTCAGGGGAAACAAGCATGGTGGGAAAGCGATGGTGTTGGAGTAGCTTCTTTTTATTTACAGGATCAGGATGGTGGCTACTTTGTTTATAATTTACCATGTGATAAAGAGTCTTATGATAAAAAATTAACCATAGGTAAAAAAATTCAAGTTACAGGTCAAAAAACAGATTGGGCAGGGGAAATTGAAATTGATGGCTTAGCTGCTGGTGCTGAAGCTACCTACACGATTCTTAAAGATAAAGAATATGTTGCTGTTCCAAAGGATGTTACACAGGATTTGGGTACAGATCAATTGATTGCTTCGCAGAATATGGCAGTGGAGTTTAAAGATATGACTGTTTTAGCACAAAGCGATGGTGTTTCTGCCTTTTATTATAAATGGGATAATTCTGGTAAGGCAGGAGATGATTTATATATCTCTTTAACTGATGGTGAAAATATACTTTCTGCTTGTGTAGAATCTTATTTGTGTGATAAGGACACAGAAGTTTATAAGGCAGTAGAGGCCTTACAAGTTGGAGATAAGGTTGATCTTCAGGGATTCTTATATTGGTATGAAGGTGCGCAGCCTCATGTAACTAAGGTTACAAAAAAAGGAAATATATTTGCTAAGGCTGAGGGTACTAATTCACATGAGGAGTATGTCAAGGCGCAAAATGGAGATTCCCTAGTGATTGAGGCTTTCATTCAAGCAAAACAAGCATGGTGGGAAAATGATGGAGTTGGCGTAGCATCCTTTTATTTACAGGACAATGTCGGAGGCTATTTTGCTTATAATTTACCTTGTACAAAGGCAGAATATGACAATCAATTAACGATTGGGAAAAAGGTAAAAATAACAGGTGCTAAAACCTCATGGGCTGGAGAGAATGAAATCGATGGCTTGGCTCCTGGGGCTGAGGCAACCTTTGAAGTTTTAGATGATGTTTATTTGGCACAGCCAAAGGATATAACAAATTTATTAGGAGATCCAGCTTTACTTGCTTTACAAAATATGTATGTTAAGCTTCAAGGCTTAACTGTCGTTGCTAAGGATAAGGATCATGTTGTTTATTACAAGCATAATAATGCAGGAGTACGTGGAGATGATATCTATTTTGATGTCTCAGATGGTAAAAATACATACACATTTACAGTAGAATCCTATCTTTGTGATGAAAATACAGATTGCTATAAAGCAGTAGAGGCTTTGAAGGATGGGGAAAAAATAGATATTGAGGGCCTTTTGTATTGGTACAATGGGGCACAGCCTCACGTAACCAAGGTCACCAAATCTGCATAAAATTCTTAAAACACCATTTTGGTGTTTTATTTTTATTTGAAACAGTGTATAATGATACGTAAGGGAGATACTATGGAAATCATAAAGGAAGAAAATAAAATTGTAGTTTTAAATGAACAACAAAAGGAAATAGCATATATCATTTTTCCTAAGCTTGAAAATAATTTGGTTACCCTTAAAAGTACTTATGTCGATGAAACTTTAAGGGGAAAAGGAATCGCTCATCAGCTCTTGGTTTTATTTTGTGATGAGCTTAGGAGAACAAATAGAAAAGCAATTGTAACATGTTCTTATGCAAAAGATTGGTTTTTAAAGCATCCCATGTATCAGGATGTCTTAGTATAAATGTCCCTATACCTCAGTTGGATAGAGGAATCGCCTCCGAAGTGATCAGTCGATGGTTCGAATCCATTTAGGGACGCCAGTAAAAGAATAGGCATCTGATAGGATGCTTTTTTTATTTGAGTAACCTCAAATTATGAAATTAAAAATTTATAAATAAATACCTTGCATGTTTCTATAAAAAAGAATACAATGAATATAGTAGTCTAAAGGAGGTTGTTATTTTGTTAGTTGCCATAATTCTTGCAGTAATACTTTCTTTATTAGCTTTTACATCCTTAGTTATTAATATTATCATTCCTTCCATAGATTTAACTATGTATACAGTTATCTTTTTTGCAGTTACCATAATTGGATGGCTCTTTATTTCCTATACTTTACTAAATAAAAGAAGAAGGACTTTATTTTTAGAAAAATTTAACAAATTAGATCGAAATAACGATAAATTACATAACTTTTTCATTTTGTTAGATTTTATAGAGGATAAAGAGGTGGATATGACTGTAGTCAAAGCAGCTTTAAATGGAATTTATTTTTCTCCCTCCTCTATGAGAAAGCGTCCTGAAAAAGCCAAAAAGAAAGAGTTATTTAATTTGTTAATTGAATATTATTTAACTTTGACAAATGATAAATGTAAAAACAATTTTATCTGGGATTTCAATATGAATTTTTTTACTTGGAGATGGATAGGGCTTACCTCATGTATAGGTATAGTAGGTATAGGAATTTTGTCCTTATGCTATAATTTTGTCCCCCATCCAAATGATGTATTATATACAGCCTTATATTTTTTCTTTGGAGCGATGATCGTTCCTTTAATAGCAAAATTTTTTGGTCATATCATTTAATAATTTTGAAAGCGCTTTTCATAGTGCTTTTTCTTTTTTTTAAAATTTTCACAATAAAATCCCATAATTTTATGATATAATTTAATGCGTATTTTTATTAAAAGAAAAGGAATCAAAAAATTTGTAAAGAAAAGAGAGAGAGAACATGTTAAGATTAGAAAAGATTATCAAAGATTATAAGGTTGCTGATTCCTATGTTCATGCATTAAAGGGAATTGATTTAGCCTTTCGTAGTAATGAATTTGTTTCTATTTTAGGTCCTTCAGGCTGTGGTAAAACGACCTTATTGAATATTATTGGTGGGTTAGATAAATATAGCTCAGGAGATTTATTTATCAATGGAATAAGTACTCGTAATTTTAAGGATAAGGATTGGGATGTTTATCGAAATCATCGTATAGGTTTTATCTTTCAAAGCTATAATTTAATTCCTCATCAAACTATCTTAGGGAATGTAGAGCTTGCTTTAACTATAGCTGGTTTGTCAAAGGAAGAGAGAACTGCAAGAGCAAAGAGAGCAATAGATCGTGTTGGCTTGGCTGGACAATATAGTAAAAAACCAAACCAGCTTTCAGGAGGTCAATGTCAAAGGGTTGCTATCGCAAGAGCACTTGTCAATGAACCTGAAATTCTTTTAGCGGATGAGCCAACAGGAGCCTTAGATACACAAACCTCTATTCAAATTATGGAGTTAATCCAAGAGATATCTAAGGAAAAGCTAGTCATCATGGTTACACATAATCCAGATTTAGCTAAGCAATATTCTACTCGTATTGTTCGTTTATTAGATGGACAATTAATCAGTGATTCTAATCCATATACTTTAGAAGAAGAGTGTCAAGAGGTTGTTGCCCCTAAGGAAGAAAAAGTAGAAAATAAAAAGGAAAGAGCTAAAATGTCCTTTTGGACTGCTTTTAAGCTTTCTTTAAAAAATTTATTTACTAAAAAGGCAAGAACAGCGCTGATTTGTATAGCAGGTTCTATAGGTATAATTGGTGTATCTAGTGTTTTAGCTGTATCTAGTGGAGTTCAAGGCTATATCACCTCAATGCAGGATGATATGCTTTCTGGAAATCCAGTTCAAATTTCTGAAACAGCCTATGACTTATCCGCAATGATGAGCGGTATGGGAATGACAGAAAAATTAGATTCCTTAGAAATAATTGATGGAAAAATTAATGTAAATTCCATAATGAAGCATTTGATTTCTCATGGGCAAGCAATGGATAAAATGCAAATCAGTAATAACATTACACAGGATTATATTGATTATGTTTATACCATTGATAAGGCCTATGCTGCAGCAATTACCTTAGACTATGGAATTGATGTTACCAATAATATTTATACTGATTTTCAAGTGAATTATAGAGATCCTAAAAAAGATACCATTTCTGTTTCTGCAATAAAAGAAATATATACTTCAGTTTTAAAGGAAACAGAATATTCCAAATATGCAAGCTATGTTACAGGTCTTACAAATGTTTTTCAACAAGCTCCTAATGATAAAAATTATATTTTGAGTCAATACGACTTACTTTATGGTGATGACCTAGCAACCAAAGATAATGAAATTATGATTGTTGTTAATAAGGATCAAGAATTAACAGATCTATTATTAGCGCAACTAGGATATTATGCTCAGGATCAATTTATTAATACGATGTATCGTCATTTAAATGATCCAAATTATGACCCTACCATCGACAAGAATCGCTTTGATTATGAAGAGCTAGTTGGTAAAAAATTTTATTATTTACCTAATGATGAGATTTATCAAAAAAATACACATCCGCTTACTTCAAAATATTCTCCTTTTACCTACCAATATAGAATGGAAAATAATGGAGCAAAGGAACTTGTGGTAAAGGCAATTTTAAGACCAAAGGATACTATTTCCTATGGTTGTATGACCAGTGGCTTTTTCTATACAGAGGCATTAACTAAGCAATTTATTAAAGAGGGATTAACGTCTGAAGTAGTAAAATATCTTATAGATAATAAATTACCTTACTATGGTGCCTATAATCAAACTACTTTACAATTTATTACCTATGAATATACCTTTCAAGCTCCTGATGGGACGATTAAGCCAGCGACAGGCTGTGTTGGTACAACAAACGCAATGTCTGAGCTTTTAGGCTCTATGATGGGGGGAGGAGATGGAGGTGCAACGCAAGATCCAGCTATGTATACTACACTTTCCTTAAGACAATTAGGTGGAAATGAAGTGGCAAATGACATCTCTATTTATCCTGTAAATTTTGAATTAAAGGATGGAGTTACTAAGCACTTGGATGCTTGGAATTCAGATGAGACTTTAACCTTTACGAATAGTAAAGGAGAAACAATCACTTTGACAGCTTCAGAAAGAGAAAAGATTACCTATACTGATAATATCGCTGTTATGATTGATATGATTAATAGCTTAATTGGCTTGGTTACTACAGCTTTAATCGCCTTTACTGCCCTCTCCTTGATTGTATCTTGCTTCATGATTGCTATTATTACCTATGTATCTGTGGTAGAGCGTGTTAAAGAAATTGGAGTAATTCGTTCTTTGGGAGGAAGAAAGAAGGATGTTACGCATCTATTTAATGCCGAGACCTTTATTATTGGTTTAATTTCTGGTACCTTTGGAATTCTAGTTACTTATTTTATCTCACTTATCTTAAATATTATTGTTGAAGCTTTAACAGGAGTTACACCTATTGCGGCACTACCAATATGGCAAGCAGGTGTAATGATATTAGTAAGTATTCTATTAACGGTTATTTCTGGACTTATTCCTGCACGTTCAGCAGCGAAAAAAGATCCAGTTGTTGCCCTTAGAACAGAATAATTCATTGGAGGACGGATCCATGTATCATCCGATTCGGCACTTTATTACCATAACGAGACATAGGCATAAGGTCATGTGGTATTGTTTTAAAGCGGGCATAGGATTTCAGGGACTATTTCATGATTTATCAAAATATTCCTTTGTAGAATTCATGAATGGTGCAAAATATTATACTGGAACCTGTTCCCCTAATGCTTTAGAGCGTGCTAAAAAGGGCTATTCCTTAGCTTGGATGCATCATAAGGGGAGAAATAAGCACCATTATGAATATTGGACAGATATGAAAAATGGCCAGTACGAGCCAGTACGAATACCAATACGATATGTTAAGGAAAGCTTGTGTGATCGTATTGCAGCAACAAAAATTTATTTAAAGAAATCCTATACTGATACGGCAGCCTTAACCTATTTTGATACAAAAAGAGATGATTTAAGGATGCATAAAGAGACTGCAATAGTTTTGCGTATTTGGTTATCATGGGTTAGAGATATAGGGATAAAGAAAACTTTAAAAAAAGTGAAAAAAATTAAGACCTATGAGGATATGGAGGTATTTTTATGAAGATAGACTTACATAATCATAGTATCTATTCTGATGGTTTGTTTACTCCAAAAGAGTTAGTAGAGATTGCGAAAAGAGAAGGAGTAGATTGCTTTGCACTTACAGATCATGATAGTGTTTTTGGCTGTGATGAAATTCTTAGCTATGCTAAGTTTTCAGGAATACAAGTGATTTGTGGTATGGAATTATCGACAGAATATAAAGGACATTCGGTCCATATTGTCTGTTTATTTCCTAAAAATATAGTTCCAAAGGAAATGTACACATTTTCTTATGAAAAGAAAAAGGAAAGAGAAAAACGAGCAGTTTTAATGATGGAACGGATACGTGATATTTATCAAGTGAAAATTGATTTAGACGATTTACTTCAAAACAATGAAATCATCACTCGTGCTAATATGGGATATAATATTGCGAAATGTAATAATATTACGGAAAAGGAAGCAGAGATTTATATCGACAATAAATCAAAGGCGTATATTCCCTCAACAAAATTAACGGTAGAAGAAGGTTTATCCTTAGTCAAGCCAACAGGCTGTGTAACAATTTTAGCGCATCCTTGTCTATTACCTAGAAATATTGTTGAGGAGTTAGTACAGCTAGGGATAGATGGTATTGAGGTTAAATATCCAAAGAATAAACCTACAGATGAAGAATTTTTTAGATCTTTAGCAAAGACATATCATCTTTATATATCTGCAGGCTCTGATTTTCATGGAGATCATGGTACTAAGCATGCAATGATGGGGACTACCACACTTACGGAGAATGAATTTAATCCCTTAAAGGAAAGGTTGAGATTGGAATGGTAATCAAAAAAGCAGAATTTGTTATTTCTGCAGTTAAGTATGCTGGTATTCCAACACATCCATATCATGAATTTATGTTTTGTGGTAGATCTAATGTTGGAAAATCTTCCTTTATCAACGCCTTAACCAATCGGAAAAAACTAGCTAAAACCTCATCAAATCCTGGGAAAACACAGACGTTAAATGTTTTCTTTATCAATGATGCATTCTATTTTGTTGATGTTCCAGGATATGGGTATGCAAATGTATCTAAGCAAATCAAGGCCACCTTTGGTAAAATGATAGAGGATTATATCTGTAAGACACAGCAATTAAAAATAGCCTTCCTTCTAGTTGATTTCCGGCATAAGCCAACCAAGGATGATATTGGTATGTATCAGTATTTAAAAAGTCAAAATAAGAAGGTATGCATAGTGGCTACTAAGGCTGATAAGGTTAGCCGTAGTGAAACCTCAAAACATAAAAAAATCATTTTAGAGACACTAGGAAAAGAGGAAGAGGATACATTCATACTTACCTCCTCTGAAACTAAGCAGGGGCTAGATTTAGTTTTGAATTTAATAGAAGAAAATTTATAGGGCAGAATTATCTGTCCTTTTCTTTATGTTTAAATCCTAAATTCTTGTGAAAAATAATAGTAGAGGTGATTGAAATGGCCTATAGCTATAAGGGAAGTATAAGTTTTGGTTTGGTCTATATTCCCATAACTCTTTATACAGCAATTACAGATACAGCTATATCCTTTAAGCTTTTAGAAAAGAAAACGAAGAGTAGAGTAAAATATAAAAAGACATGCATGGATTGTAAAGATAAAGAAATAGGAAATCAAGACATTGTGAAGGGCTATGAGTATGAGGAGGGAAAATACGTTATATTTAGTGAGGAGGATTTTGAGAAAATAAAATCTCCAAAGGATAAGACCATTCAAATTGAACAGTTTATTCAGGTTGAAGAGATTGATCCTATATATTATGATAAATCATATTATGTTGTTCCTACAGGCGGCGAAAAGGCCTTTGTATTATTGTTAAAGGCAATGGAACAGGAAAATAAGGCTGGATTAGCAAAAACTGTTTTAGGGACAAAGGAAACCTTGATTCTCCTTAGGGTGAGAAATGGACAGATGATTTTAAATACACTTTTTTTTGAAGCGCAAATTAAAAAAAATCCTTGTAAGGATTTGGAAGAAAAGCTTCAAAAACAAGAAGTGGAAATGGCAAAACTGCTTATTACACAAATGAGTGCCTCATTTCAACCTAAGAAGTATAAAGATGAGTATAGGGAGAAGCTAGAAAGGGCAATTGAGAAAAAAATACAGGGAGAAGAAATTGTATCCTCTAAAGAAGCATCAGAGCCTACAGTTTCTGATTTAATGGAGGCTTTACAGGCAAGCTTAGAATCGATTCCTAAATCTAAAAAAAATGTAGTATTACCTAAGAAAAAGGATAGACCTAGGGCTAATGCTTGATTTATTTCAAAGAAAATCCTTAGAACCAATGCTGATTGGACATGAAGTAGAGCCCTTTGATGATGAAGATTCTTTATTTGAGCTTAAGCTAGATGGGATACGGTGTATCGCCTATATTGAACGAGGAAAAGTTACTTTGAAAAATAAAAGAAATAAGGATGTTACCCTCCTTTATCCAGAATTGCAGGAACTTTCAGCCTGCACAAATAAAAAAGTAATCTTAGATGGAGAAATCATAGTTTTTAAAGAGGGAAAGCCTGATTTCTTTAGTGTCCAAAAGAGAAGCTTGTTAACAGATGCATTTAAAATAAGACTGGCAACTAAAGCTATTCCTGTTCATTTTGTAGCTTTTGATATTCTGTATATAGATGGAAAGGATATTACCCAGCTTCCTCTTATAAAACGAAAACAAATTTTAAATGAAGCCATAAAAAATAATGCTAGTATCAGTATTTCAAGATATATATTGGAAAGAGGAAAAGATTTTTTTAAATTAGTAAAGGAAAATGATTTAGAAGGTATTGTTGGCAAGAAAATTGACAGTTTTTATTATTTTGGAAAACGCACAAAAGATTGGAAAAAAATTAAGGTAATGATTGATGAGGATTTGATCATCTGCGGATATCAGATAGATGAGGATGGAAATCTAAAGGATCTTATTTTAGGAGAATATGATAAGGAAAGAAAGCTTATCTATCGAGGAAAGGTTTATTTAGGTATTTCTCGCGAGGAGAAAAAGACGATATTAGATTTTGCTCAGGATAATACATTAAAAAAGGCAACTTTCCCTGGTCAAGCATCTGCAGTTTGGATTAAGCCAGAGCTTGTGGGGACAGTACATTATATGCAAAAAACGAAAACTAAGGCAATGCGTCAGCCCGTTTGGAAGGGACTAAGACTAGATAAATCGGCTGAGGATTATATTTGATGAACTCCTTAAAATACTATAGATTTTTAGGTATAAATTTGTTATAATAAACTATATCAAATTTAAAGGGAGGAAACAGGAAATGACAGAACTTCAAATTATAATACTTGCTTGTGTGGTTGCAGCTGTAGCCTTACTATGTATAGGAATTCTACTTATACTTCGCCACAAAAAGCATAAAAATACTTCAACTGCAAGTAAACAAGAATTGCCAGTAAAGCCTATACAAGAGGAAATGGTATCCAATGATAAAATAGAGGAAACTTTACCTCCACTTCAGTATGAAGAACCAGAAGAAGAGGAATCCTTTTTAGAGGAGGAGCAGCCAGAAAATGTTGTACAAATTGTCAATGGAAAACAAATCTTTGTTCAATATAATTATAGCTTTAAGGCAAAGCTCATCTTATCTACCCCTGAGGTACAAGCACAATATCAAGTATTGCTACGTTATGTAAAAGCTTATGGTATAAAAACATCTATCAGCTGGAAACAAGAAAGAATTTATTTGGGGAGAAATACTTATGCAATGCTTGTTTTTAAGGGAAAAAAGCTTTGTGTAGCCTATGCTCTAAACCCTCAGGATTATTTAGATACGAAATATAGGATAATTGATTTAAGTGAAATTAAACGTTTTATGAAAACACCTACCTTAATTAAAATATCTTCTGAAAGAAAAGTAAAATATGCTTTAGAATTATTTGATATTTTATTTGAGCAAAATGGGCTACAATATCATGAACAAGAGTTTGAAGATGTATATATACCTAAGCAGAGTAAGGAAGAATTAATTGAGGAACATTTGATAAAGGTATATACATCAGACACTATAGAGGAAGGCGCTATTTTAAAGCCTGCTAATGTAGAAGATATTATACGTAAAAATATTACTATCGAAGAGGCTAGAACACTTCTAACAGACGATTCTATATTAGAATATGTAGATGTGGTTGTAGGTGGACAAAAAAAATCCTATACGAAAAAGGATATTATTAATGTAGATACAATATCAAAAGCATTTCAGGAAAATGATTTAGTAAATCTAGAAACTCTGAAGGAAAAGAAGCTTATCAGCTCTAAAGTAGATTTTATTAAGATTTTAGGTAGAGGTGTTTTAGATAAGCCTTTGATTGTCGAGGCACAGGATTATTCATTAGATGCTTTAAAAATGATCATTTTAACTGGGGGAGAAGCAAGAAAGATTTGAAATTAGGAGAAGTATTTTGAAAAATTTATTTAATGTTATAGTACATAGAACTACACAAAAAATTGAATCAGAATATAAGCATTGGATCATAAGACAGGTTACAAAAAAGCAAGAAGAAAAGCTTCAAAGCTTAGGACAAACCTATTCTACAGCCCAACGGAAAAATAATATTCCTAAATGGCTTTACCTGTGGTTAAGATTATCTTCGACCTTAGTTTTTACTAGTTTTGTCTTTTTCCTAGCTATGCTTTTCATGTCATTATCCAAAGGCTTAGACCATTTCTTAATTGAATATTTGTGGCTTGAAATTTTATTTGGTTTAGGGATAGTATCTCTTGTTCTTGCAATTTTAGTTCGTGTGAAGCTAAACAGTAAAAGAAAGCCAGAAAAAAATGCTGCAGATCAAATATTTAATACGATTCTTGATACTTCTAAGCAATTTCTAAAAATTCCTCATCATGCTTTTGGTTTAGAGGTTTTATCCTTGCAATTGATTTCTAAGAATGATAAAATTCAAATGCCTAAACACAAAATCTACAATAACATAGTTCTAAGTGTATTTATAGAAGAAGATAAGCTTTGCTTTGCAGATTTATATGATGTGATTGGCATTCCTTTAGCCTATCTTACGTCTATAAATCAAATGGAAGAACCCTATCATTTTAAGTTTTGGCACAAAAAAGAGAGTTTTACTGCCTTTCAAGGAATAAGTTTGATAAAACGACCAACACTATGTTATGAGGGAACTGTTCAATATCAATTAAAGTTCAAAAAAGAAAATGAAGAATATGAAATTAGAATTCCAAGCTATGAAATAGCAGAGCTTGAAAATTTATTGAAAGGAAGAATCAGTTATGCAAGTACTACCTCAGAATTTTGATTTTAATACCGAGGTACCTATTGGAGAGGATTTATATACATCCTATAATGGAAAAGAACTAATTCTTAAATCTGTATATCGTTATTATGGTCCTGTGACTATGCAGTATTTACCTTATGGTGGAGTGCAATCTTTATTTGATAATCAGCTTATCATTACTACAAAATCAGGATTTATTGCTACAAGAGAGGTCGTTTATGATCATATAAAAATGACCACTAAAGAATTTATTCAAAAATTTCCAAACATAATGAATGAAGTTTTATCATAAAAAAAAGACTCTGTGTTATACTGTTGCAGAGTCTTTTTCATTTTTAGAAACTATATCTGTTAAAATTTCTTGTGGTATCTCATTTTTATAGCTTTGCTTCAAAAGAACTGGAGTTACAAAGGATGTTATCAGAATGAGACATAGAATAAACGGCTGTATAGAAGCGGATATAATTCCCGCTGATATTCCTTTATTTGCACATATTAAGCAGACCTCTGCTCGACACATCATTCCTAGACCACAACGGTAGGAATCCTTCCAGGAATTTTTTGTGAGCTTAGCACCGACTCCACATCCCAATATCTTGCCCAAAATTCCTGCTATTATAAAGAGGAATCCAAAGATAATAAAGGTAGAATCAATTTGACTAAAGCTAGATAAGCTTGTTAAGCCAACCTTCGCAAAGAAAACAGGAGTAAATAGCATATAGGATGCTATGTCTGTTCTACGTTCAATATATTCTGAATCTTTGCCTCCTGAAAGCATAAGACCAGCAAAGAAAGCACCTGTAATATCTGCAATACTAAACCATTCCTCTGCTGCATAAGAAAAGAAGAAGGCAATAGCGATTCCAAAAATTGGTAGTCTTCGATGGTGACCATATTTTTGACTTAACATTTTAAAAATATATCTAAAGGCTATCCCCAAAACGATTGCGAAGATAAAGAAGCCTATAGTTTTACCAAATACAATTAAAATATCAATAGTTAAATTACTAGAGGCGCTAGTTAATGCTTGATTTAAAGATACAACGACAGATAGCACAATTACGCCTAATATATCATCTAATATTGCTGCAGAAACGATTGCAGTACCAATTTTTGAATTTAGTTTTCCTAATTCCTTTAATGTGGCAACAGTTACAGAAACAGAAGTAGCGGTCAATATAACGCCATAGAAAATATTTCTAATCAAATACTCCTTACCAAAGCCACCAGGCAATATGCCAGCAACTCCAAATCCAAAAAGAATGGGAACTAAGACTCCTAGAAGCGTAATTACCAATGCAGAAACACCAGTTGCCTTTATCTGCTTTAAATCAGTTTCAATACCCGCTGAAAACATAATGAGGATAACCCCTATCTCAGCAATAAAATTTATTCCTTCCATTGCAGTACTATTAAATATAGGCTGATTCGGAATCAAGGTAATGAAACCTAATACTATACCTGTTAATAGCATCCCCACAACCTGAGGTAAGCCAATCTTTTTACATCCAATACTTAAAAGCTTAGATAAAAATAAAATGAGTGCTAAAGGTAATAATACTTCAAATGCCTCTATTCCTTTTGCAACTTCTAAAAACATAACTCTCACGTTTCCTTTCTAAAAAAGTGAACAGTTACTATTTTATCACTAATTTACATTCTAGCACATTGAAAATGTTTTCATATTTTTCACTAAAAAACTTTTTGTGCAAATTTTTCCTATATAAATTTTAATTAAAGCGTATAATTGAAATGAATAAGAGGTAAAGAGAAATGGCTAAAGTAGATGAGAAAAGAAGATTAGAAATATTAAATGGAAATATGTGGAAAATTATAATTGCTATTTGTGCACCACTATTTATTTATAATTTATTTAATTCCTTATATAGTTTAGTTGATAGTATATTTGCCAATGAAATATCTACAGATTCAGTCTCCTCTGTGGCCGCATTAGGACAAATAAAAAATCTTTTATCCTCCTTTGGCTCAGGGATTGCAGCAGGAGGAGCCATTATTGTGGCTAGATGCTTTGGGGCTGGAGATTTTAAGGAGGCAAGAAAAAATGCAAATGTACTAGTGACACTTGTATGTATTATAGTTGCAGTATTAGCTATAATATGTATTCCACTTGCTTATCCTATATGTAAGCTATCTGGAATATCTAATGCCCAGGCTGCTCAGTCAACAGGATATTTTATTATCCAAATTATTGAGCTTATGTTTGTAGCCTTTAATAATGTATTTATTGGGCTACAAAAGTCAAAAGGGAATACAAAGTCTATTTTTTATCTGAATTTTGTTACTATGGGAATAAAGCTTTTATTGAATGTAGTGTTTATCTATGTGATACATGTTGATAGTATTCTATGGATAGCTGTTGCAACTTTAATTTCTCAATTTATATTATTTTTGATATTGGGAACCTTTATGGTAAGAAAAAATAATATTTTTCGAATCAGTATTAAGCAATTTAGTTTATCATGGAAATATGTAAAGCCCATTTTATTTATATCCATTCCTATTTTTATCGGTAAATTTGTATTTTCCTTTGGTAAGGTAGCTGTAAACTCTATATTTGGCTCTAGGTATCTAGAAATCCTAAAATCTCAGATTGATATTGCAGATGCGGCAGAACTTGCTGCTGCAGAGGCGTCTGCAGGCTTAGTTGTTGGAGCCTTATCTGTTTCTAACCATTTAAATGGTATTGCGACTACACCTATTGGAGCATTTGAGGAAACGGAGTCAACAATAATATCTCAGAATTTAGGAAATAGAAATTTAAAAAGAGCCATCGAATGCTTTTTTAAGGGATTTGTTTTATCCTTTCTAGTAGGAATTGTAGGATGGATTCTCATTCGTTTTGTTTTTCAAGGGGCATTGATTGGGCTTTATAGCCAAGAACAGGATCCAGAGCATGCTCAGGAATTTATGAATTATGTTAGGATGATTCATAATTATGACTCATGGTCTATTCCTTCCTTGGCTATTAATTCAGCAGTATTAGGTTTATTGTATGGTTTTGGTAAGACGAAAATAACGATGGCCATTAATATTGCAAGAGCTTTTGTATTTCGAATTCCTATCCTTTTAATCTTATTATATTGTTTTCCTGAACTTGGCGTAGAATGTGCAGGATTGTCTATGGGAATTTCGAATGTTTGTATTGCATTGATGAGTATAGTATGCTTGGTAGTATTTTTATTTCAAATTAGAAAAAAAGGCTATCAAGGAATGCAATTAGAATCCTCAAAGGGTGAAACTATTATAGAAGCTGCAGATACACCTGAAATAGAAGAAGCTTCAAAACTAGAAGAAATCAAAGAAGATACGACCTCTTAAATGGAGTAGTAAGGAGAAACTTATGGAAAAATTTTTGAATAGAAAAGTGATTTATGATGGCAAAGTAGTTAGGCTAGAATTAGATCAAGTACAATGTTCTAATGGTTTAATTTCTGATAGAGAAATTGTAAGACATCATGGTGGAGCAGGTATATTATGTATAACTCCAGAGGATAAGGTCCTTTTAATCCGTCAATTTCGATATGCATATAAGGAAATACTTTATGAAATTCCTGCAGGTAAGCTAGAAATGAAAGAAGACCCTTTGGAGGCTGCTAAGCGAGAATTTGAAGAGGAAACTGGTAATCATGCATTAGATATGACCTATTTAATGACAATCTATCCTACGGTTGGATATTCAAATGAAAAGATATATTTGTATTTGGTAACAAAATTTGAGCAGACAGCTACGCATTTTGATGAAGATGAGGATATTGAATCAGCCTTTTATGATATAAAGGAGGTTTTACAGATGATACAAAGCGGACAAATTAAGGATGCAAAAACAATCTGTGCTTTACAATCCTATTATTTACGAAAAATGATATAAGCTATAAAAAAATACTTATCTAAGTTGAAATGGATAAGTATTTTTTATATTATTTCTTGTGGTTTTCCTTGTTCTTCCTTTAGCGTATTTGATGAATAAATTAAATCCAAAAGTTTAGTTATTTTTAATTCAATATCTAAAACAGGATGCAATCCCTCTTTTATATTTGTATATAGAGTTACCTTCTTTTTTATTTCATTTAAATAAAGCTTTCCTAAAGGTGAATATCCTAAAACTCTAAGAAACTTTGGTTCATGAAGCTCCTCAACCTCATTTTTTTTGATTTGAAATAATATATAGACAAGTATTCTTTGAATTCGACTATTAGTATACCGCTTAGTTGAAAGAAATGATATAAGTTCATCTAAGGAATTTATTTTAGAAATTCCTTTTAATCTATGTTCTATGCCTTCCTCTACAAAAAAAATAGTTTTCAAATCGAGAACTGAGGTATTGAGAATTGTAAATTTCAAATAAGGAAATAATTGGTTTGCATCACGTATGAGATTACGATTTACATAATCAGGACAATATGCTTTCATTAGTTCCAAATTCGTTCGTATCGCCTTTGCAGAGGCAAATTCCTTAGCTTCTAAGGAGGAAAAGCTTCCTATGCGCTTTATCGTATGAACTGTCATAGGATAGTTTTTCTCTTGAATAGCTTTATAATAGCAAAATCCTAATAAATCATTACTAGGCAAATCAATAATAGAAAAGGTTGCTTCCTTGTAAGATTTTCCTTGCTGCATGAGATATTTAATTTGCTGTTGTGCTTCAGATGTAATCCATTTTTCATAGTAGGATTTATAAAGCTCAGATGCATTTTCTTCAGATCCAAACCATACCTCCTTAACATTTGCTAAATGCAAAAGCTCAATTGCATTTCTTGCAAAGGCATCACTATTTTGTACGGCATATAAAAAGGGAAGCTCTATGACAATATCTATATTCGATTTTAAAGCCTGTCTTGTTTTTTCAAATTTATCAAATAGGGATAAGTCTCCTCTCATTGTAAAATTTCCAGATAAAACTGCAACGATGAGATCTGCTTGACTTTGTCTTTTAATTTCCTGTAAAGCATGGATATGGCCTGTATGTAGTGGATTATATTCTACAATTGTTCCTACGATTTTCATTGTATCACCAAAATTATTATAGCTTTATTTTTAAAAAAGATAAAGCATTTTTCTTTATTTTTTAAGCAATTTATTGTAAAATAAACGTATATTGTTTTGGAGGTTTCTGTATGAATGAGTGGAATTTAGAATTAATTTATAATAGGCATGAGGACTTTCTTAAGGAGTATCATGAGTTTTTGAATGAAATGGAAAAGGTATCCAATCTAAAAGGAAGGCTTCAAACCTTAGAAGGATTATTAGAGTATGAAAAGGTAATGAAGCTACTAGATGAAAAGCTTGAACGTCTATTTTGCTATGCTTACATGAAATTTGATTTAAATCAAAAGGATAGTAAGGCTAGTGAGGATTATCAAAGAATTTTTCAAGCATACAATGAGTTTACGGCTAAGTCTTCCTTTTTAAAACCTGAATTGCTATCAAATGATAAGCAAGCATTGTTTTCCTTATTAGAGCATGAAAGATTACAAAAATATAAGTATAAGATGGAACAGCTTTTTAGAAGTAAGGATTTTTATTTAGATGCAAAAAGTGAACAGCTTATGGCTAATTTTGGTGAAGCAACAGGCGGCTATAATCGCTTATATGATAAGCTGGCTGTATCTGATAGACAACAAGTCAAGGTTACTATTTCAACAGGAGAAGTTCTAACCTTAAATGAATCAAATTTTATTTATTATTTAGGTCTATTAGATCATCAAGAGGATAGAAGACTTGTATTTGAAGCGATTTATAAATTTTATGAGGAACATAAAAATACCTTTGCAGCAATATATGATGGCATTATGCAAACTGAACTTGCTGAGGTAAAAAATAGAGGCTATGCTTCTATTTTAGAAAGTCATCTATATTATAATGCGATTCCTAAGGAAGTATATTTATCTTTAGTTGAGACAGCAAGAAAGCATACAAAGCCTTTACAAGAGTATTACCAGCTTCGTAAAAAATATTTCAATTTAGAAACTTTACATACCTATGACCGTTTTTTAAACTTTGCCAAAAGTGATGAGGTCTATACTTATGAAGCATCAAAAAATATGGTACTGGATGCATGTAAGTCCTTAGGTGAGGATTATTATCAGCATGCTTATAGAGCCTTAGAGGATGGAAGGGTTTCTGTTTACACAACAGATGGTAAGAGAACAGGTGCCTACTCTACCTCCTTATATAAGGAAGGAAGCTTTATTCTTTTAAATCATAATGACAATTTGGACAGTGCTTTTACAGTTGCCCATGAAGCAGGGCATTCTATTCATTCCTTATATGCTAATGAGCATCAGGATGAGGTGAATGCTGGATATACAATTTTTGTTGCAGAGATTGCTTCCACCTTTAATGAGCAATTATTTTTAGATTATGTAAAATCTCATTCTCATAGTAAGAATGAAAAAATTGTCGTATTACAGCAAGCAATCGATAACATTATATCTACCTTTTATAGACAAACCTTATTTGCAGATTATGAGCTTCAGGCACATCAGCTAGTAGAACAGAAACAGCCTATTACTGCTGAAGCATTAAGTAATATTATGACGGACTTATATAAGAAATATTATGGTATTTCCTTAAAGGATGAGCCATATAAAGAAAATGTATGGGCCTATATTCCTCATTTCTTTCATACTCCATTTTATGTATATCAATATGCCACAAGCTTTGCGGCAAGCTTAGCAATTTATGAGAATGTAAAAAAAGATTATAAAAATTTAGATAAGTATCTCGAAATGCTTTCTATGGGAGGTTCTACCTATCCTATAGAAATTGTAAAGACTGCAGGGGTTGACTTGACTAAGCCTGATGCCTTCTTGGCGGTTGTTCATCGTATGGAAGAATTAGTAGAAGAGTTGAAGAGACTTTTAGAAGAATAAAGCTTCTATAAGTTTTTAATAGGAGGTGTAAAAATGTTAGAACGCTCTATCCCATTATTAGGAGAAAAAACAATAGAATTATTAGAGAATAGTCATATAGCTGTTTTTGGCTTAGGAGGTGTTGGTGGTTTTGTAGTTGAATCCCTTGCACGTCAAGGGGTAGGTACTTTTTCAATTATTGATTTTGATATCATCCAGGATTCGAACAAAAACAGACAGATTTATGCCTTGGATTCAACCTTAGGTAAACTAAAAACAGATGTGGCAAAGGAAAGAATCTTAGATATCAATTCCAAAGTAAAGGTATATCCTTATCCAATTAAAATCGATAGTGAAACAATAGCCTCTATTCCTTTTGAAGAATTTGACTATGTTATTGATTGCGTTGATGATGTTAATGCAAAACTAGAGATTATATCTTTGGCTAAAAAATATAGTAAGCCTATTTTATCCTGCTGTGGTACAGCAAACAAAATGGATTCTACGAAATTTCAAATTAAAGACATTTCTAAAACGACGGTATGTCCTTTAGCTAAAAAATTGAGAATTGAGCTTAGAAAGCTTAATATTAAGGAGGTAGAGGTTCTTTTTTCTACAGAGGAGCCCCTACTAAAAAATTTAGATTTCTTACCCACTGTTTCATTCGTACCTAGCGTTGCAGGTCTACTGATTACAAGACATATTATATTAAAACTTCAGGAAAAGGTTAAAGCCAAGAGAATCCATTTGGTATTGGAGGGTGGAGGTATGAAGGGTGTTTATACAGCTGGTGTATTAGATTTCTTTTTAGATCAAGGAATAACCTTTGATGCAGTATATGGTGTTTCAGCAGGAGCGTGTACAGCGGCTAGCTTCCTTTCTAAGCAAAGAACTAGAGCGTATCATGCTATGGTGGATTATATAAATGATAAGGCTTGTGCCTCTAAGCGAAGCCTGACCAAAACGGGTAATTACTTTAATAAGGAATTTATCTATTATAGAATACCAAATGAGCTTATCCCCTATGACTATGAAACTGCTCATACAAATCCATGTAAGCTTTACGCCACTGTGACGAATGTAAAAACAGGTAGGGCAGAATATATCCCTTGCTTAGACTATCATAAGGATATTGAGTATGTATGTGCTTCCTCAAGCTTACCTTTACTTGCTGAAATTCAATGGATTGAGGATAATGGCTATTTGGATGGAGGAATTGCTGACTCTATTCCCTATTTAGAAGCAAAGAAAAATGCTTTAAAGACGGTTGTCGTTTTAACTAAGCCCTTAGGATATTTATGTCAAAAACAAAAGCCTCTATTATTAAAGGCCATGCATTTAAAATATAGAAAATATCCTCATTTATTAAAGGCTTTAGAACATCGTCATCTCAATTATAATAAAACTATGGAATACATAGAGAGGGATAAGAATTGCTTCGTTATTCGGCCTTCAAAAAATATAGAGATTCATCGTTTAGAAAGAGATAAGAATAAATTACAGGAAGCCTATGATTTAGGGTATACGGATGGAAATCAAATGCTTCAAGAACTTTTAGAATTTATTAAAAAATAATGGAAGCCTCGTTTTTCGAGGCTTCCTTATGTATAATCAAAATTAAGAGATTTTATGTGAATTAGTCTTCACAAATACATAATTCACAACCACATTCTGTTGCTATACGTTCTCCTGCCTTAACACAGGATTCTTTTGTAGAATAATGTTGATCTAATACTTCCCCATATTGATCCTCTATTTCCCAATTGTTTTGTTCCTTACATGGTCTACAGGTAATTTTATCTTTCATTTTTTTCACCTCCTGCCTCAGTAATAGTTTGGCTTTCTCTTTCTTTTTTAACATGGTAAAAATTAGAAAATTTGTTATTGCTGTTGTAATTCACATGTAAAATTAGTATAATTAAATAGTAACACTTTAAGAGAAGGGTGTAGCTTATGATCGATTTACTTGAAATTAAGGATCCTTCCTTTGTTAAGAAATTGTCTATGAAAGAATTAAAAGAACTCGCTCATCAAATTAGAGGATTTTTGATTGACAATATTTCTAAAACAGGAGGACATTTAAGTAGTAATTTGGGAGTAGTAGAAATCACAATTGCTATGTATTATGTCTTTGATCCAGAACATGATAAATTTTTATTTGATGTTGGACATCAATCTTATGTACATAAAATATTAACGGGTAGAGCCAAAGATTTTACTAATTTGCGTCAATTTGGTGGATTGAGTGGATATATTCGTAGAGCGGAATCTAAATATGATATTTGGGAGTCTGGTCATTCTTCAACAACGATTTCGGCAATGGCAGGAATGCTTCTTGCTAGTGAAAACAAAGAAGATAAGGTAATCAGTCTCATTGGAGATTCTTCTATAATTAATGGAGTGGCCTTTGAGGGATTAAATTTTTTAGGCTCATTAAAGAATTTAGCCCCAATCATTATTTTAAATGATAATAAAATGGGAATTTCTAAGACTGTTGGTGCATTAACAAAAGCTTTTTCTAGAATTAGAGGAACTCGCTTGTGGAGAGGCTTTAAGAGAGCGTTGAACTTTATATTTCCTACATTTATAACGAATTGCTTTCATCAAATGAAACGAGGAGTTAAGGCATTTATTCAACAGGATAACATTTTTGAGGATTTGGGCTTTGATTATTATGGTCCAATTAAAGGTAATGATTTAGCTGCTTGTATCAAGGCATTAAAGCGAGTTAAAAAAAATAAAGAACCTGTAATTTTGCATATTATTACGCAAAAGGGAAAGGGATATGCTCCATCAGAATCCGATTTAAAGGGAAGCTATCATGGAGTTGGTCCATTTGATAAAATCACAGGAGCTCCATTATCCATCCCAGCATTAAATGTTCATTCCTATTCTGATATTGTGACCCATTATTTATCAAAGAAGCGTGAAAAGGAAAACTTTTTTGTTATCACTCCAGCAATGAAAGCAGGAGCTAAGCTTGAGGAATTTGCTACCCTTTATCCTAAGGATTTTTATGATGTTGGTATAGCTGAAGAGCATGCGGCTGATATGGCAGCTGGGATTGCTTTAAGTCATAAGAAGGTTGTACTTTTGTATTATTCTACCTTTTCTCAGCGAGCTTATGATGAAATATTAAATGATATTGCAAGACAAAATTTACCTGTAATTATTGGAATAGATCGTGCTGGAGTTGTTGGTGAGGATGGTGCAACACATCAAGGTATTTATGATGTTGCTATGTTTGGTTCCATGCCTAATGTGATGATTACAATGCCAAAAAATGCAGAAGAACTAGTAGGAATATTCAATTATGCATTTCTTCATCAGGGTCCTATAGTGATTCGATATCCTCGAGATAATGTTTATGTAGAATTTGATAAGTTGAATTATAATCATGTAATATCCCCTGGATGGGAGTATGTTTTAAAGGGGAAGAAAGCATGTGTAATTTCTTATGGACCAGAAATCAATAGAATTCAAAAGCTAATAGAAGACCATCAGTTAAATCTTACCTTAGTTAATGCTAGGTTTATCCGTCCAA
Organism: uncultured Anaeroplasmataceae bacterium; assembly: GCA_910579215.1. Taxonomy (GTDB): domain Bacteria; phylum Bacillota_I; class Bacilli_A; order Acholeplasmatales; family Anaeroplasmataceae; genus Pelethenecus. The sequence continues at coordinate 271,642 of CAJTTN010000002.1, forward strand.
TAGATGAAGAGATTTTAGAAGAACTCTTGAATACATATAAAAAGATTGTTGTAATTGAGCAGGTTATTCAAAGGGGAAGCTTATATCAAGATATTGTTACCTTTGCGAATCAAAGGGAATATAATTCTAAGATTGAATCTATTTCCTTTGCCAATAATGTGATTTTACCTCACGGAAAAATAAGTGATGTGCTCAATCATTATGGCTTTTCTGATGAGGATATTTTAAAAAAAATTCGAGTGGATTAATCCACTCGTTTTAAATACTCAATGATTTCCTCTACGATTGAGGGAGGTGTAGAAGCACCTGAGGTAACAGATATAGTTTTTATCTTAGAAAAATCTAATTGCTTGACTTGATCTAAGCTTTCCACAAGTATAGTATATATTCCCACAGATTCACTGGCAATAGCCAGTTTTTTTGTATTAGAGGATTTTTTATCTCCTATTACTAGGCATAAATCAACTAAAGCTTGGTTATAGCATGCCATCTGTCTAATTGTTGTTGCATTACATATGGAGTTCTCAATTTTAGCTTGAGGAAACTTTTCTTTGAGTAGATCATATATTTTTTCGGTCTCATAAATTGATAAGGTTGTTTGGTTACTCACATATATTTTATCGGCATTTAGCTTTAATCGGCTTACATCAGCTACACTTTCTATCAATTGAATAGAAGAAGAAATTCCTAAAATACCCTCACATTCTGGATGTCTCTTTGTACCTACATAAAGACAAGTATATCCCTCTAGTAAAGCTTCCCTCATTTGTTTTTGAATCAATTTTACTTTTCCACAAGTGGTGTCTATGATTTCTAATCCCTTTTGTTTTGCCTTAGTGTATATTGCATCAGAAACCCCATGTGCAGAAATAATAATTGTCCCTTTAGAAATTGTATCTAAAAGCTCTTCCTTAGAAGCTCCCTCCTTTTCTAAAAGAATGGCTCCCTTTTTTATAAAATCGTTAATTACGATTTGATTATGTATAATAGATCCTAATAAATATATAGGTCTAGGGTAACTAGAAGAGGCTAATGCGTTATATGCTGTCGCAAGAGCATTTTTAACGCCATTACAATACCCCTGAGGCTCTAAGCGAATAACTTTCATTTAAGTCCTCCAAAGCGTCTGTTCCTTGCTTGATAGCTTTCAATTGCCTTCTTTAATTCCTTTTCATTAAAATCGGGCCATAAAACATTCGTAAAATAAAGCTCAGCATAGCCCAATTGCCATAAAAGATAATTACTGATTCTAAGCTCTCCGCTTGTACGAATTAATAAATCCAATTTTGGATAGTTTCTAGTAAATAAATGGTTTTCTATTAGCTCAGGAGTAATATCCTCTATTAAAAGATTACCCTCCTTGACTAATTGGGCAATTTCCCTTGTAGCTGTTGTTAATTCATCGTAGGAGCCATAATCAATGCATAAGGTCAAGGTAAGGCCAGTATGAGACTTAGTTAGCTCTTCTAACTCCTCTATTATATCTACTAAGACCTTGGGAAGTCTATCACGTCTTCCTATGAAGCGAAGAATATAATTAGAATTTATAATTTTACTTTTATATTTTTTATAATACCGGATAGGAGCCTGCATTATATAATTTACTTCCTCAGATGGGCGATTCCAGTTTTCAGTAGAAAAACAAAACATAGTTAAATATTTTATTCCCATTGCATGGCATGCCTTTGCAATAACAACAATATTAAATGCTCCTTTTCGGTGTCCATAGGTTCTTGGCATCAATCTTTTTTTTGCCCATCTTCCGTTACCATCTAATATCATCGCTACATGAACAGGTATATTTTTTTGTTCAGACATAATGCATCTCTCCTTTTGTATAAGTATACCATAAAAAATAAGAAAAGAAAATTAAGAAAAATACCCATTTATACATTATTTTTAAATTTTTAGATAAACTATAAAAAGGAGATGAATTTAAATGAAATTTTATTATTGTGAAAATTGTCATAGTATATTGACCTTTGTAAAGGAGGAAAAGGAGCTTTCTTGTTGTGGTATGCCTCTTAAGGAGCTTGTTCCTAACACCTTTAATGCCTCTATGGAGAAGCATATTCCTGTGTTAGAGCGTATGGGAGATCATGTCATAGCTAAAGTAGGGAGCTTACCCCATCCTATGCTTCCAGAGCATTATATTGAATGGGTAATATTAGAGACAACTCATGGGTATCAATTGAAAAATCTAAAGCCAAATGATGCTCCTGTTGCAGAATTTATTCTTGCAAAAAATGAAGAAATTCTAACGGCTTATGCTTACTGTAATATACATAAGCTATGGAAGGCTTAACTTTAATATAAAAAGAATCAGTATCACTTACTTAAAGTGATATTTTTTCTTTATTAAGCTTTCTTGAGTCATTATAAATAAGGAACGCATATAGTAATATAAGGTGATGTGTATTGCGTGCTTTATTATGCTTCCATGGCTTATTGTCCACTAAAGCAGATTTTAATACCATTCTTCCAAAATTAAATACTTTATATGATACAATAGCCTGTTATGATTTACCAGGGCATGGCTATAATACTTTGAAATTTAATACCTTGAATATAAAAAAATTTGTTTTAGAAGCGTATGACACCTTGTCTCATACGCATGATGAAATTGATGTTATGGGATATTCCATGGGTGGGGTAATAGCTGCTTACCTTCAAAGTGTAAGAAGGGTACGACGCTTGGTTTTGTTAGCCCCAAGCTATCGATACTTAAATCTTAAAAATTATCATTTTGCAAAGGAAAGATCTACACAACCCAACATTTCCAGTGTATTGCCTAAAAAAAATTATTTTCATATTTTTCGTTTTGCAAAAATTATTTCTGATTTATCAGATGATTTTCATATAATTTATCCAGAAACCTTAATTATATGGGGTCGAGATGATTATTTAGTAAAGGAAGAGTCTGGGCATTTGCTTTACCAAATGATAAAGAATAAAAATAGAAGATTGATTATGCTAGAGCGACATAATCATTTTAATATTTTAAAAAGTCCTATTGTATATGAGTACGTATCTTCTTTTTTAGGATATTGATGTATAGAATAAGAAATTTAGAACAAACTATACAATAGGTGATAATATGTTTGAGAATCAGAGTATGACAAAATATCCAACACATACCTTAGGTTTGGCAAATAGCGAAGACATTAAATATGAAATTAAGAAATATTTAGATAATAAAACGCATAGCTCTGCTTATATAAAGGTTTGTTCTATGGAATTAAAAAGACTTGGCTATATGGAGCTAAGTATGGCCTTAGAAAAAATTGCAGAATCCAAAATGTATTTTGAGGCGGTTTTAATGGAGGCCTTTGGTATTAAGGATGATATTCGTCTGAACTTAAATAATGTTTTAATTCGTGCGGAAGAAGATGTAGTTTTTGCAAGAAAAATTGAGCTTCTAGCTAAGGATCATAATGAGCATGAGGTTTATACCTTAATGCATGAGCTAGCTAAAACAGAAGCAGAAAATTTAGCCGCACTTATGGGGATTACTAGTCAAATAATGGAAGATAGACTATAAATTATATTCCCTCAAGATTTACAAAAACCCAATGATTTAACCAGATTAATTCATTGGGTTTTTGTTATCCCCTTATTTTCCATGTAATCTAGCCTATAGAGTATTGCATGATAATTGCTTTTATGCTATAATATTGAATGAATATATATTCATTCAATATGGAGGTCATATGGGTAGAAATGAAGAAATGAATGAAAGCATAAGGAAAAAAAGAATGGAAGAAATAGAGGGGGGAGCTCTATATTATTTTGCCAAATATGGACTTGCTGGAGCCAGGATAAGTGATTTAGCAAAATATTTAGGAATTTCTCAGGGATTATTATATCGATACTACCCCTCTAAAGAGGCCTTATTTAAGACATGCTCTCAAAAATGGATAAGTACTAGAGATCAAATTTTTAAGGAGCTGGTTGAAGTAAAGATGTCAGCAGAGGATAAGATTTTAGCTTTAACAAAACACGTAGAAACTAGTATGAAAAAAAATAAAATATTTGCTTGTTATTTTACAATATTTGAAAATGATAGTTTGACTTCAGGGACAAAAGAAGGAACCTTATTTTTTAAGTGGAGTGCTCAGCCTATAGAGATGTTATCAAAAATAATTGAGCAAGGTCAAAGGGAAGGGACGATTCATAAAGGAAATTCAATCCAATTATCCATTGGATATTGGGAGTTGGTTTTTGCTTACTCTCATAATTATATTGCCAGTGATTCTTTAGAGAATTTTGATTTTAATTTATTGAATCGGATATTGTTAATAAATAGATAGGAGAGAAGATCTATGATTGTGCAGGTAAAAGAGTTAGAAAAAACTTATAAAAATGGACTAAAAGCACTAAATGGTGTTTCTTTAGAGGTTAGAGAAAAAGAGATTTATGGTCTTTTAGGTCCGAATGGAAGTGGTAAGACTACAACCATCAATTGTATATTACAGCTATTAAAATTTGATAAAGGAGAGATTCTACTTTTTGATGAGGAGATGAAGCCTAGTAGGCTAGATTTAAAATCTAAAATAGGTTTAGTTCCTCAAAATGTTGCAGTATTTAATGAGTTGACGGTCTATGATAATATAGACTTCTTTTGTGGTCTTTATATCAAGGATAAAAAGCTAAGAAAGCAATATGTTGAGGAGGCTATTGCGTTTGTTTCCTTAGAAGATTATAAAAAATTTTATCCAAAAAAGCTTTCAGGTGGTCTTTTAAGAAGATTAAATATAGCTTGTGGAATTGTCCATAAGCCAGAGCTTATCATTTTTGATGAACCAACAGTGGCGGTAGATCCACAAAGTAGAAATAAAATTCTTGAAGGTATATTAAAATTAAATGAGGCTGGCTCTACCATCATATATACCTCTCATTATATGGAGGAGGTTGAACAAATTTGTTCCTATATCGTAATTATGGATAAGGGAGAAGTTATTGCCCATGGAACAAAAGAAAAATTAAAGGAATCCATTGAATTAGGTGCTACAGTAACTATCCAAACGAATAAAGAAGCCATTGATCTATTTAGAGATAAGGAATATGTTCTTGATATAAGCTATAAGGAAAAGGAGCTTACAATTCAGACTAAAAAAGGAAATTCCTATTTGCCTACTATATTAGATATTTTAGAAAAAAATAAGATGCCTATAGGCAGAGTTTATACTGAGCTTCCAACCTTAAATGATGTATTTTTAAAATTGACGGGAAAGGAATTGCGTGATTAAAATGCTTTTTCTTACTCGACTTAAAGTTTTACTTAGAAGAAAATCTACTTTGTTTTGGGTATTTTTATTTCCTTTACTATTAGCTACTGCAGAATATTTTGCCTTTGGAAATTTTATTCATTCCACACCTATAGATACCATATCTATAGGAATAGTAGAACAAAAAACTCCTGAGGTATTGGAAACTATTTTTAAAGAGGCTAAATTAGAAGAAGATAAATATTTATATGAGGTGAAAGCTTATACCTCTTTAGAGACTGCAAGCCGTGCCTTAGAAGAGGATGAGATTAAACAATATATTTATGAAAAGGAGGATAAGATAGAAATAGTTGCTAAAGCGAATGGTATGGAATTAAATATTACGAATTCTATAATAGAACAGGCTAAAATTATTGAAATCACAATTAAAGAAGCCTATCAAAACTATTATCAAGAGCTTGCATTAGGGAACCATCCTGAGCCAGTGAATGAACAAGAAATCATCCTAAATTTAACAAAAGAAATTTCTTATTTTAAGAATAACTCTACAAATAAAACAGCTAACTTTTATACCTTTTATTTTTACTCCTTAATGGCAATGTCATGTCTATATGCAGCATTGTTTGGTGTAAGTATAATACAGGATGTTCGTGCAGATCGATCTAGCCTAGGAATACGCATTTCATCCAGTGTTGCTTCCAAGGGAAAGATCATGCTATCCTATTTTGCTGCAAGCTGTTTTTTACAGATTCTATCTGCAACTATTTTATGCTTATATTTTGTTTTTGTATTGAACATTGGTCTTGGTGAAAATATAGGGCTCATTTTACTTACGCTTATATTGGGTGGATTTGCAGGAATATCAATAGGTATGCTAATAGGAACCTTAGTACAGGGTGGTGAGGCAAAGGCAGAAGGCATTGTGACAGCAGTAACCTTATCCTTGTCTTGTTTATCTGGTCTTATGTCCGTTGATGTAAAGCACTTAGTCGATAAATATTTGCCCTTCATAAATTATATTAATCCTGCTTCTTTAATTTCTAATAGCTTATATGCCCTTTATTATTATGATACATATACGTCCTATCTTGTTTATTCACTGATACTTATCTGCTTTTCAGTTTTAGCAATAGGGATTGTCATATTCAAAATGCGAGGTGAAAAATATGCAAGTTTGTAAGTTATTTTTAAAAATACTTAAAAAAAATAAATTTATGTTTATACTTTACTTTTGTATATTTACTCTAATATGCATTTTTATGATTAAGGGTCAAAATACGAGTATGAATTATCAGGAGCAAAAAATTGTTGCTGCTATTGCGATAGAGGAAGAAAGTGAAGAAGCAGATGCTTTTCTTACATTTTTAGAGTCATACATAGAAAGAGTTGAATTACAGGGTGGTCAAAGTGTCTCTGATGCTCTATTTTGGGATGATATTGATCTATATATCTATCTTCCAAGTGATTTTTATGAAAAAATAATTCTTGGAGAAGAAGGAATAGAATATGAGTCTAGTCCAGATTCCTTAGAGGCCGTTGCTTTTCTATCAACTATCAATTCTTATTTGAATACACTTAGAGAGTCTGTACGCTTAAATCTATGTAGTAAGGAAGAGGCCTTTACCTATACCACTAAGCTATTTAATGATAATACTGTGACCCATATAGAGCTTACCGCAAAGGAATCAACTGGAAAAATTAGAGGAGTTTTTGATTTGGCTGTTTATGTTGTCTGTGCACTAATTTTATCTATTGTAGGTATTATATCTTTTGAAATGAGAACGATAGATATAAATCGTCGCTTAAGAATTAGCTCCTACTCTACTGGAAAACGAAATATTATGCTTGCTGTATGCTATTTGGTTTTTTCTGTTTTATTTATTGGTGTTATTGCCTGTATTGCAATCCTCTTGTTTCCAAATCAAATTTCAATTCGATTGCTTTACTATATTATAAATGCAATCTTCTTTGCACTCATAGCAGTGTTGATGGCACTATTTTTATCTAGCTTATTTAAAAGTGATATGGCATATAGCTGCTTAGCTAATGCTTTACCTTTAGCTATAGCCTTTTTATGTGGTTGCTTTATAAGCCTAGAGCTTCTGCCAGAAGGTACAAAAATATTTGCTCATATTTTTCCACAGTTGTATATTGTAATGGCAAATCAGTATATTCAAACTACAACAAGCTTTAACTTCATTGAATATTTAAAAATTATTTGGCCATGCTTCCTATTTATTTTTATATTCTTAGGGGGGAGTATCCTAATTACTAACCACATAGCTAAAAGTGAAAATTGATAAAAAGAATATTTCTTCAATCAAAATATATAAAAAAATTTCTTCAAAAGCCATTTATTTTCCTAACAAAAGAAAATAAATGGTTTTTTTTGTAATGAATTGAATGCATTCCTTTTTTATGGTAAAATTATAAAGAAGTATGTAAGATTGATGAGGGTACGCTTTATGAAAAGAGAAGCAAGAATTAAAGCAATGCAAATATTATACACCTGTGATTTTCAAAATATAGATATACAAAGTGTAATTGCTATGGAGGAAGAACCAGATCAACTATCGAATTCTCTTGCAAAATGTTGCTATGAGCATATGGAGGAAATAGATAAAATTATATCAAGTACATTGCAAAATTATACTTTAGAACGTTTAAATTTAGTTGATAAAGCTATCATTCGCTTAGCAGTATCAGAAATGCTAGAGGGTAAAGAACCAAGACAGGTCATAATTAATGAAGCTCTAGAGATTACAAAGGAATTTAGTGATTTAGGAGATCATAAGGCTGTAAGCTTTAATAATCGTCTTTTAGATAATATTCATAAAACTCTGAAGTAGGTGAAAAAGTGGAAGAACGTTATTTGACAGTTTCAGCTTTAACTAAATATATTAAATATAAATTTGACCACGATCATCACTTAGAAGAGGTTTTGTTAGAGGGAGAAATTTCTAATTTTAAGCATAATTCTCGTGGGCATTTTTATTTTACACTTAAGGATGATGGTGCAGCGATTTCTGTAACCATGTTTTCTAGCTTTGCAAAGACTGTTTCCTTTGAGCCTAAAGATGGTATGAAGGTTTTTGTCAAAGGCAATGTTACGGTTTATGAGCCCTCAGGAACCTATCAAATCAATATAAAGGAAATGAAGAGTGATGGAATAGGAGATTTGTATCTTGCTTTTCAAAAATTGAAAGCAGAGCTTGAAAAAGAAGGATATTTTTCTTTAGATCATAAGAAAAAAATACCTCCCTATCCTGAATGTATTGGAGTTATTACTTCTCCCACAGGAGCCGCGATTCGAGATATTATTCACACAGTAGGACGAAGGTATCCGTTAACTAAATTGATACTATATCCAGCAATTGTTCAGGGTGTTGATGCGAAAGATAATATAGTTGAGCAAATTAAATTAGCCAATGAGCAGGGGGTGTGTGATGTTTTGATTGTTGGACGTGGTGGAGGCTCTATAGAGGATTTATGGGCTTTTAATGAACGTGTTGTTGCTATGGCAATCTATGATAGTCGGATTCCTATTATTTCTGCTGTAGGACATGAAATAGATTTTACAATTGCTGACTTTGTCGCAGACTTGCGAGCTGCAACCCCAACAGCCGCAGCTGAGCTTGCTACTCCTTCTATAGAAGTTTTAAAAGGAAATGTGTTATATTATGTTGAAAGAATGACGAAGCTTTTACATCAAAAATTAGAAAATGCAAGACTTTATGTCGCAAATATAGATAGAAGAATAGATTCTTTAAATCCTATGACAACGCTAAAGCATAAGGAACAGCTAATTAAAGAATACAGTAAGCAGTTAAATTTATTGATGCAAAGAATCCTTTTAGAAAAGAAAAGTAATTTTCGTTTTATGGATGCTAAGCTTCAGGCTTTAAACCCATTAGCCATTATGGATAAGGGGTATTCCATTAGTAGTGTCAATGGTGAAATCATAACAGATGTCGAAAAAGTACATGCAAAAGATGTTTTGAAGACACAAATGAAAAATGGATATATTATAAGTGAAATACAGGAGGTAAAGAAAAATGGAAACTAAAACCTTTGAGGAAAACTTGAAAAGATTAGAAGAAGTTGTGCGCAGCTTAGAAAATAAAGATATTTCTTTAGAGGAGGCTGTAAAAAATTACACAATTGGCTTGGAATTATCTAAGAAATGCTATGATATTTTAAATACAAATGAACAGCTTGTAGTTCAAAAGATGACGGAAAGTGGTCTTGTTGATATGCAACGTGATAAAGAATGAGATTAGATGTCTATTTAGTAGAGCATGGTTTTTTCGAAAGTCGTACTCGTGCTCAAAAGGCAATTGAGGAACAAGTGGTTTTAGTAAATGGGACTCTTGCTACAAAGGCAAATTTAGAAATATCGCTAGATTCTCATATAGAATTAATACGAAATGTATTTCCCTATGTTTCACGTGGTGGGATTAAATTAGAAGCCGCTATAGAAAATTTTCAATTAGATTTTCAAAATAAAAGAGTATTAGATATAGGTGCTTCTACAGGTGGCTTTACAGATTGTGCTCTAAAGCATGGAGCAAGTATAGTTTATGCTGTAGACGTTGGTACGGACCAATTAGATTCTACCTTGAGAACTGACCCTAGGGTAAAATCTTTTGAACAAACTAACATACTAGATGTTGAGCAATTTCCTATTCCATTTGACTTTATTGTTATGGATGTTTCTTTTGTTTCCATTGAAAAGCTTTTACCAGCTATACAAAGATTCTTACGAGTAGAGGCTAGCTTGATTTGTCTTATTAAACCACAATATGAGATTGGAAAAGCTCATATAAAAAATGGAGTAGTAAAGGATAAGCATACCCATTTAAAAGTGTTACAACAGGTGGATGCAGCTTTATCTGCTTATCAAATGGGAATTCTCAAATTGATTCCTTCTCCAATTCTTGGTGGCAGTGGTAATAAAGAGTTTTTAGCTCATATTAAAAAAAATTGTAAGACGAGAGTTAATTTATTAGAAATAACGAAGTAGGTGAAGTTATGTTAAAAAGCTTAAAGGTTCATAATTTTGCAATCATAGAAGATATTTTTATTGATTTTAAAAAAGGAATGACCGTTTTAACTGGTGAAACAGGAGCAGGGAAATCCTTAATCATTGATACAATATCCTTGCTTCTTGGTCAAAGGGCTGATACAGATATGATTCGGTATGGAGAATCTAAGGCAACAATCACAGGTGTTTTTTCTTATATGAATCCTAAAATAGATGCGTTATTAGAGCGCTTTTCTATTCCCAAACGGGAAGATATTACAATCCATAGAGAAATTCATGAGAATAGTAAAAATCTAATACAAGTTAATTCTTATTCTGTAACGCTTGTTATGTTAAAACAAATATCTGCTCTTTTAGCAGATGTTCATATACAAAATGACACCTATCGACTATTTAATCCTGAATCCTATTTGGAAATCATCAATCCTAAGCACGATGAAGCATATGATGCCTTATTAGAAAGTTATACACTAAGCTATGCCAAATATTTAGAACGCTATAAAGTCTATGAACATATTGTGAAGGGACAAAAGGAGAGTTCCTCTCGTTTAGAATATTTAGAATATGAAAAAGAAGAGCTTAAGTCGTTAGGATTAAGTAAGGATTTAGATGTAAGCCTTACCTCAGAAATTTCAAAGCTAGAAAATTATGATAAGATTTATACGAATTTAAATGAGGCCTATCAAGCCTTAGAGAATGAATATTTTACTATAGACCAAATTTATATTGCTTCAGAGTACTTAAAAAAAGTTGAGCATTTAGATGTAGAGTATAAGAAAGCATCTGAAAAACTTTTAGATAGCTATTATGTAGTAGATGAGGTAAAGCAGGCTCTATCTATGCAAATCCGCAACTTAGACTTTAACCAAGAGGAGTTGAATCAAAAGCTTGAACAGCTACATGCAATAGAGAAGGCTAAAGCTAAATATAAAATGAATTTAGATGAATTGATTTCATATTTAGAAAAAATTACATTAGAGATTGACATGGTCCAAAATTATGATACTCTATTGAAAACAGCTAAACAAGCTTTAGAGGATTCCTTTTCTACATTAGTTCAATCTGCAAATAAGCTTACTGCTTATCGTAAAAAAATTGCTTCTAAAATAGAAGCTGGCATTTTAGCAGAATGTAAGGCATTAGATTTAGAGGAAACTCGTTTTTCTATCCAATTTTCAAAAAAAGAAATAGAGGATCCTTTAAAAAAAGAAATTTTTAGTGATACAGGCATTGATGGTATAGAATTTATGATTAGCTTTAATTCTGGTGAGCCCTTAAGACCTTTACATAAAATAGCCTCTGGGGGCGAGATGTCTAGAATAATGCTCGCTTTTAAAGCCTATTTCTCTATAGAATCTGCCTTAAGCTTAATGGTGTTTGATGAAATTGATACAGGTGTATCTGGTGCAACCGCAAAAAAAATTGCAAAGAAAATTAAAGAAATTTCTTTACATAATCAGGTACTTTGTATTACCCATTTACCTCAGGTGGCTTCTATGGGAGATCACCACATTCATATCTATAAAGCTTTAAAAAATCAAAGAACAACAACTCATTTTAAATATTTAGAAACAGAAGAGCGCGTTAAAGAAATTGCTCTTATGCTTTCAGGAGATAAGATGAGTCTTTATGCATTAGAGCATGCTAAGGCGTTATTAGAAAATAAAGATTAAAAAGCAGGTTTCTTATCCCTGCTTAGAATTGACATATGTATTTAATGCTTGGGCAACTCCAGATGCTTCATTAGAGGTAGTAACATAGCGTGCTACCTTTTTTATTTCGGGAAAGGAATTTTCCATTGCAACACCAATAGCCGCCATTTTTATCATTGTAAGGTCGTTTCCTGCATCTCCAATAGCCATGGTATCCTTCATAGATATAGTAAGAAAGGAAGCAAGAGCCTTTAATGCTGCACCTTTATGAGTATTGGAATTTAAAAATTCTAAGAATATGGGAGCCGAACGAACTATACTGTAGCTATTCTTTATAGAGTCGTTTAATTGTGATTCAATCTGGTCTAGGAGCTCTGCTGGTCCAACAATCATGCATTTTAAAAATTCATCTAAATGATTTATAGAATTTATGTCAACGATATGATCTTCAATTTTATTTATTTTTACCTCAACATCTGTATAAGGATTGTGTACATCAGTTATAAGCTCTTCATTTTTTCTAAAAGCATGAAAATAGGCCTTATACCTTTGTGCTATTTGATAGATGATTTTTATATCGGACCCTAGTATGGTTGAGGAGAAGATGAGTTTTTGGGTCTTTGTATTAAATACCTTTGCTCCATTGTAGCAAATTACATAATCTTGGTCAGATAAAAGGTCTAGTTCCTGTAAGACAGGATATACGCCATGATAGGGTCTTCCAGTAGCAATAACAATTCTGCAACCATTTTCTTTTGCAAGAAATATAGCCTCTTTATTTTTATTTGAAATTTTCTTATTCTTATCAAATAAGGTTCCATCCAAATCAATTGTACATATTTTAATCATTTTGTTCACCATTCACAATTATAGCATAACTGGTAAAATTTGGATAGTTGAAATTGCTAAATACGTAAACAATAAAGAATGTGGAGGTGTAAAAATGAAAAAAATAATTGTATTTATAACTTTGGTCTTACTATCCTTTGGCTTTTTAAATGCAAATGCCTATGAATTATCAAAGGATGATAAGATCTATGTAGGAGGACAATCTATAGGTATTAAGCTTAATACTGGTGTTGTAGTTGTCGGTTCCTATGGTGTTTTAGAAAATGGAAAAATTAAGAAACCATGGGAGGCAGCAGGAATAACAGAAGGAGATCAAATCATCAGTTTAAATCAAATGTCTGTTACAGATACAAAGAGTCTTTTAAGGGCATTGGAAAAAACTGGTGGTAAAGAAAGTATTCTTGAATATAAAAGAAACAATGAGAAATATTCAACGACAATAACTCCAATCTATGCTTCTAATAGTTATTCCTTAGGATTATACGTCAAGGATTCCATTTTAGGTGTTGGAACTTTAACTTATTACATTAAGGAAATCAACGCATATGGAAGTTTAGGTCATCAAATAACATCTAAGGATTATTATGCAGGTGAGATCTATGAAGCGAAAGTTAATGAAATCGTAAAGCCTACTCGAGGAGAAGCTGGAGAAAAACGTGCTAGTATAGATAGTAAAGCCATAGGAAATGTTGAAAAAAATACAAATACTGGTGTTCATGGACATACTAACTCTAATTTTAATTATAGTTCTATGGAAGCATTAGAAATGAAAACAAGAGATGAAATTAGATTAGGAGAAGCTGAAATTTGGACTTGTATTAAAGGAAAAACAGTAGAAAAATTTAAAATCAATATTACTGGTCTTGCAAAACAATCCTCAAAGGATATTAAAGGAATTTCCTTTGAAGTAGTTGATGATGCCTTATTAGAACAAACAGGAGGTATTATTCAAGGGATGTCAGGATCACCTATTATACAGGATAATAAGATTATTGGTGCAGTTACTCATGTACTAATCAACAATAGTAAAAGAGGCTATGGAATTTATCTAGAATTTATGCTAGAGGATATGGGTATTTCAATTGCACAAGAATAAAAAAAGCTGCCCTTATGAGGCATCTTTCTAAACTCGTGTTACATTTACAACAATATAATAAATTAAAGTGGCTACAGAGGCTAAAGCCATTGCCATTGTAAGAATAAGGATTATAATTTTTCCCCAGTTTGTATCTGTAGGATTTTTATAACCTTTTTTCTTTAATTCTTTTTTGTTTTGTTTTTTTATGTTTTTATTTTGTGCCATGTCTTCACCTACTTCAATAAAAATGCTATAATATACATATAGATTAATTATATAATATTTTTTTAAAAAAGGAAAGGATTTTTTTTATGAGGAAGCAAAACAATGCAAAAATTATACTTCATGTAGATATGAATGCCTTTTTTTGTTCAGTTGCTTGCTTATTAAATCCAGCTTTACGAGGGAAAGTATTTGCGATAGGAAGAGAGAATAGCTATCGAGGGGTAATTTCGTCTGCAAGCTATGAGGCTAGAGCCTTAGGAATTCATTCTGCGATGAGTTTAAAGGAAGCCTATACTTTAGTACCTGATTTGATTGTAGTTTCTATAGAATACTCTTATTATACCTACTATCATCATCAATTTCTACATATATTGCAACAATATTCTTCCTTAGTGCAGGTTGCTTCAATAGATGAGGCATTTATTGATATTACAGAACTATCTAAAACTAGGCACCCTTTAGTAATAGCTAAAGAAATTCAATTGCGTATATTAAAGGAGGTAGGATTAAGCTGTTCTATAGGTATAGCTCCAACCCTTTTTTTAGCCAAAATGGCATCTGATTTAAAAAAACCCTTAGGTATTACAGTTCTTAGAAAAAGAGATGTACAGACCATCTTGTATCCTTTATCTGTTTCAGATATATTTGGAATAGGAAAAAAAACTTATCCTATACTCATAAATAATAATATAAAAAAAATTTCTGATTTTATGAATTTAGAAAACAGAAATAAAATTTTAGATCTTATAGGCCCCACCTCTTATCATAATACTTATGAAAGTATTTTAGGAAATTCTACTAACATAGTTGATCCAAACCGCAGAAGTGAATCAGAAAGTATATCTACTTCACAGACCTTTGATCAAATTATTCAATCTCAAATTGAGGTTTTATATGAATTGCGTAAAATGACTTTAGAGTTGATGAATAAATTAAGAAAGAGAAAGTATTATACAAAGACAATTACGATTGTATTGAGAAATGTTGATTTTAAAACTATAACTCGATCAAAAAGTATAAACTATACAGATGATTTTGATGAAATATATGATACGATTGTGGATTTGGTAGAGGAACATTATAAGGATGAGCCCTTACGCCTTTTAGGAGTTGGACTTTCTAATTTAAAAGAATATCACACCTTGCCTAAGGAGTATAACCTATTTACAATTCCTAATGTAGAGGAAAAGCAAGTAACTATTTCGAAATTAATCAAGGAATATCAAAATAAATATGGAGAAAAAGCCTTATTTCAGGAAAAAAAGAAAAACTTGTAATTTTATATAATTCATGTTATGATACGGAAGGTGATTTGAATGAAATTTGACAATTATGGTTTTAAGGATTACATTGTACAAGCTATGTTAGATTTAAAATTTAAATCCTTAACTCCAGTACAAAAGGAAGTCTTAAATAGTATTAAAAGCAATCGAAATATTTTAGCAAAATCTAAAACAGGTAGTGGAAAAACCCATGCTTTTTTAATACCTATATTTCAGGAATTGGAGGAGGATGGTACTAATGTTTTCGCAACTATTTTATCTCCAACAAAAGAGCTTGCGATGCAAACCTATAAAATGGCTCAGCATTTAGCCTCCTTTAGTAGTAAAAGAATTACTATAAAATTATTTTGTGGAGGAACAGACCGCCAAAAGGAAATAGCCTCCTTAAAAAGCATGACCCCACAAATTGTCATTGGAACTCCAGGTAAAATCAAAGATTTAGCAATAACAGAAAATGTATTGAAAATTTATACTTCTAAATATTTTATTGTCGATGAAATGGACATGGCATTAGATGGTGGATATGAGGACTCATTAGATGATATTGCCAAGGTGCTATCTACATCAAGAATGATGTTTTTTTCTGCGACTATGGAGGATCGTATTCAGCATTTTGCAAGAAAATATTTAAACGCTCCCATTCTTATAGATATTCCAGAAGATAAAGGAACCATTGAGCATATTTGGATACCTTTAAAGCACAAGGAAAGAATAGATATTCTTTTAAAGCTTATGCATACACTTCAACCCTATCTGTCTATTATTTTTGCAAATACGAAGGAAAAGGTTACAGAAATAGCTAATCGTTTGACTGCTGAGGGATATTTTATTGGTATTCTACATGGGGATTTATCTGTTAGAGAAAGAAAAAGAGTATTTCAAGATTGTAAAGCTCTTAAGTACCAATATTTAGTAGCAACTGATTTGGCAGCTAGAGGGATTGATATAGAAGGTGTTACACACATCATAAATTATGAGTTGCCATTTAATTATGAATTCTATATTCATCGAAGTGGTAGAACAGGTAGAATGTATAAAGAGGGAATCGTCTATTCTTTTTATGAAGATGTGGATGATGCGTATCTTGATAATTTATCTAAAAAGGGAATTCAGCCAAAATATTTTGAATTTAAAAATGAAGAATTAATACCTTATAAAGGTAGAGCCACACGAGCTCAAAGAGTAAAGCCTAAATCGGATTATCAAAAGGAAGCTTCTAAATTTATCCCTAAGCCTCAGAAGGTAAAGCCTGGATATAAGAAAAAACGACAAGCCCAAATAAATGAGCTTGCAGAGCGTTTAAAAAGGAACGCGAAAAAAAAGAAAAGAAGATAAGAAAAAGGGTGCAAATCGCACCCTTTTAGCTTAATGTTTCTCCTGAAGTTATATGCTTTTCAGATACATTTTTTACGTTAGTAGAAGAGAATATGCGAACATTTCTTTCTACAATCAAGCTTTCAGGTAATATAAGCTTTTTACCAATCACATTGATACCACTTGATAGAATTTTAGGCTTATCCTTATTTGGCTGATAATCTTTTCCTGTACCAATTATAGAATTATCTCCGACGATTGTTTCCTTATCTATAATAGAATTTTCGATATGACAATTTTTTCCGATGACTACGTCATTCAAAATTACAGAATTGGTTATGATAGAGCCTTCGCCAACCTTAACTCCTGGAGAGATGACAGAATGATTAATTGTTCCATCTATTTGACAACCATTTGAAATTAAAGACCTCTTTATTTCTGCATTAACTCCAACCTTTACAGGAGGCAAATCCTCACTCTTTGTATAGATTTTCCAGGAAGGATCATAAAGATCTAAGGCAGTATCTTCAATTAACTCTAGATTAGTTTCTAGATAAGAATCATATGTTCCAACGTCCTTCCAGTAATCATAGAATTCATAGGCATATACTCTTTTATTATTAATCATATCAGGAATAATATGCTTTCCAAAATCTAAATCAACAATATCAGGATGTGCCTCGATTGCTTCAATTAAAGCTTGTGTTGAAAAAACATAAATTCCCATAGAAGCTTTATTAGATTTAGGCTCCTTTGGTTTTTCTACAAATTTATTAATTTTAAGATTGGAATCAGTTTCTAAAATTCCAAAACGATCTGCCTCTTCCATTGGAACTATTTTTGCAGCTATCGTTAAATCAGCTCCAGTCTGCTTATGCTGATCTATCATTTTGGAATAATCCATTTTATAAACATGATCTCCAGAAAGAATTAATACATATTTTGAGGCATAACGCTTTACAAATTCTAAGTTTTTTCGAATTGCATCCGCTGTTCCCTCATACCAAGAGTTGTTTGGCTGAAGAAGTGTTACAAAAGAATCACGACGGTCTAAATCCCAAGGCTTCCCAACACCAATATGTTCATTTAAAGAAAGGGGTAGGTATTGTGTCAAAATACCAATTTGAAAAATTCCAGAATTACAGCAATTAGACAATGCAAAGTCTATGATACGAAATTTTCCTGCGAAAGGTACAGCTGGTTTACTACGTTTTTCAGATAGGATATCTAAACGTGAACCTCTCCCTCCCGCTAAAATTAAAGCTAAAGTCTCCATATTTTTTCCTCCTAATATAGCATTATTTTTTTGTAAATATCTAGATATTTAGCTGCAGAAGAAGACCAACTATAATCTTTTTCCATAGCTTGTTTTACTAATGAGCTCCAAGCATCCTTATTATTGTTATAGGTATTTAAAGCTAAAAACATTACATCCTTTAATTCTGTAGCATTATAATTTGTAAAGCTGAATCCTGTTCCCTCATTTGTATATTCATTATAAGGAAGAACTGTATCCTTAAGACCACCAGTTTCTCTAACTAATGGAAGGGTTCCATAGCGCATAGCAATCATTTGTCCTAATCCACAAGGCTCAAATTTGGATGGCATAAGGAAGATATCACACCCTGCATAAATCTTTTGAGCTACAGGATCAGAATATCCAATATAGCATTTAAATCGGTCAGGATATTTTGCTTCCATGGTACGGAAAAAGTTTTCATAATAAGAATCTCCTGATCCCATTAAAATAAATTTCGCATTGCTATATTGAATAACATCATCAAGAATAGGCATAAGTAAATCAATTCCCTTTTGATCTACAAGTCTTGATACTAAGCCAAATAAAGGAACGTCCTCTAAGGATAATCCAAATTCTTTTAAAAGTGCTTCTTTATTTTGTTTTTTACCAGTTTTTACAGTTTTAATTGTATAATTTGTATAAATATTTTTGTCAGAGGAAGGATCATATTTAATGACATCTATACCATTGACAATCCCATAGAAATCGAAATAGCGAAGTCCTAAAATATTGTTTAATCTATAGCCATAGTAATCTGTAAGAACTTCATTTTTATAAGTTTCTGATACAGTTGTTACAATATTTGATTCTAATATTCCTGCTTTCATAAAATTTATACAACCATCAAATTCAAGAGAAGATGCATAAGGCATAAATAATATGCGCATCATATCCATAGGGAAATTTCCTTGGTATTGAATATTGTGAATACTATAAACAGTTTTAATTCGATTATATTCTGAATAAAAATGATAGTTAGATTTCAAAATATAAGGAATAAGACCCGTTTGCCAATCATTCAAATGGATTACATCAGGAAAAAAGTTAATTACCTTAAGTGCTTCTAAAATTGCAAAATCAAAATAAGCAAAGCGTTCACCATCATCACCATAGCCGTATAGACCATCTCTATTAAAATAACGATCACTATCAATGAAATAAAAATCTATTTCCTCATGGACAGTATGAAATAATCCAACATATTCCATCCGCTCTGCAATTTTGACGTACGCATAGCCCTTATATTCCGCAATGTTTTTCTCCTTTATTTTTTTGTAATAAGGCATAATTACCCTTGCGTCACAATTTTTTTCTTTCAACGCTTTAGGTAAAGCCCCCATTACATCTGCTAATCCCCCAGTTTTAGCAAAAGGAGCACATTCACTTGCACAAAATAATATTTTCATCTGTTCACCTCAATTTCAAAAATATTACTACTTTCATTTTACCATAGGTAAAACGTTTTCTCAAGAACTTTTACCTATAAAAAAAATAAAAAATTTGTTAATTAATGCTTGCGTATTAATATGAGTTTTGATATAATAAAATATGCGTATGTTCGTAATAATTAATTCTTAATTAAAGAAAGGATTTTATCTGATATGGCTAGAACGGGAAGAAGAACCAAAACAAAATTTGTTATAAGAAAAGAACTAATTATATTAGTATTAGTAATTGTAGCTATGATAGTTACAACGATATGCTTGTCTATTCCTTCTGCTGCTGAGAAGCGTTTAGAGGAATTTAATACAGCAATTACAGAGTATAACACTGCAAACAGTACATCCTATTCTACTTTAGGAGAGGATAGTGTTATTCGTAAAGCATCCTTAAAAAAAGTTGAACAGGTTATTGAGGATTCCAAAGGTACAGAAAGTGAACCAAAATATGCATATATCATATATGGTAGCTTAACTGATGCTAAAATTTGTCAATATCTTTCAGCAATCGATACGGAGGCTAAAAATCGTGATGTGAAAACAGTATATATTTATTTTTCTGATAAGGTAGATCGTCAGGAAGATAAGGAGGATACAGATTTCTTAAATGATTTAGAACAGGATGAAAAGATTTTTAATTCCGATATACTTGAGGGTATAGAAGAAGTAGATTTGTTAAAGACGCCAGCATTATATGTTTATAAAAATGGAGAACTTGTTTTTAATTCTGTTACTATTGAAGAGGATGGCTCCTATTCTTGGGATTTAATCATTAATAAGGCTTTTTCAAAGTAAAAACAAAATGTAATGAAAGAATGAGACTGAGATGATAAATCTCAGTCTTTATTCACTTAAGGAGAAAGAGTATGTTAGAAACAATAAAAGAACAAATTAAGAGTACTTTAGAAAATTTTTATCAATTGAAATATGAGCAGGAAATAGGAATTGTTGTTGAAGAACCTAAAAACCCTGAATTGGGTGATATTTCTATTCCTATTTTTAGTGTAGTTAAGGCGATGAGACGCCCCTTACCAGAGGTTGTATCTGAAGCCAAAGAAGAAATATTAAAGGCTTCTTCAGCAATTACATCAGTTTCTAATGTTGGTGGTTTTATCAATGTTTGTATAGATAAGAAGCTCTTAGCTAAAGATGTTTTAGTAAAGGCAATTGAATTGGATTCCAATTATGGAGCCTCTAGTATAGGAGTAGGGAAAAGAGTTACCTTAGATTATTCCTCGCCAAATATTGCCAAAAGTTTTTCAATTGGACATTTGCGTTCTACTATGATTGGAAATTCTCTTCGTTTAATTTTAGATAAATGTGGATTTGAAACCTATTCTATTAACTATTTAGGAGATTGGGGAACACAATTTGGTAAAATGATTGTAGCTTATAAAAAGTGGGGAAACTATGAAGATATCTGTAAGGATCCTATTACACAATTAACTAATCTTTATGTCCGTTTTCATGAGGAGGCCAAAGAACATCCTCAATTAGAAGATGAGGCAAGAGAAGCTTTTCGTAAAATGGAATTAAAGGATGCAGAGTATTTAGAACTTTGGCGGTGGATTCGTGAAGAATCATTAAAGGAATCAGCCCAAATTTATGACTTATTAGGTATAAAATTTGATTCCTATAATGGAGAGGCATTTTATAATGATAAGATGGATCCTGTAGTAAAGGAGCTTGCTGACAAGAACCTATTAAAGGAGGATCAGGGTGCCCAAATTGTCGATTTAGGAGAGACAATGCCTCCAGCTTTAATAAAAAGAAAAGATGGTGGTTCTCTTTATATTACTAGAGATTTAGCTGCAGTATTTTATCGCAAACAGGAATATCAATTTGATCATATTTTATATGTGGTAGGAAATGAACAGAAGCTACATTTTACACAGCTTAAATGTGTATTGCAAAAAATGGGATATGATTTTGCAGATGCAATTGAGCATGTAAATTTTGGTCTTTATTTGACGGATGGTAAGAAAATGTCTACACGCAAGGGTGGCGTGGTCAAGCTTTATGATGTGTTAATGAAGGCTATTCAACTGGCGTATGAATTGGTTGCAGTTAAAAATCCAGAGTTAGAAAATAAGGAAGAGGTTGCTAAGGCAGTTGGAATTGCTGCAATCGTATTTGCAGATTTGAAGAATCATAGAAGTCTAGATATCGAATTTAATTTGGAACAGGCAGTAAAATTTGAGGGACAGACAGGTCCATATTTACAATATACGAGTGTTAGAATAGCTTCTATATTGAAAAACAAAGGCTTTGATGTTCATAAAAGTAAAATAGATGTTTTTGAAAAGCCTCATTATTTTGATTTAATTAAGCAGATTTCCTTATTTAAATCAATCATTGAACGTGCAGCTTTAGAACGAGCACCTAGCATCATTGCAAGATATTTATTGAATTTGGCACAAAGTTTCAATAAATTTTATTCTCTAGAGAAAATCAATGTAGAGGAAGAAACAACTAGAAACGCTAATTTTGCATTGGCTAAGGCAACTAGAATTGTCTTAAATGAGGGATTACGTCTATTAGGCATACAATATGTCAATGAAATGTAGTTAGGGTATTGCATTTTACTACTAATATGGTGTAAAATAATAGAGCGTAGCAAATTGGTAGATAGAATAGTCTGGGGCAATGTTATATGAAGGTAGGTATTTTTACTGACCAATTCTACCCATATATTAGTGGAGTGGTCACTTCAATTACAATGTTATATGAGGGCTTAACTGAGTTAGGTCATGAAGTATTTGTATTTTCTAGTATTGAAGAAGCAATGGTTGCTTCCTGTGAGGAACTGAAAAACTTTAACTTTATAAATATTCCTGGAAAGCCATGGCCATTTAAAGGATTAAAGGATTATCGTTATACTAGACATCCTAAAAGATATCTCAAAACTATAGCATCTTATAACCTAGATATTATTCACATTCATACGGAGTACAATGCAGCAAAGCTTGCTAAATTAGCTGGTAGAAAACTAAATATTCCTATTGTATATACGTTACATACCCTTTATGAGGATTATATGAAATATTTATCTCCATTTTTTGATAAACATTTTCATAATATCATGTTTAAGGTCTTAGCAAAAGCTTTTATGGGTTCAGCCTCTAAAGCGTCTGTTGTAAAGATTGTTCCTACTAAAAAGGTATTGCGATTGGCTTCTAAATACTATATAAAAGGAGATATAAGAGTTATTCCTACAGGAATTGATTTAACTCATTTTTATGCTGAAAATTTTTCTAAAGAAGAAATAATTTCTTTGAAAAATAAGCTTGGAATTAATCAAGAACGGTTTGTGTTCGGTTATATTGGTAGAACCTCTCCAGAAAAGGATATTAAGACTCTATTAAATGCTTTTGCAAATCTGCAATATAAAAATAATGCAGTTTTGCTAATTGTTGGTGGTGGTCCTCAATTAGAGGAGCTGAAACAAATTGCCAAAGATATGCAAATTAATGATAAGGTTATATTTACGGGTTTCATTGAAAGTGAAAAAATACCGTTATATTATCAAGTTTGTGATATTTTTTTAAATGCTTCAAAGTCGGAAACACAAGGTTTAACCTATATAGAATCTTTAGCTTCATCTTTACCCTTATTAGTTCAAAAGGATGATTGCATTGAAGATGTCATAGAAGATTATTACAATGGAATTTACTTTGATGGAGAGCAAGATTTGATTCTTAAAATGGAACAAATACAAAAGGCTCCTACTACATTGAATAATATCAAGGCTAATACTAGAATATCTTGTGAGAAATATTCTAAGGAACATTATGCAGCAAGTATAGAAACTGTTTATCGAGTTGCAATAGAAAAATATAAGGAATAAAGGTAGAAACTCTACCTTTAAAATATGGGGGAGTGATGAAATGGTAGACATAGTTGACTCAAAATCAACCGCCCTTAAAGCGTGTGGGTTCGACTCCCATCTCCCCTACCATAAATTGCTTGAAATATCGCGGTATTTTGCGATTTTGAGAGACGGGGATTTTTAAGAAATTCTCATGAAATAGGACTTGGTAAAGTCCTATTTTTCATTTATACTGTAAATTCACTTTATATTCATATTAAAAATAACAAAATATAAAGATGTGTAAATAATAGTGTTGAAATATTTTTTTGAAAAGTATATAATATAGTTTGTTCGTAGTGTGATTTTTAAGTTAGATTTTTTTAAAAAATAACATTATGAATATTAGTATATTAATGGAGGATGTTTTAAAATTATGAAAAGACGCATTTTATTTTATTCTTTTATAGTAATATTTATGCTATTTTTTGTGTTGGGTTTAACATCAATGTCAAATAATGGTGTTATTGATGCTTCTGCCCAAGCAGAAACAAAAACCTATAAGTATTACTATGAGAACCTAAATACTTCTGATAAAGAAGGAAATACGGTTGAGTATGAACTTGCTAAGGAATTTTATCAAGCATTAGAAAGTATTAATGAATCTGGTGCATTTATAAAAGGTAAGGTTCAATATGCATTATCATCAATTTTAACTTCAGCAGATATTAAAAGCTGGGTAAGGGATGGTAATCTAGATATCCCTAAGGCATTCAGTGCAGCAAGAGATTCATTTTTAATGGATCACCCTGAATTGTTTTATGTGGATATGTATAAGCTTACTATCAGTGCAGCATTAAAAAATGGGGTATATTCTGCATTTATAGATAGCGGTAAAGAAGATAATGTTTATCGTGATAATTCTTTTAAATCTGAAGCTGATGTAAATAGGGCTATTGCATTATACAATACAGCAATTGCAAAAATGATTATGGAAGCAAAATCAAGAATTGTAAATACAGAACATAAAGAAGACTATGCGTTAGCTTTAGCAGTAAATGAAATAATGGCTAAGGATACGTTTTATGATTATGGAACTTATGAAGCAGGAGTAAATAATGGAAGTGCTTCTACAGCTTCTATGGCTTTTACTGCTTATGGTGCTTTAGTCTACAATAAAGCAGTATGTGCAGGTTTCTCTTTTGCTTATAAAGCAATCTTGGATCAACTAGATATTCCTTGTGTTGTAGTAAGTGGATATAGTATAGGAAAAGACTCTGATGGTAATGATACTGGAAACAATGTTGGACACTCATGGAATTATGTATATCTTGAAACTGCAAAAAGAGAAGTAGTTACAGATGAGAATCAACCTACTGCCCTAGCTAATGAAAAAAATGGGGCTTGGTTTGCATTTGATACTACATGGAACAGTATGCGTTCAGATAGAAATAAGTATTCTGCAATGGGATATATTGATGCATCACAGCAGCATATGCCAGATGGTATTATTTCTTCATCTAAGTATTCTCTTTCTTATCCTGCGCTTTCAGCCTTGAGCTATGGACAAGCAATTGATCCTAATGATATAAACCTTGAGATTTCTATGGGAGGATTCAAGTTTCATAGTGAATATTCTTATACAAACTCAGGTGCTTATGAAATTTTCTTTCATGTTAGCTATAATGGAAAAAATGCAAAGGAACTATTAGAAACGGAGAATCTTCGTATAGCTTTTAGAGTATTTTATATGGAAAAGGGTACTCAAAAATGGTCTTTATGGCAAGATATGGCAAATAGTGCTCCTTATGATGGTAGTGGTATTCTTAATAGTAGTGGAAATACTGCATTATATATTAATTCAAATGTACAATATGCTCAATTTGTTATTTTGACTGACGTTGAGCCCGATGTTGATGTTCCAATCATAGATTGGAAAGGTATCTATTATAGTGAAGGTCTAATAAAGGATGATAACATTCTATTTATGTCTCAAGAATTTGAAAATTCTACATATGGTACATATACACCAGCTCCTTACGTTGTTACTGAATTAACTCATCCATTCCTTGGAAGTGATATTTGTATTAATGATGGCATGAGTGAGCCAGGAAATAGTAATATGATGGCAGATAAGAATGCAATTCTTATAAAAATTGTTTATAATGAACCTCTTCATCTTTTAGATGAAAATAAGCCTATCACAGTATCCTATAGCGTTACACATGAGAATGCCAAAAAATATTCAGGCTTTGTTCCATTCCCAGATGGCTCTAATATACAATTGGTTGAAGATGAAAATGGTGTAAAGAATACCTTAATATTTAAGTTTAAGCCAAGCCTAATGTATGAGCATGATCGTGAAGGATACATGTTTACATTTGGTAATGTTGGTTCAATGAAAATAGTTGATAAGCTGGTGGATGGTCAGCTAATAAGAACAACTTCTGATAAAACTCCATCATATACCTATTTTGTATTTTCTCGTCTTTATATGGCTTGTCCAAATGTATTTGGTGATGGAAGATTATGGATTGATTGTTGTGCATTGCCTACACTTGTAGATAATTCTGATTTATCCTCAATGGACTTTAAGGATGAGAATGGAAATAGCACCTTCTCTGAGGCTGAAAGAAGTCAAATGATGCTAGTTGTTGATAGCGTAGCACCTAACACACAAAATCAAATGTTAGATGAAATCAGCAACAATAGTGATATTAACGTAAATAAGGATGAGATTAAGGCTAGTCAAACCTATGATATCAAATTACAAATTTGTAATAAATATCCAACTATTCCAGATGGAAGTTATGTAAAAATTGCCCTTGGTTTCCCTGAAGGATATGGTCCAGATGATGAAGGAGTAACATTTAAATTATTTCACCGTAAGCACATTAAGGGTGATGAGTATATTATAGAGGAAGTTCCTTGTGTTGTAACAAAATTTGGTATTGTTGCGACTGTAACAAGCTTTTCACCTTACATGGTAGCTGTAGTTCCAGAGGATAAAGCAACTGAAAAGACAGTATATGCACATATCAATGGTAAGGGGGGGAAATTGTCTAAAGAGGATGGACAGATTCAATCTCTAAATCAAGGACAAAGTTATACTTATACGATTTCTCCAGACGAAGGCTATCATATTTATAAAGTGACTTTAAATGGACAAAATATGGTAGATAAAATAACTGCTGATGGTAAGCTTGTACTATCCTATGATGATTTAAAGAGAAATAATGAGCTAGAAATTCAATACATTTCAACAGAGGCTGCAACTCGTTTTGAGGAAAACAATATTGTTGATCCTGTAAAAGTAATCGTATCTGCTGATAATTCATCTTCAGACATCTATTCTTATATAGAAGGAGAAGTTGTTCCTAGTAATCCACTTCTTCCTGAAGTAACTAGTGATTCGAATATGGTTCTAATCGTAAGCTGTGTAGCAGCTGGTGTAGCTGTTATGGTGGGACTATTAGTTATTGTATTAGTAGTTAAGAGAAAACGTAGAACGGCTTAATTTAAAAAATCAATATATTTATTTAAAAGGCTGTCAGCTATATTTGATATGATACCTCTAAAGTAGACAAATAAAATAATTAAAAGAAAACAATCCC
>CAJTTN010000003.1 GCA_910579215.1 uncultured Anaeroplasmataceae bacterium
CAACTAGCTAATGCGCCACAGGCCCCTCCTTAAGCAGATCTCTCTTTTAAATATAAAAGATTCTTCCTCTATATCCTATCCAGTTTTATCCATCGTTTCCAATGGCTATCCTCGTCTTAAGGGTAGGTTACCTATGTATTACTCACCCGTTCGCCACTAAAGTACCCGAAGGTACTTCCGTTCGACTTGCATGTATTAGGCACGCCGCCAGCGTTAATCCTGAGCCAGGATCAAACTCTCCATTTGTTTAATCTTAACTCCTTCATTCATTTTCTCTTAAATGAATTTCTGGCTTCTTTTTTTTCCTTTAATTCGTCGTTTTTTCTTCGTCATATATAGTTTTCAAAGACTGAAATTTAAGTCGTTTTTTAAAGCGACCTTGTTAATAATACTACAATTCCATAGCAAAGTCAATATAATACTATAATTTTTTTCATAAAAAAATCAAAAATACAAAGATGTATCTTTGATTAAAAAAATCTTATAACGTATGCTTTAACAAATCCTCATAATTTTTTATAGATAAGTATTTAGGTGCTATATCAAAAACTGTTTTACAACCATAATTTTTTTCTAAAGCCAATCGATAACATGCTCTAGCATAGGCTACTAGTACGCTACCAGTAAATTCTGGGTTAGAATCTAATTCCAAATTAAATTCTAATTTATGGTGTACTCCTTCACTTGTTTTACCTGTACGGATTACGAAGCCTCCATGAGGAATACCTTTATGCTTGGCATTTAATTCCTCTAAGCTAATGAAATGAACATAAGTATCATAATCAGCAAAATAATTAGGCATATTCTTAATTGTCTCTTCTACTAGTTTAGGATCTGCAGTTTCTTCTAAAACAACATAGCATTCTCTTAAGTGTTTATCACGTACAGAAAGGTTAGGATTATTCCCGCTACGCACAGCCTCTAATGCCTTTTCCTTAGGTATTGTATATTGTCTTGCATCTAAAACGCCTGGTATTCTTCTTATCGCATCACTATGTCCTTGACTTACGCCTTTACCCCAAAAAGTATACTCCATACCTTGGGGAAGTACAGACTCCATTAAAATTCGATTCAAGGAGAAAAGTCCTGGATCCCAGCCTGTAGATATAACTGCCACTTTATGAAACTTCATAGCATTTTCTTGTACAGCTTGATAATGCTTAAAAATATCAGCATGAGTATCAAAGCTATCTACAACATTGAATTGCTTTACATATTCCTTAGTTTGTTTAGGTAAATCCGTTGCAGAACCACCACATAAAATCAAAACATCAATTTCATTTTCAAATTCAGATAAATCATTAATACTATATATAGCTATATTTTTTTCCGATTTCAAACCATTAGGATCTCTTCTAGTGAAAATACCTACCAACTCTATATCCTCTGATAATAAACAAGCAGCCTCTACTCCCTTGCCTAAATTTCCATAACCACAAATTCCTATTCTTATCATACTAAGCCTCATCCTTTCTTTCTATAGAAGCCTCTTTATTAAACCCATTTGGAAACCTCTGTTTTAGTTTTTCAATATTCCCTTGCAGTATATCTTCTAAGGAAATATCTATTGCAGTAGCAGCCTCTGCTAAATACCATGCAATATCCCCTAATTCCTTTTTAAAGGCTTCAACATCAAATGGATGATTCTGAAAAAGATTCTTCTTTACCAAATCTATTGCTTCCCCTGACTCTCCACATAGTCCCATAACTGCATTCATCAGCATTTCTTTCTTATTTAATTTGGGATTTAAAGTAGTCATAGCAAGACTTTGATATTCTTTTATATCCATACAATCTCCTTAACAAAAGAAAATACCCTATTGGGCATCCTCATTTAGTTTGTTATACGCTTTACCTCAGTGTAAGCCATAATAAATGGTCCAACACCCTTTGCATCATTTTCTACAACAGGCTCTGACATATAATACTCATAGGAACCATCTCTTCTTAAATTAGATTCTGGTCCTAACCCTGCGACTAAACAAATACCACCTAAATTTAGGTCTTCATTTTTTGTGGATAAATAAGTATCACAAATTCCGTTAAAAATATCCAATCCTAATTCCTTATATCTAGAAGGTAAGGCTTTCAACCGAACCCCCTTCAATATTGCATATGCAATCATGCTTGATCCTGAGGTTTCTAAATAGTTCCCTTCTTTTTCAGGAAAATTTGGCACCTGATAAAACATTTTAGATTTAGAATCTTGATATTTTAAAATACTATCTATCGTTTCCTTAAACATTTCCATGATACTATGTCGCTCATCAAACATTTGTTCATTCATATATTCAAATACATCAATCATAGCTACAGTAAACCAGCCTAGAGACCTAAGCCAAAAGTTCTTAGATAAACCTGTTTTAGGATCTGCCCAAAACATCTTTTTTGAACTATCATATCCGTGATAATATAAACCTGTTTTAGAATCCTTCATAAGTTCTCTAACATTTTTAAACTGATTTACAATATCAGTATAATTCTGCATTTTATTTAATTCTGTTTCATATCTCGTATAAAAAGGCTGCATCATATATAATCCATCTAACCAAACTTGATTAGGATAAATTTTTTTATGCCAAAAGTTTCCCTCTTTTGTTCTTGGATGTGTTAAAATTTGATCATAAACCATATGAATTGCTTTTAAATACTTTTCTTCTTTTGTCAAAGCATATAAATCAAAAAGTACTCGAGTTTCAGAGACATCATCTGTAGAATACTTTTCCTTAGAATACCCAAGAATGGTTCCATCCTCATGCACATAAAAATCAACAAAAGATTTTACAAAGCTTAGATATCTTTCATCTTTTGTTGCTTTAAATAATTCTAATAAAGAAACCATCATACAACCATCAATATAATTCCATGAAGGCTTCTTTCCCTGCTTAATTGCCTCTATATTCCAAAGAGGCTTATCAGGCTTTGATGTCATTAATTTTTCAATATAGCGGTCTATTACTTCGTACATAATGTTCCTCCTAAAAATTAGATACTATTATTATACAAAAATAAGACCTGTATTACAAGAAATTTAAACTAAAAGCTTATTTAAAAATAGAGAGGATTTAAAATTTGTATTTACAACATTTTCTTCATTAATAAAAATTTTAGGTTGAGTAATTGCTTTAAAATCTAAGGAACGAAATAGTTCTTCTATTTGGCTACATTCAGCAATGCAGACCAACATTTTTAACCCTTTATCTTTGGCATTTTCTTCCAATCCCTTTAATAGCTCCTCTAAATATTCAATAGAAAGAACCTTTTTAAAAACAAAATAACGAATTAAGCCTTTATCCGTAAATTCCTCAAAAGAAATACAGCCTACAATTTTATCCTCATCAAAAGCTATACATGCATTTTTTAAAATCTTCTCATCTATTTTATCTATGGAAGGAATTGAGGTTAAAAATTCAACAGCGTTATTAAAAATAGAATCGTTGATTTTTTCAACTTTAATCATTTTATTCTCCTTTTATTTTTTTAAAAATACTTAATATTAGACTTTCGTATTTTACTTCCTCACTACCATTTACAGTTAAGAATTCTGGATAAACTGTTCCCCACCAATTTGATCCCTTACCTTCTCCTATAATAACATACAAAGTCATTTCTTCTGTATTTTTAACTGCACTATTATTATATGTTTTATTATATAAGGTATGATTACCAAACTCTACTTCTACCTTTCTCTTTAATTCCTTTCCAAGAATATTTTCAAATTCCCTCTTTGTAGAATTAATATTATTAATAAAGGTATTGTATTCTTCATCATATGCCGTTTTTAAATAACAAACGGTAATATCCTTTGCTGTTTCTTTTACCTCCAAGTCTAAAGAAGTATCACTATTAGGAATAATACGAACACGAATTTCCTTCTCCTCTTTAAAATTTAGAAATACAGCAATAGCAAATACGAATATGATACCTACAAGGATTAGCTTTCTCATAATCATTCCCCCTCAAGCATAGCATATCCCAAGGGGTAAGGTTTTATTCAAGACTTATAAAATAAATTAATTTTTTAAAAAGAAAAAGGGGACTTGCTAATCAAGCCTTCCCCTGATAAATAATTTTTATTTGTTCAAAAGCCAATGTTCCTTCTCTTAACAGCTTCATTTCTCCTGTAGTTAAATCTATAACAGTAGAGGATATATTTGAAGAATTTTTTTGGGGTGGATAAATTTTATCCACAACATTCTGATACTGTGCGACTATGGTTTCATAATCATTTAAAGGCATCTCCCCACTTTCATTAACTGAAGTCGTTAGCATAGGCCCATGAGCATTTAAAAGCTGTAATGCTAAGGAGGAATTCGGTATTCTGACTCCTATTGTTTTATATCCAATAGCTTCTAATACATTAGTTTTTGCAGGTAAAATCAAGGTTAAAGCCCCCGGCATACATTGCTCAATAAGGTTTCTAATATTAGGATTGAGTTGAGCAATTTCTTCAATTTGTTCTAAGGATGAGCATAAGCATGCAAGAGGCTTATCCTTACTTCGATGCTTAATTTTATAAATTTTTTCTATTCCCTTAATATCAAAAATAGGGCATCCAATACCATAAACTGTATCTGTAGGAAATATTATAACCTTAGACATTAAAATCACCGACATATATAAATGTCATTCGATCCTTTCCCTCTAAATCCTTTAATACTTCAACCCTAGCTTCAGGAAAATAATATTTTGCTAAAGCTAACATTTCCTCCTTTTTATCATATCCATGTTCAAAGCATACTATGGCTTTTTCCTTTAAAAGCATGTGAACATTTTCTAAAATGATTCGATAAAACTTCATTCCATCTTCTCCCCCAAATAAAGCAATATTTGGCTCATTATCCTTAACTAAAGACATTACATTTTCTTTTTCCGGGATATAAGGGGGATTTGAAACAAATATATCAAATTTACGATTTTTGACAGGCTCTAGCATATCTCCTTCCAAAAATTCTACATTTACTCCTAATTTTTCACTATTTTCTTTTGCAATTCTTAATGCATCCTTTGAGATATCTGTTGCAACCACTCTCATAAGCTTCTCCTCTAAAGCTAGCGTAATTCCAATACACCCTGAACCAGTTGCAAGATCACACACATCTACTTGTTGCCCTTTAAAATAGGAATCATATCGATATAAAACCTGCTCAACTAACTCTTCCGTTTCATACCGAGGAATCAGCACATCCTTAGTCACCTTGAAATCATAACCATAAAAGCAACTGCTACCTATTAAATATTGTACAGGTTCATTTTCATATAAATATCTATGAAACAAGCTTTGAAAGCTTTCTTGTATCTCCTTGGATACCTCTTCATGCAGCTTAGTATAGAGCCCCGTAGAGTTTTCTTTTGTCACGTATTCAAGTAATAAAATAACTGCACTTTCTTCCTTGTCCATTGAGGCAGCAAGCTGTTCTGCCTCCTTAATAAATTTCATATATTTCATAAATAGCTCCAATCCTTTAAATCATCTTTTATATAGGTAAGCTTCATTTCAAAATAAGATTCATCTTTAAGCAGTCTTTTTAAAAACAAAATATCTCCCTGCCAAAGATTTAACTTCAATATCTCATCTTTAGGAATCCACTTTAATTCTCCCTCATCACATTCCTTAAGCTCTCCAACAAAATCTCTACTAATATATAAATAGCATAGCTCATATACTTCATCGATGTAAAAATGTAATTTAGCACATAGGGAAAAGTTTTTTAAAGTAAATCCTGTTTCTTCATAAACCTCTCTTTGAACACACGCCTCTGGAGTTTCTCCTTCTTCAATATGACCACCTACACCAATCCATTTTCCATGATTCATATCTACCTTCTTTTTATTTCGATAAAGCATTAAATACTTCTTCTCACGCTCTAAATAGCATAATGTTGTACAAATCATACAATCCCCACATTTCTAGAAGTTTCGCATATAGAATTATATCATATTTTTAAATTCGCACACTAGTTTTTCATAAATTTGTCATAAATATTTTCAAAAAAATTTTTTTACTATTTTTATTTTACTATCAAGCTCATCTTCTAGTACTACTGTTTTTTTAATTAAAACTTAAACAAAAAAAGAAAAGGACTATATCCAAGTCCTTCCATTTTTTTAGCATTAATATTTTCTTGAGTAATAAAGATAAACAAATAAATACATTAAGAGTACAGCTATCATCATACACAATATAGTGTAAAATACTATAGCATTAAAGAATCCTGCTGTAATCATGGCGATACCTGAAACATAAATTAAAATTTTTATCACTAAAGCATTGGTTTTTAATCGAACAAAATTCAATCTTTCATCTGTTTTTCTTAAAACAAACAAATCTGCATATTCTACATCACAGAAAAATCTAATATATCGATAAATCTTGAATACAATATATCCCTCTAATAATACAAATATAGCATATCTTAAAACAAATAAATCACTATAAACAACAAATCGATCTTTAAAAAAAGGTAAATCAAATAATATTAATAAAATAATAGGTAATACAGCAGATAAGCTCATCACTATAAGTCTTATCTTTACTCCCTTTTTCATCTTCTCTTTTGCATACACTATAATTCACCCTCTTCCAAATCAAATATTTGTTCTAATGGAACTTCAAAAATTTTGGCCATTTTTAAAGCAAGTGGTAAAGAAGCTATGTATTTTCCCTGTTCTATAGAAATTATGGTTTGTCTAGTAACTCCTAGCTTTTTTGCTAACTCTTCTTGAGTATATTTATGATTTTTTCTTAGATTATACAATCTGTTTTTCATTATCAAAACCACTCCTTTATGATATTATAGCCTAAAATTGTCTAAATTGAAAGAATATTATAAAAATAAGGACAGATTCATATGCAATATAATTTAGAGTATCACAAACAACTTGATAGAAGCCATATTCTTCCTAATATATTAGAGGGAGCTAAAACTGGAGTAGCCTCTCAATTTCTTTCAGATGTAATCATCTCTTTATTATTATTTAATGAATCGATTGTTTTAGAGGATATAAAAATAAGTACTGTACCTTCCTATTATGCTTCTGTTGCAACAGGTATGCTAGCAGGATTTTTAATAATTTATCTTGATCCAATTGCTGTAATCGCACTAACCATTGTTTTTTACGATTACGTTTTTGAAATTGTCGATTACCATATTAATGATGATCCTATTAAATTTACGCCTGTAGAAGATGTATTTGATATTGGATTAACAATGATTTTAGTTGTTGTATTTGACCCAACAGCTAGACATCAATATTTAAGATATCAACAAAAACGTCATTTTATTGAGCCAACTATAGGACGACAGGATAGATCTCCGACCATGGCTATTTTTATTACTGTTTTAACCAGCACCTATAATTTTTTAAAATTACAATCCGAACAAGAGGAAAATTGTGATGTTTAAGCTATGATTTTAAAATTCTTTAGTACAAAGATGATTTTATCTTCTTTGGAAAAGGAATCTTTTATACAGGCACAATCCTTATATTTTTTTCATTATTATACGTTCCTTTTTAAAACAATTTATATAAATTATATTTTTCTCTATCTTTTATTGAATCAATCAAGCCTGCATATCTTGTTAAAATTCTTCTTGAATGTTCTAAAATAACATTTCCAGTATTATCAATTCTATATTCAATAGGGGAATATAATTCTTTCAACTTTTTTTCTATTTGAAAATTATAATTTTGTGCTACCTTTATCAATTTTTTTGAGATATCTAAATTTTCTAAAATAGCTAAATTCAATAGCAAATTAAATGAAGGATGAATAGTCTCTATTTCTGTTACTTCTCGATTTAAATAAATAGAATTATTGGGATATACGAAATCTCCATAAAGATAACATAAATCCTTTTCCGTAAGCTTATATGGTGTTGTCAAATAATTTAATATTTTTTTTGTATTTAGTATTTTAAGAACATTATCTTTTGACATTGTTATAGATTGCCTTCTACAAGTAAACAATTCTTTAGAATCTATTTTTTCATTGTCCCTAAGATAAAACGGTTCAAATTTTTTTATAATATTTTTAAAGATATATACATCATCATATTTTAAAGCAAGAGTTAAAAATTTA
Source organism: uncultured Anaeroplasmataceae bacterium (assembly GCA_910579215.1). GTDB lineage: Bacteria > Bacillota_I > Bacilli_A > Acholeplasmatales > Anaeroplasmataceae > Pelethenecus. The sequence goes on from CAJTTN010000003.1 coordinate 8,084, forward strand.
TCGAAATACTCATTTGCTCCATCCATAGAAAATACGGTATTGTAACTTATATCTTTATAATGAAAGCAAATATAATTATTTTCTAATAAATGTTGGATTAATTCTATATTTTCAAATTCAAAAATATAATCTAAAAGTGTTTCGTCAAATTCATCATAATCCGCTCCAACAGGATAGCATCCATTTCTCACTTCTAACATTAGTTTATCTAACGCCTCTTTATTTCCACTCTTTGCTACTGCATATAAAGTAAATGGTCTTGCTTTATATTTCATACATTCCTCTTCAGCTACTAAAATTTCCTCTATGTCAACTTTTAAGGCTTGTGATAAATAATAAAGATACTCTGTCCGTGGATATCTATCCCCTCTAATCCATTTACTGACATTATCTTTGATTGAATTTTTTGAATATCCTTTGCCCCTTAGCTTTGCAATTTTACTAGCCAAATCACTTTGAGACATTTCTTTTTCTTTTAGTTTTTTCGAAATAAAATTACCTAGTTCAGATTCACTTCTTATTTTTGTTATTTTTGGCATATTAAATCACTCCTTATAATTGAAACGTCAAATCAACGTAAACTCACCAACTGAATTAACTGAACCAGCTAAACGGGTTAAGCTTTGAAATAAAAGTTCTTCTGCTCCTACTCCTAGAGCAATCACATTACCATCATTCTTAATTTTATATTCCGTAGAAGGATATACATTATTTAATTGTGCTAATGCTTTAGAATTATGCTCTTTTCCTATTTTAATTAATTTCTTTGCAATCTCCATTTTTTCTGAGTTTGCAATAAATAAAAGTAAATTGAATGCTGGACTAATGGTTTCAATATCCCTTACCCTTAGTTCCTCTTCTCCTTTTCTGTTCCTATAAATTATGTCTGCATTAAGAGAATCAAATTCCTCTGTTGATGGAATAAATGGGGTGGATAGATAGTCTAAAATATTCTTTGAATTTAGAATGTCATATATTATTTCTTTTGTTATTGTAATACCACCATTACTAGAAAAACATTCGGTATCATTTTTAAGATTGATTTTACAAATTCTATTCATAACATATTTGAAAATTTCTCTATCATCATATTTTAAAGCAAGTGTTAAAAATTGTTCAAAATATTGAACTTCTCTAGAATAATCAACTCTAAAACTTGTTTTTATCATTCCATTTTGGAAGGAAAGATATTTTTTTTCCAAAATATAGTGTATTAAATTTATATTTTCAAACTCTAAAGCATAATCTAAAACAGTCTTATTATATTCATCATAATTTGTTCCAATAGGTAAATTATTTTCCTTGGAAGCCATTAATTTTTCTAGTTGTTCTCCACTTCCACTTTTCCCAACTGTATATAAAGTTAACGGTCTAGTATCATATTTATCACAAACTTCTCCAGCAACTAAAATTTCTTCGATACTTACCTTCAAACTCTGTGCTAAATAATAAAGATACTCTGTTCCTGGATATCTTTCTCCTCTTATCCATTTGCTAATATTATCTTTAATCGTATTTTTTTCAAATCCATCACCCATTATATTAGCTATTTCACTAGCCAAATCGCTTTGAGACATTTCTTTTTCTTTTAGTTTTTTTGAAATATAAGTGCCAATTTCTTTTTTACTTTTTAGCATAATTTTATCCTCCAACATCTACACATATTAAATCACTATTGTATACAAAAGTCAATAATAGTTGTATTTTTTTGTATATAAGAATGTATACTTTTATTTTATTTCTAAGTCGTAAATGATTTTAATCTTGTATACTTTTGTATATTTCTAACCATAAAAAAGGGCACCCTTTTAACGAAGTGCCTCTTAATCTTAAATCTATATTAATGATTAAATATAACCTTTTCACTGTTAAACATTTTAGTTAAACAGAATACACCTAAGCCAATATAGATGATAGAAGATAGAATAAACATTGTAAAGCATAAAGGATCAATTGTCATGCTCAATATTCCTGTCAAGCTTTGGATTGCCCCATAAACTGGAATTAAGTATAAGGCAGGATTTGTTTGGGCAATAGTTCCCATAAAGCTTGTGGCTCCCAAAAGCATTACTACAATCATTACAGGAACAGATAAGCTTGAGGCCTCCTTTACACTTTTTGCAAAGGTGGATACAAGCGTTAATATTACTGTAAATAATAAAACTGTTAATATAATCACGACCAATAGCATAAGGATCGTTTGAAAGTTATATGCAGCCAATGAAATGTTCGTTCCTGTAAGCTTAGGTAAGGATGCAATAAGTCCTATAAAACTAACCAAAGCAGAGGTTAAGGCTGTAATTCCTAATGCCGATACCTTTCCTATTGCAATAGTTGATCTCTTAGTAGGTGTAACAAGGAGAGTCGCTATTGTACCTCTTTCCTTTTCTCCTGCTATTGACTCAGAACAAATTCCCATAGCTCCAGAAAATAAAAATGTGATAAGTAGGAATGGCAGCATCATTGTGAAAATTCTTACAGTTAAAGCTTCCTCCTTAGCTAAATCATATTTTGTATCTCCATGATTAATATCAAAGAGATTGGTCATGCTATCCTCAAAGGCATTTAATATTTCACTATATAAAGTGTAAGCTTGCAAAGAAGCATCCGAAGCACTATTATAGTACATTTCAACATTTGGTACATTTGTTATACTGCTTCCGCCTAGTAAATTGTCAGGATATACGACATAAAGATCAAGCTCTTGATTTTCAATTTTTTTTAGAATATCTTCTTTACTCCAATCCTCTTCCAAATAATGGATTGTAAAATCCTTTAAGCCGATTGAAAATACATCCTTTACTTCTGCTGGTTCTTTTTCAACTATCATTGAAAATTCCTTAATTTCTGACCCCATAGACTTTCCCATAAAGTCTCCCATAACACTATAAAGAAGGAAAATTAAAATACCTGGCAAAATAATACCAATAAGCATTCTATAATCCGTAAAAAATCGCTTTAATTCTTTTTTTAAAATTATGCCTATAGCCTTCATCTATTTTCACCTACCGTTTTATCATATATATCAAAAAACACTTCTTCTAAGCTTCTATCCTTTACAATAGCCTGTAAAGTATCTGATAAAATCATTTTCCCATCAATAATAATTCCTACTCGATCACAAAGCTTTTCTACCAATGAAAAGATATGGGTAGATAAAATTACTGTCTTTCCCTCTTGCTTTAAATCCTGTAAAAAGTCTGTTACTACCTTTGCGGTAATAACATCTAATCCATTTGTTGGTTCATCAAAGATAATAATTTCTGGATCATGAACAATAGAAATTATTAAGGATATTTTTTGTTTCATACCTGTAGATAAATCAGCAATTTTTACTTCTTTAAAGCCCTCTACTCCAAACTTTTTAAATAATCGTTCTTTACGTTCGTTTGCTATATCCTTTGGTATTCTATGTAAATCCGAAAAGAAATCAAACAGATAATTTGGAGTAAAAAAATCCTCCAATTTCAATTCACTAGTTAAAAAGCCTATCTTTCCTCTAACCTTTTCTGGTTCCTTTACAACACTAGCTCCATCAACCAAAACATCACCTTGATCCGCTTTAATTAATGATGAGATTATACGAAGCGTTGTTGTTTTACCTGCTCCATTAGGTCCTAACAAACCATAGATTTCACCACGAACAGCAGAAAATGATAGTCCATCCACAGCCACCTTGACGGTTTCATTAGTCTTGTTTATTCTTTTTTGCTTTGCAGATAATTTAAACGTTTTACGTATATTTTCCACTTTTAAAATTTCTTCCATACTTTTTTCCTCCTTAATTCATTATTCTATTTTCTGTTATTTCCTTTTTAGGCAGTATCTGAGTTGTATCCGTCCAAAAGATTTGATCCAATGTTTTATTTAAAGCTTTACAAATAGAGATACAAAGCTTTATAGAGGGATTATACTCCCCACTTTCTATCTGATTAATGGTCTGCCTTGTTACTCCCACTGCCTGTGCCAATTCTGCCTGTGACATATCTAGCTCTGCCCTAGCAGATTTCAGTTTTAAGTTCTTCATTTACAAAATCATCCTTTCTTTCCCTCGCCGCCTTTAAAAAAAGATTTAATGCAATTATAAATATAATTAAACCACTAAACAAATTGATAAAGCAAGTGCCAATTTGACCATTTTCTAAAAAGCCCATTCTTATTCCATTGATAACTCCAAGTGCCAAATCTAGTAAGCTTATCCCTATCAAATATATACCAAAGTGAATTTTGTTAGCTCCAACATTTGTATATGCATCCTTCCAAATCGCTAATATTGCAAAAACACCTATGGATAACAGTATCCAAAAGGCTATTCCAACTAGATAGTTTGACCAATCATATTCTAAAATATATCGCACTAACCCATCTAAAAATAAACATGTGATTAAAACAAAGAAGCTTATTGAAAAGCAGTCTCCTCTATTTTTTAGCTGCCGTTCATCAAATTCTTTCTTCATTAAGAATTTCTTTTTCATTATAAAAGATAGAATTGTAGCCAAAAGAAATACAGCCGACAAGCCTGTACAAAAGCCTATAGCATATAGCAAATGTTTATTGAAAGTTATAGCATAGATTACAAGTAAAATCAGTCCAATAGCTAGAGGGAAAAAGGTAACAAGTATGCGAAAAGCATTATTTTTCATTTCCCTACCTCCATAGCATAGATTATACTACAAAAAATATAAATGTCAACTATATAGGACATTATGTAAAAAATATTTGAACGACAATATTCTGCTGGATTCAAAAAATATTGTCCAAGTGCAACAAAAGCTTTTCCTTTCAGCCTATGAAAAATTATACCATATCTAAATAATTAAAACTATATTTATTTTATAAAATAAAGTACACTTCTAACAAAAAGATGAATAGATTTCTCTACCCATCTTTTAGTGTAATTTTATTACTTTTTATATCTTAAGTCACCATCTACAAATACATATTTCATATCTATAGATTCATCAAATATCAACAAATCAGCTCTTTTACCTATAGCAATTGATCCAAGCTCCTCATCTTTGTGTAATAATTTTGCTGGATTTAGGCTTAGCATTTTTACGGCTTGATTTATAGGCACACCAATTTTAAGCATTGTCCTTACCAATTGATCTGTACAAGCAACAGAGCCTGCAAAGCTAGACATATCTGGCATAAATCCAACTCCATTTTTGATAAGAACCTGATGATGATCCTCTGGATTCCCTAAATAAAATAATCCATCACCAAAACCAGCAGCACTCATAGAATCTGTAACAAGAATCATTTTATCATATCCCTTATTCTTTACCATGAGCCTTAATAAGGTGTCTGGCAAATGATGTCCATCTGCAATGGCTTCTATATATAAATCATCTTCTAAATAGGCTGCTTCATTAATTCCTGGATGGCGATAACAATTTTTTCGAACTATACTAGAGGTCATAGAATACATATGCGTTACTGAACGAAATCCATGCTGAACAGCCTCATGTACTTGAAAATCCTCAGCATTGGAATGTCCAATAGAGGCATTAATTCCTCTGGATTGTAATTCGTCACCAAGAGCATAAGCCCCTTCTAACTCAGGCGCTATCGTCCAACGTAAAATATTTTTTGAAGCATTTAATATTTTCAAATATTCTTCTTTTTGAGGATTCTTTATATATTGAGCAGGAATTGCTCCCTTTTGTTCTAAAGCTAAATAGGGCCCCTCTAAATGTACACCTAGCATACGGACTGGAATTTCCTTATTATCCTTTAATTGATCAAATTTATGTAAAAATTCTATAGTATAATCTATATCTGCAGCAACCGTTGTAGGAACTATAGAGGTTGCTCCATGCTGCATATGTAATGTAGTTGCCGCTTTAAAGGCCTCTAATGTTCCTGTCATATAATCAAAGCCATTTCCTCCATGAGAATGAATGTCAATAAAGCCAGGAGATACATATAAGCCATGTACATCCAAAACGTTACTACACTCCTCCTCAATATTCCCTATTTTAATAAATTTTCCATCCTCTATTAAGACATCTGCTTGTTCTATTCTATCCTCTAAGATGACTTTTCCATTTTTAATTAAAATCTTTTTCATTTTTTCACTCTCATTTCTTTCAGCTTAGACGTAAGGATTATTTTCTGGATCTCTATAAACTCGAATTCCATCGTTCAAAATTCGTATATCCGATAAAAGTTCGGCTGAAATTTCAATATTATTAAGGAAATTTGATTTTATTCTTTCCTCATTCTTAGATTTCACTAAAGGGATTACCCCCTGCATCTGTGCCCATGACAATACTAAATTTGCAACTGTAGTATTATTTTTCATTGCCAATTGCTGTAGTTTATCATTTTGAAATACATGTCCTTTAGCAAAGAGTCCATACCCTATAACCTTAATCTTATGCTGCTGACAATACTCTATAAATATTTCCTGCTGTAAAAAAGGATGAAGCTCGATTTGGCAAAACATAGGAGGTATTTTAGCATCCTTCATTAATTTATCTAAATAAAATAATGTTATATTACAAACTCCAATAGCCTTGCATAAGTCTTGTTCATACAGATATTCAAATCCTCTCCATGTATCCAAAAGCTCTTCATATTTTCTAGGCATCCAATGAATGAAATATAAATCTATATACTCTACCTTTAGATTTTTAAGACTCTCCCTACATTCCTTTATCGCCGTATGATATCCTGTTTTTTTAGCATAAAGCTTTGTACTAATACATATATCCTGTCTATTAATTTTGCTGTCTGTAATTGCTTTGCCTACTTCCTTTTCATTATTATAAACAGCAGCTGTATCAATAAGTCTATATCCTGTTTCCAAAGCTGTAATTACACTCCCATAGGCATCGGTCCCCTCCAAAAGGAAGGTTCCGATCCCTATAGGTGGAATTATTCGGTTCATTATTCTACAAATATTAGGCAAGGCCAAACAGTTTCTGCATTTCCATTCATGTTTCTAACACTAGAATAAGCCGCATCCATTGTTTCATTTGTCATAATAATTGTAAAATTATTAGATTTTAAAGAGTTTTTCATAAAATCTGTTATGTCAATGTAATATGTCATAAAGGATTCATTCACGGAAACACATTCTAAATCTGTAATCAGTACACAATCTTTATTTGGATCATAAAGCTTAGCCTCATATGGGTAGGTAGAAATAGGATATTCTCCTGTGCTATCCCAAGCTAATTCATTATTATTTGTAGGATTATTAATATATGGCGCATTTCCCCAAGTTAGTTCAGAGGCTTCCCATTGTAAATCCTCCTTTGCCCAGAAGAAGAAATGCTGCTTAGCACTTTTTGAAGTTGTTGTAATTCTTAAATACACCCTTGAGGAAGAATTTAATACTGATTTATCTACATTATATTCTTCATAAATAACACGGTTGAAGAGTGGTTCTTCATGAGATCCCTTAAAATAGAAATATCCTACTGGACTAATTGTACTTTCATAATTTCCACGATTTATATTTCCCTCCTGTGTTGGATAAACATATGTTCCCTCCACTGGATCAAAGTATGTTGATTTAGGTGGCATTTCAAATGATTCCCTATCAGACAAAATAGAATTTTCACAATTTTCAAAAGTATTGTTTTTAATCTTAGTACCATCCTTATAGGTTTCAAAGTACATTGCCGTTTTTACATTTTTAATTGAGTTGCTTTGAATATCAAGCTTATAAACGCCTAAGGAAGGGTCATGCCAAACATAGGAGTAAAATGCTGATATACCAACACTATCTCCAGTTATGGCTTGAATTTCGTTATTTCTAATAGTGGTATTTGGACCAAACGTAATTCTTATACCAGTTGAGCCATCTTTTAAATTTTTAAAAACATTATTATAAATTTGGGTATCTGGTGTACCATAGGAAACTTGAATTCCTCCTGCTGCATTTTCTACCACATTTCCATAAATTACATTTCCTGGTCCTGTAGCATCATGTGTAGACCCTGGATTTCCTAAGCCAATTCCTGTTTTAGCAACATTAGAAACTTTATTTTTGGTAAATACATTTAAAAATTCATCCTCTCCATGCAAGTCCAAAGGCTCGTCCTGACAACCATCCATGGTATTGTTATAAATTAAGTTATTATGTGTAACATAGGATAAAATAATCGCATGACGTAGGTAAGGTCCCTTCAATGTGTTATTAGCAACATAATTGTACCTAGAATCAGCAGTAGCACCTACCATGCTAAAGCTTTCAAACCCATTTCCACGAATTTGAATCCCATATCCTGCTCCACCGCCACCTACATCTGTAGCGTCAGAAATTTCACAATCTACTACACGACAATCTTGTGTTTTGTTTAACACAACTGCATTTTCCTGAAAGTAGGATATTTTACAGTTGCGAATGACTACATTTTGTGTACTTTCTATTGGATCAGAATTCATAACAACTACTTGTGAATTTGGAGCATATTGATTTCCTTCAGGATTATTTTTACTAGTATCTAAATCTACAGGCATTTTATCAGAGGGAACCTCTGCTGTAAAGGTAAGATCGCTAACTGTAACATTAGAAGCATTCATAATTGCTAATGTGGCTGTTGGCTTCGTTAAATTGATATCCGCATTAAATTTGGAAACTAAAACTGTACTTTCTTTTCCTGCTCCTTTAATATTTACCTGATTTGTATAAAGATAAATATGAGCAAAGTAGGGACTGCTCAAAGTATTACTAGAAAAATAATACCTACCTGCTGGAAAATAAATATAATCGCCTTCCTTTGCAGAAGCTACTGCCTGTCTTACAGCATTAGTATTATCAAAATCCTCATCGTTTGCCTTCGCGCCAAACATCACGACATTAATACGATTCCCTGTAGCCTCATTCTCCTTTGGAAGCTCATGCACACTACCATCTGTATTGTAAAATCCAGGCTTCTTGTAATCCTTGTTATGTTCCCAATCTCCTGTATATTCGTAGTTCAAACCATCTGTATAATTAGGATCTAATTCGGCATCAATTCTATCATCCTTATCCACATTTTGGGTTCCATTATCATCTAATTTATCATTTCCATTTGGCTTATCTTTCACACACGAAACCATTGTAAACATAAATAACAAGCCTATAAATATTCCTAAAACTCGTTTCATTCTATCATTCCCTTCTTTTTTGAAATTATTATGTTGTCCTTTTGTACTGTATAAGGACCATCATTGATATAAATCGTATAGCTACACTCTTCAATTTTATTTTTTATAAGTTGTGTATATTTCGTACCTCTAGCTACGGTAATTCCATACTTACATCCTATAAAATGATTTTCATAAGCAATATTGCCATAGCCACTCTCATCATGAGTTGAGCCTGTATTTCCCAATCCCAAACCGGCACCCCTACGAGAACATTTCGCATAATTTTGTGAAAAAACATTTAAAAATTCATCCTGTCCATGAACATCAAAAGCATCATCTGCTGAATCTAAGACCTTATTTTTATAGAATAGATTGTTATTGGTCATATAAGATAAGATAATTCCATGTCTTATATATGGCCCTATAACCTCTACTTCCTCTACGATGTTATAGCAGGAGTCTAATCTTGTATCAATGTATTGAAAATATTCGTGACCATAGCCTCTTATTTCTATGCCATAGCCAGCACCACCACCCCCAATATCTGTAGCCTTGGTGATAACGGAATTTGCAATTTTACAATTTCTAGTACAATAGAGCCGAATGCCATCATACTGAAAATATTCAATATACACATTTTGAATATAAATATTTTCTGTAAGACCTTGTATACTAGTATTGTAAACAACAATACCAAAGGCTGGGGCATGCTGATTTCCCTCAGGATTGTTTGATTTTGTATCATTCATATCCTTCGGAAGACAGGAATCATCCGCTGTAGCCGAAAAGCCTAAATCAGATATCGTAGAATTCGACATGTTTCCACAAACCAAGGTGGCTGTCTTCTTACCATAAGCCTTGCTTCCATTTTCTCCCTTTTGAAAATCAGAAATTAAAATGGATTGATCCTTACCCTCTCCACGGAAATTAACACCAGATGCTAAACGAAGATGAGCATAATAAGGAGATGTGACTATTGCTGTTTTAAAATAATATTTTCCTCTAGGAACAAACACCTCATCTCCTGGCTTGGCAGAAGCTATAGCATTTTGAAAGGCTAACGTATTATCAAAGGCTATATCGTTGGGTCTTGCACCAAAAAGTCTAACATTAATACTTTTACCAATTGTATGGTTTTCCTTAAAAGCTAAATGCTCTTGGCCATCTTTATCTCGTAAGCCTGGATATAAATATCCTTTATAATAGGGATACTTTTTAGCATTAGCTTCCTCCATGCTAAAGCGATAATCCTTTGTATAATTGATGCTTTGCAAAGGGGAATTTCCTTTAACAATAACATTAAAGATTTTTTCAAACTTCTGCTCCTCTAAGGAGGCTATTGCCTTTAACTCAACAGAGGTATCCGATTCCTTGGCCATTACTTTACCTGTAGAGGAAATCACCTCTTCATTTGAAGACTCCCATTCTATTCTTATCCCATCGATTTCTTCTGGCAAGGAAATATCTTCTTCTATATAGACAGGAAAAGCTATAGAATTTAAAATCTCCTGCAAAACAATTTCTTTCTCCTGTTCCCTTGAAGAACATGCAAATAGTAAAGGAAACAAAAGAAACAATACTACAACTCTTTTCATAAAGCTTACAATTATGCTTTAGTACGATTATAAGCAGATCTATAAATATCAATATATTCTAAAATATTTGCTGATTCATATGCCTTTTTAATTAAATCAACAGAACTTACACTATTTTTATCAGACCGAATATAAAGATAAATCATATTGATTTGATCATCTCCAATAGAAAGAGTGGCTAATCTCGCAGACTCCTGTCTAGTTAGAGAATAGCATGGAGCAGAAAGCTCAAGTAATTTAGAAGGCTTATTATATCCTAAAGTCAAAACACCTTTTTCCTCATAGAGATCATACCCTTCCTGTGCTTCCTTTGTCATATTTTGATATTCAAATCCAATATCTGCCTTATAGCCTATTGGCATACGAATTCCCATAAATTGCTGTCCAAATGTTGCAACATCGCCATTTGTATAGATTTTTGCTTGTTCCATTAGCCATTTAGATAAGGTTGGAACCTTATCTCCACTAGGCAAGGTATAAAGATTATCAAAATCAGCCATTACTCCTGGAATTCCAAAATTTTGAACATTACTACCAAAATCAGTGAAGAAAAAATTAAATAATTCTAAGGCCTTATCCAATTCTTTTCCTGAAGCATTTGCAGATATAGCCCAGCCGTCAATCATAACAGTTCGAGGAATTTCTATATAATGATGAAATTTATTATCATGCATTCCTTCTAGTGTTGTAACTGGTGGAAGCATAGCCTTAACTGCTCCTGTAGGAGAGCTTGCAGCTGTAGAAGGGATAAAGTCAAAGGTCATAAAGCCTAATTGCTTTACTGTAGAGTTACCACTAGAGTTTACACTTAAATCAGAGGAATAGAATATAGAACGGAAATCCGCACTATTGTTTGTATCGTCATAATCTGAATTGATTAAGCCTTCACTAAAAATTTGCTTCAAATAGTCAAAAGCTTCATACACTGCATCCTGATAAAAGCTAAATTGTAGAGTATTAGATTCATCAACATACCATAATCCTGTATATGTGTTCGTTCCATAAACTCTAGTACCACCAAAATAATTGATGAGCTTAAAAATTTCTGCTCTTTGATTTTTTGTTCTAAAGAAGAAAGGAACAATTTCACAAGTACCACTTTGACCAGTTGTCAATTTAAATAATGTGTTAGGATATAATTTCATAACACGCCATAAGGCAACGAGCTCATCAATATCATATTCAGCAGTATCATCAATATAAAGATCACTTCTTTTCTCTAAATTTGGATAGTTCGTATCAATATATTGTATAAGCTGCTGACGAGCTACCTCTCCTGTAAGCTTACCATTACTAGCAGCTTGATTTTGCAATTCAACTACATTTGCTCCCTTACGCGCTTTACTTCCCTTCCAATATCCAGTATAGGATACATCTAGGGTTGCCGTTTCTGGTAAAAGCTCATCCGTGTCTAAAAGTGTTTCAATCCAGTTATTTCTTCCATAAAACACTTTAGAAAATTCATCTAGTTCAGCAACATAAGGTACACTATAGATGCCTCCATCATAGGCTGTAAGCTGTTGCTTAATTAAAGGATATTCTTCTAAATATTTCATAAAATCAGGTAATTTATCCTTGTACTCTAATAGGTTAATCAGCTTACCTTTTGCACCATACTCCATAAAAGTTTCGGCAACATTTCCCCCATAAATATGAGCATCCTCAAAATTTGTTGCAGCAGCAATTTGAATCATGTTAGTGGCTGTTTGTCCTTGAACCGTAACATCCTTTATAGCAACATCTAAATGATTTGCGATATAATTCCAAGCAGGCTTGATTTGTCCATTTGTATAGATAGAACCATCTGGTAAAGTCACTGGGGTTCCTGTATTATATGTCAAGGTTTTTAACGCATTTCCTGTTGCAAAATTAATTTTAAGCTCTGTTTTTCCCTTATTTCCGTTATCCTCTATCTTTGTACGACACCCCACTAAAATCAAAACCATCGATAATACCAAGGTTAAAGCTAATATTTTTTTTCGCATGTTTATCCCTCCTGAACTAATGCATAGGAATCCTGATCAATATAAAGCTCTGAATCTGGACAAGTTCTTAAGATACTTGCTGGACAGGATTCCGTAATTTCTCCTAATAATGTATTTTTAATTGCATATTTTTTTGTAGGACCTGGAACTACTGCCACCTTCTTCTTACATGCTAACAGAGGTGGAATTGTAATTGTTAACGCCTGCTTAGGAACAAGCTCTAGCTTCTCAAAGCAGCCATCATTTACTTGCTGGTTTCTACAAACCTCATCTAAGTCCACAGTTTTAACAGTTAAAGGATCCTTAAAATCACAAAATGCTGGATCATTAAAAGCCAAATGTCCATTTTCTCCAATTCCCAATATAACTAAATCAATTGGCTTTTCGTTAAGAAGCTTTGCATAAAGCTCTAAATCCTCTTCAACAGAAGGCGTAGTCCCGCCAAAGGGATACCATTTCCCCATGGAGACAAAATTAACTAATCGTTCTTCTAAAAATTTGGTAAAGCTTTGTGGAGCATTTTTATCAATCCCCACATACTCATCCATATGAAAGCCTGTCACCTTAGACCAATCTATATCAGTATCTTTTAAATAAGCAAGCATCTCATTTTGAGAAGGAGCACTGGCAAAAATAACTCTTGCTTCCTTATTTTTCTTAATTGCATCCTTAATAATTTGTTCTATCCTTTTTCCAGCAGAAATTCCCATTTCTTTTCTAGTATTGCTGATGTGAACCTCTAATTCACCATATTTTTTTACTACTTCCATTTTTCTTCTCCTAAAATAATTTTCTTAATAATATTGATCCCCAATGCATCTCTTCATTCTCCATTGTGAACTCTGTTCTCATACAAATCGTTTTAAAAAAGAGATATAAAATATAATATCCTCTAAAAGGATCGAATGCCTTTATCTGCATATGCTCCCAGGTATGCTTTACATAGTGTGGTCTAACATTATGATAAGCTCTTACCAAATCTTCATTATCCTTAAATTCATATCCATAATTCATTAATAAGCAAGCACTTTCTAATAGCATTTTAAGTCCCATAGTTGTATAGCTCTTAGACTTCGTTCTTACCAATTCATAAGGCAACTCTCCTTTAGAATCAATTTGCTCGTGTAATCTTCTTAGTAACCGCTGATAATATCTTTCTACTAATGCTTTCTCTTCTTGAATAAAGCAAGAGATATTTAATATGAGTAAATCATATAAGGAACCTTGATTGTTTTTACGATTTCCTTCGATAATGCCTTGTTCTGAGGAAAGCAGCCAACTTAAAAATTCTTGATGCCATACGCGCATCTCCTGATAGAAGCTTGTTGGGAGTTTCCCTTTTTCATTTAAGATTCTCAGCAAATTTAATGCATAGCTATAGCTTGCCGCATAATCAATGATTCCTCCTGGTTCTCCATCATTAACTCCGGGAATACATTGAGCATATCTCAAATTTGGATTCATTTTCGTGTTTTCTTCTATAAACCAAAAGCTATTATATTTCACAACAATATCTAGATACTTCTCCTCATTAGTAAAATAATAAAGAAGGGCACTCAGATAGGTTATATAGGTCAAGGTTCTAAGAGATTCCTTATCTCCATGAATTGCTTCTGGATTATCAACGCCATCTCTTTCAACATAGGGAAGACCATCCACAGTATCTGGATTTGGCCAATGATATATAGAACAAGACATGTAATCATGTGGATTTTTACTTGGTGCTAAATGCTTTTTTTCTGTAACACTATGGATTCCCATAGCAAGTCCCTCTGTCAATAGCTCGTCCAAATGCTTGATGTCCATACAATTCAGTTCATGCTTAAGCTTTTCTAGATCATCCTCCTGAAACATATAAAGATTATTTACGATCTCATTAAAATAGTTTTGTATTCTCATTTTTCACCTCCGTATATATCAACTAAAATTATGTACTGTAAACTTTTTGCCTTTTTTAAAGAAAAGTCTTTTATACCAAAATATTGTCTAGCACAATAGTAAAAATAATTGTCATACAGCTTCGTAAAGGGCTTTGCTTGATTAAATCTCCATTTCAAATGCTCTTTCTCATAAAATTCTACAGCTCTTGAGAGCAAGGAATAATTCTTCAAATTTAAGCATAAAAGTTTACCTATTTCTATAAAAAGCTTTAAATTCATAAAATAATAATTTTGTGAATTTACTCTTTTCAATTCTAAAGGCATTTCTCCATTAGGTAAAATCTGCTCCTTCATCCGTAAGGGATATCTTGTCTTAACAGTTATCATCATATAATAATCATCTAAGAATATTGAAATGATAAGCTGAAGATAATCATAAACTAAAGAATGATTATTGGTACATTCTTTCATTTCCTTACCAAATTCAGATTCTGTAAGCCAATGATTAAATTCCTTTAGCCAAGCTTCTAAGCCTCTAAATAAATCCGATTCCAAAAGTCCTTCACTTTTTAATCCTTGTAAAATGGAAAGTGCATAGCCAAAGGAAACTGCAAAATCTATAATGCCACCTCTTTGCCCTGTATTTATTCCTGGCATAGCTTGACCATGATTTAAATTCGGATTCATTCTTGTACCTTTACGGATAAAAAAGCAATATAAATGTTCCTTCAGTCGTAAATAATATTTTTTACTACGGGTAATATAGTAAAGCAATCCCAAATAATAAACGGCATAGGATACTTTCCTAAGGGCTAGCTTGTCATTTCTTAAATGCATAGGATTTTGATATCCATCTCGCTTGATATAAGGAAGTCCATCTTTGGTGTCTGGATTTGGCCAGCTATATATAGAAAAGGATTCATAATCATGCTTATCCTTGACTAAGATCATCTCTTCCTTATAGGTTACACTCTGTAAAGGAAGGGAAAGGGCTTCTTCTGCAAGTTTTTGTAATTGCTGAAGATTTTTTTCACTTATTTTTCTTTTGATATTTCTTAATTCTTCTTCACTAAACGCATATAGGGTATTTACAGGATCTTGCATAAATTCATCAAAGGTCACTTGTATCCCTCTTTCCTTGAAGTAAATTCAACATAAATTTATATTTAATAAAATAAAACAAATAGTAAACTACAGAATATATAAATGCATAACTAAAGGGTTCTACAGGAAAAGGTACAGAGGATTTATCTAAGCCACCTATTAAAATGATTAGGCGATTCAATCCCTCATAAATTCCAATGACAATAGCTTTGGTAAGAAAAACCTCCAAAAATGCATATACCCATGTCTTAACTCTTTGAAAGGAATTCATTTCTCCATATTTTTTCTGAAGATTCAATCTTGTTTTAAAAACTGCTCGAACTATTGGATTTGTAAGCAACACATCACATAAAAAATGTGCTAAAGGAAGTAAAAGTAATAAATCTAAAAAATCATTAGATACAGAGCTTCCCCATAAAACCAAATAGCATACAAGTCCTGCAAACCATAGACGAACTAAGCTTGCTTTAATTTCCTCCTTGATTGGAAAGTCCATGAGCTTCTCTCCTTCTAATTATGATTTCTGCTATAAACATACCTATTTCTATAAACCCAAATACTAAAGCAAGAATAATGAAATTTACAGAATCATCTATTGCATATACTATCTTAATAGAATCCTCATAGGAATATCCACCATTCAAAGCAGTTTGATAGTAGATATCTGAATGCATTAAAACAATATAAACAATCATAATTGTCGTTGTTAGCAAAAATAAAAGAACAGAGAAAATATAGTATTTTCTTTTTTCATTTAATCTCATCAGGCTAACCGCAGTCAAAACTAAGGCTATCTGATTGATAAATGTAAATATTGCCACCGTAGAGGATACCTTATAGGCTGCCTCATTATGTATTCTTCCAAAAGCCACCTGAGTTAAAGCATTAATCATAGCTAAAATAACCATAAGCTTTTGTAGAGTAAATCCCGATTTACTTGTATAAAATAAGGATGAAACCTTATGTTTAAGAACGCTCAGCATTCTGATCCCCCCTTATAGCCTTTGAAGTTTGGACATCAAAAAGTATTGCTTTAGTCTTATTAAGCTTAACTTTGCAGTTTGTTAAATTTGCAACATCTTCTTTTGTATTTACAGCAATTTGCGTTTCTCCAAGCAATCCATGAAGAATAGATTTAGATCCCAAATATTCTACATAATCCATTTGTAAAATAAAATCCTCATCCTTATCTACTACAAAAATATTTTCTGAGCGAATTCCTAAAAGTACCTGCTCAACGTTTATTCCCTTATATTCAGGAAAATCTATAGAAAACATCTCATTCTTAAAGCATCCATCCTCTAAGCTTCCTGGAATAAGATTAATTTGAGGAGTTCCCAAAAAGGTTGCTGCAAATAGAGTCTCAGGATGATTATAAACAAAGTTAGGACTTCCAACCTGTTCTATAACTCCCTCATTCATTAATACAATTTTCGTTGCCATGGTCATAGCCTCTACTTGATCATGGCTGACATAAATAACAGTTTGATTGTACTTTCGCCATAGCTCAATAATTTCAACACGCATATCTCCTCTAAGCTTAGCATCTAAGTTAGAAAGTGGCTCATCCATTAAAAAGAGCTTCGCTTCTCTTGCAATAGTTCTTCCCAAGGCTACTCTTTGTCTTTGTCCTCCTGATAACTGTCCTGGCTTTCGCTTCAATTGCTCTTCATTAATTTCAACAATTTTTGAGGCATTCATAACTCTTTCATGAATGAAGCGTTGCTTCTTTTTCCTAACCATTAAGGAAAATCCAATATTATCATAGACACTCATATGTCCATAAAGAGCATAATTTTGAAAAACCATCGCAATATCTCTATCCTTTGGCGAAAGATTATTGATTTTCTTTTCATCTAAAATCATTTCTCCTTCTGTAATAGCCTCAAGTCCAGATATCATTCTAAGCATCGTAGATTTTCCACATCCAGAAGGTCCTAATATGACTACAAAATCATGAGCATCCACCTCAAGATTAAAATCCTTTACTGCACAAAATCCATTTGGATATACCTTTTTAACATTTTTTATAGTTAAATATGCCATACTACATCCCTTCCTTTTTAATGAATTTTGTACGATTTATACTTTTAATTAAACTAGATATTCCTGCGTATACAGCAAGAATTCCTGTAAGTATATAAAGAACTATATTCATAACTGTATTGGTTCTTGCTGGTAAAAAGGCTAGATGCACCCACTGAAAAACACCAATCCCAATAACTATATAAGACCATTCCTTATGATATTTTTTTATTTGCTCAGCTGCCAAAAACATTACCAAGGTCAAAACAATATTGAAAAGATCAAAGATAAAGATGCGAATGGTATATTCCATTAAAGAGGTGGATTGAAACGTAATAATTGTATTTAATACTATGAACAGCATCACCCAGCAAAAATCTAATCGATTAGGTTTAAAAACAGAGATTTCATAATCGATATCATCTTTTTTTCTAAGCATATGCTTCACCTCTTCCTTTGATAAATTTCCAAAATCCAAAGCTATAAATCACTAGGCTTATCGCGTTAACTACGGCTAAGCCAATAGAACTAAACATTAATAGAATGGGGAAAAAGGAATTTCCCGTAAAATCCTCCAGCTTAGATATTCCAGTAAAATCATAGGATTGATAGAAACGGATAATCTCCTGCATCTGAACAACGATTAAGATTCCCAAAATAATTCCAATAAGTAAGACTACTACATAAATTGGAAACGTGATAAAAGTTGGATAATACTTCTTGGGTTGAAATAGCCTACATACCACAAATAAAAGAACTAAAACAATACAAAATATAAATGCCTGTTGATTAAATGACTGTAATTCATTGGTATAAAACTCCACAAGCTCCTCATTCCCATATAGATAGGAATTATAATAGGAGGTTGAAAAAACTATAGTTGCCAAGAATAATAGAAAGG
The DNA here is from genome assembly GCA_910579215.1 of uncultured Anaeroplasmataceae bacterium. Lineage (GTDB taxonomy): Bacteria > Bacillota_I > Bacilli_A > Acholeplasmatales > Anaeroplasmataceae > Pelethenecus. Next base: position 26,664 of record CAJTTN010000003.1, read on the forward strand.
TAAAGCAAGTAAAGCCAATGAATGCATAGTTTTGTAGCTTTAAAATATTCCAATGCTTGATCATCCCTTAACACCTCCAACGGTTACACCCTTTTCAAAATACTTTGAAATATAAGGATAGATAATAAGAATCGGTATAATCGAACATATTAGTATCGCATAGACATATGACTGAGCTGCAAAGGTCACAGTAGATGGCATAGAATTAACCAAATTTTCATATTCATCTATCAATGTCCTCATGTAGACCTGTAAGGGAGAATCAATTTGATCCTTAACAAGCATCATGTTCCAAAAATAACCATTCCATCTTGCGGTTGCATAAAATAATGTTACCGTAGCTACAGCAGACTTTGACATAGGTAAATAAACCCTTGTGAAAATTTGTACTTCACTTGCTCCATCCATTCTAGCAGCTTCCTCTATTTCTGAAGGAACTGTTTCAAAGTAAGATCTCAATAGAATCACATTATACGCTGTAGCGCCAAAAGCAATGATCATTCCCCATTTAGAAGATAAACCAAAGGTTTTAAAAACATTTGTATAATTTAAATAGGTAGGAATAATTCCTGCTGAAAACCACATGGTAAAAACTACAATAAAGTTAAATTGTTTCCGGAAAAGTAATCTTCTTTTAGAAAGTGCATATGCACCAACACTAGAAATAAACATGCTCCAGATTGTTCCGAATAACGTATAAAATATTGTATTGGAATACGCCACCCAAAAGGAATTATCATTATATAGCTTCTTATAGGTATCAAATTGGATATCTATAGGAAATAAGGTCACTAGACCAGATTCATAAGCAAGCTTGCCGCTTATGGAAGCAGAAAAGGCATATACTATTGGATATAAGGCTATGATTGCCAAACAAGTTGTTAATACATAGGAAATAATTTTAAATATTATTTCTCCTCTATTTAAACGTCCCATTCTTACCCTCCTACCACAAAGATGTATTGCTAACTTTTCTACCAATAAAATTAGCTCCAATTACTAATACAAATCCTAAAACTGCATTAAACATACCTGAAGCAGTTCCCAAGGAAGTGTTTCCTTCTACTATTCCCATTCGATATACAAAGGAGGAAATGACATCAGCCGTTTCATATGTTTTATCATTGTATAGTAATATAATTCTTTCGTATCCTACATTTAGCATACGACCTATTTTCATAATCAGCATAACGGTAATCATAGGTGCTATAGATGGTAGAGTCACATAGCGTACCTCTTGAAGCTTACTTCCACCATCAACCTTCAAAGCCTCATACATGACGGGAGACACTCCCATAACAGCAGCAAAATATACTATACTGCTATACCCACTTTCTTTCCATAATCCTGTTATGATATACAGTGGTTTAAAGTATTCTGGCGAATCTAAAATTTTAACATCCTGTGGTATAATCTTCAAAACATATAGCATATTAGCAATAACCCCTGTAGAGGTTGTAGACTTATATACTAAAAATATAACAAGTCCTGTAATTGTAACTTCACTGATAAAATGTGGAAGATATGAAGCAGTCTGTACAATCTTCCTATAGATATTGTTTCCTATTTCGCTAAAAAAAATAGCTAATATGATAGGAAAAGGGAAACCAAATACTAAGTTATAAACGCTAATTTGAAAAGTATTTCTAAAAGCTCGCCAGAACTTGCTTGCATAATTACCAAACATTAAATCATAAAACTTTGAAGCACCTATAAAATCAGAACCCATAATTCCCTTAGATGGATCATAATCCTTAAAGGCTAATAATAAACCTCCCATAGGTAGGTACTGAAATATAATATACCAAAGAATTAAAATACCGATGAAAATATAAAGGACATAGTCCTGTTTCAGTTTTCTTAAGACTGATTTAGTTTCTTGTCGTCTTCTGAAACCTTCCATTTTTCATCCTCCTCTTCTTGAATCATTTTTAAATGTTCTTTCACATTTACTATTAAATTATCTATGTTTCTTAGGAGCAGACATAAAATGCTACTAATCACGATAGAATAGATTTCTTGATTAAAAATATAAAATACAAAGTTCCCCCAAAATCTATGATCTCCTACGCATAGCAGGGATACCCCTTCTCCTATGCCTATAAGAATATAGGTCAAGCCTAATAGCGAGAGTAAGAGAAGGGGATTTTTTTTAACATTCCCTGAGCATTTCGTTAGAAGTAAAGGGATTACAAAAAGAAATAATATACTTCCTAAATTTGAAGCTAAGGTTTCTAAAACGGGTGTTTGAAACATATATATTTGAAATAAGCTTGTAACAATCTGTGCTATTACAAAAGGAAATATCCCTAAATAATTCCATCTTACTAAAGTAATGAATAAAAGTAGCACAGTGAAGGAAAAATAAAATTGGAAGGATTTATTTGTAAAAAGAAATAAGGAAAGTATGGATGAAAAACACATCAATACTAAAAATATAAATAAATCCAATCTTCTATACATCGCAAATTTCATATCATCACTCCATTGTTCACAATCAAAAACGACGTTCGTACATTTTTCTTTTTGAAAAACTAATGAAAGCTCATTAGTTTAATTTAATGTCTATTTTATTAAATATTTACTTTTCCTAGTTATAGTATTTGCAGCTTCTACAACTTTTTTCGCAGTATTTTCAATATCTACATCTTCATATAAGGAAGATACGCTTATAGCATAATTTGTTTTGCCATTTACATCAAATATTGGTGCTGAAATACATAACATATAGTCTTTAATTTCTCTGTTATCTACAGCAAAGCCATTTTTCTTTACATCCTCTAGGTTTTGTTTTAAGTCTTCTATCGTAAGGATAGTTTTCTCTGTAAATTTTTTAAAATTTATTTTACCAAAATCAAATTCTTCCATTCGATAGGCAAGCATAGCCTTTCCTAAAGCTGTACAGAATAAGTCAGCTCTTGTATTAACAGAACAATGATTTAAAATTGCTGTTGATGGCTGATATTTAAAAACGTATAAAACCTCATCATTATCATATTTTCCCATAAAAACGGTTTTTGATAATGTATCTCCTAATTTTTTCAAAATTGGAGTTGCAATATCAATAATATTATTATCCTTGATATATTGATAGCCAATATCGTAAGTTTTTGGTCCTAATGCAAAGGTCTTAAGCCTTTCATTTTTTATTTCCAACATTTCACAATTTATCAGCGTATAAATTATATCAAAGGCTGATGATTTGGGGATACTCAAATCATGCATAACATCAGATATACGAAACCCATCTAAATGTCCTGCCGCATATTCTAAAATATCCACACTTCGTTTTATCATTTTGTTCATAAAAGTCCTCCCTATGATTTCTACAGCAAATCAGTTATTTCGTCAATTTATTTAATATTATAACATAAATTAAACTCTTATGAAACGATAAAATAGTGGAATTTGTATTTCACTATTTATTTTTTTAAGAAACAACAATCTCGTAGGTTTTTATTGTTACTTCTTTAAATTTAACTTCTACCTTTTTAGTTCCAGCGGTAGTCATATCTGGAGCAACCACAACAAATTCTTCAGCTTTAAGCTCATAGGTATTCCCATCTTCACAGCGAACACTTACCTTTAAGCCTTCATAGCTAAATTCTTCATTTAATGCAAAGGTTAATTTAGTAGCATTTGTATCTAAAATTAATTCTTCTACAATCGTATGGGCACGTGCATAGCATAAATTCATACCACGGATAAAGGTCTGTTGTGTAAACCAGAAATAATATGTCTTTCCAGCTTCCATTGTAAAGTTTATCTCTGTATAAACACCATCTCCAGTTAAATCCTGTTTTGCAACATAGCTGTTAGCATCCTCAGCTGAAGGCATTACCAACTCCTCTAAAAGGAAAATGGATGTGGCAGCCTTCGCAGTACAATAGAATGTAAATACACCATTTTTTTCAGGTGTCACAGAGATATAACGATCTGCACCAGCATCACTTCCTGTCACACCACCTGTCTTAAATACACCTGTATAGGTATATCCACCATAGGTATAGGTTTCTCTAATTCTTTCATATTGTAATGCTTTATTGATAGCCTCAACATGAAGAACACCAAAATCTCCTTTACTTCCAACAGCAATATTACCACTTGCTGGAGTAGATTCATTTAATTCAATTCCTAATGCAGTAAGAAGATCTGTCGCATTGATATAAACTGTATCATCTAAATCATACCAATCGACAGCAATCACTTCAATTTCGATTTCACAAGAGAATATATCCCAAGTAGCTAAAACCTTAGTATCTCCTACAGATAGAACTGTCTTATCAAAGGTAACTTCACTTAAATCTGGTATAATTTCAGGATCTCTTCCTGTAAATACCTTTTCCAAAACCAAGCCTGCTGGATTAAAGGTTTCTCCAGATTTATAAACTGTTTTTGTAGGAGGAGTTTTAACCTGAATACCTGAAATTGGATTTTCTAAAATTTCTATTTCTAATTGAGTTTCAAAATCATTCCATGAAATCATAATTACATCGTCTACTAGTAGATTTTCTATCTTAGAAATGACATAGCCTGTAATTTCATAGGAAATATCATTTGCCGTAAAAGCTACAACCTTCAATCCTTCTAATTCAAGATTCTCCCCAGCAAAGTATTCGTACTTCGTAGGTAACTGTAGAACCTTAATTCCTGTTAAGGCATGAACCATAATCTTGTAGGTTTTTTCTAGTGCATCCTGATAACGAACAGTTATTGTCTTCTCTCCTGGAGTAGTTAAATCTGGTATAACAACCTCATATTGACTAGCTTTAAGAGCTTTAACCTCATCATTTGCCAATTTAACATGCACAACTAAACCATCATAGTTGAATTGTTGTCCAGCAGCAAAATCTTTACAAGCATTTGTAGCATCAACATTAACCTCTTTAACCTCATGATAGGTAGGATTATAAACTAGCCCCATTCCTCTAATAAACGCATTTGCAGTAGCAGTTATATAGTAGGTTTCCCCTGCATACACTGGGAAGCTATCCTCAACTCCCTCATTCACTAAGGAGATAACTCGAATTGCCTCCTCTGGAAGAGTTGCTTCAGTATAGTTATTATAAATTAGAAGCTGTGTTTGTACAGAAGATGGACAGGAAGCCCAGAAATAGAATCTAGCATCAACTGTAGGCTTAAGTACGATATATCTACCCTCAGGTGAAGTTGCTCCTGCAAATTTCAATAGCCCTTCAAAGGATTGATCAAAGTAATTATAGTAATATTTTTCATTACCAACACCTTCCCATTGCATTACCCTTCCTGGCGATGCAACTACCTCAAGCTCACCAAATACTGTAGAAGCCTCAATTCTATTACTATCTTGAGTTAAGCCTAATTTATCATAAATAGCCTTTGCATCTACCCATGTACTTTCCTTGGCATTTGGAACTCCATAATGTGGAATTTTTTCAACTGTAATTGGAATCTCTACCTCTACATCCTCATACACAACCTTGGTTACAGAAGGAGCATTATATAGCATCTCTCGATCATATGTAAAACCAGTTTCAATAAGCTCACTTTTTCCATTATTATAGGATACCTTCAAAACAAGTCCTGTTGGATCAAAGGATTCATAATTCTTATAGGATGTCTTTTTAGGATTCGTTTCAACCTCAACAGAAACAATCTCCTTAGCTACCACCGTAATAGAACCAAATACTTCAAAATCCTTATAAGTAACACTAAACATCTCTAATCCTAAGGAAACCTCTTGTCCTGCACTAGGCATAAGTGTATAATCTGTAATTTCCTTTTTTGATTCATCCTTTAAAGTAGCCTCTACAACCATACCAGTAGGATCAAATGCCTCCCCCTCAATATAGTTTTGCTTGGTAGGCTGAGTTTTTATCTCAATAGAGAGAACCTCATCCTCAGGCTTTACAGCCTCATTCCATTTCGCATAGAGTGTCATATCAGCCATAATCGCAGTTGCAAAATCAAATGGATTACCTGTACATTCCTTTATAGGATACCAATTGACAAACGTAAATCCCTCTTTTAGAGGATCCTGTGGTCGTTCAATCTTTTCACCCTTTTTCACTTCCACAGAAGCAATACTACTTCCTCCCTGTGTATCAAATATAACTTCTACCATCTCCACAGGTGGCTTTTTTGTGTTGTTACAGCTTGTTACTAATACAATACAAAAAAGACTAAAAATTAAGAAAAGAAACTTTTTCATTTGTAGCACCTCAACCTTCTTTCTCGTTCGCAATCAAGAACGACGTTTTTCTTTTCGTACATAGTACAACTGAAAACGCTTGTAATGTAAAGAGGATTGGAAGAAAAATATTAAATTTTGAAGTTTTTTGACGAAAAAAGAAAAAACCTTGAGAGATACTACTCTTAAGGTTACATGAAATTAATATTTATGTAAAACTAAACCATCTGTACAAAACCCTTTATTGTTCAAAGACTTTAAGGGATAAAAATAGGTTTTATCTATCATTGAGTTATAGATGACCTCTCTATTTTTGTAAACTGTACCCTCCATATCTACAAATTCCTCCATCTCTTCCCTACCTCAATGCGATTATACTAAATAATTTTTAAAAAAAGAAAGCTACTTTGCGTAGCATCACAAAGTAGCATTTAAATTAATTCATCTAGACTGGCAAAAACAAAACCTTTTGCTCGTAGCTTATCTATTGCCGTCCCCAAAACATTAGCATTAGATTTAGTTAAGGTATGCATTAAAATGATAGATCCATTTTTCGTCTGCTTCAATAAATTATTGAGAGCATACTCGACTCCCCTATCATCATTGTAAACATAATCATAATAGCTAACATTCCATTTAAAAACTGTATAGCCCAAATCATCTAATATTGTTTTTTTTGCTGAATTTATATATCCCATTGGTGGTCTAAAATATTTTGTCACAGGTGCCCCTGTAATTCTCATTACCTCAGTTTCAAATTTAAAAATATCTTTACGAAATACCTCATTAGACATCTTAGTAATATCCTTATGAGAGAATGTATGATTAGCTAGAGTTTGTTCTCTTGCAATTCTACGAACTAATATAGGATTTTGTACTAAAAATTCCCCTTCTATGAAAAAAGTAGCAGGTACCTTTTTCTCTAATAGTGTATTTAAAATTTTCTCTGTATTTTTAGCAGAATATCCATCATCAAAAGTTAAATAGATATGATTTGAATTTGTATTTCCGTGAAAAATAACTTTATTCTGTGCATTTGCTGTAAAAACAAATAGACTGAAAAAAAGCAAAAGGAAAAGATATGTTTTTTTCATCCTATCACCAATACTAGTATGAGACAAAAGAGTGTCTATTATTCGTCAGCAATTTTCAATATCTTTAAAATAATTACAAATTTCTTTAAAATATTCTATCTTTTTTCTACCTTGAACTTCTAATAATATATGGATTTCTCCCTTCTTATAGGTCAATTTCAAAAAAGAATATTTTAGCATTTCTGTAAATAAAAAGTTTCCATCCATTTGATTCGTCTTTTCTTCTGTAAAAATGAAATCAAAATATCGACGATTTGTCATATCTATTTTATAGATCCCTAAGCATTTACAATAAGATTTCATAAGCTTTTCATACATGTAGAGCTCTAATTCCTCTTCAACTTCTCCAAAACGATCTAAAAGCTCCCCCTCTAAATCCTGTAATTCTTTAAGATTTTTCAAGCGATCAATTTTTTTATGAATTTCTATACGAACATCCTCATTTTCAATATAGCTTTTAGATATAGTTCGTGATACTAGTGGAGTAGCTAAAGATCGATCTAGAGACTCCTCTGGCAAAGAGGAGATGCTTTGTATTTCTTCATTGAGAATCTTTAAGTACATATCTAAGCCAACCGATTCAACAAAACCAGATTGTTCCTCTCCCAACAAATCTCCACTTCCACGAATAGATAAGTCTCGCATAGCAATCTTGAATCCACTGCCCAATTCGTTAAATTCCTTAATAGTTTCTAATCTTTTTTCTGCCTCTTCTGTCAAAAGCTTGCGAGGCTCATACATCATATATGCATATGCGATTTTATTAGACCTTCCAACTCGACCTCGAATCTGATAAAGCTGTGCTAAGCCTAAACGATTAGCATCATGTATAATCAGTGTATTTGTATCAGGCATATCAATTCCTGTTTCAATAATGGTAGTACAGAGTAAAACGTCATACTCATGCTGAATAAAGGCTTGTACCCGATTTTCTAATTGGTCATGTGTTAGCTTTCCATGTCCTATAATTATTCTTGCCATAGGAACTAATTTTTGCAAATGACATGCCATATCTTCAATGGATTCAACAAAATTATATAAATAAAATACCTGACCTCCTCTGGCAAGCTCACGCTCTATAGCATCAGCAATAATACGATCATTTCTTTCTAAAACATAGGTTTGTACTGGATATCGATTTTTGGGAGGTGTTTCTATCATAGATAAATCCTTTAATCCTAGCATTGACATTTGAAGCGTTCTTGGAATCGGTGTTGCAGAAAGAGTAATACAATCTACATTTACCTTTAGCTCCTTTATTTTTTCTTTATGTGTAACACCAAAGCGTTGTTCTTCATCTACAATTAAAAGACCTAAATCCTTATATAAAACCTCCTGAGATAGAAGCCTATGCGTACCTATGATGATGTCCACACCACCTGCTCTTAAATCCTTTAGAATTACATTTTGCTTAGATGGCTTTACAAATCTACTTAAAAGCTCTACTCGAATGCCATAAGCCTCCATTCTATCCTTAAAGGTATGATAATGTTGACTCGCCAAAATTGTTGTTGGAGCTAGCATTGCCACTTGCTTTCCACTATATACTGCCTTAAAGGCTGCTCGCATTGCAACCTCAGTTTTGCCATAACCAACATCTCCACAGATGAGTCTATCCATTGGCCTAGAAGACTCCATATCGGATTTTACTGCCGCAATGGCATGCTTTTGATCAGGTGTAAGCTCATATGCAAAATCAGACTCAAAACTAATTTGTTCCTCTGTATCTTCTAAAAATTCAAAGCCCTTAGCATTTTGTCTTGCTGCATAAAGCTTAATCAAATCCTGAGATATATCATGGACTCTTTTTCTTACTCTAGCCTTAGTACGTGCCCAAGCAGTAGAGCCTATTTCATGAAGCTTAACTCCTTCCACATCCTTAGATGCATATTTCATGATAGAAGAAATTTGCTCTAATGGAATATATAGGCTAGACCCCTTATTATACATAACATATAAAAAGTCTCTTTTAATGCCTTCGCTTTCCATTGTTTTCATTCCTAAATATTTTCCAATACCATAATCATAATGAACAACATAATCGCCAACCTCTAGCTCATCATATTTAGATATCTTTATTGCATTTTTATAAATGGATTTATATCTAGCCTTTCTAGGAGTATAGGTTGTTTCAAATAAAGCAGCCTCATTTAAAAATATACATTCTTCCTTTATCCAATCAAACGCTGGATAATTTCCATAGATACAATTGATTTGACCATATTCTATTTTATCTAAGCTATCTACCTTTACTAAAAAAATATGCTCCTCTAGACATACTTCTAAAAGTCTTTTAAATCTTTCTTCATTTGTATAACTGAAAATGATATATTTGTTATTTTGGTTACGTTTAAAATCGGCAATAATTTCTTTTTCCTTGGCTTTATAAGCGGTTACCTCTTTGACTTGAATATTCTCATCAACCTTGCCAAAATATCGTAAACCTTCAATTTTAATATTGGCTTGAGCAAATATAGATGCAATGTCTGCATAAAGCTGCATATCTATTAAGCTATAGCCACCGATTCTTCCACAATATTCTGTCACATCAAGTCTAAGCTGTTCATACATTTCCTTTTCTTTTGCAGGATCAATGACATAGATGCGCTTAAGCTCAACAAAATCAAACAGAGTTTTCAAATCAGAATTAAAAAACTGAAAATATCTAGAAAGCTGATTTAAATTTTGATGCTCCTCTAAAGAAAACAAATCTTTATTAAGCTGTTCCTGTTCAATTGTAGATAAAGAATATTTGTCCATAAAGGACATGATTTTTTTCTTTGCCTCAGGAAACTCTTTTTCACTATAAATAAATTCTGTAACTGGTAAAATTAAACATTCCTTCGTTTCCTTTAAAGAACGCTGTGTCTCCATATCAAAAAATTTTATTGTATCTATTTCATCTCCAAAAAAATCTAGACGAATTGGTTTTTCAAATCCCAAAGGAAATATATCAACAATACTACCTCTTCTAGCATATTCTCCTGTTTTAGTTATCGTAAATACAGGCTCATATCCTATTTTCACTAAACGATCCGTTAAGGCAAAAATATCCATAGTCATCCCCTTTTGTAGGGTGAAAATACTTTCCATCCATACCTCTTTAGGAAATTCATATTTTATTGCACCATGTAAATTCATCACTATAATCTTTTTTTCTTTCTTTATAAGAGAAAATATCGTTTGAATTCTTTCAAATAAAAAGTCACCTGTAGCAGCTACCATTGCAGCAGATATCAATTCATCTGATGGAAAAAATAAAACATCCTCTTCTGAAACAAATCCTAATAATCCATCATAATATTTTTGTGCCATATATAAATTTGGCAAAACAACAAAAATGCTTGAAACTCCTCGATAAAAATCACAAGCCAACATCATCATATTAAAATCATCACAAGATCCTCCAAGATAGATTTGATTTGCTTCAAAATATCTTTTCAAGGATTTTGTATTTAATAATAAAGGAAAAATATTCAAGTTTAGTTCCTCCAATTACACGAAAAAGACCTAGCAGAGTATACTGCCAAGTCTCTATCTCTTATAGCTTCAATGATTGACCACTAGAAAGTTTGCGCTTTTGATCTTCATTGATCAATTCTTCAATTACCAAATCTAGCTTTCCATCAATAATTGCATCTAATCTATTGATTGTAAAGCCAATTCTATGGTCTGTTACACGATTTTGAGGATAATTATACGTACGTATTTTTTCTGAACGGTCCCCTCTTCCAATTAAGGATTGACGTTCTGCTCCCTCCTGCATTTCTTTTTCATGCATCATTTGATCATACATTCTTGTTTTTAAAAGAGCTAAAGCTGTAGCCTTATTTTCATGCTGAGAGCGATGAATCTGACAAGCCACATACATTCCTGTAGGAACATGTGTAACACGAACAGCAGAATACGTAGTATTAACTCCCTGTCCACCAGGTCCAGAGGAACAGAAAGTATCAATGCGTAATTCATTCATATCTAATTCAAAATCTATTTCTGTAGCTTCTGGCATTACTAAAACAGTTGAAGTTGAGGTATGAATTCTTCCCTGTGCTTCTGTTACAGGAACACGCTGTACACGATGGGCACCTGATTCATATTTTAAATAGGAATACACCATTTCTCCACTTACTTTAAATTGTATTTGAGAATAGCCCCCCATTTCCGAAGGCATTGCATCTAACACTTCAATTTTCCAACCCTTAGATTCTGAGTACTTAGAATACATACGGAATAAATCTCCTGCAAAGATGTTTGCTTCATCTCCACCAGCTGCACCACGAATTTCAACAATAACATTTTTTTCATCATTGGGATCCTTAGGAAGCAATAGAATCTTGACCTCTTCTTCTATTTGTGCAATCCTTTCTATTGCCTGATCTAACTCAATAGATGCCATTTCTGACATTTCCGCATCAGAAGAATTTTTCATTTCTTTTAAATCTGGAATAGCTTCTTCTAATTTTATTTGTTCCCTATAAAGCATTACTGCTTTTTCTAGACCACGTTGTTCCTTAGATAGCTCCGTCAAAAGCTTTATATTAGAAACAACCTCAGTATCTAATAATAGTCTATTGATTTCCTCATATCGTTCATCCATAATCTTCAAACGATCTAACATTTATTCTTCACCCTATTCTTCTTTCTTCTCTGTAAATCTGGAATACTCTCCCGTAAACATAAATGGTAAGCCACTATGTGTAGATCCAGAACGGTTTTTAGAAATAATTAAATCTGCCTCATTTTTTCTTGGAGATGATTTGTTATAGTAATCTTCACGATATAAAAACATAACAATATCAGCATCCTGTTCTATAGAACCAGAATCACGCAAATCGGACATAATTGGACGCTTATCCTCTCCTCTTTGCTCAACAGCACGAGATAGCTGTGATAATGCCAATACAGGTACATTAAGCTCTCTTGCCATCAATTTCAAGCTACGAGAAATTTTTGATATACGCTCCTGCTGAGACGCACGACTACTAGCAGCATCGCTTTCGATAAGTTGTAAATAATCTATAACAATAAAATCTAACCCTGCATCGCTAGATAGCTTTCTACATTTTGCACGTATAGAGGATATCGTTGAATCTGAAGAGTCATCAAAATATAGATTTAACTGTCCTAAATTATTGCATGCAGTGTTAAACCGTGTCCAATCATTTTTTGTACCGATTCGCCCATTACGAATATTATTTAAGCGAATATTACTGTCACAAGCAATCATTCTTTCTACCAATTGCTCAGCAGACATTTCCAAGGAAAATATTGCAACTGTTGCATGACCACCCTTATTTGCTCTTGCAATTCGCACGGCCAAATTCATAGCCATGGCAGACTTTCCCATTGCAGGACGAGCAGCTAAAATAATTAATTGTCCAGGCTGAAAGCCCTGCGTATACTTATTAACACAGCCAAAGCCAGTGTCTAATCCTACAACCTCATCTGTACGACTTGAATTTTGCTCTGTATTCGTTAATACAGCCTTGCTCACCTGAGAAATAGATTTAAAGCTATCTACCTTTCGACGTTTAGAAAGCTCAAATATTTCTTTTTCAACCAACTCAACATAATCAAAAGCTTCAATTTTATTGTCATACCCATCCTGAGCTAGCTTACTTAATTTAGCTATTGTATTACGCTTAATTGAAGCTTCATTTACTAAATCACAATAGGATTCAAAGTTTAAAGTAGAGTAGCTACGATCTGCAATAGAGGATAGATATTCAATTCCTCCAGTTTGATCTAATAGATGATTTGCTTCTAAGGTAGAAACTAAGGTTGTAATATCTATATTTTTACCTTCCTTAGATAAATTAAGCATAGTTCTATAAATCAATCGATTCTTGACATCATAAAAATCATCAGGAAGTAAAAGATCAGAGAGCTCAACCATTAAATTTTCATCTATGAGCACACAACCTAGTAAAGCTATTTCAGCCTCTACATTGCATGGCACTGTAAGATTTTGCTGCATATACTTACTCCTTACTTTTCAATAACATTAATTTCAAACGTAGCTATAATATCCTTATCTAAACGAACATTTGCAGTAAAGATGCCGACAGAATTAATTTCTGCTGGAAGCTCTACCTTTTTCTTATCTAAATGAATTCCTGTCTGTGCTTCAAATTCCTCACAAATATACTTTGTAGTGATATGACCAAAATTCTTACCATCAGCACCAACCTTAATGTAAACAGAAATAAACTTATCTTGAATCTCAGTTTTCAATTTTTCCAAAACGTTTCTTCTATTCTCATTGTCAATGCGCGCCTGCTCCTGTTCAGCAGCAAGCTTTTTCATATTTTCTTCAGAAGCAAGAATGGCCAATTTATTTGTAATCAAGAAATTACCATAGCCATTAGCCACATCTAATATATCATCCTTTTTGCCTTTTCCTTTAACATCTGCAATTAATATTACTTTCATTTTGCCATCTCCTAAATCTACATAATCTCGTTTTAATATCTCAATAACGCGTTCCTTTGCTTCAGCAATAGAGACTCCCTTTAATTGGGTTGCAGCCGCATTAAAGTGACCACCACCCTCCATTTCCTCCATAATAATTTGAACATTAATATCTATACTTCTTGCAGAAACACCAATATAATTTTTATCGATACGACCAATTGTAAATGCCGCATCAATTCCCTCAATAGTGAGTAATTTATCTGAAATTTTAGCTAAAGTTGTTCTATCTGTTATAAATTTATCTTCTGGCTCTGCGACTATGGCAAATCTTTTTTCATAAATTAATGCATTAACCATGGCCTCAGCTAAAATCTTTTCCTCATCATAGGAATCTCTTAGCAGCCTACGCACAAGTACCATATCTGCACCCATAGTATTTAAGGTAGAGGCTGCTTCAAAGGTTCTAGTTCTTGTACGATAAGTAAAATTATTCGTATCTACTACAATTCCTGCTAACATAATTGAAGCAACTAGTGGGTCAAGCTCAAAGGCCTTGTTATAGAAAAGGAACATTTCAGAAACAAGCTCTACTGTAGAGGAAGCAGAGGTTTCCACATAATAAGAAACTGTTTGAGTATATCCAGCATCACTCGCGCGATGATGATCAATGACAGAAACATTATTTATCTGTGCTAGAATATCTGGAAACATTGCCAATCTAGGAGATTGCGTATCTGTCATAATTAACAATGTATCTGGACGAATTAATTCTTTTGCTTGTGCTTTGGTAACAAAGGCACTATATATCGTTTGATTTGTATGAGTTTTTATTTTTTCAAAAACCTTTTGTACTGTAGCATCCGCAAGCTTAGGTTCAAATATCATTTTACAATCTTTAGTTGATGTACTAGCCAAATACCAAACAGCAAGCATAGAGCCTATAGCATCACAATCTGCTAAATCATGACACATAATTAAAACATTGCTGCTTTGTTCTATAGCCTCTCTTAAGGCCATTGTTTGTATACGAGCCTCTACTAAGGTATTTTTTTCTAAGGAATTTGTATTTCCACCAAAATATTGAATTTTTTGATTTTGGATATTTACAACAACCTGATCTCCACCACGTTTTTCGGCAAGCTCTATTGCATTTTGAGCTAAAGTCATAAGCTCTGCTGCCTCAACATCAAAACAAGCAACCCCCATTGACATACTAGCTTTTAAATGATTTTTTTGAGAAATCTCTCTTACTTCATTTAATACAGAAAATTTATCATGAATCATTTTGTCTAATGCTTCATGGTCTAAAACTATAAACATTTGATTACTTGATAAGGTTTGTAGACAACAACCATGACTATGAATCCAATCAGAAATAACTCCCAATATTTGACCACGAATATTTGTTTGTTCTTGCATGTCATAACGCTTTAATGAGCCTTCTAAGTTATCTATATCAATTAACGCAAAAGCTGTAATTCTATCATTATATTTTTGAATTGTCTCTTCTCGGTAAGTGACATCAAAGAAATATAAAATACGATTCTCCACATTATGTACAACATCAAACTTTAAATCAAAGGCAGAAATTAGCATTCTATCTTTCCCATCTTTTAACTCTTCAATAAAGCCTGTAGTTATAAAATCTAAGGAACTATTAATTAAATTATCCTTAAATATTTGTCTCGCATAATCATTTGCCCATTTAACCTCCATACTTGCATCATAAACTATGATACCAATAGGAAGCTTAGTAAAAGCCTCGTCACCTGCAGCTGAAACATGATGAGAAATTGAGTTCCAAACATTTAAACGATTTTCTAGCCAATGAATTTTCTCCACATTTTTCCGATTAAACATCAACATAAATAATGTTATTGTGCATACAGCAAACGCAAGGGTTAAAGATAAATATATAAAAAATTGTACTGTATCTTTATAGAAATAATATGTAAAATAAGCAAATACTATTGATCCGATTAAAGATATTAATGAAGCTATAAACTTTTTCATATACATCGCCCTCCTTTTTACTTTTAACATTATATCAAAATTTCTAGCAATAATCAATTTCAAAAGCTATGTTTTGAAAATATTATTTTCGTTTTATTAAAAAATTAAAGGTAAGGATTTATTACTTGATTAAAAGGAAAATATAGCTTCATTTTTCATTTCTATTTTTTTATAAATAGACGTATTAAGACGAATTGTATGACATGGATAAAGAAAAAGAACCATTTCCAAAAAAGAAATGATTCTCGTCTTTTATTTTTTATATCTTTCTAAATCCCATATAAAGTCTTCACTTTTATGCAAATTATGATCTGTAAATTTTTCACTCGCTTGATCAAATTCATAAAAAATATGTAACAAATTATCATTATTAATCCATCCTGCTTCATAGGCATCTCTTATATGTAATAATTCTTTTGTTTTCTGGTTATACACACAAATCCATGTCATAGGACAGGGAGTCCTTAAATAATACTTTCCAATCTGACATCCTGTAATAATATCTAAAAATCCACCACCTTCATGTTTCTCATGAAAGCAAGCTACATAGCTTGTTCCATACCGTCCTAGAGGAATTAAATCCGCATTAGAGGAAACAATTCTATCTGGCTCATTTAGATATATCTCAAACATTTTATTTGCATAATTACTCTTACATGATGTAAGTAAAGTAAGCAAGAGCAAACTTCCTAGTGTGAACATCCCATAAATTTTTGATTTAATCATTTTGATTTCCTCCTCTTTTTCTTATCTACTTATTAAAACCATCTCCCTTTCAATACTTTATTGATACATTATACTTTAAATAAAACATTATTTCAATATAAACAGCATATAAAAAATAAATTTCTGTTTTCGTTTTATAATTCGAATTAAAATTTTGCATTTAACGAAAATACAATTATATTCTTCAATTATATAAATAAGTTAAAATATTTAATGTTTTATTCTGTAAAAGAATAATTTTATATAAGTTAAACTTTTTAAAATAGAAGTTTATAAATACTTTTCTAGCTCTTTATACTTTTTATAGGTTTTAATAACCTGCCTAACAAAGTCTTCTTCTCTTTTTACAAACCTATAAACAATCATTCGATCTATTTCTAATTCTTCTGCAATTTGATCGTAGGTTTTATAGGTTTTCGTGTTTATCAGCTTCATCATTCTGCTATTTACATTGTAGTGATAAAACAAATCAAATTTATTGAAAAAATCTAGTATTTCATTTTCTAATTCTATTACTAGACTCTTATCCCTGATTTCAACCTGTTCTTTAAGACATAACAATACACTTCCCCTCTTCTTCATATTTTCACCTCCCTTCCCCTGGGAGGTGCGAAAAAAGGACTACATTATTTTACATTCTGTAGTCCTCTTTTTTGTGTATGATAAAGTCTTCTATTCTTGTCCATTTTACTCACGCCCCCACTATATTTGCTTTATTTTACTTTTTTTGACATATATTTGCAAGATAATGGAAGTTTTTTGCCATTTTTCGAATTTTATTGTTGAATTATGTAGAAATTTGGTTATAGTATAATAAAAAGCACTATAGTTTTAGGTCTATTATTCCTAGCTATAGTGCTATCTTATTTTTCTGTAATAAATTTGATTATCTCAGTTCTTAAATTAAGATTATCTGATATTTCTCTTGGATAGTCATCCTCAAGAGAGAATCTTTTGCTAATATTTCCTTGTCTTAATATCAAAATATCATTTGCAAGCATTAATGCTTCGTCTACATCATGCGTAACAAAAATAACGGTTCTCTTTTTCTTTTGCCAAAGCTCAATAAAATAATGTATCAGCTTAAATTTTATGGATAAGTCTAAGGAGGAAAAGGGTTCATCCATCAACATAATAGGTGCATCCACAAGAAAAGCTCTTGCGATGCTTACCCTTTGAGCCTCTCCACCACTTAGCGTTTTAGGATAACGATCTACCTTATCTTTCATCTGTAAATAGTCAAGTATATCTAAAATTTCTTCATCTGAAATCAAGGGCTGTACAAATTTTAAATTTTCCTTTACTGTAAGATTGGAAAGTAACCTAGGGT
Source organism: uncultured Anaeroplasmataceae bacterium (assembly GCA_910579215.1). Classification (GTDB taxonomy): domain Bacteria; phylum Bacillota_I; class Bacilli_A; order Acholeplasmatales; family Anaeroplasmataceae; genus Pelethenecus. The sequence goes on from CAJTTN010000003.1 coordinate 44,410, forward strand.
TTTGAAAAATATAAGAAATCTTTCCCTCATAGAGAATACTTCCCTCATACTCTGTGAGCCCAGCAATCATATTTAATAGCGTTGTTTTTCCAACTCCACTCTCTCCTAAAATACAGATAATTTTATTTTTGGGAATCTCCAAAGTAAAATCTTTAAATATGGACTTATTATCATATGCTTTCGTTACTTGATTAAGTTTAATCATAAGGAATCAAAACCTTTCTTAAAGAGCGAAGTAGGACCTCACTAAGTAAACTTAATACCACTGCAACTATGGTTAAGGCGAAAAGTCTACCTACGTCTAAATTTACCTTGGCAAATTGCATTAGCTTACCAATGCTATTTCTTGTCTGGGCTAAAGCCTCTGCCGCAATAACCAGCTTAATATTCAAACTAAAGGTCGTCGCCGAATGATCTAAAATGATTGGCTTCATATTAGGAATATAAAACTGAAGAATTTGTCTTTTTAGAGGAACCCTATACAAATTAGCCATCTCTATTAAATCTTTATCTATTTGCTGAAACCCAGATAAGAAGGATTGATAAAGTATAGGACAAATCACAATACCAGCGACAACAATGGGAGTAAAATTAGGGCTTATCATTATAATTAATAGGAGTAAAATAGCCATAGTTGGAACGGCTCTTACTATAGCCATTAAAGGGGTAAAAAGCCTTTCTACTGTTTTAAAACAATAGGATAAAATTGAAAAAACCAAGGATAAAACAAAGGCAAATACAAAGCCCTCTATGGATCTAAGAAGAGTCCAACCTAAGGAGATCCAAAATTCAGCCTCCGTCAAACAGCTTCCCAAGCTTATAATGGCTTGCCCTGGAGTAGGCAAAATTAAATCTACTGAAATCCATAAGCTAGCAATATACCAAATTAACAAAATTAGCAAAACAACTGCTAGCGAATATATGAAATTGACTAGCAGTTTTTTCATAAAGGCCTCCTTAATAGAAGAATGATTCATTTACTTCTTTATTTGTTAAAGCTTTTATATAGGCTATAACTGAATTCTTTACAGCCAAAGAATATTCCAAACGAATATTACATCTTTTTATTGTATCAGCTGTAAAGCTCATATTCGCTAAATTACTTTCATATTTTTTAAACACTTCTGGCAAGTTTGTAGTATTATTTTTTAAATAGTCTTCATTATCTTCAATCGTACTTAAAAATTTTTCAACCCAAGCCTTATTTTGCAGTAATAGATTATTTTTTACGATTAAACAAGCCTGAGGGTAGCCGTCAAAGCCAGTAATCGTTTTATATTCCTTTTGTAAATCAACCGCAATTTTCAATTCAGATATAACACTTTGCGCTTTTGTCACCTGAGGTTCACCTAATACTCCATAAAGCTCTGTTTTTTTCATCACTGCTTGCTTAAGAAGTGGAATTATTTCAGATGCATCATTTAATACGGTTAAGGCAACCTTTCCCTCTATGGCAGCACCTGCTTCTTCATAAGGAATTTGGTTATTTTTTAAAATATACTCTACCATTTGTAGAGTAGTTGCTCCTGTAGTAAGAATTCTTTTTCCTTTCAATTCTTCTAAGGATTCTACTTCATGTGTTCCTGTAATATATAAATTCCCAAATACATTTACGCTAGCTAGCTTGAGTTCTACACCACTAGTAAATATATTCGCTGCAGATGTAGTAGGCATAATTGCCATATCACAGCTATCTTGACTTACTCTTGCAGCAATTTCAGAAGCTTGTACTATATGAAAATTTGCATTGATTTCCTCATATTGAAAACCCTGATCCATTACATTTGCTAATGCCAAGGCTGGAGTTCCATCTGGCATATATATATTGATTTCCTTTATTTTATCCTCTTGTTTACACGAAAATAAAACAATCCCTAAAAACAGTAGAAATAGACTATACAGTTTTTTCATGCTTTCTTCACCTCATATCATTAGATATAATACACCTAAAACCTATAAATTAAAAGTAAAATTGAAAGAAACTTGCACGAAAATCCTTTCATACAAGCTCTTTCCTTTTTAATTAGCTTAAATAGCTTCTTAAAATTTCAACTGTTTTTAAATACTTATCCTTTAATTTTAAAAATAAATCTGGTATCGGTTTGAAATTATTTGCGCGATATTCTTCAACTATATTAGAAGATAAACTATATAAATCCTTGAAATCAAAATTGCCACAAATTCCCTTTAAGGTGTGAGCACTACGAAATACCTCTTCCCAATTTTCTTCTTGTATTGCAGACTCCAAGGATAAGAATGTTTGATCATTCAAAAACTTTCCTAAAAACTTTTCTAGCATCATTTCGTTATCTCCAAATCTATGTAAAACATCTGTTGGATCAAGCTCTAAAGATTCATAAATCTGTTTTATATACATAATACACCTCTAATTTTTTAATTTTTTTATAACATAATTGCAATTTGTATTATATGCCTCTATTAGACCGTCCTCAGCAATCCGCACCAAATCCTCTATTTTTCCTAAAGCACGATAGCCACCAACATAGGCATTATAATTTTCGGTATGCAAGGAGGATATCATATTTTTTACTATAAATTCTAAATGCTTCTCTTTCATATTTTTTAGAAGAACTAGGAATACCTTATCCTTTAATCTCAGAACCATATCCGTTGAACGTATACTTTCAAATATAATTCCTGAAGCCTTTTGCATATCCTCATCACTAGCATCTTTAACTTCAATCAATAATACAGAACTCAAACTTGTAGTATTACATAATTGCTCATCATAAAATAGACGATTAAAGCAATTCATATTAGGCTCTCTATATTTTTTCATTCCAGAAGAATCTATTTTTCCAATGATTTCCGTCTTATCTGCTATAGTTTTAATCATAGCCTCCTCAATAGGAATGATAATTTCTAGTATATAAGCTATAGAAGCACATTCTACATAGATAGCTGTAAGATAATACAAATCCTTTCCCTTATAAACTATTTCACTAGATTTTCCTCTTGTCATTAAAGCACGCTCATAAGCTCCCGTTCTTCCCGGACTATAGTATTTTTCTTCCTTAACCACATCCAAGAGTTCACCCTGCTCAGAAATATGATATTTTTTAGCAGTAGAAACCTCAACCAATAAGATTCGCTCATAGACCTCACGTAAATTTTTTAATAAACTTGTTAGTTGTGTTTTCTCAGCTAATATTACATTAGATACGGTTGTACCCTCGCCAACATCAATGCTTGTAACATTTGTTTGATTCTTTAAGGATGAATCATAGTATCGAACACAATGTCTTCCTGCATTTTTTGCATCATATAAAGCTTTATCTGCACAATTAAAAAGATGATCATATTCTTTTCCACAAGTTTTAGTGTAGGCAACACCCACACTAACGGATAATTGCAAATTATTAAATGGTTCTGTTAAAGCATCAAAAATACGTTTAATGGTTATATCCTGAGACTTATGCTCCTCAAAAAATACAAGGAATTCATCTCCACCAATTCTTGCAATAATATCATTCTTTCTTAAGATACTTCTCAGCTTTAGGGATATATGCTGAATCACTTGATTTCCAAAGTCATGTCCATAGGTATCATTAATAATTTTTAAATAATCTAAATCTAGCATGAGCATAACATAATCTTTTTCTGTTGAAGCTAAGCTTTCCTTTATTCTTTTTTTCGCTGCTCCTGCATTATAAAGTAAAGTTAAAGAATCATGTGTCGCCTGATGTTCTAACTCCTTTAATACTCTACGCTCATTATTTATATCAATTAGCTTACCAATAAAGCCTGTTCGCTCTAAAGGCTCTCCAGCAAATAATGCACGTCCTGTAAAGCGTACCCAACGCTCTTCTCCTCCTAAAGGAATGACTAGCTCTTTACTAAATACAAAATCTGAAGGTGTTGTTTTTTTAATCAACTCAGAAATTTGATTTAGCTGCTCCTGACCAAATATTTTAAGTAAGCTTTTATCCTCCATAGGATTCATAATTAACTCCTCAATGCCTAGCTTTCTTTCACCAAAATCATAGGTCATAAGCATGGAAGGGTTCATAGTATATTCAAATTGGATTTCATGCGATAGCTCTGCAAAAAATCTTGTTTTAATTCTTTCACTTTCCAAAAGGGTTAATGTTCTAGCCGAAGTTGATAATTCCTCATCCTTCAAAATTTCATTTGTTACATGATTCATTGCCTTAGTAGTATTCCGAGACAAAGAATTAATTTTTAATTCTAAGGCTATCTTATCCTTCATTTCATAAAGGCATTCTATTAATAAAGGATTGAACTGCCCACATTCACCATTTGCAATCATCTGTAAGGCAACCTCATGAGAAAAGGCCTTTTTATAAACGCGCTCACTTGTAAGAGCATCAAATACATCTGCAATGGATACAACTTGAGCAGCAATTGGAATCTCTTCTCCTTTTAGACCATCTGGATATCCTTTGCCATCATATCTTTCATGATGCCATCTACAAATTTGTCTAGCATAAACAATTAAATGCTCATCCTGAGGAATATCTAAATCATCTAGCATAAGTGCACCCAATTCAGAATGTGTTTTTATAATTTCATATTCCTCTGGTGTTAGTTTACCTGGCTTATTCAAAATTGGATCTGGTATTGCAATCTTGCCAATATCATGTAAAGCCGATGCTGTACTAATTAAAGATATATCCACAGGACTTAAATTATATTTATCTGTTTTAATGACTAAATTTTGTAAGAGCAATTCCGTGATTGTTTTAATATGAAGAACATGTAATCCACTTTCTCCATTTCGAAATTCAACAATATGGCTTAGAACAGTAATCATCAAATTGTTCATCTTTTCTCTTTTGAATATTTGGTCTGTAACCATATGGACTAGTTTTTTTTGCTTACTTACAAGCATAAGGGTATTCATTACTCTTCTTCTAACAATCCAAACATCAAAGGGTCTATTAATGAAATCTGTAACTCCTAGCTCGTAAGCACGCTTAATACATGAGGGTGCCGTTTCCGAAGAAATCATAATAACTGGTGTATCCTTTATCCAATCATTACGATTCATAACAGCTAAAACCTCAAAGCCATCCATTTTAGGCATAACTATATCTAAGAGAACAAGGTCTATTCTTGAACCCTCATTTTGCATATAGGCTACAGCTTGAACTCCATTTTCTGCTTCTAATATCTCAAACTCATTTCCAAGCATATCTGCAAGCAACGAACGGTTCATTTCAGAGTCATCGGCAATTAATATAGTTTGTTTAAGCTTAAACATTTTTTCTTTCATACTTTATCTAACTCTTTCTATTTTTATTACAAAACTTTAATATTGCATTTTTCACAACATCAATTTCAATTGGTTTAGCAATATGGGCATTCATACCACAATCCAAGCATTTCTTCATATCATCAGAGAAAGCATCTGCTGTCATAGCAATAATTGGAATATCCTTATCAGGATGCTCAGATTTACGTATTTCTACAGTAGCTTCTAAACCTGTCATAACTGGCATACGAATATCCATTAAAATCACATCATAGCTTCCTGGCTTTGATTCGGTTAGCATTTCTACACAGATTTTTCCATTTTCAGCTCTGTCAATTGTTGCACCTATACTACTTAATAAAACCTCTGCTATTTCCCAGTTCAAATCATTATCCTCTGCAAGTAAAATATGATAGCCCTCTAAATTACTTTGTGGAATATCCTCTACAGGCTTTTTATCATCCTTTATTTCATTTTTAACAAATTTTTTCAAACCATAATATAACGTCGACTTAAATAAAGGTTTAGATATGAAGCCACTGATTCCTGCCTTACGTGCTTCCTGTTCCATATCTCCCCAATCATAAGCAGAAACTAACAAAATAGGAATTTCATCTCCAAGCTCCTCCCGTATTCTTTTTGCAGCCTCTATTCCATCCATATCGGGTAGCTTCCAGTCCATAAGAATGACATCATAGCAGTTATTCTTTTTATGAGCATGAATTGCCATATCTACCGCACCCTGTCCTGACAAGGTCCATTCACTATCAATACCAATAGACTTCAAGGAGGATACCGTTGTTTCACATAGTAATTCGTCGTCATCAACTACAAGCATTTTCCAATTTGGAAGTATCATTTCTTCTTCAATTTCTAACGCCTTTTCTAAATCTAAGGTTATAGTAAAGGTGGTTCCTTTGCCCTTTTCACTTTCTACCTCAATTGATCCATTCATAGCATCAACAATATATTTTGTTATGGCCATACCCAAGCCTGTTCCTTCTGTTTTATGAACACGAGCATTATCCTCACGAATGAATGAATCAAAGATGGTAGGTAAAAATTCTTTAGACATACCAATACCATTATCCTTAACCTGTATTATATTTCTTACAAAGTTTTCTCCCTTTGGAGACTCTACCTGAGATAATGCTATTTCAATCATACCCTCTTCAGAAGTAAATTTAATAGCATTTGATAATAGATTTAATAAAACCTGATTTAACCGAACACTATCACAATATACACTCTCTGTGATTATATCATGAATATAAATATCAAATTTTTGTTTTTTTGTTTTCATTTGTGGTTGAACAATTGTTGCAATTCCATTTAATATTTCACGTAAAGAAATTTGCTCAATATTCAGAGTCATCTTTCCACTTTCTATTTTAGACATATCTAAAATATCATTGATTAATCCTAAAAGATGTTTACTAGAAATAGCAATTTTCTTTAAACAATTTTGAACATGCTCTTGATCATCAATATTACTTCTAGCAATAGCCGTCATACCTACTATAGCATTCATTGGTGTACGAATATCATGACTCATATTTGATAAGAATTCACTTTTAGCTTGATTGGCCTTAACAGCTGATTCCTTAGCAAACTCTAGCTGCTTAGTATTTTGTCTATTAAATTTAATATAAACCAAGAATATTCCCATTAAAACTGCAGCGATAACAATGCATGTAATCGTTGCCATAATTCCCCATTGAAAATTTAAATGATTAATTAAAACATCTAAGACATCATAATCCATTATTGTTACTAAATACCATTCAGAATAAGCAAGCTTTTCACAATAAAGATGTATTCTACCATCGATAGTATTCATGGCACTTGAATATATTTCATCCTTTTCCATTTTTTGAGTCAGCTCATCAATATGACGTTCAGCTTCCTCACTTGCACTATCCACCATACTATGAATTTGATCAAAGTAATTGCTATAGCCATCTACTTCGCTAGCGCTTCGAATAACGAAAGATCCATTTCTTCTAATAATATGAGAATATACAGTAGCTGCATCATCTCTATCCATAGATAGCATATTTACAATGTCCTCATTGGAAACTCCTGCAACTAAGGATAGACATTCTGTTGTCCCATCGTGCATAAAATATCCTTTGATAGGTACTGAGATAAAAATTAATCCATTATCTGTTGCCCCATTTTCATCTACACCTTTACCAACAGCCACCTTTTTGCTTCCCTTACGAATGGAATCTCTAAATGGCTCAGGATCTGTTATATTGGCTTCCTTTCCTAATATCATATCCATATGCCCCTCAGCATCGTAATACGCTAAATATTCAAAGCCACGAGCCTTAGCATTGACTCTCAAACTTTCATTTAATGCCTCCAATTCTTCTGGTGTTGGCTTTGTATTATTATCTAATATATTGGTTTTTGCTAGTGCGTCTACCATATCCATTTTTAAAGTTATGGCAGTCTCATACCGCTTGGCAACCTGACTCCCCATACCCTGCATATAAATTTCACTCGCACTATTGATAGTACTACTGCTATTTTTCGTCATAAATATACTCAATATGATAAACATAACAATAGATAATAAAACACCTACAATTATGCTACTAAGCATAGTTATGAATTGTTTATTTGTGTTGTTACGCTTCATATTCGCATTTGCTTTTATCATAAATATACCTCCAGACAAAATTTTATCATTATAGATATTTTACCATTTAATTTGACAATAAGCAAATAGATTTCATTACAGTAGCTTAGGTGTTTAAAAATAGAGTAGGAAAAACCCTATGACTTTCTACTTATTATAAAATTACTAGCAAAAAAACTCTACTAGTTTTTAAAATCCTAGTAGAGTTTCTTTGTCAATTTGGAATGGAATTAAAATCCAAAGTTATAATTAACCACCCATTTTCAAGCTTAGCTGTGATACTTCCTTGATTCAGCTCAACCAACTCCTTTACAATAGCTAATCCTGCGCCTCCCTTTGTTTTCCGAGCATTTTCTAAGGTATAGTAGCGGTCAAATATTTTTTGCACACCAACAGAATCTAATTCAGATGCAGGGTTAGAAAATATGATTTTTCCTGAAAGAGTTAAAGAGATTTCAAGCTCCTTTCCGCCATATTTAATTGCATTATATATAAGATTATCAAATATACGAGTTAGCATTTCTCTATTGATGAACCGATATAATTTAATGGGAGTAATGACAATTTTAGGTTCAATATGATTTTCCTTAAATAAAGCAAAATAGCTGAAAAGAGCAGTCTCTAATTCTTGATTTAAACAAACAGATTCTCTAGTTATTTCAAGCTGTTCCTTTTGCTGCATAAAATCAAATAGCTGTTCAGATAAATACATTAAATCCTTAGTACGACTTTTAATAACCTTTATATATTTTGTTGAATTGCTTGTAACTGCTTCTTTTTCTAGAAGCTCAGTATAACCTAAAATCGCAGTTAATGGAGTTCTTAAATCATGAGCTACATTAGATATTACCTTTTGGACTTCATAATTACCAGAGTTATATTTTAATTCCTTTGCTCGAATAATTGAGAGGCTTTCATTCAATTCCACAACCAACGCCAAAAGATTTTTATCTCTAGAAGATACAGAAAGTAAAGCATTAGTTTCTTGGGCATGTATCCATTTGAGATCTCTTCTTATTTCTGATAAGGAATACTTTAATACATATAGCCTTCCTATTAAATAGCAAATGAGAAATAATAATATACAACCGAAAACTATACCAAAAGCTAACATAAATTAGCCCTCCTTTATTTTAAATCTTTTCTTGTAAACAAGAAGATACCTAAACCTGTACATAAGCCAGATAAGGCTATTAAAATGATAACGATGCTTCCTAAATTTAAAGGAATCCCAACAAGAATTGTAAAGGAAAATGCTGTGGGTAAAATATAAAGGATTCCTATTAAGAGATTACGCTCTGTACTGCTAGGATAGTTAGGATTTAAAATCTTTATCAGCTCCATCTGTCCTGTTACTGCATTCCATTGATAGGTTTCAATATATTCAGGAACAGAAAGTCTACCAATTATAAGTATAATAACTACAATCAAAGCAATGGAAAGTAAAAATTCTATTATAATCGCTACAATACGACTAGAACAAACAAAGGATATAAATGTAAAAATAGAAACTAAAGCGATAATTGTTATAATCTGAATAGCAATCCAATAAAATATAGTTAAAGCATTAACACTTGCTGCCCCAAGTAAAGGAATTCCTAAACAAAGAATAACAAATAAATATTCTATATAGAGAAGAAAACAAAGAACTATTATAAATAGCCAATGCGATAGATAAACACTATATCTTTTTTTGCCTATCATAATTTTATTACGAATTGTTCCATCAGAATACTCTAAGCCAATATAGAAGCTTACGAAAAGTGTAGTAGGTATACTTATAAAGAACATTTGTATATGCAATAAGGAATCAATCGTAGATTTATTAATATAATTTCGCAAAACTAATGCCATTGGCATAATCAAGAAAATGGCAAGTAAGCTATAAAAAAGCTTATCCTTTTTTAATCGATAAAATAAGGAGTGAAGTATCGTAATCATTTCTGATTTCCTCCTATCAAATTCATAAAATAGGTTTCAAGAGTCTCCTTATGTTCATGAAATTCCTGAATCACACAATCTCTTTTAGCAAGCTCTAATATAATAGAAGACATATTCACGTCTCCAAAGAGTGTAAATTCATTATCCTTTATCACTTCATAAGTCATTTTATTTTCTTCTAAAAATTGAACAAATGAAAGAGCATTATTAACTGTAACATCTATTCGCTTCTTTAACCCCTCATTTAATTTATCGCGACTTACTTCTCTTACAATTTTTCCTTGATCTAAGAAACCATAGTGTGTAACTATTTTAGAAAGTTCATCTAAATAATGGCTAGATATTAAAATGGTTATTCCTTTTTCTTTGTTTAATTTTAGAATCAGTTCTCGCATCTCAATAATTCCCTGGGGATCAAGCCCATTAATAGGTTCATCCAAAATCAAAAAATCAGGATTTGTTGTTAAGGCAATAGCGATACCTAGACGTTGTCTCATTCCTAATGAAAAATGCTTTACCTTCTTTTTTCCTGTATGATTCAATCCAACAAGTTCTAATATACTTTCAACATTGTTTGTCGTTGGTCTACCGAATATCTTGTCCTGAAGAATTAAGTTATCTTTAGCCGTCATATTTAAATAAACGGCTGGAGTTTCTACTATAGCTGACATTCGTCTTCTAGAAGCTACAATTCCCCTTTCCTTATAAGAGCATCCATATAAAACATAGTCCCCACCTGTAGGCTTTTGTAAACCACTAATGATACGAATTACTGTTGTTTTTCCTGCCCCATTTTTACCAATCAGACCATAAATTGCTCCTTGCTCAATTGTCATAGTAACATCTTGCAGTGCGAGAAATTTATGATATCTTTTTTCTAAATGTGTAACCTTTAAAACATAATTTTTCATAAAGTCTCCTTGTATATATTTGCAGTTTAAGTTTTAGATTATTTATGAATCTAGCTGCATAAATGTACTATACTAAAGAAAGGTTAAGATACTCGTAAAAAATAAGTTAAGATTTGGTAAAGGGTTAAATTAATTTATACCCAATCCCCCAAACCGCTTCTATATAATCCTCGTTCGTTACTGTTTTTAATTTCCTTCTAATATTACTAATATGGACCTTTAATGAGCCCTCATCACCATCTAGTGTTTCCAAATATAACAAATCTAAAAGTCTAGATTTAGAAAGGATTTGAGTCGGATTTAATAGGAATTGTTTCATTATAAAAAATTCTGTTTTTGTTAAGCTTATAGGTTCTCCTGCAACACTAAAAATGAAATGCTCAGTATCTAGCCTTAAGGCTTTATATTCTAAATAAGTCTTGGCTTGAGGATGCTCTCGCAATTGGACCTCAATTCTTGCAAGAAGCTCTTTCGTATGGAATGGCTTCGTTATAAAATCTCTTGCTCCTATTTGTAATGCCTGTACCTTGTCCTCTACTCCTGACTTAGCACTAATGACGATGATAGGAATAGCAGGATATTTTTTTATAAGCTCCTCTCCATTAATTCCTGGCAGCATAAGATCTAATAAAATTAAATCTACTTTATACTTTTCTAATACGAGCATAGCCTCAGTGCCAGAATAAGCATCCAAGGTAGTATAAGTAGAATCCAACAAGCTTTTAATCAAATTATGAATATCAATATCATCTTCAACGATTAATATTTTCTTCATCTTTACCACATCCTTATCGCTTCTATTATACTACAAAATAAAAAAAATGACCATTCTCTTACGAATAGTCAATTTAATATTTATACTAGTCTTTTACGAATGGTAATAAAGCCATATGACGAGCACGTTTAACAGCTATAGCTAGCTTTCTTTGATATTTTGCAGATGTACCTGTAATACGACGAGGTAAAATTTTGCCTCTATCTGTAACAAACTTTCTTAATAAGTCAACATCCTTAAAATCAATATGCTCAATATGGTTTTGTGTAAAATAACAAACCTTTTTACGACCACGACGTTCGCCACGCTCTGGTTTACGATTTTGCTGCATAAATAATAATCCTCCTTTTAGTTTTAGAATGGTAAATCATCATCAGCTACATCCATATTGAAGCCTTGTGGTGCTTCTGGTTCTGGCTGAGGTGATGGTTGTGGTGTAGGAGCTTGATACCCTCCACCATAGCTAGGGTTATTATACCCTTGATATGTATTGCTTGGCTGCTGATAGCTTGGCACTTGCTGGCCATACCCTTGATTTGGCTGATATTGAGGAGCATTAGGATCTCTAGGCTGCAAGTTTTCAACACGCTCTACAATAACATCCGTAGTATAACGCATTTGATTATCCTGTCCTTGATAGGATCCTGTCTGGATTCTTCCCTCTACAGATAACAAGTATCCCTTCTTAATGAATCTAGAAATAAAATCAGCCTGTTGTCCAAAAGCTACACATCCTATAAAATCAGTTTGTTTGTTTCCATTTACATCTCTGCTACCAATACGGTCTACAGCAACAGTAAAACGCAAATTTGACATTCCTGATTGTGTGTAACGAATTTCCGGATCCTTAGTAATTCTGCCAATTAATAATACTTTGTTCATTAGATTCTCCTGTCTTATTCGCCTTCTGCAACAACAATATGACGAATAATGCTTTCATTATAGCCTGCGATACGAGTAAATTCAGAAATAGCCTTTGGATTAGCCTCTACAGACATCCACACATAATAACCTTTGCGAGAATGTTCAATTTCATAGGCTAACTCTCTTAAACCCCATTCCTTACATTCTAAAACCTTAGATTGATTACTTGTAAAAATATTATTTACATTAGCAACCTCGGTTTTAATAGACTCTTGGTCTAAATTCGCACGAAGAATATACATAACTTCATACTTTTTCATATTTTATACCTCCTTATGGACTTTTGGCCTAGCATAGCTTCTAGGCAAGGGCATTTATTCAAAAATGCTTGTCTATTATAACACAACTTTTTATTTTATTCAAGATATGCAAAGGAATTAGTTCACAAAACATTAGGCTTTTTTTCCAATGTATGATACAATGAATACGGTGATGTAAAATGAGTGAACTTTTAGCTCCTGCAGGTAATTTTGAAGCATTGCTTGCCGCAATATCGAATGGTGCAGATGCAATCTACTTAGGAATGCATCAGTTTGGTGCGAGAGCCTATTCTACTAATTTTAGTGAAGAAGATTTAGAAAAGGCGATTGCTTATGCCCATTTAAGAAATGTTAAAATATATGTAACTGTAAATACTATACTATTTGAAGAAGAGCTACCCACTCTTTATAAAATGATAGACTTTTTAAATCATGTCAATATAGATGGAATCATTTTTCAAGACCTAGCCGTTTTAGATTACATTATTAAAAGATATCCTGATATAGAGGCACATTGCTCTACACAAATGGGGATTGATGATTTAGAAGGAACACTTCTTTTAAAGGAAATGGGGGCTAAAAGAGTAGTATTATCTAGAGAGGTTCCCATTGAAGAGGTAAAAAGAATCCGTAAAACAGCTAAAATACCAATTGAAATTTTTATACATGGGGCACTTTGTGTATCCTATTCAGGGAATTGCTTAATGTCTGGACTGATTGGCTATAGAAGTGGAAATCGAGGACGATGTGTTGGCTCCTGTAGGAAGCCCTACACACTTTCTAATGATTCAACAGGTGCCTGCTATAAAAACAGCTACATCCTTTCCATGAAGGATTTAAATACAATTGAACATATCGAGGAATTAAAGGATATAGATTCCTTAAAAATTGAAGGTCGAATGAAGGAGCCTGCTTATGTTGCCAATGTTGTATCTACCTATCGTAAGGCGCTAGATGGTGGTTCCATAAATTCATTAAATCTATCTAAAACCTTTCAAAGAACCTTTACGAAAGGATATCTCTTCCATGAAGAAAAGAAAGAGATTACAAATATAGATAGACCAAACAATTATGGCCTTTTTATCGGTACGATCGCAAGTAATAAAACTGCCTTAGGATATAAGATAAAGCTTACCTCTCCTTTATATCAAAATGATATAATTCGTATCGCTCATAAAAATACGGATATAAATTTAACGGTAGCTAAATTATATGACGAAAAGAAAAATCTTATTTCTTCTGCTACATCCTATTGTTATATCCAAATGAAAGAGGATTTGACGATAGGAGATCAAATATTTAAAACAAAGGAATATGCCTTTTATCAAGAATTGGAAAAAAGCTATCCCAAGGAATTTAAAAGATTTCCTATGGATTTTATAGTCTCTGCCTATGCTAATACACCTTTAGCCATTACTGCAATATGTAATAAACATCAGGTAAGCTTTAGTAGCTCAGCCCCCTTAGAAAAAGCAAAAACCGCACCAAGCACGAAAGAAGCTGTTGTCCAACAGCTTAGTCGATTAACAGACACGGTTTACGAGCTTGGAAGTATAGACTATTATGCAGACGATGTCTTTATTCCTGTAAAGCTTTTAAATGAGGCTAGAAGAAATATTGTAGAATTAATGAATCAGGAACGTTTAAAAAGAAGTTATCGAATACAAAAGCCTTCCTCTATCCTACCAATATCCTATCCATTAAAGGAGCCTGTTTTGGCTGTATATGCTACAACTGAGGAACAAGCTGAAGCAGCAAAGGAGTGTGGAATATCTATTCTATATACTCCTCAAAATACAATTCAAAGGAATAATACTACTTATCCTAAGCTAGAGGGAAGCGTCCTTGTTGGTGGGTATGGTGGCATTTATACCTATAGGAATGGACACGAATTAATCAGTGATTTCTCATTAAATGTCGTCAATTCAAAAGCCGTCTATCAATTACACTCCTTAGGTGTTCATCGCATCACAATATCCTATGAGCTAAATAAAAAGCAGATAGAACAGCTCATTGCCACCTACTATAAAGAAAATAAGGGCTATCCTAATTTAGAAATGATTGTCTATGGACATACGCATCTTCTATATACAAAATATTGTCCACTAAAAAAATTTAATCTTTGTGGGGAATGTAAAAAATATCGTTATAGTCTAAAGGATGACTATGGTAGCTTTCCTATTCTCTCTCATAAAGATTGTAGTACCACCTTACTCAATGGGAAATGCTTAAATTTAATCGATGAATTAGATTATATTAAAAATATCGCCGTCTATCGATTACAATTTACAATTGAAGATAAGGAAAAGACCAAAAGCATAATTCAAAGCTTCAAAAGGAAGCTAGCGAAGGAAACCAAAGAAAGATTATTTGATTCTACAACAGATACAAGAGGACATTTTAATAAAGAGATATTGTAAAGGCTATGGTATGGTTTCTAGAAAGAAGGCCATACCATAGTTTTTTATTTTTATTCAAAAGTTGTTCTAAATCATTTTTGATAGACATATACTACTAATGTAGAAGTACGCATGACAATTGGAGGATAAATTTATGAGAAAAATTAAGGTTGTACAATATGGTTGTGGTAAAATGTCAAAATATATTCTAAGATATCTTTATGAAAAGGGCGCTGATATAGTTGGGGCAATTGATATTGATCCAGAGATACTTGGACAAGATGTTGGTGAATTTGCTGACTTAGGTGTTAAGCTTGGAACAAAAATTGAAAGTGATGCAAATAAGGTATTAGACTCTTCTGCTGCAGATGTAGCTATTATCACTTTATTTAGCTTTATGGAAGATATTTATGAAGCATGTAAGAATTGCTTAGAGCGAGGAATCTCTGTGATTACCACCTGCGAAGAGGCTATTTATCCTTGGACCACAGCTTCTAAAATAACCAATGAGCTAGATTTACTAGCCAAAGAAAATAATTGCACAATCACAGGCTCTGGCATGCAAGATATATTTTGGATTAATATGGTCAGTATGGTATGTGGTGGCACGCATAAAATCAATAAGATTAAGGGTGCGTATAGCTACAATGTTGAAGATTATGGCTTAGCCCTAGCAGAGGCTCATGGATGTGGGCTTACAGTGGAAGAGTTTGAAAAGACTCTTGCCCATCCAACAGAAATAGTACCCTCCTATGCCTGGAATGCAACGGAAGCTATCGTTTCTAAATTAGGTTTAACCATAAAGAGCATTTCACAAAAAAATGTACCCTATACAATCCAAAAAGATCTTTACAGCAAAACCTTAGGAAAAACGATTCCTGCTGGACATTGTATTGGTATGTCTGCCGTAGTTACGATTCAAACACATCAAGGAATTCTATTAGAAGAGGAAACCATTGGTAAGGTTTATGGTCCTGAGGATGGAGATATGTGTGATTGGGAAATCCTTGGTGAACCAAACGTTAAATTCCGTGTAGAGAAGCCTTGTACTGTTGAACATACATGTGCCACGATTGTAAATCGAATTCCTAGTCTTCTTCTGGCAGAGCCTGGCTATGTTTCTTGTGAAGATTTAGACGAAATAAAATACTTAGCCTATCCTATAAACTTTTATATTTAAGCAAAAAAGAATATCTAGAATATTACATTCTTCTAGATATTCTTTTTGTTATCTCTATTAAAATCAAATATACAAGCAATCCTGCTTTTCCATAATTTTTCCATCTAGCTTTAAAAATACAAGAGCTTCCTCTAATATCTCTATAGCGCGCTCACTCATACGACTATAGCCTAAAAGTCCTACAATATGTTTAAAGCATCCATCCTTTGTAATACCATTACTTTTCTTTACAATTTGATAGATAGCATCCATCAGCTCTAAGGGATGTATGTGTTCAATAGATCTATCCTTAGAAATACGTAAAGGAAGAGCAACAATAGGGTGAAGAGAAAGAAAATCCTTATCCTTGTAAACTTCTAGCTCTGCTAAATCCTTTTCAAAATAATCACGAACCAATGCTGTAACCTTTGTTCGACCATACATAAAGCATATTCTCTTTAATAAATAATCTATATGAATGGGAGCCTCCTTACCTATAATCAATTCAATAACGTCTCTTGGTGTTTTTTGATGGTAAGCTTTACGGATTTCCTCTTCTGTTACCTTAGGATAGGTGGTAAAATTTTCTTCAAAAGCTTCTTCCTTTTTGATCAAAAATTGAGGACCATCTATTACTTCCTGACCATTTGAAACATCCTCTTTTAAAAAGTCAAGAATACGTTTTTGTTCCATTTCTTTATTCATAATCCATTTTGTTGAAAATATTCTTAAAAATCTCCAACCCAAACGCTCTAATAATCTTTCCTGAAGAGCATTTGCATCACTACAATTTCCTAGTTGATAGGATGGTCCGTCTATCATAATAGCTACACGATATTCCTTTGAAATTCTATCTAAAATTGCTATGTCAATGGTAAATGAAGAACATCCTACATGGGTATCCATCAAGTAACCATTCTGCAAAAGAAACTTTGAAACACTAGAAATAACGCCGTCCGTAGATTCAGCAGAAAATATCTTTGGATTAGATTGTGACTCAGCAAAGGCTAAATAGTCCTTGAGTAAAGCAACTCCCGTTGATTCTGTTTGTGTTAGCTTTATATCTGTTGAGCGAATAGAGCTTACAACAATTATATTTTCTTTAGCTCTTGTGATGGCAACATTTAAACGCTTTTCTCCTCCTAATACATTTAATGGTCCAAAGCGTTGATAAAATTTATGTTCCTTTGTGTAACCAAAACAAATACTAAAGATGATAACATCTCTTTCATCTCCCTGTACTGATTCTAAATTTTTCACAAAAAAGGGCTCCTCTATATGCTTAGTTAAATAAGATCTTTTTTCTGGAAAGGCTTCTAATTGCTCATCAATTAAGTCTGCAATTAAATCTGCCTGAGCATTAGAAAAGGCAACAACGCCCAAGGATTTATCTGGTGTTCCTTCAAAATGCTTAAAAATCAAATCCACGACATGGTTTGCCTCAATCCTATTGGTCCTTGCCTTAACCTCATAGGTCCCCATTAAAAAATGAAAATCAACACCAAGACCATGCTGATGAGGCTTAGCCTGAGGGAAGGTAATAAGCTTATTATCATAAAACTTTTGATTAGAAAATTGAATAAGCTCTTCACTTTTACTTCGATAATGGTACTGTAATCTTTTTGTAGAAAATACTGTACTAGCTTTATCTAAAATGGACTCTCTATCATTTTCATACTCTTCCTCATCCTCTATGAGACTTGTAAAAAAATTAGAAGGTGGCATTTGTTTACTATCACCAATAATAATACACTGCTTAGCTCGATAGATTGCCCCTAAAGCGTCCCAAGCATAAACCTGAGAGGCTTCGTCAAAAATGACAGCATCAAACATATTTAATTCACTATTTAAATAGGTAGAAACTGATAAAGGGCTCATCAAAAAGACAGGCTTAATATCTAAAATCAAATCAAAAATTTCTTCTAATAATAAACGAATTGGCTTCTGTTTTCTAGACTTATTATATTCTTTAACTAAAATAGAAAATTTAGAACCCAGCATGAGACTCTCATCTGGTCGTTGATTAGAAAGTAGAGAAACGATGTGTGCCTTATTCGTTTCTAAATGTAGCAAATCTAAGCTCTTAAATTCTTTAAGAATTGTTTCTGTTTCAAGACTAGAAAATTTTCTTAAAATTGGATTGTAATTTAGCTCATATAAAATATTGGCTTGCCAATAGGAGGCTTCAAAATTTTTACAAAGCCTCTTTATATTCACCTTGTTTTCAATAGAATAATCTATAAATTTTATGAAAGAGTTTTTGTTAAGCTCTTCTAGAATTCCTAGTCTTTCTGTATGCACCTCTAATAATTCTATTGAATCTACCATATCCCTAAGCTTTAAATGTAGCTCTTCTACATCTGCCTCAATTAGATTGATGACTAAGGAATCAAAACGTGAAATATAGTTTTTTAAATCTAATGTATTAATCTTTTTAAATTGAATAACCAAATCCAAGCATAAGCTTTTTAAGGCAATAAATTGATCCTTATTTAAAGCTAAAGAGAATGGTAGTTTCATCAAGCTTTCTGCATCTTGATATAGGGCATCATATTCTACAGGACGATACTCTTCTGGAAGAGACTTCCTTAGCTTTCGTAATGCTAAAAGGTTTCTTTTATACTCTATAGTCTCCTCTAATTTATTTAAAATAATCTTATCCTGCATTTTTATCTTTGTATAAGATTTTATTTCTTTTTTGGCTTTGTGATAGCTTGGAGATAAGAATTTAAATGGCTTTTGAAGGGTAGTAGAAAAAACTTGAGTTAATTCCTCGAGTCCTTCTAGCTTTAAGATTCTTAAATCAATAAATTGATCTAAGGTGGAATTTGATTTATAAGCATTTCTTTTTTTGTATTGTTCTAGCTTTTTACAAAGAATTTCTCTTTTTTCCTTCTGAAAGTAATCTGGTAAAAAATAATTCAACTGCAAAATTAAATCTAAATAGGGAATCGTATCCACTATATCTTTATAGCTATGTATTTCTAAAGGAAAAGCCTTAGTCAGCATTTTTTTCATTTCAATCATCGCTTCAAAAAAATGACAAAGCTTTTCCAAATCCTGTTTTGCTTCATATTTTAAATACATAAAATCCTTAGAAATGAACCCATAAAAGGGACCTCTATGGTAATCATAGCCCAATGCAGAGGAATACATGACATACAGCTTTAATTTTTCATAGATTTCCATATATAAGCTGTAATCAATAGCTTCAATATTTTCAATAGGAAGGATAAAGTCAGGAGACTCTATCTTCAAAAAGGCAGAATAAATTTCATACAAGCTTTTCCCTGTTCTCAAAATCGGCTCATGAAGCTTTGTTCGATATTCTTCTAATAAACTTGTCAAATAAACATACCTTTCTTCAAAGCTCAAAACATCGTGGGCTATATCATAGCGTGGTAAAATGGCAGTTTTATATAATTCCTCAATAACCTCCTTTTTATTTGCTTTATGAGAATGAAGCTCAAGAGCAAAGCTTTCTAGTCCTGCTCTTCTAAGATTTTCATAAACAACATGTAATGCAGCCTGCTTTTCAGAAACAAATAAAACCTTTTTCCCATTACCAATCAGGGTAGCAATCATATTCGTTATAGTTTGACTTTTTCCTGTGCCTGGTGGACCCTGTAAAACAAAGGATTTACCCTCTGCAGTATAGCTAATAGCCTCTAATTGAGATTGATCAGCAGCTACAACTGGATAAATTTTAAGTGAAGAAGCTGGCTTTGAGGATTGGACAGAGCCTCCTAAAAGAGCTTGAATATTTTCATTCTCTAATACAATATCCTTATGATTCCTTAAATCATTAAACATATTCATTTTTAAAAAGGAATAAATACCAATGGATACTTGTAGCTTTAAGCTCAAGTCGTAATTTGAAAGAAGCTTAGAAATCATACTCATATATTCGGAAAAGGTATAGATATTCTCATTATATTCTTCTAACGTAAGCTTATATTGCTCTTTTAAAAGATATGCTAAGGTTGGATTCAATACCACCTCATCCTCACTAGCCTTTAATCTATAGTGGGTTTGGTCTAAGGTGAGCTCCAAAGGAACTAACAATAAAGGAGCTAAATAGCTTTCCTGCTTCTCTTTATACTCTGCCATACCAAACGTCATATACAAGGAATTAATCCCTTTTTCTACCAAAGTAGATTTATATTCACGATAAATAGCCTTACAAATTTTTTCTAACGCATATCCTCTCTTATAGCATAAAAGATCATTTGCTTTAAGTATTCCTTCTGTAATATCCTTAACCTTACCTGTGGAATATTCCTCTATCGACATACCACTATCATCTATCGTTTTATGATATTTTTGTAAAACTGGATCTAAAGGAAATATAGATAAAGTGATTCCTGATGTAAGTTTATCAAAAATTGTTTCTATACTTGGTTGGTGTACCTCTATAGCTCGATAGCCTATAGATTTATAATTGATCAAACGATTTCGTTTTCCCAAATCTAAAAGATGTAAGCTTATATCCATTAATCTTTTTTCCATACCAACACCACCTCTGTATTATTATACCATTATATATCCCAATTTAAAGCGAAGAAAAGAAAAAAACAGATGACTTTTTTGTCATCTGCATTTTAATTTTCTATTATTGTAAATATAGAGACAATAGCTAATCCTAGGAGTAAGCAAATTAAAATTGTGAGCGCTATAAATGCTAGGCCTATAAAAATCTTCCAAATATGCTTTTCATTCATGGACATTACATACAAGGAAAGACAGCTTAAACCTCCAGATATTCCTCCACCAATTAAACCACCAATCAAAGGAAAACCAGCTTTACCTAGTGCTGGAATATTAGATAGAATCAAAATTAGTAAAAACGGCAAAATTGCTAGGGGCCAAACATAAGGTGGCTGTTTTGGAAATACAGGAATCGTTTTATCATCTATTGTAATATAGGTTCCCTTTAGCTTATTTCCTCCGTATACTATCTTCTTCTCCATCCCATCTTGTGTATAAACAAATGTCTTCTTGTCTATTCTTTTTAGTGGTTCATCGTTTAACTTTAGGGTTATTCTATTATTCCAAGGGTTTTCTTCAACCATTAGCTCCCTATCTTGAAAAATCACTTCATCTTTTATTCTTTTTTTCATAAGTATAGACCTCTTTCTTTCTACAAATTATAACTAATTTTGCTATAAAAATCAATGAAAAAAAAGTAAGCTTCTATTCTTTGTTAACCATATATAATATCCCAATTGTTCCCTGCCCACAATGTGAAGAAATGACACAACCAGCAACAGTACATAAAATAGGGATATCCCCTAAAAACTTTGAAATGTTCGCTTTTATATAATCGCAATACTCAAAAGCCAAGGAATGTGTAATCACTACAACATCTCTATCTAGTCTTGGTAAATCATTTTTCAACTGTTCCATCATACTGTCTAAGGCAACCCTCATTTTACCATGAGGCTTTTTAGCTACATGCATCTTTCCATCTCGTACAGCAATGATAGGTTTAATTTTTAATAAGGTTCCAAAAAGCTTTGCCATCCCCGAGCATCTTCCTCCCTTATATAAATAATCCATTCGTTCAATTGCAAATTGAGATAAAACACGCTTATTGTCTTTTTCTAAAGCCTCAGCTATTTCCTTAGCAGAAAATCCCTGATCTCTATACTTACAAGCCTTTAAAACTAGTAACCCTATCCCCGTGGATAGATTCATAGAATCCACAATAAAGATTTTCTTTTCGTCTACCTCTTTTGCAGCCAAAACGGCATTTTCATAGGTTCTAGACATTTGCTTAGATATGCCTGTAAATAAAATTTCATCCCCAGCAGCAACATAGGCTTGGAAAACCTCAACAAAGGTATGCTGTGGTATAGCTGCTGTTTTAGGCAACTCATTTTTCTTCTCTACCAATTCATATAATTCCTTAGTCGTAATATTTACACCATCCTTAAAGGATTCATCTGAAAAATTAACGTACAGAGGTAGCACCTCAATATGATGCTTTGTAATCGTATCTAAATCTAAATCGTTTGTAGAATCTGTAATAATATGTATCATATTCAAACCTCGTTTCTTATATTTCTATTGTATCATATTTTACAATATTTACTAGACCCTAGTTTGTAATCAAAAGAAAAAGGGCTTTAAAGCTCTTCTAGAGCTTAAATCCCTTTTATAGCCAATTATCTAAAATATCTTCCTTATGGATTTCATATTTTCCCTTATCGTTTGCTTTAGTAAATTCATATAAATATTTATTTACCTTTCGCTTGTTAGACGAGTTAATATCAAAGTCAAAGGAGATTTCATAATTTAAGCGCGATAAAGCTTTTTCATATATATAATTCAAATTGGCAGTTGTATTTTTTTCACTAGAAATAACCTCATCAAATAAGGCATCCTCTTCTAAGAGCTTCTCACTGAATCCTATCAGCTTTTTATCCTGAATACCCTCTACGATAACGATAACATGCTTTAGCTGAATGAGTCTAGATTTTTGATCGGTATAATAGCCATTCCTAATGCAGTTTAACAAAAAGGAACTAACATTTCCACTAGCCTCATGAAAATTTTTTAGTACTAAAATAGAACTTGGATATGCCAAAATATGCTTAGATAAAATACCTTCATCCTCATAACCAATATATCCAGGAGGTGCTCCGATTAAGCTAGTCAGCATAAAGGAATCCTTATAGCCACTTAAATCTAAGCTTAAAACAGCCTCATGTCCAATATTAAATATTTCTCTACAGTCTGTAACCAAATCCTCTAGTCCTTCAGATATCCCATGATATTTTAATTTCAATAAAGGCTGTTCATCTAAAAGATGATTGAAATATAGCCATTTATATTTTTCTAAACTAGGGTAATGAAGGGTATAGGTATCCTTAAGTATTTTATTTCCTAGATAGGTTTGAATAGATACATCAACATCATCCTTAGTAACCTCTGTTTTATGAGCTATAGATGCGGACGACAGCATATCATCTAAAATATCAATACATTTATCAGGTCTAAATTTATTTAAAATGGAACGATCAGATTCTGTAATTAAATACTTTAATACCTCATCATTCAAATGAACATTATGAAACTTTTCATAATTTGGACGTAGACCAAATAAGATATCTTCCGTTTCTGATAAGGTTGGCTCACTTACAAAGACAGTTTGGAATCTTCTTGCAAGAGCTTTATCCTTTTCAATTGTTTTATGGTATTCCTCTAAAGTGGTAGCCCCAATCAGCTTAATGCCATTTCTTGCAAGTAATGGCTTAAGCATGTTAGCTACATCTAAATTACCATCCGTTGTTGCTGCCCCTATAATGGTATGAATTTCATCAATAAAAATTATTACGTTCTTTTTGCTTCCAATTTCCTTTATAAATTTATCAAAGCGTTCTTCAAAATCTCCACGGTATCTTGTGCCAGCGAGCATTGATGTTAAATTTAATGCTAAGATAGATACCTCAGATTTTTCTTTGACTAGCTTTTGGGCATACCCCTCAACAATAGCTGTTTTACCAACACCTGCATTACCTATTAGTAATGGATTATTTTTATATTTCCTATGTAAAATAACATCTAATCTTTTTAAATATTCACTTCGATCCACAAAGGTATCGAGCTCTTCATTTTTTGCCTCCTTTGTTATATTTCTAACAAAAGAGATTTCATTCGTATCCTGATGATCAAAATCATAAATATCCTTTACATCGGCAATCAGCTCATCTATATTCAATTCTAAGGCTTCTAAAATGGAACAGGCAATCGTATTTTTATTCATCAAAACAGCCATAAATAGATGCTCTTCTGAAATCAAATGATCTCCTGCTAATAGTTTTGCCTGATGTAAAATTGCTTCTAAGGAAGCGTTAAATTCGCCTAAATCCTTTCGTAAAATAAAAACATTCTTTGTCTTTTCTTCAATTTCTTCTCTTGTGACATCATATTCATCTAATAAGAAATGACACAGACTATCCTCTGTCTCATACATTGCCAATATAAGAAATTCACTGCCCATAGTTTTTATATTATTTTGTAAGGAATACTTCTTCATCAAATCAAATACCTGCTTGGCTCTAGCATTTAATTCTTCCATGGTTACCCCTCCTCATTGATTTATTATATGCGCTAAAATTCTATTACATACACGAGAAATACGTTAAAAAAAAGAAACAAAATCCTCATCGACAAAGTATACAAATATAGGATATAAAACAGCAGAAAAGGAAGAAAATCCTCAAGGAAAAGAGGTTGAACCATCAACCTCTTTTTTATGTCTATTCATCATTTTTATTTTTACTATTAGAAATTTTAGAAAATAATCCCTCTGTCATAAAATCATATCGTTCACATAGCTTATAAAACAGCATGGCTAGACAGGAAACCATAATCCCAACAGAAACTCCAGCAATCACATCCGTAAAATAATGCACACCCAAAATCAATCTAGAAAACATTACCAAGGGAATAATCAAAGAGCACATGACATATAGAATATTCTTTTTTATTTTAGATAACGATTTTGAATGATAGGCTAGATACATAATGAACGGGTATAAAAAACCTACTGCCGTTGAGTGTCCCGAAGGAAAGCTAGTAGAATCCTCAGACATCCACCTTAAATCAATAAACGGTCTTTCTCTCATATAGATTTCCTTTAAGCCAACGTTTAAAATAACTGCCAATAAAATTCCTAAAGAAATACTAATCGCTCTGTAATCACATTTTGTAAGCACTATAATCATACCTATAATTACAGCAATAACATAGAAATTGCCAAACTCTGTAATTATTCTAAAAAACCAATACCCAAAGCCATATTTTTCCCCTCGAATCTTATAACAAAAATCACGTACAGCTTGATCTAGCTCTAAAGGGTTTAACCGATTCAAATAAATGACAACAGCTAGGGTAATAAATGTAATGATACAAAGTAATATACCTACTAGCTTAATCCAAAATTTCCAACTATACTTATTCATATCTCACCAAATTAAAATAAACCTTTCCATGGCTTATATAATAGGTAAAATAATCAATCAAATCATTTACCAAAGCCAATTCATGTCCTTCTGCATCACCTTGACCAATCAGCTCCCAGCCATAAATTTCAAATTCATGTTGTCTTTTTCTTTTGAATATTTCATCTAATTCCTCTAATAAATCATCTGCAATCTTTTGACATGAAACTAAAATAGAAAACCTGTTTTCTGTTTTAGAAACCTTAATATTTAAATCCTCTACCTCAGCCTCTAATAAATATAAACTAAATTCTTCTATAACTCTACATACCTTTTGATTTTCTACCATGCTTCTTTCTCCTTGTAAAAATTTTTTCTGCCAAAACGGTAACTAAGGCAGCTTCAAAGCCTGCACTTAACCCATTGTTATATAAATCAAAGCCTCCTTGAAGAGAGATAACTATGGGTGTAAATATGATGTGAAGGGCACCTATCAGTAATCCATAAATGGCCCCATATCTCCCCGCAATAGGAGCAACTCCAGAGGCAAATACAAACATCATGACTTGACTAACAGTTAAGGTATATTGATTTTGTATCGCCATACTAATCAATATAGTTATACCTGCTCCTATCCAAATGGGTAAGACATTTCTCAAATGAAGCCCATACCCTGTAAATCCTATAATTGCAAGGGTACTTCCAAATATTACACCATTTATCTTAACCCGAAATAGAATTGCAAGTAAGAATAACAAAAAGGAAAGGATTCCAAAGTTCAAAAATACAGCTTCATTGCCAAACTCTCCACCATAATCGCTAATCAAACGTCCATTCGTTTTTAACAAGCTCCAATATTTTTTATATACATGATGATCATGAAGAAAGGCCACAAGAATATAAAACAAAGCTAAGAAAAGTAAAAAATAATAAAATACATGATATGAACTATTATCATAAAGCTGAACAGATTCCACCTTCAATCCAGCAAATCTAAATATTGCATAAAAGAAAGCCGAAAGAATTCCTAACGCAAATCCTGTATTGTAAAGATTATATCCTTCATGAAATACAATAGTATGAGAAGCAAAGGCTGGAATTAAAAATCCTACAAGTAATCCACAGAATATTCCTAATGGAATAGAGATTCCTAAATGAAGGGAAAAGCCAAACATAGTATAACTAACCAAGGGTGAAATTCCTGTTGAAAAAAGAATGGTAATGATAAAAGATTTAAAAGGAATTTTTTTATAAAGGGAAAATAAAAATATACCAAGATAGATAGGAATGGTATTCATCATATTCTTCCCAAAAAAGGAAAAGCCCGCAATCATGATTAACCCAGAAAAAATAGGACCATTCATTTTTATTTTTAATAATTGCAAAAAAAGAACATTACAAAAAAGAATGGTAGATACATTAAAAAAGGTTGCTCCTAGACCTGCAATATATACATAATCTGTTATTAATATAGAGGGAGACTTAATAATTTCATAATACCCTTTAAATATTTGCTGAACTGGATGAAATACAAAGCCTTGTCCGTTCATTGCTCCTAATATAGGTTCAATAAAAAAAGATAA
This sequence comes from uncultured Anaeroplasmataceae bacterium, assembly GCA_910579215.1. Taxonomy (GTDB): domain Bacteria; phylum Bacillota_I; class Bacilli_A; order Acholeplasmatales; family Anaeroplasmataceae; genus Pelethenecus. The sequence continues at coordinate 71,193 of CAJTTN010000003.1, forward strand.
GAGAAAAAGAAAAAATGCTAAAATCTCTAGATAATAGTGGTTGCGTAAATATGCAATCCATCTTTGCATTGTATCACCCCTTTATCTTAGTATTATAGCATTATTATTCACTTATTACTATGATTTAATTTATTTTGTATACTAAAACTTTTGCTCCCATAAAACTCTTTACTTGCCGAAAGCCATAGTGCCTATAAAATCCATACCCCATAGTTTTTTTATTCTCTGTTATACAATACAAAAAATTCTTTTGATACTGTCGTATATGAAGGATCATTGCATCTAAAAGCTTTTTTCCTATACCCTTCCCTTGATAGTCCTTTGATATATTCATATGGAAAGAGCATTGATAGGTTTTAGTTATATAAAGATTAAACCATAACGAAAGTCTAGAAAACAATCCTAAATATATTGCATAAGATGCAATTTTAGGAATCCATTTTTCTTTCATTTCCTTAAAATATAATCTATCATTCAAAGAACAAACACCATAGCCTATGACCTTGCCATCCACTTCAGCAACAAAGGCATGCTCTGGCTCACTTTCCAAATAATAATCCAAAAACAGCCAACAGGCAACATTAGTTTGATAGCCCTTCTTTGCTGTTTTTTTACAAATATCGGCTACAGAAGCATAATCCTTTTCTAAATACTTTCGTATTATCAAATAGACATCACTCCACAGGCAAATAAAATTAGCAATAGAATACCTAAAGCAATACGATATATACCAAAGACCTTAAAATCATGCTTTTTAATGAAGCTCATCAAAAATTTAATAATAACCATAGATACAGCAAAGGCTACAATAGAGCCTATCAATAGTAAGGTAATATCATTCGCTGTAATGGCCTCTGCCTGAAGAACATATTTTACTCCCTTTAAAAGAGAAGCTCCAAACATCACAGGAATAGATAAAAAGAACGAAAACTCACAGGCAACCTCACGATTACACAATATAAGCATTGCTCCTAATATTGTTACACCACTACGAGAGGTTCCAGGAATTAAAGCCAAAAGCTGAATAGCCCCAATAATTAATGCTGTTTTAAAAGTCAATTGTCCTACATCTGTAACCTTAAATGTTCTTTTTTTATTCCATAGCTCCATCACAATAAATAATACACCATATAAAATTAAAGTAATAGAAACCGTAATAGAATTGTAAAATACAGAGTCTAACCAATCGTCTGCAATAATTCCTATAACAGCTGCAGGAAGACAGGCTACGAATACCTTTGCCCATAAAAGCCAAATATTTTTTTTCTCTTCCTTCGATTTTTCTCTAGTTGGTTCCTGTAAGGATTTCCCCCAAAAAGGATTAAGCTTATTAAAGAAGCAAGCAACTACGGCAAGGATAGCCCCTAATTGTATTGCTACTAAAAAGAAATCCCAAAAGGCTTTACCCCCATCAAATATACTTTGCACACCTAGAAATTCTTCTAAAAGAATCATATGTCCTGTACTACTAATCGGAAGCCATTCTGTAATCCCCTCTATTATACCAAATAAAACTATTTTTAATATGTTGAAAAGTTCCTCCATATTAAACCTCCAATTCCTTTAAAATCGTCTCTAATTTTGGCATGATTGCTTTTAAGGTTTCAGGCTCAAACGGATTCTTTAAGGAAACAGCCTTCATCAATTGAATAAAGGATTTCGATCCTCCTAGCTTACATAATTCATAATACATATTCCAAGCCTTTTCGTGGTTCTCTCTATCTAATAAAAGAAATTGGAAGGCACAAACCTGAGCAAGGGTATAATCAATGTAATAGAATGGGTCATTATAGATATGTCCTTGACGATGCCAATAGCAGCCACGTTCATAATACTCAATTCCATCATATTTCTTCCATGGTGTATACTTCTGCTCTAACTCATGCCATTTTTCTTTTCTCATTTGAGGTGTAGCCTCAGGATGTTCATAAACAAAATGCTGAAACTCGTCTACACATACTCCATAAGGTATGAAGGTAATGGCCTCACTCAAATGCTTAAATCTATATTTATTACTATCCTCTGAAAAGAAAAGCTGCATATAAGGATAAGCAAAAAATTCCATACTCATAGAATGTATTTCGCAAGCCTCTAGCGTTGGCCAATAGATATCAGATACTGGTAAAAGCTTAGAGGCGGTATATACTTCAAAAGCATGCCCTGCCTCATGAGTCAAGACATCCACATCACCCATAGTTCCGTTAAAATTAGAGAAAATGAAGGGAGACTTATAATCTGCAATCATCGTACAATAGCCACCACCTGCTTTTTTGGGCTTAGTCTCCAAATCCATGAGCTCATGCTCTATCATAAAGGTGAAAAATTCATTGGTTTCCTTTGATAATTTAGAATAAAAAGCTTGGGCACTTAAAACAAGCTCATCCTTAGATTTCCCATGACTAGGATTGCCATCCTTATAGAACATAGGAATATCGTAAGATTTAAAATCATCTATGCCAAGGCGCTTAGACTGTGCCTCAATAATTCTTTTTGCAACTGGCACAACATATTCTAAAACCTGCTTGCGATAGGTACTAACTTCCTTAGCAGTATAATCACTTCTACCTAATCGCAAATATCCAAAATCTGTATATGTTTTATAACCAAGTTTTTTAGCCATATTCGTACGAATATGAACTAATTTATCATATATGGAATCTAATTGTTCCTCAATAGACTCCATGAATTCTGCTCTTTTCATTTCAGCAGCTTTTCGTGTTTCTCGATCTAGACTATTAGAATAAACATTCATTTGACTTAAATTATTTATTTTACCATCAAACTCGATTTTTGCAGAAGCTAAAAGCTTAGAATATTCCGTATTTAGCTTAGCTTCCTCAACCAGGTCATTCATAATTTTCTTATCAAATACTTTTAACTCCAGCTCCCATTTCGTAAAGCATTGCTTAGTGAATACCTTCTCTAAATCATTTCTAAACTTAGAAGCTAAAACTACCTCTAAAAATTCATTCATTGCCTTTAAAAACATTGGAGAATTCTCATTAAAAAAATTGATTTCCTTTTCATAAAATTCATCCTCTGTATTGATACTATTACGTATAGAACAAAGCGTCCCCATAGTAGAAAAATGCTCACTTAGCTCCAAAACATTTTGCAATATGTTTTCTGCGTCCTTAGAATCTTTCGCTTTTAAAAACCTATTTTTGGCATTCTCTATAGTCTCTATAATTTTTTCTATTTCTGGACGTGTATATTTATACTCACTAAATTTCATATAATTCCTCCAAGTCTAAAGATGCATAAGCATTTAAGCTTAAGTCATCACATTTTTTAAATTTTTGATATTGATAATAACCTGCAACAGCAATCATTGCTGCATTATCTGTACAATACTTAATGGATGGGATACAAATTTCAAAATCTGTATTATCTTTTGTAAACCTTTCCTTCAATCCTTTATTTGCAGAAACTCCCCCTGCAACAATAATTTGTTTTACATTTTTTTCTTTTGCTAGACGAAGCGTTTTAGATACCAAGACCTCTGTTACAGCAGCCTGAAAGGATGCACATAAATTCTTAGGATCTACAGATTCTCCTCTTTGTTCTTTATTATGTACTAAATTAATTACAGCACTTTTTAATCCAGAAAAAGAAAAATTATAAGACCCTTCCTCTAAATATACTCTGGGTAGAGCATAGGTATCCTCTCCTTCATGTGCAAATCTATCTACATGTGGTCCACCTGGATACGGAAGTCCTATGACTCTTGCTACCTTATCATATGCTTCACCTACTGCATCATCTAGAGTCTCTCCAATCACTTCAAAATCAAAATGATCCTTCATATAGATAAGCTCTGTATTTCCACCAGAAACTAATAAAGAAACAGCAGGAAATTTCATATCATGCTCAATTGCATTTGCATAAATATGACCTGCTAAATGATGAACACCAAGGATTGGTTTTTTATAAAGTAATGCAAATGCTTTGGCTGCATTAAGTCCTACTAACAAGGATCCAATGAGTCCTGGTCCCATTGTTACAGCAACCAAATCTATCTCTTCTGGTTTAACCTTTGCCTCTTGAAGCGCCTCTTCAAAAATCATAGAAACCTGATAAACATGATTTCTAGAGGCAACCTCAGGAACTACTCCACCAAATTTTTTATGAATATCAATTTGTGAATGAATCGCATTGGATAGCACCTCTTTCCCATCTCTTACTATAGAAACAGAAGTTTCATCACAACTACTTTCAACTCCTAAAACTAACACTATAACACCTCTTTTACAACAAGATAATATTTTTCTTCTTTAAAAGTTCAACATCCTCTTTAGGCCAAAGAGAGGCCTGTACCTCGCCAATATGTACCTTCTTTAAAAAAAACATACATAATCTAGATTGACCTATTCCTCCACCTATAGTATAAGGTAATTTATGATGAAGTATGTCAAGTACATAAGGATTATTTAGCTTATATTCTTCTTTTTTCCATTTTAATTGCTTCATTATACTTTCTTCATCTACACGAATCCCCATAGAGGAAAGCTCCAAGGCTATATCTAACTCTTGGTAATAAACCAATATATCTCCATTGAGTCTCCAATCATCATAATCTGCTGCTCGCCCATCATGTGGCATACCATTTTTTAATGGTCCACCAATTTGCATAAGAAAGACGGCTTTCTTTTCTTTACAAATTTTTCTTTCTCTTTCTACAGGAGATAAGTCTGGATACATTTGTTCTAATTCTAAAGTAGTAATAAAGTATATTTCTTTTGGTAAGGTAGGAAGAAGTTTTGGATAAGCCTTACAAACCTTTTGTTCTGTTGTTTTTAAAACCTCATAGATTTTACAAACCGTATCCTTTAAATACTCTGTTGTTCTCTCTTCTTTTTTGATAATTCTCTCCCAATCCCATTGATCTACATAAGCTGAATGAATACTATCTAATTCCTCATCCTTACGTATAGCATTCATATCAGTATATAACCCCGTCTCTTCAATAAAACCATAGCTTCCTAAAGCATTTCTCTTCCATTTAGCAAGACTTTGTACAATTTCTGCTGGCTCTGACAATGATTTGAGATGGAAACTTATTCTTTCTTCTACCCCATTTAACTCATCATTTAAACCTGAGGAAGGCAAAACAAATAGAGGTGCAGATACACGTATTAAAGAAAGGGCCTCAGCTAAATCTTTTTCAAAGGTATCCTTAACAAACTTTATTGCCTCTTCTGTTTTTATTAAATCTAGTATTGGTTTATAATTTTCTACTAAAAATAATCTTTTCATAATATCCCTCGATTTTTTTATTATATCATACTTAATACTGTTTTTCACTAAAAACCAAAAAAAAGACATAATACGTAAAGTGCATGTCTTTTCTTTCAAAAAGAAAAGGGTATGGGAAAAATCTATTGTCCATTGATACCCTAATTCTAATAAATAATTTATTTCAGCATATAACGTTGAATCTGGAGTGATTGTTCTATTTGGAAAAACTTTAAAATTTGCAACCATTTTGGAACGGTCATTTAAAAATTTAGAGTTCATAGCCTTCAGCATTAGAAATTTAATAAAATCCAAAACCAAATTCTCCTGCCATGGCTACATAACCAAAGTGCCCTAAAGCACCACCATAGCGTCCACCCTGCAAGCTTTCAACCTTCAGCTCTACTTTTTTTGGCAATATCATACGCTACATCACCACCTGCAGTTGTAAGTGAAACTGCCCCAATAATCAAGTCCAATAGTGTCAAGGAAATCGCAAAGTGTCCCGTAGAATCATACTGAAATGGATTTATATTACAATAAACGTTTCTAAATTATTTACTCTTCCATCCAGATTACATGCACTATGATTTCCCCATGCATCACATTTATATTTTACCACAAGATTACCACTAGAGTCTATAACTCCTAATATATTTTGCATAAACAATTAGGAACACCAATTTTTCCTGTTCTGCCACTAAAAAATACCAACCACAAAATGCTGTGATTGGTATTTTTTCATCTAAAGTCCATTTGCTATTTTAAATTTTTTTAATATCCTCAATTTGAACATCTGCGTTATTCTTATTGATTAAAATAGAGACTTGATTTTCACCCAAATCAATTTCGATTAATATCTTCCTGTTTGAAAGTGTTTTAATTTCTTTATCAGCAAAACATTCATCAACCAAACCATCAAAAATTAATAACGATTGATTCAATTTGGTGACACACTCTATAAATTCATTTGTAGAAATACTATTGCTGAAACAATACTTATTTCCTTTATCTATGAATATAGAAATTCTTTCAATTCTTATTAAATTTAATAATGATAAAATTCTGTCATAATCAATTTTATAAAAACTAGTGCTTATAAATTTCCTATCTTTTAAAATTGAAACTCTCATATATTTCTTCCTTTCAAACTAAAATGCTTCAATCAGTCCCACTAAAAACAGAATCAAAGGAGTGTGTAGATTATGTGCGTGAATACCATAACGACCTAAATCTACAGCTAATTTCAGGCCATCCTTACTTCCAATTCTAAATAATGTCATACCATCTTGGTTATGATATAATTTATCAGGAGACATAAATCCAAAATGAGTTGAATTTATACCTTTAAATCCTGCCTTAGCTCGCAATATTCTTGCTCCTCCACTTAAAATTTGAGATCCTCCAGAGAAGATTCCACCCCACATATAAGATGATGCAATGGTATCTCCAACATTATCGAAAAAATTGTTTCCGTTGGCTATATTAACTAAACCATTTACACCAACACCAATAGCAACACTAGCTCCTACTTGAATTGCAGAACTTAATAATGCTGAGCCAAATGCAGCCCATGCCGTGGTTCCAACGCCACAAGTTAACGCTGATACAACAGCTCCTCCGACAATAAAAGCAGTGCCAATAACAACCTCAACCCAATGCTTTTGAAACCAATCGCCAACTCCACTCCAAAAAGATTCCCATGAATGTCCCATAGGATCATATCTATTAACTGGGTCATTTCCACAGTATGCATATAAATTCATTCCATTGATACTACTAGGGTCTAAATACTCAATAGAGTCAGGACTAATGAATCTACCTAACACAGGATTATAATACCTACTCTTACAATAATACATTTCTGTATCTACAGGCTTCTTACGAATACCCACATATATCTATATCTAACAAATCCTTAATTCAAAAGTCGATAAACAATCTCTATCTTTCTAACTATTTCACTATCCTATTTGAACATAATTCAATTGCTGCAATTATACTTTTTCTTTTATCTAAGTGAATTTCTGAACCATTAAATAATTTAATTCTTATTGCGGGATTCTTCATAATATTTGCATCTTCAATAGATTCTATTTCTTTCCAATAACATTCTTTTATAATTTTATTTAAGAAAACTATTTGTATTCCTTTTTCGTTTATTAATACTTTTTGGAAAATCCAATAAAATCCTAAGAGAAAAAACAAAACAATTAACGAGATCGAAATTACTAATAATATCCACCCAAAATTATTCTCATAATTGAGACTTGCAACAAATCCTATAAGCAAAAAGAATACAAAAATCATAATTACTGAAAAATAAGATATTGATTGATATAAATTTTTATAAAATTTATTTTTCCCCATATTTTGTTTTTCCTCCCGTTAATTAAAATGTGGATATTAATTTACCAATCAAATATGATGCTAAATCATAAGTAGCTTCTGTTCCACCAGAAATAATTCCCGCTAAAATCCTTAGTGCCACTTTTGAATTTAAGTCGACTGCAACTCTTCCCATATTACTTGCGATAGTTGACATAGCAGACCCCATACTGGCAAAAATATTCAATGAACCCATTAGTGCTGAAATAGCAATTGTTTCATTCCAGTTAACATTGACATTTTTAAATCCCGAATCGTGCCAATTTGTGTAAACAGTTCCTGCTAAATTACCAAGTAATCCTCCTGTAAATGATGCTGTCACTCCTAATGCTAAATACCCCATACAAGCAAGATTTGTAACTTGTGAAGCAGCCGAAAATGCTAAACCTCCAAATCCAGCTCCAGCACCTATTAATACACCTCTAGCAATACCTCCAATGCCAGTTGCACACAAGATTATTCCACCAATAATAGCAATGCCACTAATTAACCAAGCTGCCCACTTCGGCATATGTTCATCAGGATCAGCATAATTAACAGGATTATTTCCGCAGTATGCATATAAATTCATTCCATTGATGTTATTCGAATCTAAATACTCAATAGAGTCAGGACTAATGAATCTACCTAACACATGGTTATAATACCTGCTCTTACAATAATACATCTCTGTATCTGTATCATAGTAATATCCCTTATATCGAAATGGATTTATATTTCCAATAAACGTTTCTGAATTATTTACTCTTCCATCAGAATTACATGCACTATGATTTCCCCATGCATCACATTTATATTTTACCACAAGATTACCACTAGAGTCTATAACTCCTAATATATTTTGCGTAAACAATTAGGAACACCAATTTTTTCTTGTTCTGCCACTAAAAAATACCAACCACAAAATGCTGTGATTGGTATTCATTTGCCTAAAAACTATTGCTTATTTAGATTTATTGCACAATTTCCAAGTAGTAAACTTAAACATTAAAGTCATAGAGTGCATTTATATGTATTTTTTTTTGTTTCTGAAAAAAATAACTTTTTGTTTTATATTATGCTTAAATCTAAAATTCAATTTGGTTTTTCCATCTTGTATTAATGTATAAGACTTCTTTTTCCCGCTTTGTTTTAAAAAATCTAATTTCAAATTTGATATATTTTTTGTTTCTAGACTCATACACAATGATTTTATTTTATTCTTCATCATAAACTTTATTTGTATTTTGGTTAAAATAATTTCATAAATATAATATTCTTTAAGAATCCAACCTTTCATATCAAAAGTATACTTCTTCTGGTCTATGATAATTTCGTATACACCTTTAGCTATTTCTTGTGCTTGCAAAACATCAGGCATAAATTTAGTAATCGGAATATCAAATTCTGAGATAGGATTATTAGGAACTCCTGCAGAACCAAAAGACTCTGTGGGTGGAGGCAAAATATGAGTTCGCAAATACCCAAAATGTGGGAAAAAGTTCGCATTTGTTCTTGTGGCAATAACTAGCAGTATAAAACCAATAATCATCAAAATAAAAGATAACAATATTAATTTACCAGATAAATTTCCATCTGAAATACAAAAGCCAAAAATATTCATCAATGCTACTCCTAATACTGCCAAAATAATTCCACTCGAAACACAAACGTTTGTGATTAATATTCTTTTTTGGTGCTTACTCATAACTTTATTCCTTTCTTATTTAGTAAAATAATCCTAATATTGTTGTGCTAATTGTACCGATTATACCTGATGCACTACTCATTTTTTCTACGCTTTTCATAAGTTGAATTGCTCCAGCTTTTGTGGGAAACTTCTTCATATTTTTCAAAAATTGACTCATTTGCTTTCTAACTCCTTTGGATGCATTAGATAAGGATTTGTCAAAATAGGATTTTGTAATTTTATTACTTGCAGCAGTAAATGCCCCTGCTAAAGCACTGGACAATAAGCTAGTCCAAATTGCATATCCAACATTTTCAGCGCTTGTAAAAGTATATGCACTTTCAATCATATTTCCTGCAAAGGAACCTAAAAAAATTAATCCTGCATTTCCAAACGCTCCAAATGCTCCTGCAATCGCACCAATAATGATTGCACTTATAGCAAAACAACCACTTGGATCAACATTATTCACTAGAGTAATGTAAAATAAAAGCCCCTGCAAACTATTAAAATTTTATCTATATTTTTTAACTTTAAATGTGTTATAATTTATGTTTTAGGATTTATATAGCAATTCTCTAATAGTAAAGATTTTTACATTTGGTTTTCCTTTTAATTTTTCCTTTTGATGAACATATTTGTCCCTACTTAACATAGCTATTTTATTTTTTCCAAACAAACTATCGTACTCAATATAAATAATATCCTCTTGAAAATAGTCATGTAATGTTTCCCAAATATCGACATCTTCTATCTTACTACAAGATATTACATTATTTATACAAATTTCAAAATAACATTTAATCGTAATAGTAAGTATAAACTAAGTATGAAATACAATTTCAATTTTCTGATCATATAAATTAATATTGTCTTTAAAAAGTTCTATTGCAATCAACTTTTCGAACAAGTTTTTCAATGTTTCAAATCTCAAAGATTCAAGATTTTTCTAAATCATACTTAACCTCCTAATTCCATGTGCTCCATGGTTCGCATAGCCCAATGCCTATACCAAGCATTAAAGGAGGAAACATCTAGTGATGTGTTTTTATCTTGATGCCGAATTTATTCGTGGTGGAAGTGCAAACCATTTTACATATCTAAATCCATGCCAAAAAATCTGCTCATATTTAATCCATCTAAATATGTTATGATTGAAATTCCTATTGTTCGTGGCATTTAATATCCCCCCACCCATCCAATTTCCTGCTTTCTAACCATATCCATTGTTAAACAAACCTGTAACACGAAATGTAGTCGCACTCAAAATCATTGTGCCTCTTGCATAAATGGAACCTACAAACAATACATCAACCAACCACCTTGTTACCATGGTTCTCCTGGAACATAAAATTTAATTTTCTTAAAAATATTTTCTGGTATTTTTGTAAGATTATCATATTTTATAAAGAAACAATACATCTTTTTATTATTTATTTTCTCATTCAAATAAATATATAATCCACCTGTTGTTCTCCAATCTCCAAAGCCCAAAGATAAATAATTTTTTATAGAAAACTTTGCATAAAGAAGTTTATCCACTTTAACTAATGGAATAATAATATTTTGTTTTCTTTTTTTAATTATTATTTGATTGGTAGAAAATATCGCTCTTTTAAATTCTATTTCCACATGATTCACCATTCTTCTCTCTTAAAACATTGATCCAATTAAATTACTAGTTAAATTCTCAAGTACAAAATATAATACTTTAGCAGTTGTATTTACAATGGCATATGCCCCTTTTGCTAAAATATATGCTGAATATGCACTATTATAATTTCCTGCAACTTGTCCTATATTTCTGGCAATATTAGCCCCGCTAAACGGCATATTTGATAAATTTTTAATATTATTTAGCGGTTTAAATACATTATCTAATCGAGTTTGCGCTTTACTTAATCCTGATACACTATTGGCAATTTTACCAGCAGATAATCCATATTGAATTCCAGCAAAAAATCCACCAGCAATGCCTCCTGCTATACAACCAGTTATTGCACCTTTACCAACTTCACTCCAACTGAAATTTTCAAATCCATTTGCAATAATTTGAGTACCAGCACTCATAAGGGCTCCACTGGCAGCTCCAACAACTGCTCCAACTAATGCGCCACTACCAACAGTCGCCCAAAATCCTCCACCCATTGCAATGGCTAGGGCTCCACCGGCACCAGCAGTACAAATAGTTAGTGCAATTGCTCCAACTACTAGAGCACCACCAATTAACCATTGTGCCCATTCAGGCATATGTCCGGATCCGTCCGAATAATTCACAGGATCATTATAACAATAAGTATAAAGATTCATTCCATTGATGTTATTTGAATCTAAATACTCAATAGAGTCAGGACTAATGTATCTACCTAACACAGGATTATAATACCTGTTCTTACAATAATACATTTCTGTATCTGTATCATAGTAATATCCCTTATACCGAAATGGATTTATATTTCCAATAAACGTTTCTGAATTATTTACTCTTCCATCAGGATTACATGCACTATGATTTCCCCATGCATCACATTTATATTTTACCACAAGATTACTACTAGAGTCTATAACTCCTAATATATTTTGCAAACAATCTCTTACATAAAAGTATTTATTTTGATTATCTTTAATAAATCCATATAATACCCCATTCTCATCATATAAGAAATCTAATCTATAGTTTGAGTTTATTTCTGTGATTAGTTGATTACCATCATAATAGTATTTGGTTTTTTTTCCATTTACTGTTTTTGTTAATCTTAATCCTTCTTCATCATAAGTATACTCTGTGGAATCACATTGCATTAATCTTCTTCCTTCAAATACTAAATCTTTATCTTTCCAGTTTAACATATTCCCATCTGTATAATATTCGATATCATATCCCTCAGCAAATATGAGCCTGTCCTTTATAACAGAGTCATACTCTAAAGCATACCTACCATTCCATATCATATTTCCATTACCATCATAGGTATAGGATGTATTATCCTCCTTAATCAAGAAGCCTCTATTATCATATGTATAGGTATGAGAACCAAATACAGGGTCATTAATTTCTGTTACTCTTCCTAAAGCATCTGTCTTATAGCTTCTTGTTGTCAATATAGAGGCTCCAGTTTGAAGAGTTTCCTTAGATACTAAAGGAGATAAATATGGAGATTCTTCTAGAGTTTGACCTAAATCCAATATGTATAAAGATGCTCCAAATGTATTCTTAAATGCTCTATCCTCTGCAAAACAAAAGCCTTCATTGATTCTATTATAAATCTTCTTTTGTTCTAATGTATATTCTTCATAAAGATTATCCGCAATTTCCCAACTTATATTTGTAAATCTAATATCTGGTTCTAAGCGTATATAATACAAGTCCTCCCCATCCATTGCATATACATGATTTTTTTCAAATATAAAGGTTTCTTGATTTTTTATTTCCCTTAATTGCTCCTCATGTCCAACATAATAGCTTAACGCTTGATTTTCATCGATTTGTCTTTTTTTATATTCAATACAATTCGATAATATCTTTGTTCCTGCCTTATGAAGTTCTGTTTTTTGTAACATGCCTAGCTCATCATATAATTGAACTTTAGTAATGGACTTTAATTCCTCTCTAAGCTTATCTAATACTTCCTTATTACAATAACTTGCTTGAGTAGATAGCATTTCTATTTGACCATTTAATGGGCAGAAATTTTCATTTAGTCCTAAATTACTTGTATTTCCATTGTTATCCGTTTTACGTCCTATGCTAAAAATTAATTCTTTATACGTTCCTGTGGTTACCACATGTTCAAAAACTTCTCCATCAAAATAAACTCTAACCTTATGGCTGCTTGTGTCAAAGGAAAGGGCAATAGAATGCCAGGTATTGTTTGGAAAAATAAAGCTTGTTTCAATCGTAGTATCCTGCCATTGAATACATAGTTTTTGATTTTTATTTCGATATAGACCTAAGATGCTTCCATCCAGATCCTTACCCTCTAAGAAATACTGTTTTTCAGATGTAACATCTGTGTATGCTCTCATAAAAATTGTTCCAGTAGAAGATTGCTTAAAGTTATACTTTAACACTGCTCCATCTGCTACATAGGCATATCGTTTTATTATGGAATTATAGTTAAAGGTTCTATCCTTATCAAATGCTGTTACACTTCTTAAATTAAAGGCTATTGGTTCTATTCCGTGAATTGATTTTACATGATTTTGTAAAGGAAAAATTTCAAAAGATGATAAGATTTCTTGATCAGTCGTATATATCTGTGCTTGTGAAAAATCTACTGATACTGTATCATCATCCTTTAATTGATTATCAATAATATAATCCTTAGTTACACGATAAAAGGTATTCATTTCATCATAGGTTATATAGGTGTTATTTCCAAGTATTAAACAAGCAATGTCAGCAGAAAGATATTCCCTTCCACTTCCATAATAATAGTGACCGATATTATAAATTGGATTTGTTTCTAAATCTAAAACAATACTAGGATTTTCTTTTTTATAGGTATCTGTGCTTCCATTAATTGTTAATGCAAATTCACATACATCCTTATATCCTACCCCATCATTTCTGCTCATCCAATTTAAGCCAAAGAAATTCCATTGGTTTTCTGATATTAAATTTTTGCTTACAATCAAATTCGAATATTTATTACCTTTAGAATCCATAACCTCTACTGTTACTTTTCTATTCATTACATAAGCATAGACATAAGCATCTCCACTATTTCCTCTAGCGTAAAATAAAGTTTGTCTATTATTTACATTTTTAGGTTTAAACCAAAAGGCTATACAACCACTATATTTTATAGTTCCTACACTTCTTTGGGGAAGAACATAGCTCAACTCTTTATACCCTAAAATAGAAATATAAGGAATAATACCATCCTTATGAACTGTAAATTCACTTATAGTTCCATTATGATGAACAGGAGAAACTGCTAGCTTGTTATTTTTTATTTTATCATCCTCTAAAAACAATCCGCCAAACCATTTTTCTTGCCCTTGAAAATAATCCATTAATGACTCTGGATTAGATCCCTTTGAACGGTTTATTGAATCAAAGGATTCCACGAGTTCTTGATTTTCAACAATTCGCTTTCTAGTATTTATGCTTCCTAAATTATCTAGATTATGCTCTACCTCATGCTCAGAATTAAATGTCTTGATGACAAAATCATCTGCATCATAGATAAATGCTTTTAGAATTCTTCCATCCTTATCTAAAATCTTCTCTACTTGTTTTTTAGAGTTGTAAATATATTGATATCTTAGGTGTTTATTTTTACCATCATTATAATAAATCTTTTGAAGCAATTCTTCATCATATTCAAATTCAAAGGATTTCTTGCTAGTTCCATAAATTTGTCTGACAACCCTTCCTAATGTGTCATATTCAAAGGAATATAACAAAGTGTTATTCATTTTGATATCCTGAATATCATTATAAATCGTATAATTGAATTCATACTTACATCCATTACTTAAGGTTATTGTATGGATTCTTTTTTGAGAATCATAGGTGTAGGAAGCCTGGCTTGCATTATTTAATTTCATTTCCTTTAATAATTCATTATCATAATACTCGTATTCTAATATTGAATTTAAAGCATCTGTTACCTTTTTAATTTTTCCATAGTTATCATAAGTATATTTGGTTTTTTGTTGTAAAGTATTTTGTTCCTCTACTATAAATCTACCATCTACAGAATAAGTTTTTTGAAGCTCAAGCTGCTTTGTTTTTGCTTCATTTGAAAGGTGTTCCTTTTTTAATTGATGATTTATTAAGTCATACTCCTTCTCTAAAACAACTCCATAGGCAGTTTTAGTTTTCTTCAATTGGCGATAGGCATTATACTCCATTTGATATAAAGTAGAATTTTCTGTCAAAAAAGAAGAAACAAGATTGTTAGAATTATAGTTAGCTATAGTGCTCCCTGTTCCTATACTATAACCAATTGAGTTTCCTGATGCATCATACTCATAAAAGGCTCCAAAGTTCTTTTTATAAATTTGAATATTTCCAACTGCTATAGCAGCATTCCCTTTAAATTCAAACCTCAATTGAAGATAGGAGTAGCTATAAAGGCAGCTTAATCCAAGCACCATAAGATCAAAATAATCATCCTTAATTTCTTTATCAAATATTTTGCTTACCGTTTTACCAGCGCTAAGAGATACCCTAACATAGGAATCCTTAGTATAAGAGGTAAGCTGTTTTACCCAAACTATAGCTGTAAAGACATCTGTTGCTAAAACATTTGTAGGGATTTCATAAGTTAAGCTTCCTGTTCCTCTAAATTCTTTAATTGTACTTCCAAAATAGGGTTGAAATACAGGATCCGTACAAGAAATATCTTTGATACTAATCCCTGTTTTTTCAATCATATTTGCAGCACCAAACAAATTGTGACTTTCTCCTTTTACTGATACAAGTCTACTTTGAAATAAAAGAGCCTTTGTTTTTTGATCAAACCTCGTCTGAATTGCATTTCCTTCATTATCCATTTCATAAAGTGGCATATTCTTCTTATCAAAAAATATATAGCTTTCTTTATTCCTATAATTAATTACCTTGGTTTTTCCTTCCTCATATTCAATAATAGTCTTCTTTTCTCTTAGGTCACCCTCCTTATAGCTCTCTACCAAAGAGGATACAAGACCATTAGAAAGATAACAAGCAATTTCCTGATTTGAAATCATATCCTTTACTTGAATCTGATTACTACTAATTTTCATTTCTGTTTTATGTAGAATAATGTTTTCCTTGCCATATGTTATCGTTTCTAAATTACCACTAGCATCATACCCAAGGCTTACTAGATAAAGAATTGCTCCTTCATAGATATATTCTATCTTATTTATTTTCCCATTCTGAAGATAAAATTTTATCATATCGCCCTTATCATTTTTTATAGTTTTTATACTATTTAAAAAATCAATAGTAATCTCCTCTGTGCTAGTTACTAGCTTACTATAATATTCCGTATTTAATCTTTCCCATTTTTGAACATTATCTTGCTTATCTCTTAGCTCATAATGATATACTAGACCATATTCATCATCAATAATCTTCCTTAATGAACTATGAAGCTCTTGATTCTTATAATCATCATTCTCATAAAAATAATCTATGCTTCCATCTGCATTATGTAAGGCATATCCACCGTTTATCTCTGTGACCTTTGCAAAGAAATTTAATCGCATCCCACTACCAAAGTAGCCGAGTTCATTTCTATTTTGATAATTATAAAGTAGACTTAATTCTATTCCGCTATTACCAACTGTCTTTAATAAAGGGAATGCTATAATCAAATTTGCATTTTCCTTGTTTAAATTAATACTTAGCTCTGCTGAATCTCCCACACTTTGGCAAAGCTGTTTTGTATATAACTTTAATCCTTGATTTATCATTTTTTTCTCCTAATCTATTAAAATATTTGTTTATAACTTGTCATCTCCTTGATGACTCTGTCATTCGTTATAAGACTTATCTCTGTTAAGTCTACAAATCTATGAAAAATTTTTTCATAGTGCTCTTTAAATTTATCCTTAGTTCGAGTTTTATCTAATTTTAGTACCTCTTCCTTAAAAACAACCAACAAGTCGATATCAGAATCTATTCTCTCTTGTCCCTTGCTAAAGGAACCATATACACATATATGCTTGATTCCATAGTTTTCTTGTAAAATGATTCTATCTGCCTTTATCCTTTGATAAATTTCATTAAATTGTAGAGGTTGTAATTTTTTGTAATAGGATTTTTTTTGAAATTTAGAGAATCGAATTAAATTTAAAATAAAATTATAAAATTCTATTTTATCCTCTCTTTCTTTTAAATATGATTTGAAATTTGCTTTAAGAATTCTAATACATGGAATTCCTCCTTTGATTAGAGCATAATTTAAAAGCATCAAAGAAATCATAGTTTTTTCGCTTTCTTCAAATTCAAATAATTCTTGATAAGCAATATTGTGTAATTCGATTGCTTGTTCTAAAGGAGCTAAATCTAGTAACCAAAAATATTTTGAGCTTATTCTAGCTGTTATCATATTACTAACCTCTTTCCCCTTTAAAATATAAAAAAATTTATTTAATAACTCTTCTGAACATGGATTCTGATAGTTACTAATCAAATATAAAAATGCATCATAACAATTTTTTATCCAAGCCTCTGTAGATGTCTTGACTTCTACTTCTGCATAAACGATTCCTTTAAAAATTTCATGACGAAAATCATATCCTAAGCATTGCAAAATTCTTTCTACAAAGCTAGCAATTCTCTTTCTCACTAATGGTTCAAAATTCATTGTTCTTACTTCTATCTCATTCAATATTATTTCTCCTCTCTTTTTAAGATCTTAAATTTTCATATATTAGCGTCCTAATATAGTTTTAGTGTAGCATATTTTTTAAGAAAGAAAAATAGCGACATTTGATATTGACAAGCTTCACTTTTCATGGTAATAAATCACAATTATACCAAGCTTTTACTAATAAAAAAAAGCAATTTTTTAATTGAAATTGCTTTCTTATATTTGTCTTATAAAAA
This sequence comes from uncultured Anaeroplasmataceae bacterium, assembly GCA_910579215.1. GTDB lineage: Bacteria > Bacillota_I > Bacilli_A > Acholeplasmatales > Anaeroplasmataceae > Pelethenecus. The sequence continues at coordinate 89,036 of CAJTTN010000003.1, forward strand.
TTTTTCAAAGATAAAATCATGCTAAGAGTGTATTCATAAATTGTTCAATTAGCTCCTCGTAATCTCCATAAAGTATAATATGATGATTGCCACAAGGATGCTTCAACAATTCTTTAACACTTTTATTTAAACGTACATTGATTTGAGTACGGCATAAATTAGACTCATTTAGATTATTCATTAATATTCCTTTAGAAACGAAATAATGCTTCAAATCGGAGGACATACGAAATACAGTTATATTTCCTGTTTTTAATTCACCCTTAATTGCAACCCCTATACCACTTTCAAAATGAGTATCTAATTTATAACTATCTTTAATCATGTCTAATGGAATCGTACAATGTGCAAAAACAACACTATTATGCTCTACATCTATACGAGAGGGATTAGCTTGAAAGGAGGAATCTCCAGTTAATAATTTAACAATATACATACTTATCATAGCCATAATATCACCCTCACAGGTTCCTATATAGCCCTCTTTATTTAATTTAGCAAGTGCTAAGCAGCCTGTAGCCTTTAATGAGGTTAATAAGTCAAAACAGCGCAATGTTGCACCTTGAAGATTGTTTTGTTTTATAATTTCTAACATTGCATCATAAATTTGGATGGATGCATGCATATCCTTTGCAAAGGATTCAGGAAATTCATTAGGAGAAATAGAAGAAAAATGCGGAGCTTTGGCCTTTGTTTCCAAATTTTCTAAAGGGATGTCTACTAATTCTATACCTAAAATTTTTTTAACCTCACTATACTTAGGAACTGAAGAAATTAGCCAGTTAGAAGGCTGCCCCATTACACCTAATTTTGTAGTTTTAAGTGTGTGAATTGCTTTTTCTATACTTGCTAATTCCTTTATCCTATTGACTATATAGGAAATACTTCCATGAATAATTTCTCCTTTTTTATTTTGCTGATTCAAATAGGTTAAAATTTCTAAGGAGGCTGCTAAGCTATTATTTCCCCCATTCGTCAATAAATAATAGGGTTCTTTTAATAGAGCAATATTTTCTAAAAATAAACCTTCAGACCCGCCTGTTTGTATAAAAATAAGTTTTAAATCACAATCATAATCTTCTAAAGGAGCAAACTCTAAGCTAGTATGTATTCCTTGTTCTATTGCAGAAAGAAAGCTTTGAATTTCTTTATCAAACTGATTAGAATGCTGTAATTTTGATTTAAATGTGGCTATTTTAATTTTTAACATTTTGATCTCTCCTTTTACTTTAAACAACGATTGTAGATATATTCAATATTATTGAAATAATATTCTAACGTAAAGCAATCTAAAAGTGCTTCTTTAGCTATATGTTTCATCACCTGTGTATTATTTACTAATAGTGTTTGAAAATCTTGTTTGGTGTTGTACGCCTCCATTGCTATAGGCTGAACTAAATCATAAGCCTCTTCTCTAGAAAGCCCTGCTTCAATTAAGGCATTCATAACTCTTTGGGAAAAAATTACACCATTCGTTTTATAGATATTTTCAAGCATAACATCCTCATAAACTACTAAATTTTCTATAATTCCATTAAACCTATGCAGCATATAATCTAAAAGCATTGTAGCATCTGGTAAAATAATACGTTCCGCAGAGGAATGAGAAATATCTCTTTCATGCCATAAGGCTATACTCTCATAGGCAGTATGCATATAACCTCTCATAACTCTAGAGCATCCACAGATATTCTCTGAAGAAATTGGATTCCTTTTATGTGGCATAGCAGAGGATCCCTTTTGCCCCTTAGAAAAAGCTTCTTCTGCCTCATGTACCTCTGTGCGCTGTAAATGTCTAATCTCAAGCGCCATTTGTTCTAATGATGAAGCTATTGTGGCCAAGGTAGCTATATAATAGGCATGTCGATCTCTTTGTAAAATTTGAGTAGAAATATTTGCAGATTGTATACCTAATTTTTCACAAACATAATTTTGAATATAGGGAGGGATATTAGCAAAATTGCCTACTGCACCACTCATTTTACCAGCCTCAACCTCTTTACGCACCTCTTGAAATCTTTTTAAATTTCGCTGCATTTCCTCATACCACAATAAGAACTTTAATCCAAAAGAGGTAATGTCTGCATGAATTCCATGAGTTCTTCCAATACATGGAACCTTTTTATATTTTAAGGCTCTATCCTTTAATGTCTGCATAAACTCTAGGATATCTTCTAAAAGAATGTCATTTGCCTGTTTTAATAGGTAACCATTTGCTGTATCCACCACATCTGTAGAAGTAAGACCATAATGTATCCATTTCCTTTCCTCTCCTAAGGATTCAGATACCGCTCTTGTAAATGCAACTACATCATGTCTTGTTTGTTGTTCTAGCTCATAGATACGATGGATATCAAATTTTGCATTCTTCTCTAGTTTTTCCACATCTGCCTTAGGAATTACATTAATCTCACTCCATGCCTTACAAGCAAGAAGCTCTACCTGAAGAAATGCATTAAATTTATTTTCATCTGTCCAAATTTTTTGCATAGCTGGTCTACTGTAACGTGCAATCATATCTTACTCCTTTACATGCTTTAAAAAGCATTCAATTGTATTTTCCATCAAACAACAAATCGTCATAGGTCCAACACCTCCTGGAACCTTCGTAATGTATTCCGCTTTAGTCTTAACCTGTTCAAAATCAACATCCCCACAAAGCTTATTTGTATCAATATCTCTATTGACACCTACATCTATAACCACTGCCCCATCCTTAACCATATCGGCAGTCACAAATTTTGGCTTCCCTATAGCTGCAACTAAAATATCTGCTTCTTTCGTAATAGAAGCTAGATTTTTTGTTTTACTGTGACAAATCGTTACTGTAGCATTACGATCTAATAAAAGCTTTGAAACGGGCATTCCTACTATATTACTTCTTCCAAGAACACAGGCTCTTTTTCCCTCAATCGGATATTCTATAGAATCTAAAAGCTCAATTATACCTTTAGGGGTACAAGATATGATGCCAGGCTGTTTTAAATATAAGCTCGCTACGTTTTCTTTATGAAACCCATCCACATCCTTATCTTTACGTATGGCTTGAATAATACTTTCTGTATGAATATGTCCAGGTAATGGAAGCTGTACAAGAATACCATCAACCCTATCATCAGAATTTAATGTGTGTATTATTTCTAATAATTCATTTTCTGAAATAGTACTTTCTTTTCGAATGGTTGTATTCAAAATACCTATCTCAGAACAGGCCTTTTCCTTGCCAGAAACATAAGACATACTCCCTGGATCCTCTCCTACTAGCACAACTGCCAAATGTGGAAATCTTCCATATAATGAGGAATAAGCTTCCACCTCTTCCTTCATTTTCATTTTTTTATTTTTTGCAAGTTCCTTACCAGAGATAACAATTGCCATACCTATCACCTTATCCTTTTACTAGGTATTATAACATTAATTTTGATTGAAAAAAAGATACTATAAAAAGAAAAACTCATACCAATGTGATATGAGTCAATCAACTTATTATTTAATTTAGATCTAACTCTTGTAACTCTTCTAAATTTTCTTCCTCAAAATCTTTAAGAAGAAAGTTCTTTTTTAGAACTTTCAAAGTTAAACAAAGAATCATAAAAGCCAGGATTAATCCGTTCAGTAAGAAAAATCCCACTCTTAAATCACTAAGATTAGTAACTATGAAATAAGGAATTAAGAGTCCACTCAATACTAATGCTATAATAATTATAATTGTTCTAGCTTTAAAAAGGGAAGTGAAGCTTTTTTTGTTTTTATTTAGATTAAATAGCATGGTTATAATGGGTATACTCATAACAACCAAGAATTGTAGCAATAAAAAATAATTACCTAATGAATATAAATTACTAAATAAAAATTGAAAATACAATCCCGTTTGAACATAAGGTAAAAAACCAAAAATCACAAAAAGAAGTATAAAGCCTAAACTAAACCAGACTCCATAGCTTCTATTCTGGTTATAAAAACTTTTCTTTTTAGTTACAATTGGAGTATCAACAACTATTTTTCTTGGTTCTCCATTAATAATTTCATCAATAGTAACTCCATACAACTTAGACAATTGTTCTAAAATTGTTATATCTGGTATTGCCTCTGATCGTTCCCATTTAGATACCGCCTGGAATGTTACTCCCATAAGTTCTGCTAAGCTCGCCTGAGATAAATCCTTTCCCTTTCTTAATTCTATTAAATAATTCGCCATTTTTTCTCTATTCATATCCGTAGCCTCCTTATCTATACTATACTCTAAATATCATAGAAAATACAAGAAACTCATAATTGAAAAATATCAACTATGAGTTGAGTGCTAGGATTCTAGAATTTTATATAGTTGTTCGGCCGCACCTCTAGGACCATCCTGCTGATGACCAGAAAGTCCAAGCTTTGTATACAGTTCTCCAATAAATACCTTATTTTCAAATAGTCTTGAAAAATAAATATCTAAAAGTTTTCTAGTTTGTTCTTCTCTTTGAACTGGTCCAAATGGATTAGCAAAAAAGGATTCAACAAGTCCGACCTCCTGCGTTGTTCCTTTTGCAAAGCGAGCTCCCTGAATAAAGGTATCTAATGCTTCATTCAAATGTTCAAATTTCTTTAGCTGCAAGGGAGCATCCTCAAAATTATTGGCATATAAAACCATATCTACCTTGTAGCCCTTCATAATCTGATTATAGGTTGCTACAGGTATAACCAATCGTGAATTTATTTTATCTGGATTCATAAAAATGGCACGATCCATTTCTCTATAGGCATAACCAGAAGCCATATCATCTAATCGGACAAAGGCTCCAATTTCTGTTCCATATGCAATGACCTCTCCGTCAATGAGCTTAAAGGTTCCCATGTCATCAAAAACTGTCAATTGTGAAGATATTTGCTCGCCAGCATACTCGCTTAAGGCTTCTAAGGATTCACTTTTTCCAGCACCACTATCTCCAATAATTACAACATTTTTAGTAGTACCATTTTTCAAGGTTAAGCTTACACAGGCACCATGTAAAGGTAAATTTCCATTGTCTATCATTTTCACATTATATAGCGTTAGAAGCATCTTTTTCATATAACCAAAATAATCAACACTTGAGCTTCTAGGCGCAACACCTAAATAAATATCGTCTTCCTTATCATGATAAAAATAAGATTCCCCTTGGTAATCTGCACCAAAAATATATAATAAATCTGGCTTTTGATTTAAGCATTTATATAAAGGGACAAATTCAAATAAATTACATAAAGTTAAGCCTAAGGCTAAAAAGTCCCTATGAAAGTAAACGTACGCTAGCGCACTCCCAACTCTTGCAGCATAACAGTAAAACTCTTCTGCCTTGAAGTGATTCGAAATAGAAGGTATTGGATCTGTAAATGCCTCTGGGTAAGTACCTGTACGTTTATTTTTGGAAGAATATGTTATAAAAGGGGGACGTATTAAAACCTGTTCTAAGACGGCAGCCTTAGATAAAAATGCATACTTACTTTCCTTTCCCATCCAATTATGCTTAGATATCATTAAGCCTGCATTAACTCCTGATGGTAATGATCTATATATAGAAAATGCCTCACCTAATACTTTATGACAAATGGTTCGATAGGTGCTTAAAATAACATTTGTAAATTGATTCATAATAACAGTGAAGGAGGCATTTTCAACACCACTCATTCTACTTTTTGAATATACTAAGCCATATCTTTCTATACGACGCCAATAGTCATAAAAATTCTCAATAAGCTCATATAAAATATCTGTATGTTCTAGGATTAGCTTAAAATGCTTACTCAGCTTACTAATTTCATTTAATTCAAATTCTAATAAAAGCTTAAATAAAATGATGTAATCTTTTTTCGGATTTGGCAAAATTTCAATAATTCTTAATACATCCTGTTTTTCTACCTTGTATATATGGTCCAAAAATTTACCCCACACATCCTTAAAGCATGCAGAATTTAATACCTCTATTTCGTTCTTACAAAATCTTTCTGAAAAATTTAAAATTACTTGTCTTTGATTTATTATGTAATCCATTCCATCTCATCCTTTATTTTAAAATAAGCCTACAGCCTTTCCTCCAACTACATCCATTTTTTCAGCAGCGGGCTCCTTTGGTAGCCCAGGCATTGTCATGATTTCTCCACACAAGGCCACAATAAAGCCAGCACCTATAGATGGCTTTACCTCACGTATAGATATACTAAAATTCTCTGGTCTTCCCAAAAGCTTAGGATTGTCAGACAAAGAATATTGCGTCTTAGCCATGCATATAGGCAATTTATCCCAACCATTTTTACGCAATGCTATCATTTGATTTTTAGCTGTTTGAGAAAATTCTATTTGAGAAGCCCCATAAATTTCCTTACATATACAACTAATTTTTTCTTTTATACTTAAGCTTGTATCGTAAAGAAAAGTAAATTTTTGTTCATCCTCCTGAACAATTTTTAAAACGTGATGAGCTAAATCTAAGCCTCCAGCTCCTCCTTTAGTAAATACTTCTGATGAAGCAACAGGATGCCCATTTTCCTTAGCCCAAGTAGCCAAGGCAGCTACCTCTGCCTCAGTATCAGTGGAAAAACGATTAATTGCTATAACATATCCAACATGATATTTTTTTATATTTTCAATATGCTTTTCTAAATTTTTTATGCCTTCTAATAGAGCTGTAACATTTTCTTTACTTAAGTCCTCTTTACAGATGCCTCCATGCATTTTTAAGGCTCTGATTGTAGCTACAAGTACTACACAGGAGGGCTTTATATTAGCCATGCGACATTTTATATCTAAGAACTTTTCCGCCCCTAAATCTGCTCCAAATCCTGCCTCAGTAACTACATAATCTCCCAGCTTCATAGCAAGCTTCGTCGCTAAAACTGAATTACAGCCATGTGCTATATTTGCAAAGGGACCACCATGTATTAAAGTAGGTGTATGCTCTAACGTTTGAACTAAATTAGGCATTAAAGCATCCCTCATAATTAAAGTAACTGCTCCCGTAGCTTTGATATCTTCAACGGTCACAGGCTTTTTATCATAAGTATATGCAATGACCATCCGACTTATTCTTTCTTTAAAATCCTCTAATGAGCTAGCCAAGCAAAAAACAGCCATAACCTCAGAGGCCACAGTTATATCAAAATGGTCCTCTCTAGGAACACCATGTGCACTTCCACCTAAGCCTATGATAATGTTTCTTAAGGAACGATCATTCATATCTAAGCAACGATGAATAAGTACTCTTGTTGGGTCAATTCCCAAAGCATTTCCCTGTTGAATATGGTTATCTAGCATCGCACATATTGCATTATTCGCTGTTGTTATCGCATGAAGATCTCCTGTAAAATGTAGGTTAATATCCTCCATAGGAATAACCTGTGCATATCCACCACCAGCAGCTCCACCCTTAACTCCCATAACAGGGCCAAAGCTAGGCTCCCTTAAAGCTACAATTACATTTTTATTTAAACGATGTAATGCATCTGCAAGTCCTATTGTAGTTGTAGATTTCCCCTCTCCTGCAGGAGTTGGATTGATGGCAGTAACTAAAATCAATTTACCTGCTTTATTACCTTTCACAGCATCTAAATGAATTTTGGCTTTAAATTTACCATATAGCTCTAAATCCTCATTTTTTAATCCTAACTGAGAAGCAATTTGTTCAATGGGTAATATTTTAGCTTCTTGGGCTATTTCTAAATCTGTCTGCATTCTTATCATTCCTTTTATATGTTTCCTATATGATAACACAAAACCAATAGAAAGAAAATAAAAAAACATAAAGAACATGTTTTATAGCTTCCTAAAAAGCTATTACATAGACATTCGCCCAAATTATGTTAAAAAAGATGCAAAAGAACTGAGCGAAAAAATAGTGTCTATGTATGTTGACCATACCTTGAAAATCCATACAAAAAGTTTAGAATTTACAACCCTTATATTCACATGATACTTAAAATTCACCTAGATTTTTCTAATGGATAAAAATATGTTTTTTTTCTTCAAAAAAATCCACTCTTATTTCTTAAAAAAATAAAAACCCAAAGAACAATTCTTTAGGCTTACAATATTAATATATTTATAAATTAATATGCCCAAGCAGCACCGACAAGTATAACTAAGATAAATAGTACTAAAATAAATGCAAAGCCGCCACCGCAAGGTGTATTACAATTATTTGTTGTTGTCGTATTGGTATTATTACAACAAGTGTTTGCCATGATATCACCCCTAATTTAGTATATGTAAAAGCAAAGTAGGATTGATAAGACAAATAAAGAAAATAGCAGAAAAAATATTCTGCTACCTCTTTTTTATTCTAAAGTAATGTCAATTGTCACAGTTTTTTGTTCAGAGGTCCGATATACCTCTAAAGTCAGCTTATCTCCAGCTAGTAATAAGTTCAGAATATTAGATAAATCTAAGGTTGTAACTATATCTGTGCCATTTGCTTTTAATAAAATATCGTTGACCAAAACACCAGCCTTTTTAGCAACTCCATTAGATAAATTAGTTACAATAACTCCTGCATCCATTGTATTTGGTAATAAAGGTATATAGGATTCTGATTCCTGAGTAGGCAAATAACGATTAACTGGTAGTACTGTCACTCCTAAAAGTGGTCGTTCAATTACTGTTTTCTTACTCTCAATATCTGTGATACATTTTTTTACTACATTTAATGAAATTGCATACCCTAATCCTTCTACTGGGATATCTATAATTACACCGTCTTCATTACTTTGTGTAAATACCTCTTTTGAACTATTTATACCTATAAGTCTACCAGATGCATTAAATAATCCACCACCAGAATTTCCTGGATTTATTTCTGCATTGGTTTGTATCTCATTTTTCGTAATTCTTGATACAACACCTGTAGTTAGAGTATTAAAGTTTTCTAAGCCTAAAGGACATCCTATAGCCATAACTGTTTGACCAACAGTTACAATTTCATCTTCATAATTAAATATATCTTGTACATAAACCTCAGATCCACCAAATAAATCTAAAGAAAAAGTCAAAACAGCCAAATCATTTTTAGGATCACTTCCTATGACAGTAGATTTAAAATATTTTGCACCACCACGATATACACGTACAGTACGCATCCCTTCAATAACGTGATGATTCGTAACTACATAATAGATGCCCTTATCCTCTTTATAAACGACACCAGAACCTACAGAACCTGAATCCCCAGAAGTTGCATAAATCCCTACACATCCAGTTGAAATTTTTTTATAAGTCTCTGTAATTGTGCTTTGTATTTCAACTATTTCCTTTTCAATTTTAGTTGGCTCCTTTTCTGAGCTAGAAAAAAGCCCACATCCTGTAAAAATTCCCAAGCAAACGATAACTAATCCCAAGCTTATCCATTTTCTTATTTTTTTCATATCTTTTCCTCCAATGAAAAAAGTTTTATTGCATTTTGTTCTGTAATTTCCTCTATTTGCTGGACAGACATTCCTCGCAGCGTTGCAATTTGCTTTGCAACCTCAAGTACATAGCTTGATTCATTTCTATTCCCACGATAAGGTACTGGTGCCAAATAGGGACAATCTGTTTCTATTAAAAGGGATTTCAAATCTATTTCCTCAGCAATCCGTTTGGCTTCCTTCGCATTTTTAAAGGTCACAGGTCCACCTAAGGAGATGTAAAATCCTAATTTTATAAATTCTTCTGCCATTTCTTTAGAGCCACTATAGCAATGCATAACACCACGAATTTTTCCTTTATATTCCTTTAAAATATCAAAAGTATCTTGCGTTGCCTCTCGCATGTGAATAATTAAAGGTAATTGATATTGTATTGCAAGTTCAATCTGACCTTGAAATAATTTTTTTTGCTCATGAATATTATCTTTTCCATAATGATAATCTAATCCACATTCTCCGATAGCATAAATCTTATGCTTTTTTATAAATTCTTCTAAATACAGAAGATCTTCTTTATAATTTTTAGAGGCCTCGCTTGGATGTAAACCAGCTGTAGGATAAAAGAGAGGATACTCTTGAGCTAGTTCAAAAGCTTGCTGATTTGTTTGATGGGAAAAGCCAACCAAGATTACCTTATTAATATTTACTTCTCTACATCTTTCAATACAATCTTTTATATCTAATTGAAAGGCTTCATCAAATAAATGGGAATGTGTGTCAATCATAATACTACCTTTTCTTAACCGAATTTTTAATTGTCAAAAATATTTCAATACATAATAGCATAGTTAATACACCACAGGAATCTATAAAAACATCTAAAACCATTGGAGCTCTTCCTCCAATAAAGGATTGATGAACTTCATCACTAATAGCATATAAAACACCAATGCCAATGCTTAAAGAAAATACAATTCCTCGCTTATTGGTGAAATTGTAAATGGCAAAAAATAATAACAATCCTAATATGGCATATTCAAAATAATGTGCCAGCTTGCGTATAACAAAAGATGCATTTTTAAAAATCTCTGTTTGTTCATTTAAAGGTAAATCATCGTAAGAGGAAATAAATAAATGTAATATTTTATTTGTTATTTTACTACTCATAGAGGAGGATTGTACTCCTGTCTGATGCGAAAAATAAAAAATCATTCCCATCCATCCAATTACAAATACCATAAAAAGAATTTTAAAAACATTTTTTCTCATTTTATGCCTCATTTCATTATACCACAAAAAATATAAATTTCTCATCTTTTTTAAGGATATGTTATATATTTTTAAAATATGTTACGTCTCTTTTTCGTTATTCATAATTGCTTCAATACAAGTGGGTAGAGATATGCATTATTTCTATGTAATACCACTTGTTCAATAATTATATACTATAAAAAATAAAAAGGCAATGCAAGAAACATCACCTTTATATTTTAATTTCATTATAGACTATTCAAGAATATCTACAACAGAACCTGCACCAACAGTATGTCCACCCTCACGGATAGAGAACTTAGTACCTTGCTCCATAGCAATTGGATGAATTAATTCAACAGTCATTGTAGTATTATCACCAGGCATAACCATTTCAGTACCAGCAGCTAAAGTAATAATACCAGTAACGTCTGTAGTACGGAAATAGAATTGTGGACGATAGTTAGAGAAGAATGGAGTATGACGACCACCCTCATCCTTAGATAATACGTAAACCTGTGCAGTAAACTTCTTATGAGGAGTAACTGATTTTGGTTTTGCTAATACTTGACCACGTTGAACTTGATCACGGTTAATACCACGAAGTAATACACCGATATTATCTCCAGCTTCTGCATAGTCTAATAGCTTACGGAACATTTCAACACCAGTAACAACTGAAGTTTGAGTATCTCTAATACCAATAATTTCTACTTGATCACCAACGCGAACTTGTCCACGCTCAACACGTCCAGTAACAACTGTACCACGACCTGTAATAGTGAATACGTCCTCAATTGGCATTAAGAATGGCTTATCAGTATCACGAACTGGAGTTGGAATATATTCATCAACAGTAGCCATTAATTCTTCAATCTTGCCAACCCAAGCTGCATCACCCTCTAAAGCCTTTAATGCAGAACCACGGATAATAGGAATATCATCACCTGGGAAATCATATTCGCTTAATAATTCACGAGTTTCCATTTCAACTAAGTCGATTAATTCTTCATCATCAACCATATCACACTTATTTAAGAATACAACTAATCTAGGTACACCTACCTGACGAGCAAGTAAGATATGCTCACGAGTCTGAGCCATAGGTCCGTCAGTTGAAGCAATAACTAAAATACCACCGTCCATCTGAGCAGCACCAGTAATCATGTTCTTTACATAGTCGGCATGTCCTGGGCAGTCAACGTGTGCATAGTGACGATTTTCAGTTTCATATTCAACGTGTGCAGTATTAATTGTAATACCACGCTCTTTTTCTTCTGGAGCAGCGTCAATCTGAGCATAGTCTTTAGCCTGTGCTAAACCTTTCTTAGAAAGAATGGTAGTAATAGCTGCAGTTAAAGTAGTTTTACCATGATCTACGTGTCCAATTGTACCAATGTTAACATGTGGTTTGGTACGTACAAATTTTTCCTTTGCCATTTTAAATGGTCCTCCTAATTTTTATTTTTTAAATTTTTCTTATTTTACCAATATATATTTTACCCTAATTGGCAAGGGTTTGCAAGTAGAATGTTAAAAATTACGCTCTACTCTTTATAATCTCTTCTTGAATATTTCTTGGAACTGCTTCATAATGATGTGTTTGCATAATGAAGTTTCCACGTCCCTGAGAATTTGAACGAAGAGAGGTTGCATAACCAAACATTTCTGCTAATGGAACATAAGCACGAATTTTCATACCATTTCCACGCTTTTCCTGGGAATCAAGGCGTCCACGACGGCTTGTAAGATCTCCAATAACATTTCCTACATATTCCTCAGGAACAGTAACGTCAACTTCCATGATTGGCTCTAATAATACAGGCTTACATTTATCCTTCGTAACCTTTAAAGCCATAGATGCAGCTATCTTAAAGGCCATTTCAGAGGAGTCAACCTCATGATAAGATCCATCGAATAATGTTGCTTTAACATCAATCATAGGATATCCTGCTAAAACACCATTTGGAAGTGCCTCCTGTAATCCTTTATCAACGACAGGGATATATTCTCTTGGAACAGTACCTCCAACAACCTTATCAATAAATTCATATCCTTTGTCTGGATTTGGTTCAAATCTAATCCAAACATGACCATATTGTCCACGTCCACCAGACTGACGAATAAATTTACCTTCACATTCAGCGGCTTGTGTAATTGTTTCACGGTAAGATACCTGTGGAGCACCTACATTTGCTACTACATTGAATTCTCTTTTCATACGGTCAACAATAATGTCTAAGTGAAGCTCACCCATACCTGCGATAATGGTTTGTCCAGTTTCTGGATCAGTATAGGTTCTAAATGTAGGATCTTCTTCAGCTAGCTTAGATAATGCCGTAGACATTTTTTCTTGGTCTGCTTTTGTTTTTGGTTCAACAGCTACATTAATAACTGGTTCAGGGAATACCATCTTCTCAAGAATAATTTCATATTTCTCATCACATAGAGTGTCACCTGTAGTTGTATTTTTGAAACCAACTGCAGCTGCAATATCTCCAGCATAAACCTCTTTGATTTCCTCTCTGTGGTTTGCATGCATTTGTACAATACGTCCTAAGCGTTCCTTAGAATCCTTAGTTGTATTTCTAATATAAGAGCCTGAAGAAATATGACCTTGATATACACGGAAATAGGTTAATCTTCCTACAAATGGGTCTGCTACTACCTTGAAAGCTAAGGCAGCAAATGGAGCATCATCTGTTGGATGAATATCAACTTCATCTCCCTTACTATCCGTGCCTTTGGTTGCTGAAATATCAGTAGGAGCTGGTAAATAATCAATAACTCCATCTAGCATCTTTTTAACACCCATATTTTTGAATGCTGATCCACAGAAAACAGGGAAAAATTGAACACCAAGGGTAGTTTTACGAATCACAGACTTAATCAAATCTTTAGGAATTTCTTCACCCTCTAAATATAACATAGCTAAATCATCATCAAATTGAGATAATGTATCTATTAATAATTCTCTTTTTTCATTCGCTAAATCTACTAAGTCAGCTGGAATCTCTACTTCCTTAAAATCTTCATTTGGATTTCCATCATAAAGATACGCCTTCATTTCAACTAAATCGATTTGACCTTTAAATTGATCCTCAGCACCAATTGGCCATTGTACGGCAGCAGCTACAGCACCTAAACGGTCATGAATTGTATTTACTGAATATTCAAAATCAGCACCGATTTTGTCCATTTTGTTTACAAATACTATACGTGGTACATTATAATCTGTAGCCTGACGCCATACAGTTTCAGTTTGTGGTTCAACTCCTGCTTGACCATCTAATACTGTAACAGCACCATCAAGAACACGAAGAGAACGAGAAACCTCAACTGTAAAATCTACGTGTCCTGGAGTATCAATGATGTTTACTCTATAATTTCTCCAGATAGCTGTCGTTGCAGCGGAGGTAATTGTAATACCGCGCTCCTGCTCCTGAGCCATCCAGTCCATTGTTGCAGCACCATCATGTGTTTCTCCAATCTTGTGGATTTTTTTCGTATGGAACAAAATACGTTCCGTAGTTGTCGTCTTACCAGCATCAATATGAGCCATGATACCAATATTACGAGTTTTTTGTAATGTAAATTCTCTAGGCATAAATAATCTCTCTCCTACTAATTTTACCAACGATAATGTGCAAAGGCTCTATTAGCTTCAGCCATCTTATGAGTATCTTCACGCTTTTTACAAGCACCACCAACACCATTTGCGGCATCCATAATTTCCTTAGCTAGTTTTTCTTCCATTGTTTTATCGTTACGAAGACGAGCGTATTTGATTAACCATCTTAATCCTAGGGTTTGTTTTCTTTCAGGTCTAACTTCTACAGGTACCTGATAGTTTTGACCACCTATACGACGGCTCTTAACTTCTAAAACTGGCATAATGTTTTCTAATGCTTTTGTAAATACTTCTAATGGATCTTGTCCAGTCGTTTCTTTAACACGGTCAAAAGCACCATATAAAATTGTTTGTGCGGTTCCTTTTTTACCATCTAACATAATTGTATTGATAGTTCTAGTTACTACCTTAGAATTATATATAGGATCTGGAAGCACATCTCTTTTTGCAATATGTCCCTTACGAGGCATGAGCGATTCCTCCTTTAAATTTTAATTTTTATTTTTGTTTTGGGCGCTTTGCACCATATTTAGAACGACTTTGCATTCTATTAGCAACTCCAGTAGTATCTAGGGCACCACGAATTATATGATAACGAACACCTGGTAAATCCTTAACACGTCCACCACGAATTAATACTGTACTATGCTCCTGAAGGCTATGACCAATACCAGGAATATAAGCAGTAACTTCTATTCCGTTAGTCAAACGAACTCTGGCATATTTACGTAAAGCTGAGTTTGGCTTCTTAGGTGTCATAGTAGTAACACGTGTACAAACTCCACGCTTTTGAGGTGATGGAAGTTTTGTATATTTTTTCTCTAAAGTGTTAAATCCAATTCCTAAGCTTGGAGATTTAGACTTGAAAACCTTATTTGTTCTTCCATTACGTACTAATTGTTCAATAGTTGGCATATTGAAAGCTCCTTTCTATCCATCTTTTAGGATAACTTAATTTATACCATATCTTATAATAAGATATTTGGCACAGCATTTTGATTATATCAAAAAAAATATATATGTCAATGTATTTTTGTTATTTTTTATTGTTTTTTTACTTTTCTTACATACACACGACTTTGTGTACATTAAATTTATTGATATTTCAATATATTTTAAAAAATAATTAATTTGTGTTTGCGACGGAAACACACGACTTTGTGTGTTTAAAAATGCTTATTTTTAAAGAAAATAGGCTTTTTTTATTTCCTATCTAGTAAAGTTTTGTTTATTTTGGTATAATATGGAGTGTCTGCCTGGTTAGTTAAATGGATATAACGTGATCCTCCTAAGATTAAATTGTGAGTTCGATTCTCGCACCGGGTGCCATTTGATTATTTCGGATGCTAAAAGCATCCTTTTTTTATTCTAAACTTATTATAATTATGAGATAAAAAGAAAAAGGGATTTCAATTCCTAAAGCTTTCCCCTTTTGATACATTATTATTTTAATATTAAAAATGTATTCTGTCCTTTCATCACTACTGGATTTTTATCTATTGTTAGCTTACCATCCTTTATCTCTAGCATTTCATCATTAATAATATTAATGTATCTACCATCTAAAAGTGTTGTACTAATACTGCCTTCAACATTCCCCATATTAAAAATACATTCTAAAACATCTTTTCCAAAACAATAGGTCAAATGAATCACATCTTGATCTGTATCATGTATTTTATAAATTCCCTCTAATACGATTGGATCTTTTTTTATTTGGTAACAGCGCCGCATAAACTCTGACATGCCATACTTACCTAAAGTAGACCAATCTATCGGATCTAAATCAAACAGGCTTTCCATTTTTTTATCGCAGGCTTCTTGCCCTGCATAAAGAAAGGTTGCCCCCTTTAATAAATAAATTAAAGCAGTAAAGTTTTTTAATTGTGCTTCATCTTGAATAAAATTCGTAATACGTTCTCGATCATGATTTTCTAAAGCATGAACCTTTATATAGTTCTTGGGGTATAAAGACTCCTGACATTTTAATCCTTTTACCCAATCCTTTAACCCCTCTTTTGTTTTTATAAATTTATCATATAAGCTCCATATATCATAGTCATATTCCATATCAAAGGCCTGATATAGCTCACAATCTGAAGCTGCATCAAAGCCAGCATCTCTTATTTCTTTTACAAAATTAAAATCTATAGATTCAGCCAGTAAAATAAAATTAGAATTGATTTTCTTTAATTCCTTTCTCGCGAGAATCCAAAAATCCAGTGGAATCATTGAAGCGACATCACACCGATAACCATCTATACCTTGCTTCGCCCAGTATCTTAGAACACGTAACAATTCATTCCACAAAGCTAAATTTGAAAAATCTAAATCTGTCACATCCCACCAATCCCCTACCTTACTGCTGATTTCTCCATTTTTTCTAAACATCCATTCGGGATGAGCGTTCAAAATATACGAATCTTTCGATGTATGATTAAAAACAATATCTATCATTACCTTAATATCCCGTTTATGAGCCTCAAATATTAATTCTTTAAAGTCTTTCATTGTTCCTAAGTCAGGATTTATTTTACGATAATCCATAATAGAATATGGACATCCTAATGTCCCCTTTTTATGGAGATTTCCAATGGGGTGAATTGGTAATAAATATAAAATATCAACTCCTAATTTTTGAATACGATCTAACTCCTTAGTGACTCCCTTAAAATTTGCAGTATCAGAAAATTGCCTAGGAAATACCTGATATATTACCTGATTCCTTAAATCTACACTTGTATCCTTCGCCATACAAAATTTCTCCTTTTTCTGCAATATTTTACCACAAAATAAGAAAAAATAAAAGTGACACGGGAAACAACGGCAAAAATTTTGGAGTTTTATGGCAGTTTTAATTACAGATGCCTAAATAAAAAAGGATATCCTTTTTTATTTTTAAATTCAAGGACATCCTTTTAAAAGTTATTCTATTTCTTCTACCTCATCTAAAGAAGCATCTAATTCATCAAGATATTCGTCTGTAACAAACTCGTCATCTAAGTCCTCTTCATCCTCTAAAGACTTATCTTGTTCAATTTGTTCATTAATTTCTTGATAGATATTCTCATCCTCTGGACGATGTTCACATTCAAATTCATCCTCAAATAAGACACCTGTTCCAGCAGGAATAAGTCCACCAATAATAACATTTTCCTTTAAACCAACCAAATAGTCCGTCTTAGACTGAATAGCAGCTTGGGTTAAAATTCTAGTGGTTTCTTGGAAAGAACATGCTGATAGGAAGGACTGACAAGCAAGAGCCGCCTTAGTAATACCTAGCAATAATGGTTTTGCTGTTGGAAGAGTACCACCTTCAGCAAAGACTTTAGCACAAGCATCTCTATATTCATTAATAGAAACATCTCTTCCTGGCAATAATTCTGTGTCTCCCTCTTGAACCACGATAAGCTTACGCATCATTTGACGAACGATAATTTCGATGTGCTTATCTGATATTTCAACAGATTGAGAACGATAAACCTTTTGAACCTCTTCAACTATATATTTTTGAACAGCCTCAGCATCCTTGATACGTAGCAATTCCTTAGGATGAATAGAACCCTTCATAAGCTTTTCTCCACGATGAATTTCACTGCCAACACTAACCAATAGCTCAGATGTAGCATCAACGGTATAGTTCTTTTCCTCCGTATCATTCATAATAGTAATAGCTAAACCATTCTTCGTTTTCTGAATATCATCAACAACACCATCAATTTCAGAAATAGTTGCTTTACCTTTAGGCTTACGAGCTTCAAATAATTCCTGTACACGTGGAAGACCCTGTGTAATATCGGCTGCAGAAGCAACACCACCTGTATGGAAGGTACGCATGGTTAACTGTGTACCAGGCTCACCAATAGATTGTGCAGCAACTGTACCAACAGCTTCTCCAACCTCTACAACCTTATTCGTTGCAAGGTTACGTCCATAACACATCATACATACACCTGTTTTTGCATCACAGGTTAAGTTTGTTCTAATCGCAACAGACTTAATTCCAGCATTAGAAATAATAGAGGCCATTTCCTCTGTAAATAATTCATTTCTTTTACAGATCAATTCTCCTGTTTCTGGATGAACTAAATCCTTTGCAGCAAAGCGTCCAATAACACGATCAGCAACAGTAACTACAACCTTGCCACCCTCATCTATGATATCTTCAACATACATTCCCTTTTCTGTTCCACAGTCTATAGTAGAAATGATTACATCCTGAGATACGTCTACTAAACGACGAGTTAAATAACCAGATTCTGCTGTCTTTAAGGCCGTATCTGTTGAACCCTTTCTTGAACCATGAGTGGAAATAAAGAATTCGGATACTGTTAATCCTTCGCGGAAGTTTGCTTTTACTGGAACCTCAATCGTTTCTCCAGCAGTGTTAGCCATCAATCCACGCATACCTGCAAGCTGAGCAAAGTTAGAAGCATTACCACGTGAACCAGAATCAGACATCATAAAGATATGATTATCCTTTTGCTTAGCTAGCTCTGCCCATAATCCATCTTGAATCTCATTACGAGCATCGCTCCATTCTTTTTCAACTAGCTTTTTACGCTCCTTATTCGTTAACTGACCTAAATTGTACATTAAGGTAATCTCATCAATCTTTTTATCAGCTTCAGAAATACGAACCTGCTTACCTTGGTAATCCAATACGTCAGCAGCAGAAATGGTTAATCCTGCAATAGTAGAATATTTAAATCCTAAATCTTTGATACGATCAAGCATTCTAGAGGTTTCTGTAATTTGGAATCTTTTAAATACTTCTGCAATTATTCTTGCAATATTTTTCTTTTTAAATGGTTGTACCTCTTCACGAGCTAATAAAGCTTCATACGTATTTTCAGGATTAGAAAAATCCAAGAAATATTTATTAGGTGTAGCTATACAAAGATTCTCTTCAGTTGGTTCATTTAAGTATGGGAATTCATCTGGTAAGATGCTATTAAAAATCATTTTACCTAAGGTAGTAAATAAATACTTACCCTGTCCCTTATTATTTGCAAATTTCTCTGCAGATAAATAAGAAGGATCTACAAAAATACGAGTATGTAGTGTAATATTATCATTCTTATACGCCATGTAAGCTTCATCAAAATCCTTGTAGAAATGTCCCTCATTAGGTCTACCCTTTCTTTCAAGAGTCAAATAATAGTTTCCTAATATCATATCCTGAGAAGGGGTAACAACCGGTTTACCATCCTTTGGATTTAAAATGTTATTTGATGCAAGCATCAATAAGCGCGCCTCAGCCTGAGCCTCTAAAGAAAGAGGTACATGGACTGCCATCTGGTCTCCATCGAAGTCTGCATTAAATGGGGTACATACTAATGGGTGAAGACGAATTGCCTTTCCTTCAATCAATACAGGCTCAAATGCTTGAATACCTAAACGGTGAAGTGTAGGAGCACGGTTTAATAATACAGGATGCTCACGAATAACCTCTTCTAGAATTGACCATACACTATCATCCTGATTATCACATGCCTTAGAAGCAACTGCAATACTATTCCCAGCCTTGATTAATTCTCTTAAAACAAATGGCTTAAATAGAGTTAATGCCATCTCCTTAGGAATACCACATTGATACATTTTTAAAGATGGTCCAACAACAATAACAGAACGTCCAGAATAATCAACACGCTTTCCAAGTAGATTCTGACGGAAACGTCCCTGCTTACCGCGAAGCATATCTGACAAGCTCTTTAAGTGATGATTCTTTTCAACAACAGCTTTTTTACCACGCTTTGAATTATCAATCAAAGCATCTACTGCTTCCTGAAGCATACGCTTTTCATTCTTAGTAATTAGGTGAGGAGCATTTTGCTCAAATTGTTTCTTTAAACGATTATTACGATTTAATATACGACGATATAAATCATTTAAATCTGTAGTTGCAAAACGACCACCCTCTAGCTGAACCATAGGACGTAAATCAGGTGGTATTACAGGTAATACCTCTAATATCATCCATTCAGGCTTATTATCTGATTGTAAGAAGGATTCAATAATCTCTAAACGCTTAATTACACGATCGCGACGTTGTTTTGATGAGCTTTTAAGCTTTCTTCTTAAAATTTTTTCTTCCTTCTCTAAATCTATTTCTTTTAATAGTGTTTTAACAGCCTCAGCACCAGTTAAGGCTTTAAACTTTGAAGGATATTGTTCACTTTTAACAGAATATTCACTTTCCGTTAAAATTTGTTTTTTTACTAATCCTGTATCCTTATCTGCTGAGATAACAATATAGGAAGCCAAATAAACAATCTCTTCTAAATCCTTTGTTTTAATATCTAAAAGTGTAGCTAGTGGAGAGGAGCTATTTCTTAGGAACCATGTATGAACTACAGGGCTTGCTAAAGTAATATGACCAAGTCTTTCTCTACGAACCTTAGCCTCTGTTATTTCAACACCACATTTGTCACAAATTTTTCCTTTGTCTGTATTTCTCTTGGATTTACCACACGCACACTGATAATCCTTTTGGGGACCAAAAATCTTCTCACAGAATAGTCCATCTGGTTCTGGCTTTAAAGTACGATAATTAATGGTTTCGTGCTTTAAAACTTCACCATGAGACCATGATAAAATTTCTTCTGGAGAGGCTAAACCAATTTTAATATATTTATATTGTGTACTCATTGTTTTCCCTCCATTAACGAACTGTCTCTCTTATTTTCAAATCAACAATTGAACGATTTACTTCATTTTCATCCTTTTCATTCATCAATTCAACATGAATACCTAATGCCTGTAATTCACGTGTTAATACTCTGAAGGATTCAGGAATAGAAGATTCAGGAATAGGTTTACCATCCACAATAGCGTCAAATACACGGTCTCTACCAACTAAGTCATCTGATTTAACTGTCAACATTTCGCGCAATGTATTTGCAGCACCATAAGCCTCAAGTGCCCAAACCTCCATCTCTCCAAAACGTTGTCCACCATTTTGAGCTTTACCACCCATAGGCTGCTGTGTTACTAGCGTATATGGTCCAACATTTCTTGCATGTAGCTTGTCATCAACCATGTGGCTAAGCTTAACGAAGTACATTATACCTACAGTTATCTTATTTTCAAATGCTTCACCAGTTCTACCATCATAAAGTGTTTCTTTTCCATCAGGAGCCATACCTGCTTCTGCCATAATTGCTTCAATATCCTCAATTGTAGCACCATCAAATACTGGTGTTGCAACCTGAATACCAAGCTTCTTAGCAGCAATTCCTAAATGTAATTCCAATACCTGTCCTATATTCATACGAGATGGAACGCCCTGAGGATTTAGCATAATATCAATTGGATGACCATCAGCAGTAAAAGGCATATCCTCTAAAGGTAAAATATTAGAGATAACACCCTTGTTACCATGACGTCCAGCCATCTTATCTCCAACCTGTATCTTACGCTTTTGAACAATATAAATACGAACCACTTCATTTACACCTGGAGCTAAATCATCTCCCTTTGCCTTAGAGAAATGTTGAATAGATTGAACAACACCTCCACCACCATGTGGAACACGTAAGGAGGTATCACGTACATCTCTACTCTTCTCACCAAAGATAGCTAAAAGTAGTCTTTCCTCTGGAGTTGGATCAGTAACACCCTTTGGTGTGATTTTACCAACTAGGATATCTCCTTCCTTAACCTCTGTACCAGGAATAACGATACCACGCTCATCAAGATTCTTCTTAGTCTCTTCCTTCACATTAGGGATTTCATAGGTAAACTCTTCCTTACCTAGCTTTGTATCACGACATTCAACAGAAAATTCATCAATATGAATTGAGGTATATACATCATCATAAACCATCTTTTCGCTCATTATGACGGCATCCTCAAAGTTATAGCCCTCCCATGTCATGAAGGCAATGCGAACATTACGTCCTAAGGCAAGCTCTCCATTCTTCATGGACTGACCATCAGCAATTATATCTCCACGATCTACTCTTTCTCCTGGAACAACAATAGGACGCTGCATTATTGCAGTAGCTGAATTGGAACGTAGGAATTGATATAAATCATAGCGATGTAATTCACCACTATCTTCCTTTACAATAATCTTTTTTGCATCAACATATTGCACAACACCAGGCATAGTAGCTATTAAAGCAGACCCTGAATCTTTTGCAGCCTTATATTCCATACCAGTACCAACAATAGGACTTTCAGGATTAATAATTGGAACTGCCTGACGTTGCATGTTTGCACCCATTAGGGCACGAGTTGCATCATCATGCTCCAGGAATGGAACGCAAGCAGCAGCTACAGAAACTATCTGCTTAGGAGATACGTCCATATAGTCCACTTCCTCTGGATTTACCATTTCGGTTTCTCCGTTACGACGTCCAATTACCTTTTCATCAATAATATGTCCTTCCGCATCTAGTTTTGTAGAAGCAGAGGCAATTACAAGCCCCTCTTCCTTATCTGCAGAAAGATATACCTTTTCATTAGAAACATATTTTCTTCCCTCTTTATCCTCTTTCACAAGAAAATAAGGAGTTTCAATAAAGCCATATTCATTAACCTTTGCATAGGTAGCTAAAGATGTAATCAAACCAATAGATGGTCCTTCTGGTGTTTCAATAGGGCACATACGTCCATAGTGTGAATTATGAACGTCACGTACTTCTACACCAGCTCGATCACGAGCAATACCACCAGTACCTAATGCTGAAATACGACGCTTTTGTGTAATCTCTGCAAGAGGATTAATTTGATCCATGAACTGAGATAATTGGCTTGAGCCAAAGAACTCTTTCAAGGATGAGGTTAAAGGCTTAATGTTAATAAGGTTTTGAGGGGTTGCCTCATGAACCTCAACAGTTGACATACGATCTAGAATATTCTTCTCTAGCTTCGCAAATCCAATTCTAAATTGATTCTTAAGCAATTCTCCAATTAATCTCAAACGACGATTTCCTAAGTGATCAATATCATCTAAGGTACCAACATTTTGATATAAATTCAAATAATAGCTTGCAGAAGCAAGTATATCAGACATTGTAATATGTAAAGAGGTTTCTCTTTGATCATTACCAATAATTTTAACAACATTAGACTCATCATGACGAACCACTGTAACAGTTAATATTTCATTCATAGGATCATCACAAAGTGTATTATTTAAATCAATCTTTTCACGGAATGCTGCTCTTGCAAGCTTTAAGCGTTCTAAAACCTCTCCCTGAACAACATCTCCATAGCTAGCAATTTTAGTTCCCTTAACAAACAAAACCTCTCCTGTAGCTTCATCAAGAATATCTTCCTTTGCAATAACATCCTGAGCAAGCTCCAACCCCTTTGCTCGTTGTAAAACATCTAGCTTAACATTATACTTAAAGCGTCCAACCTTTTGTAAATCATAGCGACGATCATCAAATAAGCGTTGTACAATTAAGCTACGTGCTCCATCAACTGGTACCTTTTCACCTTGGCGAAGTTTAGAATAAACCTCAATGGCAGCTTCTTCTGCATTTGTAGTTGTATCTCTTTCAAAGGTTGCTTGTAGATTATCACTATCACCAAATAAATTTATAATTTGCTCATTTGTAGATAAACCATAGGAACGAAATACAGTGGTCAAAGGGATTTTCTTAGAACGATCTAATTTACCATACCAAACATTTTTAGATCCCATTTCGTATTCTATCCATGCACCACGTGTTGGAATGACTGTACCTGTATATTTTGTATCTCCAGTTTTTTTATCAATTTCCTTAGCATAATATACACCAGAGGAACGAACAATCTGAGATATAATTACACGCTCAGCACCATTAATTATAAAGGTACCAACTGGTGTCATATAAGGGATATCCCCCATAAATAATTCCTGTTCTAAAACCTCACCAGTTTGTGCATTTTCCAAACGCACATTCACCTTCAAAGGACGAGCAAAGTTAACATCTCTCAATTTACAATCCACAATAGAAAATTTAGGATTTTCAAAATGATGTTCACCAAAGGATAGCTTTAAATCGCCATTAAATGAAGTTATAGGAGAAATATCCTTAAATAATTCCTCTAATCCTGCATTCACAAACCAGTCGAAGGATTTTGTTTGAATCTCAATGAGATCTGGCAATTCTACCTCTGTACGAATTTTTGAATAATTACGACGTACAGATTTTTTACCATAGTTTACATTCTTGTAATTCATAAAATACCTTTCATATTTCCTTTCTAAGTATTGAGACTACCATAAGGCTTCGTATAACGCAATCCGGCTGTCTCTAAACCTTCCTTTGATCCCCACGAAAAATGTATATAAATCGCAAAAAGCGATGAAATTTCAGATAAAATCTATGATTTTAATAAGCAAAAAGTGCTATAAAAGCAACAAATCGCATTTTAATATTATATATTAACTTTGTCTTTAAGTCAATAAAATTTTAATTTTTTTCTTGTAGAATTGTGCAAGGAGTTAAAAAATTTTAAACAAAAGTGCACAAATATTAGATACAGAAGCTTACAAAAAAGAGATGCGTATAATGCTATACACATCTCTTAAATTTACAGCTTACTTAAGCTGTATAATTAGGAAAATATTCCTCTTTTGCCCAAGTCGGCAAATACTGAATATAGTTTCTAAATTCAAACACCTTAGTCTCATGAAGCTTTTTATTTTCTTCTCCTAACACCTTGTTTTCATAGTCATTTAAGGTATCGCTCCAAACACCTACATTATTTGTAAGAGTTAAATCATAATAGCCTTTCATAGTAGGAGAACCACTAAAGGTAACACTATCCTCTCCATATGAAGTAAACTTCATTGTGCCATTTACAGCATTCCAATACACATTTAAGCTACTAGAAATATTTGGCGCCTTATAAATACGTTCTATTGCTGCCGCTGCAGGATGGCCAGATGCGGCATTCAAATTATAATCCTTACCTTTTTGAGGTCCACTTGGTGGTACGCCATATCGATCTGCACGAGCTGCTGAAATAGCTACAGCCTTTGGATTTAAGGTATTTAAAAGCTCCTGTGAATTAGAACCATGTGAGCCATGATGAGATGCCTTATATAAGGTAACCTCTGGAAGATTTTCATTTCTCATTAATGATTTTTCACTTTCACTCGTCAAATCTCCTCCTGAGAAGAATTTGAAATCTTTATAAGTGAACAAAACGGTTAAAGAAGAAGGATTGGAGGCAGAAGTTTTATCAGGTGTAATATAATTTCCTGTATTTAAAATATCTACATAAAATTCATTTGTTAAATAATAGCGATTGGATGCTCCATTTAAATGGTTCGCACAATCATAGGCAGAATGATATTGTGTTCCTAAAGGAATATATTTCTTCCTTGTGGCAAGAACATTTCCACCACCAGCACCACCATAATCAACCATTAAAGAAATATTATCAATGCCTGTTAAAGCTTTAGCAATGCCATCAATATGATCCCCATCACTATGAGATACCATAAATGCATCTAATCTCCTGTCTGCAACCTTTTCCATTAACAATTGATTCACAAATGTCCCATCATATTCATAGCCAGCATCAATTAATATCTCTACATTTCCTTTTTTAATAAAAATGGAGTCTGCATAAATATGCTGCATTTCTATGAAGTAAACTTCTATCGGTTCATCTTCTCCTTCATTCCCAAGAAAAATAGGGTCTTCAGGAGTTAATCCACTTCCAACACCAAGTTGTTCTACCTTTCTTTTAGAAACAATATAGATACTATCAGAAATGTATGGGTATTTTACTGAAGTAGCAGTAATAACAGAAGTTCCAGCCTTCTTTACATCTACACTTCCTGATGAGGAAATTGTAACCAATTCAGGATTAGAGGATTCCCAAAGAATTTCTACGGAAGCCTCTGGAGTAGCAACTACATCTAATGTAAAGGTATCTCCAACCAATACATTTAATTCATCAATCGTTTGTCCCTCTTTTACTATATCTATTGCCGTTAAAGCAACTTCTTCCTTTTTATTGCAAGCAACGAAGCTAAATAAAGCTAAGAAAGAAATTAGAACACATACTACTTTTCTTTTCATTTTTATTTACCTATTTGAAAAGCTTAATATTATCTAAATTTGCTCTTTTTCCATCTGCCCCAATAATATATATTGCAACGCGCTTTGATCCTTCTGGTAAAGCAATACGATAGGTAGTTAAGGTATTATCCATAGTTAGGCTATATCCTGCATCCACCCACGCTTCTGCTCCATCCATTAGGTATTCTACACCTAATACAATTGGATCATCATTATTATAGGTAGTTCCATCAAATTGAACAAAATTATATTCCCCAGCGACTTGAATTTCAACTCTTCCTGCTTTTGTAGGATCCGCATTATTTTGAACTCTCAAACTAAAAGCACCATCTGTTCTATTATCCTTAGCAATTAAGGTATTCTTTAGTAACCATCCAACCTTAGGAGTTCCCAATTCTACCACATCATTGCCATCCTTATTAGAATAATTAGGCTTTGTTCCAGAGGTTCCATATTGGCCTCCTTCAGTAGATGCATCCTCACAATCTAATGAAGCTAATAATTCATGATTAAATACTGTACCTAAAACAATTACCTTAAAGGATTTTGTCTCACTCAACTCTGCATCCTTTGCATGCTTTAAGGTTGCCGTCAAGGTAACTACAGTATCAGCCTCTAAATGCTTTACTGTTCCATCTGCTGCATTTACAACTGCTGCATTATCACTTGTCCAGGTAATAGAAACATCTTTAAAGCCTTCTACATTAACTGGAAGTGTCAATTTATTAACATTGACATTTAAAGATACTTTAATAAGTAAGCTATTCTTAATTGCAGCTAATTGGTCTGCAGGGGATGCTTCTTTCACATCAATATCAGACGCCTTTAATAGCTGAACTTGTGTACTAGCCTTACCATAACCAAAGGCAGTCATAATTCCTTTAAATTCTAAGGTAGTATTTGCCAAAGAATTTTTAAATAAATTCCCAATAGCGCTAAATTCATCTGCACTCATATTTTTAGGATCTACTCTTAGGGCTATTGCTTTACCCTCAACAACAACATCTACACTAAATGCTTTTTCTGATACAGCTGGTGTCTTTGTAATCATACCCTCTGCCTTAATATAAGAATTGTGATAAGGCTTCATTTCATCTAAAGAGGAAACATCCTTTCCTTTTACCTCATTTAAAGTATACGTAAGCTTTTCACTACTTTCCTTAAAATATTCAACATTAACGATTTCATTATTGCCCTGATAATACTTTTTAGCTCCACCAACCTCATAGCATTTGCCAACCTCTACTGGATATAGCGTTGCATTCTGTTGATACACATAAAATCCTTCTGTTCCATTTTGAATATAGTAGGATACTAAAGATTTGTCCTCAGGGCATACATAGGTTACAATCCCCTTTACCTTTACCTTTGTATCATTTTCTGCTTCCATAAAATCTGCATGAGAAGTAATTGGCATTCCTACAAACTCTTCATTAGAGGAGGTGGCCTTTACAACCTCTAAATCTAATGAGCCCTTCACATTTGGCGTATCCTTACAGGTAGCTGTAATTGTTACCTTTCCTTCCTTTAATGCACTAACTTCACCCGTTCTAACCTGAGCAATTGTAGGATCACTAGATGTCCAATCAACACTCTGAGAAGCTCCTTGTGGAGACACAACAGCAGTCAAAGTAAGTCTTTCTCCTACCTTTATAGTTGTAGCGTTTCCTGCAGCAGTTATCTTTACCTCTGTAGGAACTACTACTTCTAGATCCTTATTCTTTATGATTAAAGAATATTTTTGAGAAATGCTTTCGTTTTCTACAGAGGTTGCAATAATATCAACATTTCCTGCAGATAAACCCTTAACTAGTCCGCTATCGCT
This sequence comes from uncultured Anaeroplasmataceae bacterium, assembly GCA_910579215.1. Classification (GTDB taxonomy): domain Bacteria; phylum Bacillota_I; class Bacilli_A; order Acholeplasmatales; family Anaeroplasmataceae; genus Pelethenecus. The sequence continues at coordinate 117,138 of CAJTTN010000003.1, forward strand.
AACGCTAGCAAAATTTGTGTTACTTGTTGACCAGGTAACATCTTTTACATCAGCATTTTCAGGAAACACAGTTGCAGTAAGCTGAAGTGTTTCATCAACCTTAATTTCCCGAACGTTGTCTTTTGCAGTAATAGTAATTCCTGTAACAGCTACACTACTATTACATGCAGCTAGTCCAAAAACCGCTGCCAAAGCAACAAAGCATAAAAATAATTTTCTAATTTTCATTCCTCTTTTCGTATACTTTATATTGTACTTATAAACTATACTTTTCCCTTTCTTATAAATAGTTTTAACGTTGTTAGTACAAAACAACTTCTTAACAGCTAAAATTGCCGATAAGAAAAAAGTGTCGTATTGTAGCTTTAACTGTTTTTTTATTCCTTAAAAAGTAATATTTTTAAGAAAGGGGTGACGGGCTACGATCTTTACCTTACAAATTGATTATATCATACATCAAAACTAAACGATAGATATATTTTTAAAAAAAGAGAGAAAAAAGTCGAATTTTGGGTTTTATAAAAAATTTATACTTCTTTACAAAACGCTTTGTAGCCAATTTCATGCCTACCTTCATTTAAAAAGGTTTCAATCCTATTAAAAAGAATAGGATTATCAAATAGTTCAATGACATCCTTTGAATATCTTGTATCCTTAAAATTTTGAAATTCATCTACTAAATCTCGAAGAGTTTTTCTTTTGGCATAGCTTCTACCTAAAAAATCAACCGCTGCATCTATACTATCAGCGATAGATAATATATCAATTAAAGGTTGGTTAATGGTTGGAGCATTGTTCATCGGATAGCCTCCCTTTTGATTATGCCATAAATGATGATACAGCATAGCATCACAAATTGGATCTGGAACTGAATTTTTAGCAAGTCTATATCCACAAAATGGGTGCTGCTTAATGGTTTGAAACTCAGCCTCCTCTAATTTTCTATAATTTATAGTAATGACAGGTATGCAATAATACTTTCCTATATCATGCATAATTCCCATTTTATAACTCAAATCAATAATTTCCTGTTTATGTATTTGAATATCCTCTAAGGAATAGTGTTCTAAAATTCCCAAGAAAAATTCTGGCTTTTTTGCTAGCATACTTTCTGTAAGTATTTTGGAAATTTCTGCAACAGAAAGAGTATGTATAAGCGTAGGAGTATGTCTTTTTGTAGTCGTTTTAATAAATAAATCCTCTAAAAAATCATAGGGATAATACGTAGAAATAGTCTGTAAAAAGGATAACATATTAGAATTCATACTTCTAGTATAATCAGAAGGCTTAATCGTGCGAATAAAATTTAATATTTCATGTACAGTTGAATCAATCTCCTTTTTGATTTCTTCTGGAGAATTATATTTATATCTTAAATAATAAATCCAATAGGCATTCATTTTCACGATTGCAGAGGTTTTCTGTTGCAAGGTATACTCTTCCTTAACTTCTGTCAACCTCTTTAACTCTGTTAAAAACTCATCAATAGAAATCATGTGTCTATGAAATCGAATGGCATGATAGCTATAAACATATTCTTGATATACTGGAAAACTTGTAGAGGATACCTTAGCAATATCATCATAGATTCTACAGGCTGAGGTATAAACTCCCTGTATTAAAGCCTCTGAAACAGGTTGACCTGTTACATCAGCACTTCGAATGGTTTCAATACCACTACAAATATTTTTATCAATAACAAAAAGATATGTATCATAGGGAATATCTGGATTAGGATCAATTTCTTTTTTATGTGCAATAAAATCATATATTTCTTTATGAAGCTCAAAGGAGTATTCTTTGGAAAGAATTCGATTCCCATAGCATCGCAAGAAGATTTTTTTACCCTCTGTAGTCAATTGATCATAGCGTTCTTCATATTCTAATATTTTATCCCAGGAGCAAGCACGCTCTTCTCTTGGAAATAGGGATTGTAACACATATTCGTAATAAGAAAAATAATAGATACCCTCAACTATTTTATTTAAATCATTTTGTTCGATTGAATCCTCTAGCAAAAGCTTGCTTAAGCGATATAAAATCCCATTATCTAAGGAATCAAAGCCTTTTCTTAGATGTTGGAAAAAATACTCAATATCTGCACGTTCCTCAATAGAAAGCTTCCTTTTTTCTTCTAAAGGCTTCAATATTTCAGTCAAAATTTGATTATTTTCAATAGAAATATTTTGTTTGATTATTGCATTATCTAAAAGCTTAGTAAATAACTCATCCTTAGATAAGGAATGAAAATCATTCATATCATCTAATGAAATAACCTTTTGAAAATTTTCTAAATATCTTTCAATTTTTTGCCTCATAAATCATACCTCATACAAAGTTATTATATCATAAAGAAACAAAATAGAGTAGTCTCCTACTCTATTTCTTAATTATTTAAAATTTTTTGTAAAGCATCCTCTGCAAATTGATTTTTATACAACTCAAAGTAATATCCTTTTTTCATTAACAGCTCATGATGCTTACCACTTTCTACAACAGAACCATCCTTCATTACTAAAATGACATCCGCATTTACTACTGTAGATAGCCTATGAGCAATCATAAAGGTGGTTCTCCCTTTCATAACACGCTCCACTGCTCTTTGAATCATACTTTCTGTTTGTGTATCTATAGAGGAGGTTGCCTCATCTAAAACTAAAATTTTTGGATCTGCTACGATTGCTCTAGCAAAGCTTATCAGCTGTCTTTCTCCTACAGATAGCTTAGAACCACTTTCTCCAACCAACGCCTGATATCCATCATCTAGCTTAGCAATAAATTCATCAGCAGCCACTGCTTTTAATGCATTTTTTATTTCTTCCTCTGTTGCATCCAATTTACCATAACGTACATTTTCTAATATTGTACCACTAAATAGCTGAGGTGTTTGTAATACATAACCTATATTAGAATGAAGCCAGGTAATGCTTCTATCCTTATAGCTGTGTCCATCAATCAAAATATCTCCCGTAGTTGGCTCATAAAATCTACAAATCAAATTAACTATCGTAGATTTACCACTTCCTGTATGCCCAACTAAAGCCACACTAGACCCTGCTGGAATGTGTAAATTAAAATTCTTTAATACCTCTTCTCCCTTTGCATATTTAAAGGTGACATCCTTAAATTCCACCTCTCCAATCAAAGGTTCAAAATTTTCTATTTTTGGTTCAAAAATTGTTCCATACTTTTCAATAACATCTACACGATCCCTAATTTCTGGTTCTTCCTCTATCAAAGATATAATACGCTCAGCAGAGGCTTGTGCTTGTTGAAAGTCGCCAATCACTCGAGAAATAGCGATAACTGGATCAAAAAATTTAATGGTATAATCTATAAAAAGATATAAAACGGAAGCTTCTAGTATTTCACTTAAGACCATATTTCCACCAAAGTATAAAGTAACTCCAACACCCGTGTAGCACAAAATAAAGGTGACAGGCCCAAATATTGCTGAAAAGAACACCGCCCGTAAAGATGCTTTTTTATAGGCTAAGGCCTTACTATGAAACTCCTTAGAACAAGATTCCTCAATAACTAAGCTTTTAATAGCCTTTGCCCCCATAAATCCCTCATTATAGGCAGCAGTAATCTTAGAATTTTCCTTACGAGCATCACGATAGCTTGAAAGCATCTTCCTTCTTATGATTAAAGTAAGTAAAATTAAAATAGGTAATATCACTAAAACAATAATAGATAGCATCGTATTTACAACGAGTAAGACCCCTAAAATTCCAAGCATAGATAATATGCCCCAAAGTAAGTCCACACACCCCCAGGATATGATTTCACTTAGCTTTCTAGAATCCGAGGTAACACGTGCCATGATCCATCCTTGTGCAGTTTTATCAAAATAGCTAAAAGGGAGCTTTTGTAAATTTAAATATGCTTCCTTTCTAAGCTCATAGGAAGTTTCAATTTCTACTTTACCAGCAAAAAATAAGAAAGAAAACACACAGATACCATAAGCAAAGCTAACACCTATATAAGCTGAAACTGTAAGCCAAATCGTATCAAAACGATTGGGATTATCACTTTCGAAATAGGTAGCAATAGCATAAGAGTTCAATAAGGGATAACAAACATCTAGGACAGCCAAAAATATGACAGAGCTTACTAGTCCTATAGCAATACCCTTATGGAGTAATACCGTTTTGAATATTTTTTTCCAAGGACCTTTATTATTAGAACGATAGTCTATATCATTTAATGCTTCTTGTTCATAATCAAAATCTTCCATTCTAGTTTCCCTCCTTTACTATAGTTTGAAATTCCTCTTCCAATTCTCCTTGAATTCCCCAAAGCTCCTTATACAGACCATCCTGCAAAACAAGCTCCTCATGCCTACCAATTTGAGATACAGAGCCTTGATCTAGTACAATAATTTTATCTGCTTCCTTCGCTGTTGTAGAGCGATGTGTAATTATAATCATAGTTTGATCCTTACGCTTTTTCTTTAAAGCGGTACGAATCATAAGGTCTGTTTTTGTATCAAGAGCAGATAAGGAATCATCAAAAATGATTACATTTGACTCATCTACTAACATTCTAGCAATCGCAATTCTTTGTTTTTGACCACCTGAAAGTGTAGTTCCTTTTTCTCCAACAATCGTCTTATATCCTCTTTCAAACTTCTCAATCTCTTGATGAATGGAAGCCGTTCTAGCTGCCTCATAAATACGCTCTGTTGGAAGCTTTGGATCTACAATAGCAACATTATCATACACTGTTTTAGAAAATAAGAATGGATCCTGTAAAATTAATTTCATATTTTTTCTTAAATGTTTTTTTTCAATATCCTTAATAGAAACACCATCTAAAAGAATGTCTCCTTCTGTAATTTCAAGCATGCGAGTAAGAAGGTTACAAATGGTAGACTTTCCACTCCCCGTTTTGCCGACAATAGCAATCGTTTGTCCGGCTTCTATATCAAATGATACATCTTTTAGAAGTGGCTTAGTATCATCCACAAATTGAAAGGTTACCCTTTTAAATTCTATTTTCCCTGTAATCTCAGGTACATATGTACCATTAATCTCATATTCCTCTGGAATAGATAATATTTCATCTATTCGGTTAGCAGCAACACTTGCCTTACCAAAGGATGCGATTATTCTTCCTAAGCTTCGCATAGGCCAAATGAGCATACCCATTAAAAGTAAGGAAGCAACAATATCAGCAGCACTTAAAATCTCATTTCTCGCCAAGAAAATACCAATACTAATAGTAAGTGCATATTGCATGAAGCAAAGGAAATCACTTCCACCCCAAAAGGCAGCCATAATGGTATTCATCTTACCATTTCTTTTGGCATACGCTCTATTTGCCTCATCCATTTTTTCAAATTCATATTTTTCATTTGCGAAAGCACGCACAACTCTAGAACTATTCACATTTTCTTGAATGATTGTAGTCATTTTACTTTCTAATTTTTCTATCCTATCAAATTCCTTATTACAATATCTAAAATAGATTGTTGAAGAAACCGCGGTGATTGGTACACTTACTAAGCTTACCCACATTAAAACTGGGGATATTTGATACACACGATAGGCTCCTATAATTACGGTTACAAATATATCTATTAGCCCCGGAACCATACCAGAAATAAAGGATGCAGTTTGGTCAACATCAGAGGTTGACCTCTGAATTAAATCTCCTATATCTGAATGGTTATGATAGGAAAACGATAAATTCATCACATGATCATAAATCTTTAAGCGCATATCATAGCCCACATATTGTGCTAAAGCCCCTTGATAATAATTATCTAAAAAACGTAATACAGAGCGAACCGCTTGTAAGCCTATCATGGTCGCTCCAATCATAATTAGACAGGTTAAGGTATCTTCTATATTATCATACCAGGTTATTAAAAACCTAGGAAGATCTGTCTTTGATTCTGTTGCTGATTCCAAACGTTCAAATGCATATTGAATAAACAAAGGAAGGTATGCATACAACCACTGCAATATAGCAGAAAGTGCAACTATAAGGATAATTAACCATAGATAATGCCTTCCCCAACCCCATAATTTTTTTATTCCATTCATAAATAATCTCTCCTAATTTTCATCAAAAAAAGAGCCAAACGGCTCTTAAAGTAATTTATTCTAAAGGTATTGTCGTACTTTCCTTTTCTGAGCTTACCACTATAGAAGTATCTATATTGGTTACATAAGGTGCATTCATAAGCTTATCAAATACAAGATCACGATAATATTCAAAGCTTTTTGCAACGATTTTCAAAAGGAATGAGGCATCCCCAGTAATTGTATAGCACTCCACAACCTCAGGTATTTTTTTAGTTTCCTCTATAAATGCCTGACTGTTTTCGCGATTCAAGGGTGTAACGTATACTTTCGCAAAGCAAGTAATCTCATAGCCCAATTTCTTTTCATCTACAATTACGGTAAATTTCTTTAAGATGTTTTGTTCTTTTAAGTTTTTTACTCGAAGTAAGCAGGAAGATGGTGCAAGTCCAATCTTCTTGGATAAATCTATATTACTAATTGAAGAATCCTCTTGTAGTAATTCCACAATTTTTCTGTCATATTCATCTAAGCGAACTGTATTCATTTTTTCTCATCCTCCTTTCATCGCATCCTTATAGATTATACCATTCCAATATTTCTTTGTAAAGAAAATTTGTTAAAAATGTTAATTTGATTTATTTTATACAATAAAATTAAGTTTTAAATGTATTAATACTTAACAAATGGGACAAATTTTGTTTTTGCCGGACATAAAGATTTAAGTAATGGGATAAAAATAGAATCCTTTCGAATGCTTGCAATAAGGGTTATATTTAAATTAGGACTCATAAATAATTTTAAATATGGCGCTAAATCAGGATCATCTAAGCCATGAAATTCACGAAAGCCTAAAAGCTCTAATTCAAAGTAATCATATATAATAACAAAGCTACTATCTTCTATAGTTATCAAATCAACAGATAATCGAATTTGTCCAAATGTCAACATCATTCTTTCATAAGCCTTTAAAATTTTTTCATTTGCATCTATGTCTCTACATTCTATATACTTTTTGTAAAGGTTATCAACATTACGATCAGAAATACTAATCCCCTTTGTATAGCAATAATCACAAATTTCTTCTCTAGACATATGATTATTCTTGAGCTTTGCAATCATGCAAATCACCTTATTAGAATAAGTATAGCCCCGAAACGCTATTTTATTTGCTGTTTGGGAACTATAAAGAATAGAATCCTTACAATTTGGACAGCTATAAGCCAAATTATGAATTTTTGATTTTTTTCCATTAGAATAGCATACCGTTTTTTTAGAAATTGCATAACGATAAATCAATTTACTTTTACATTTTGGACAGGTTAATACCTCTGGCTTATAATATTTTGACGCAATCATAGGATTACCCCTCTAATAAACCAGCAGCTCCCAACATCCCTGCATCATTTAAAAGCTTTGCAGCCTCAATTCTAATGTTTTTAACAGCATAGAATGCCATTTTTTGATAATGCTTCTTTATTGTATCAATTAGGATGTTTCCTGCTTTAGAAACTCCACCCCCAATATAGAATACCTCTATATCAACAGTTACAGCTAAAATTGCTAAGCATTTTGCAATATAATATCCAACTCTATCTAAAACAAACAAGCATAGAGGATCCTCCTTTTTAGCTAAATCCAAGACATCCTTTGCAGAAAACTCCTTCTTTAATTTAGTTTTGTATTCATGATAATGATATTTTGCTAAGCGAACTATCCCCGTTGCTGAAGCTACTGTTTCTAAGCATCCCACCAATCCACAGGTACAGGAAAAGCCATAATCCTCAGCAATAATCATATGTCCTACCTCACCAGCAGCACCATGACATCCCTCTAAAACCTTACCATTTAAAACTACGCCACACCCAACACCAGTTCCTAATGTAAGCATACATGCATTCTTAAATTCATCGTGATACAGCATTTCTCCTAAGGCAGCTACATTAGCGTCATTTTGCGCACAGACCTTAACGTCAGGAATAAAGGTATGAATCTCTTCTTCTAAATTCACATTGGTTATCCCAACATTAGGCATATTATAGATATAATTTTGAACGACATTTCCTGGAATTCCAAAGCCAAGACCTTCAATCTCTATATATCTTTTTTTATCCATATATTCCTTAATAGCTATACAAATATCTTCAAATAAGGTTTCTTTGTGTGTTGGTATTTCAAATTTATCAAGGATTGTATTTTGATCAACTAATCCTATTTTAACGGTCGTACCACCGATATCTATTCCAAATTTCACTTTATCTGCCTCCAAACAAAAATGAAAGTACTGCTTCTACCTGATTGCTTTCCTTTGCTCCAAACGTACAAAGGTTTGAAAAATGCTCACAATTATTAGAAACAATATCATAATTTCCTTCTCCCAAATGTGATTTTGCACATTCAATAATCTCTTTAGGAGGACGTTTTTTCTTCAGTTCCTCCTCTGTATAAACACGAACCTCTAAGGTTCCATCTTTCAAAAACTCTTCTAATGAAGTTTCTATTATCCTCGCTGTGCTAGGATCTAAGGCATCTGTTTGGCCTGGAGGAGCAAAATGATAAACACTCTTATCCGTTGCATAGATGCCATGATGAAAATAAAAACCTCTAGAAACACGGATTTGATCACCAAAGCTAGGACTCTTTTTTACCCACATCTGAATCACCTAGCCTTTAAAGCCGCTCCAATAAATTCACGAAATAAAGGATGTGCTCTTTCTGGTCTAGAAACAAACTCAGGATGATACTGACAAGCAATAAACCATGGATGGTTTTTTAGCTCAACAATTTCTACTAAATTAGTTTGAGGATTCCAGCCAGAACAAATGAAGTTATCATCAAATATATCGGAAAATGCTGAATTAAATTCATATCTATGACGATGCCTTTCCGCAATTAAAGTTTTACCATAGGCAGCAAATGCCTTAGAATCCTTTTTAATTTCACAGTCATACAATCCTAAGCGTAATGTTCCACCTAGTGCCATTCCATCCTGCTGATCTCTCAATTGATAGATAATTGGATGTGGTGTATCTGGATTATTTTCTGTTGAGCATGCATGTAAATAGCCTTTCACATTTTTTGCATATTCAATACAAACAAGCTGCATACCCAGACAAATACCAAAATAAGGTATTTGATGAGTTCTTGCATATTGAATTGCCAAAAGCTTTCCTGCTATACCTCTTTTTCCGAAGCCACCTGGAACAAGGATTCCAGCATATGCTGACAATTTTTCCTCTACATTATTTTCATAAATCTCATTAGAATCTAATAGATCGATTTTAACTCTAACATTATGATAATAGCCTGCCGACTTTAAAGCCTCAACTATACTTAAATAAGCATCAGGTAAGGCAACATATTTTCCAACAATGGCAACTCTTACCTCCTGTCTCAAATGCTTTATTTTATCTATTAAAGCATTCCATTCTGTCATATCTGCTGGTGGTAAAGTTAACCCAAAATGTTTAAGTATGACATCATCCATTTTTTGAGCATGTAAATTGGTTACTACCTGATAAAGAATTTTAGCATCTCTAGCTTCAAATACAGCTTTTCGATCAATATCACAAAATAAAGCTATCTTTTCCTTTTGCTCCTTTTTAATCGTGACCTCAGTTCGTAAGATTATGATATCTGGTTGTATTCCTAGACTTCTAAGCTCTTTAACTGAATGCTGGGTAGGCTTTGTCTTAATTTCTCCTGCGGCTCTTAAATAAGGAACTAATGTGTTATGTATATATAGGGTATTCTTATAACCAAATTCTCGTCTTGCCTGACGAATAGCCTCCAAAAATGGCAAGGATTCAATATCGCCAACCGTCCCTCCGATTTCTGTAATTATAACATCAGCTTGACTTTCCTTGGCTGCTTGAATTAGCTTATCCTTAATCTCATTTGTGATGTGGGGAATAACCTGTACTGTAGCACCAAGATATTCTCCCTTTCTTTCTTTAGCAATTACACTAGAATAAATTTTACCTGCTGTAATATTAGAATTTTTTGTAAGATTTTCATCAATAAAACGCTCGTAATGTCCCAAATCTAAATCTGTTTCTGCACCATCGTCTGTAACAAAAACTTCGCCATGCTGATATGGAGACATGGTTCCTGGATCTACATTTATATAGGGGTCAAATTTTTGCATAAAAACCTTAAGCCCACGCATTTTTAATAATCTTCCAATGCTTGAAGCAGCAATCCCTTTTCCCAAGGAAGAAACAACTCCACCTGTTACAAATATAAATTTAGTTTGCTTTTTCAAATTCATCACCTCAAAAAGAAAATAACCCTTTTGTCTAAAAAACAAAAAGGGGTGCCCTCATAGATTATATTATAAAGACACCCTTTTTTCAATAAATACTTTTTAAATTTACTAAACTCTTATAAATTATATTGCCCAAGTTCCATTCTCAAAAATTTGAACAATTTTACCATCAAAGGTCTCAGCAACTATAGATAAATCTGAGCTTCCAATCATAAAGTCCTCATGGATCATTGAAACATTTAAATCAACAGCCTTAAGCTCTTCTTCAGATTTATGCTGATACTCTCTTATACATTCTGTAAATGCTCTTCCTAAAGCCAAATGGCAGCATGCATTTTCATCATACAATGTATTATAAAATAGTAAATTTGTTTGATTGATAGGAGAATCAAATGGAACTAGGGCTACCTCTCCTAGCATAGCAGCTCCCTCATCTGTAGAGATTAATTTTTCTAAGATATCCTTGTATTCCTTATTTTCACAAAGAACCTCTACCACTCTACCCTTTTCAAATCTAAAGCCAAAATCACTGACAAGAACTCCCTTTACAGATAACGGCTTAGTAGCTATAACTACACCATTTGCACTTGTCTTAACAGGAGAGGTAAAGCATTCCTCTGTTGGCATATTTGGATTATAGTAAACTCCAGATAAAGTTGTTTCACCACCCGCTAAAAAGTTCATATCTGGATGAATATCTATCGTAAAATCTGTACCATTTGCAGATTTATATGTCAATGTCTTTATACCTAAAGAATTTAACTTTGTAGTTTTATTTGCTAAATTTGCATTATGCTCCTTCCAATTTTTAATAGGATCGCCATTAACTCTAGTAACCTTTAAAATAGCATCCCATAAAGCTTCCATAGCCTTTTCTGTAGATAATTCTGGGAATACCTTTCTTGCCCAAGCTTCTCCAGGGATACCTACAATGGTCCATTGAAATTTATTATCCTTTTGTTCTCTAAATTTCATCATTATAGGTCCTGTAGCCATTTGTACCTCTAAAAGCTTTTCTTGATCAATCCCAGCTAAACCATCTGGGTCTGAAGACATAATATGAATCATTGCTGGAAGCTTTTCAACACGATATTCCTGCTTTTTCAAAAACCATTCTGGTAAAAATTTCAGAGTTTCTGCCGTTTCATAAGTATAGGCCAATTTCGTAATTGGCTGATAGGACCAATCCACAGTTACCTCCTTTGCACCTGCTAAGTAGGCCTCCTCAACTACATGCTTCACAAAATAAGCATCCTCTACAGATGCAGAAATCACGACATCCTGATCCTTTTGTACATTCACTCCCATTTGAACAATTAGCTTTGCATACTTCTTTAAAATTTCTTCATTCATTTTCTTTTTTCCTTTCCTTTTGCAATAAATGCTTCAATTTCTTCTACTGTCTTAATAATATTTTTACTTAAATTTTCACAGCCCGTTTCTGTTATTAAAACATCATCCTCAATACGAATTCCAATATTCTCCTCAGCAATATATAAGCCTGGTTCATTGGAGATGATGCTTCCTGCTTGTAAAGGGATATACTCACATAAATCATGACATTCTAAACCAATATGATGCGAAACCCCATGATAATAATATTTTGAAACCTCTTTATCCTCTTGAATTAAGCCGATTCTCTTTAATTCCTTTGCAAAGTATTGAAGTAGAATTTGATTTAATTCTCTTGTCGTTACACCTGGCTTTGCAGCCTTAAATACTTCCTCTTGTCCACCTAAAACTATTTCATAAATTTCCTTTTGTCTTAAGGAGAACTTACCACTCACTGGAAAGGTTCTAGAAATATCTGCACAATACATATTATAATGTGCACCTAAATCAAATAACACCAAATCACCAGCCATCATATCTGAATTATTATCCTGATAATGTAGACAGCAGCCATTTTTACCACTTGCAGCTATAGTAGGAAAAGCATATCCACTAGCACCATGATACTTTATGGCCTGATCAAAATAGGATTCTAGCTGATACTCCTTCATTGGTCCAATATTTGTAAGTATAGCTTCTATCCCTTTTTGTGTAATATCAATCGCCTTTTTTATTTCCTCTATTTCAGCAGGAGACTTAATTGTTCTAACCTTAGCCAATAAGGGATTTGCATTTTTAATTTGTATCCAGGGATTCTTTTCTACAACCCTTTTAGCAAAATGCTCCTCCTCAGATAACACATCCTGTGGATTTTGACGATTAAAATCTAGATAAACATATTTACATTCTGGTAAGATACGATATAACGTCTGTTCCCACTCACTTAAATATTGAACTGCAAATATACCTGAGGTTAATTTTACCTTTTCTAGACTTAAGGGAATTCCAACCCATTTCGCCTTGAATTCATCATACGGATGGATAAAAATATATTCTGTAAGCTTTTGATTTTTCTTAAACAATAAGAGAATTTCACCTTCTTCTATTATACCACTTAAATAATAAAAATTACGTTGAATCTCTGTTTTTTTCTCACTTTTTAAATTTGAAAAAACTATCATGACAGAGTCATCTTCCATTAAATCAAAAACATTCTTACGGCGTGTAATAAACTCTTTACTATTCATTTTTATTCCTCTTTTCTATAAAACTCTTAATACTAAGCATTTTAAATATAATTGTTCTGTTCCTGCCAATAGGGTTGGATGGTCTGGGGACTGTATTCTAAAATCTATACATTGAATTTTACGGTTTGCATCTAAAGCTGCCTCCGCTAGCATATGCATAAAAAGATCTGGAGTCATATGCTGACTACAAGAAAATGTAAGAAGGTACCCACCCCTTTTAATTATTTTTAAAGCTTGTAAATTAATTTCCTTATATCCTCTGTATGCTTTCTTTACTGTAGCTTTATCCTTTGTAAAGGCTGGAGGATCTAAAATAATTACATCATAAACATCTTTAATTTCTGGCTTTCGTAAATATTCAAAGACATCTGTCTTTATAACTTGAATTTGCGTAAATTGATTTAATTGTGCATTATATTTAATTTCCTCACAGGCTAAACCTGAGATATCACAAGCATCAACCTGAGCAGCTCCATACTTACAGGCATGTAATGCAAATCCACCTACATTAGAAAAGCAATCTAAAACATTCTTCCCTTTTACATAATATTTTACCATATCTCGGTTGAGCTTTTGATCGAGAAAATATCCTGTTTTCTGCCCCTTTTCTACATCAACTATAAACCGTATTCCATTCTCTACAACCTCAACACGAGAAGAAAAGCTTCCATAGATAGGTCCTTTAGCTAAAGGTAATCCTTCCTTGATTCTAGCAGGTGTATCACTTCGTTCATAAATACCTCTTGGCTTAAGCTGTTCTATCAATATTTCTAATATCATTGGCTTTATTTTTTCCATGCCCAAGGATAAAAACTGTACAGACAATATATCCGCATATTGGTCTACTATTAATCCTGGAAGAAAATCAGCTTCCGAAAATATTAATCTTTGGGCAATCCCTAGCTGTAAAGCTTTTCTATGCTCTAGGGCATAGCATATTCTTTTCCTAAAAAAAGCTTTATCTAAGACATCCTCCTGCTTTAAGGAAAGTACTCTAATCATTAATTTCGATTCAATATTTAAAAAGCCATAAGCAACAAAGGCATTCTCAAAGCTATTAACCTGTACAATTTCTCCATTGCTTATCTCTCCTAAAAAAGAATGTATCTCATTATTATAAACCCAAGGAAATCCGTTAAGGATATTTTCCTCCTCCTTAGGATTTAATTTAACAATTAACAAGAATATCCGCCTCCTTAAATTGCTTATAATATAAATCAGCATACTCTTTATTTGCAGCTAATAACTCTTCATGTGTACCTTCCTCTTGAATTAAGCCCTCAGAAACTACATAAATATAGTCCGCATTTTTTATTGTAGATAGCCTGTGTGCAACCACTAACGTCGTTCTTCCCTTGGCAAGCTCCTCTAAGGATGCCTGAATATAAGCTTCTGTGACTGTATCTAAAGCACTAGTTGCCTCATCTAATATTAAAATGGGAGGATTTTTCAAAAATACTCTAGCAATAGATAATCGTTGTTTTTGCCCGCCAGATAATTTAATTCCTCGTTCTCCAATTTGTGTCTGATAGCCTTGTTCAAAGGATAAAATAGTTTCGTGAATTTGTGCTCTCTTTGCAGCCTCATATACCTCCTCGTCTGTAGCATCTAATCGACCATAACGTATATTTTCTAATATTGTTCCAGAAAACAAAAAAACATCCTGCTGAACAATTCCAATATTTTTTCTAAGAGACCCCAAATCCAGTTCATTTATATTATAGGAATCTATCGTAATTTTCCCCTTTGTTATGGAATAAAAATGAGGAAGCAGATGACAAATCGTTGTTTTTCCACCACCAGATGGTCCTACAAATGCTACCATTCGACCAACTGGTATATGTAGAGAAACATCTTTGAGTACTCCCTTTGTAGTTTCATAATCAAAAGAAACATGATCAAATATGATTTCTCCTTTTAAGGCTTCTACCTTTATCGCATCCTGATTCTCATTTTCCTCTTCCGTATCCATAATTTCAATGAAGCGTTTAAATCCCGTAGCTCCCTCTTGATATTGTTCAACAAAATTGATTAGAGTGGTTAAGGGATTAAGAAATATTCCAATAGACACCATAAACGTTGTTAAAATTACATAATCCACATGAAAAGCTTTATAAATAAAAATAGCACCAACAATTAAAACAACCAAATTAAATAAATCCGTAATAAAGGCGGTTGAGGAGCCAAATTGTCCCATAGCCTTATAGGCTCTACTTCTTGCTTCAACAAACTGTTGATTTCCCAATTCAAATTTTCTTATCTCTTCCTCCCTGTTATGAAATGCCTTTGTAACACGAATTCCTGTAATCGAAGATTCTAAGGCTCCATTGATTTCAGCAACAGATTTTCTAGTATCCATAAATGCCCGATTCATTCGTTTTCTTAAAAATAAACTGATACATACCAATAAGGGCACACAAGTAAATATAACTAAGGTAAGAACCCAATTAAGCATCATTAAATAGACAAAGGATAAAAGTATTGTTGTTCCACATATGAATATATTTTCTGGACCATGATGGGCAAGCTCAGAAACATTCATCAAATCATTTGTCATACGACTCATAATTTTTCCTGTTTCATTTTCATCATAATAGGAGAAAGGAAGTCTTTGAAGCTTTTGAAACATTTGACTACGCATATCAGCTTGCATGCGCACACCCATAACATGTCCATAGTATTGGACAAAGTATCTTAAAAGCATACGAATGAAATAGCTAAAGAGCAGTACCACTCCTAAAATAATGATCCATTTTAAATTTTCTTCCGGTATTAAGGTTTTTAATATATAATTGGTTAATACAGGATATAGCAGACCTATTAAGGAAATAAATAAAGCTGCCACCATATCTAACGCAAATATTTTTTTATATGGTTTATAATAGGATATAAAACGTTTAAACATAAAAAGCCTCCTTTAACAACTATTTCCATTATACTATAAATTTATTTTAAATAAAAGAAAAAACCATTAGAGCGACTCTCAAATGGTTATCTAAATACGAATTCACTTTTGATAAAACCTAGGATTATAAAGATCAGGATTACAAATATATAAGAATTTAAACGAATTTCTTTATAACCTTCAGTAAATTTAAAATAAGAGTGAAATTGGGAGATAACAAGTGTACCTATTTTTATAACAAAAGTGAATCCGCAGCAAGGTCTATTCAACCTTACATAAATATATACGAGAAAACCTTACGTTTTTTTCATATATTCGACATTCATTTCTCTTTTTCACTAAATTTCTATTCGTATTGCCTCTGCAGGAGATTTCCTCAAAACTTTTTCAACTGGAATAAAAATGGAAAAGGCTGTAGATGCAATACTAAACAAAAATAAAATGAAGTAAGTTAAAAAATTTAATTGATAAACAGGTGTATTAAGTCCATTCATCTTCATAAACTCATGATTTAACCACACCATAAAAATGGAACTACTTATATAGGCTAGAAGTAAACTAAACAGGCTTACATAAATTCCCTCACTAGAGAATATAAAGAAAATATTTTTACCCTTTGCTCCTAAAGCTCTTAAAACGCCCATATCTCTTTTCTTATTTTCAATTGAAAAATTTATCAAGGAAAATAACATTAGCATGGAAAAAATAATAGAAACAGAGCCAGCAATACCTGCAAATTTCTTATAAATATCAAAATTATCTAGTATGGGTTCTATAAGATGGCTTGCTCCACAATTTAACTCATACTTTTTTAAGGGTTCTTCATGGGCTTTTAAATAATGAACAATATTTTTCCAATCCTTATTATTATGTATTAATCCTAAAAAATAACAATAGCCTACATGATTAGGAAGCTTTTCTATAAGAAATCCTTCTTTGAAATAGGCAGTAGTATGGTAGCTTCCTTCTCTAACATCTCTAATTAACCTTAATTCGTTTTCCAGGTCATATGAGTTTTCATCATAGACTCTTAATCCTTCAAATTCCTCTAGATTAAGTCCTGTATTAATTATCCCACTGATGATTAATTCATATTTCTTACCATTGTATTCATATATCAAGCTTTGACCAATAATTTTATCCTTTGTTACATCCCTTGGTAAAATTGTAATTTCCTCTGTTTGATAGCCATATTGAAGAAAGGAATCATAAAGATAATCTGTAATCATCACCTCTTCATAGGTTTTTGGAGCATGTCCAACGATGGGATAGCCTAGGTCTTGAAGATAGTCTTCATTTACCTCCATAGCTAATGCGGATCTAGAACAATATAAATGATCCTTTTCCTTTATCAAATTCATTTCTTCATCCTGAATCGTTAAATCTTTAAACCTCATTTGATTACTAACACCCTTGAAATTTAAATTGTGCTCTTGATTCAATTTATTAATAAAGGTTTCATCAAATGTAAATGACATTTTATTCCAGGAAGAATCCTCCTCCTTTCGATAATGCTCCGTGATAAAAACAGGATCCAAAAAAGCATCTGCCTTTAAACTATTATATAATAATTCATATTTTGAAAAAAAATTGATAAATAAACAAACTCCTAAGAAAGTCAAGGAAAGAAAGGTTAAAAATGTAGCAAATGTTAACCGTAATTTATTTATTCTAAGATTGGTAAACCCCATCTTAAGAGAAGCAAAAATAGATAAACTCTTTTTATACTCTAGCTCTACTCTATTTTCTTCTTCAATCTCTTCTAAACTAACTTCCTCTTTCTGTCTTCCTTCTGCTAAATGAAGGATTTGTTCTGCATATGTTTCTGCATATTCTTCATTATGGGTAACTAGGATAACTAGGTATTCCTTTGATAGTTCCTTTAATATTTCAAAAATCTCTACAGCTATCTCTTGATCTAAGGATCCCGTAGGTTCATCAGCTATTATAATCCTTGGTTTCTTTATCAAGGCTCTTGCGATTGCTACTCTTTGTTTTTGTCCTCCCGATAGCTCATAGATATTTCGGTAAATTAAATCCTCTATTCCTACCTTCCTCAATACCTCTATAATTTCTGCTTCTGTTGCTTTTCTTCCTTGTAGCTCTAGGGCTAAGGATACATTCTTATATACATTTAAATTCTCTAATAAATTAAACTCCTGAAATACAAATCCTACACAGGTATTTCGGTAAGCATCAAAATCTTTTCCTTTAAAGCTAGAAAAGGCTTGTCCTTCAAAGATTACTTCTCCACTTGTTGGCTTATCTAGTCCGGCTATTATATTTAATAGCGTTGTCTTTCCAGAGCCACTTTTCCCCAAGATTGCATAAAAGCCTTTTTCCTTAAATTCATAATTGATATCTGTTAAGGCTTGTACCTTTGTTTTTTGTTTGGTTTTATATACCTTGGTTATTTTTCTTAATTGNNNCTTGTACCTTTGTTTTTTGTTTGGTTTTATATACCTTGGTTATTTTTCTTAATTGTAGCATCCAATTCCCCCTTATTTTATTTCCATTCGAATCGCTTCAGCAGGAGATTTTCTCACCACCTTAATTACTGGGACAGCAATGGCAAGTATAGTTACAGCAATAGCAACACCTAATAATATCAAATATTGTACAACATTAAAATGATAGATTTCAACTCTTATCCCGTTTTGGTATTTAAGGAAATGATTAAAATATAGCACAATCAAGCTACTACCTAAATATGCTAAGATTAAGCTTACAAAATTGACATAAATTCCCTCGCTAGAAAACATCACAAATATGGTTCTAGCCTTAGCTCCAAGAGCTCTTAACACACCCATTTCTTTTTTCTTATTTTCAATGGTAAAGCTTAAAAGAGAATATAATAAGCAAACAGAAAAAATACTAGCTATACCTCCTAAAATACCAGAGACAAACTGATATAGCTTCAATTTAACAATTAAATCATTGATGTTGGGAATCAATTGTGTACAAAAAACATATCTATTATTCAGACTTGAGATATCGTTTAAATAATCATAAATCTCTGCAACTTTTTCTTTATTTTTAGGCATTTCATCTATAATATAGGTATATCCGTTCGTCTCATCATAATGTTCAAAACAAGCTTTCAAAGCCCCTTCCTTTAGATAA
This sequence comes from uncultured Anaeroplasmataceae bacterium, assembly GCA_910579215.1. Taxonomy (GTDB): domain Bacteria; phylum Bacillota_I; class Bacilli_A; order Acholeplasmatales; family Anaeroplasmataceae; genus Pelethenecus. The sequence goes on from CAJTTN010000003.1 coordinate 136,044, forward strand.
ACAAGGCTATGGTAGCTAGCATTCTTATATTGCTGAACTAAATTAAAATCATGAGCATATGTCTTACTATTAACATCATAACGATATAATGCGTCATATTGTTTCACATCAAAACCAGTGTCTATAATCCCACATATTTTAAATTTCTTTGGATTCTCAGATTTAAAGCCACTTAAATAAATTGGCTTTCCAAGTAAAATATCTTTTGTGATTTTTTCCTGAGGAATTTCTATAGAATCTTCTTTATATCCTAATCTAGTAAATGTATGATAATAATACTCCGTAATGATAATTTCGTCCTCTACTTGAGGAAAATTCCCATATAGACTAAACCCTAATTTTGTTAAATACTCCTCATTTACCTCAAGTCCACCACACGGATTAATCAATGACAATTGATCATTATTATGTTCAAATACACTTTTTAGAAAACAAGATTTCGCATATACCTGGCTTATTCCCTTGTAATTCTTTTGTAAGTCATTATTGATTTTTTGTAGTTTTTCTTTTGTAATCGGTAAAGAATTTCTTCCATTCTCACCAACATCCCAATTTGCAATAACATTAGGATCAATATAATCATCTACAACAATACTATTAAGGGCTATTTCTCTTTCTGAATAGGAAGAAACAGTTATGCAAAAGCCAAAACAAGAAAAGGATATGGTAGATAATATAATACAAATTACTAATCGTACTACATTTATTCTAAGATTGGTAAACCCCATCTTAAGAGAAGCAAAAATAGATAAACTCTTTTTATACTCTAGCTCTACTCTATTTTCTTCTTCAATCTCTTCTAAACTAACTTCCTCTTTCTGTCTTCCTTCTGCTAAATGAAGGATTTGTTCTGCATATGTTTCTGCATATTCTTCATTATGGGTAACTAGGATAACTAGGTATTCCTTTGATAGCTCCTTTAATATTTCAAAAATCTCTACAGCTATCTCTTGATCTAAGGATCCCGTAGGTTCATCAGCTATTATAATCCTTGGTTTCTTTATCAAGGCTCTTGCGATTGCTACTCTTTGTTTTTGTCCTCCCGATAGCTCATAGATATTTCGGTAAATTAAATCCTCTATTCCTACCTTCCTTAATACCTCTATAATTTCTGCTTCTGTTGCTTTTCTTCCTTGTAGCTCTAAGGCTAAGGATACATTCTTATATACATTTAAATTCTCTAATAAATTAAACTCCTGAAATACAAATCCTACACAGGTATTTCGGTAAGCATCAAAATCTTTTCCTTTAAAGCTAGAAAAGGCTTGTCCTTCAAAGATTACTTCTCCACTTGTTGGCTTATCTAGTCCGGCTATTATATTTAATAGCGTTGTCTTTCCAGAGCCACTTTTCCCCAAGATTGCATAAAAGCCTTTTTCCTTAAATTCATAATTGATATCTGTTAAAGCTTGTACCTTTGTTTTTTGTTTGGTTTTATATACCTTGGTTATTTTTCTTAATTGTAGCATTTGGTTCACCTCCCTAGTTACTTTAGATTATACTGAAATATTAGTTATAAGTCAAAATATATATGGTTTGACTTAACAATATTTATTCATACCACTCTACTTCTTGTGTATTACAGCAAATATATGCATTCAAGTTTTTTTCAAAAATTTTATTGTCACCAAGCCATAACTTTTGATATTGCTTGATTGTGATTGTAATTGCAACAACATCCCCAACAAGAACCAATTGAACTCCGCGCTTCCCTGTAGGAATTGAACTAAAAGTATAATTTGAATGATTTTCTCTCAACGCTGTTGTCCATAATTCCGTAGCAATTCCTATCGAATTAAATTTAATTCCAGTAACATTTTTACTTACTGTATTTTCATCATTACAAAGTCCTAATCCATTTAATAAAGTATACGCATAGCCATCTCTAATATCTGTTGAGTCAAAAGCTACAAAAGTTGGATAATCTTCTTTCAATTTTCTATTGACTGTTAGTGGTGTAGAAGAATATAATTCATGATAATCAGAAAGAGCACAAACTTTCCAATTTTTTCTTAAATCTGCAACACCAGAAGTTTCAACAACAAAGTAGTTTTCTATCATACCATCTTGATATTTTTTACTCTTAAAGGGCTGTCTAAAACTGAGTTGTTGATATATGCTTTGAGAATCCACTTTTTGTAATACTGTGGATTCCAACGCACTTACTTTTAAACCAAAACTCAAAAAAAGCACACCTAACACAAATACCCAAAAACTAAACTTTTTCATTTTCTTTTCCTACATTTCTTATAATTTAATTATACAATAAAAAAAACCATATCTCTAAAACTATCGTTCGACAATATCTGACATTCTTTTGTTCAACTATAAAAAAGACTATCATAAGTCCAACTCATAATAGTCCTTTAATATAATTATTCAACCCATTCAATAATTGCCATTGGAGCTGCATCTCCACGACGGAAACCAGTTTTAATTACACGAGTGTAACCTCCATTACGGCTAGCAAATTTAGGGGCAATTTCACTAAATAACTTTTGAACAGCATATTGTCCATCTTCTGCCTTTTCAAAGCGAATAAAGGATGCTGCTTGACGACGGGCATGAAGTTTCTTTTCATCAGAGCCTGTAGTCTTGCCTAAAGTTACCATTTTATCAGCTAATTTCTTTAATTCCTTAGCCTTTGTTTCAGTAGTCTCTATTCTACCATTAAGAATTAAATCTGTTACTAAATCACGTAGTAAAGCTTTTCTTTGAGCAGAATTACGACGTAGTCTACTATATGCCATAAATTGATATCCTCCTTATGATTAATCTTTCTTAAAGCCTAATCCTAAGGCTTCTAACTTTTCTTTAATTTCTTTCAATGACTTTCTACCAAGATTACGAACCTTCATCATATCCTCTTCTGTCTTTGCTGCAAGCTCAGCAACAGTATTTAGGCTTGCACGCTTCAAACAATTATAAGAACGAACAGATAAATCTAATTCATCTATAGTCATTTCTAGTTTACGGTTCTGAGTATCATCCTCTGTCTCAGTCATATAGTCTGTAACAGAAGCCTTCTCACTTAATTCTACAACAACCTGTAAATGTTCCATCATCATTTTAGAAGCAATTGCTAATGCTTCCTTTGCGGTAATGGAGCCATTCGTTTGAACCTCTATTTCAAGCTTATCGAAGGATGCAACATTCACATTCTCTACACGTGTTTTCTCAACATTAAAAGCAACATTGACAATTGGTGTATAAATGGAATCAATGGCAATTACTCCAACAGACTGATTGTATTCCTTGTTTTGAGCAGAGCTAACATATCCAACCCCTTTACGGACAGTTAAGAACATGTGTAAATCTCCACCAGCAGATACAGTGGCAATGTGTTGATCTGGATTAACAATCACAACCTCATTTCCATGAATAATATCTCCTGCTGTAACTTCGCCTTCTCCACGATGAATTTCTACAACTGCCTCAAAGTTTGGATCTTCACTATCTACAGCTAAAACTACACGTTTTAAATTCAAGATAATGGTAATCACATCTTCTACTACACCATCTACATTTTGAAATTCATGTTCTGCTCCATCAATTTTAACGTTTACAAAAGCAGCACCTGGTAAAGAGGATAAAAGTGTTCTCCTTAGAGCATTTCCTAAGGTAATACCGAAACCTCTTTCTAGTGGGGATACAACAAACTTACCGTAATTCCCTTGATCAGCAATTTCTTCAATGCTTGTTCTAGGTTTTTCGAATTTTAAATCTTTCATTAAGGTCCTCCTATAAATTTTTGTTTATTTCAAAAAAATACTACTATTATCCTCTTGGACGCTTTGGTGGGCGGCATCCATTATGTGGTACTGGAGTAACATCTGTAATTGATGTAATTTCTAAACCAGCCACAGTTAATGAACGAATTGCTGCCTCACGTCCTTGACCAGGACCCTTTACTGAAACCTCTACCTTTGATACACCTGCATCTACAGCTGCCTTTGCTGCTGCTTCACTACACATTTGTGCGGCAAAAGGAGTTGATTTACGACTACCCTTAAAGCCTAATGCACCTGCACTGCTCCATGAAATTACATTTCCATCTGGATCAGTAATAGTAACGATGGTATTATTGAATGTCGAATGAATATGAGCAACACCCGTAGGACAATTTCTCTTCACACGACGTTTTGTAACTTTACGTGCCATAATTTTATTCCTCCTTTATTATTTCTTCTTATTAGCAATGGTATGTCTTGGTCCTTTACGTGTACGGGAATTATTTCTTGTATTTTGTCCACGTACAGGTAAATTCTTTCTATGACGAATACCTCTATAGCATCCAATTTCCATTAAACGCTTAATATTTAAAGCAACCTCTCTACGAAGATCACCTTCTACTTTATATTTTGTAACCTGAGTACGAATAGCTTGTAACTGATCCTCAGTTAAATCTCTTGTACGTATATCCTCAGATACACCTGCATCTGCTAAAATCTTTTTAGATGTAGGCTCACCAATACCAAATATGTATTGTAATGAAATGACTATACGCTTTTCATTTGGAATATCTACTCCTGCAATACGTGCCATATAATTGTCCTCCTACTTTTTATCCTTGTCTTTGTTTATGCTTTGGGTTTTCGCAAATTACCATAACACGGCCCTTGCGCTTAATAACCTTGCATTTATCACAAATTGGTTTTACTGATGGTCTTACTTTCATCTTAAATACCTCCAATATTATTTATGTCTGTAAGTTATTCTGCCACGTGTTAAGTCATACGTTGATAACTCAATCGTAACTTTGTCCCCTGGTAAAATGCGTATGTTATTCATGCGGATTTTACCAGAAACGTGTGCTAAGACTTGATGATCATTTTCAAGTTTAACAATAAATTGTGTATTAGGTAGTACCTCAAGTACCTTACCTTCCATTTCAATAACGTCGTCTTTTTTTGCCATTGTATAATCTCCTTTATAGTGTAGTTAAAATCTCATAACCATTTTTACGCACTACAATCGTATGTTCAAAGTGTGCACTTTTTGATTTATCCTTTGTTACAGTTGTCCAACCATCACTAAGAATTCTTACTTTTTTAGTACCTGCATTAATCATTGGTTCAATTGCTAGAACCATGCCCTCTTTTAATAAGGGGCCTGTGCCTGGTTCACCAAAATTGAAAATAGCTGGATCCTCATGGAGATTCCTTCCAACACCATGACCTGTAAATTCCTCAACTATTCCAAAGCCAAAGGATGATGCATAATTACCAATTGCTGCACTAACATCTCCTAGGTGCGCACCCTCATGTACCTGCTCTAATCCCTTGAACAAAGCATCATGAGTCACCTGCATTAAAAGCTTATCCTTAGAACTAATATTTCCAACTGCATAGGACCAGGCTGAATCTCCATGATATCCTTTGTAGCAGGCACCTATATCAAGAGCCACAATATCTCCTTCTTTAAGGATTTGCTTTTTACTTGGAATTCCGTGAACAACGACTTCGTTCACAGAAGCACAAACAGCAGAGGGGAAGCCACCATATCCTTTAAAGGATGGTGTAGCATTATGCTCTAAAATTATTCTTTCACAAATATCGTTTAATTCCTGAGTTGATACACCTGGACGAACTTGCTTTTTCATTTCTTCATGACATAACGCAACAATGCGTCCCGCCTCTTTTAATAACGCTATTTCACGCTCGCTTTTGATTTCAATCATATTTAAGCACCTAATACAGCTTTTATATCCTCAAAAACTTTATCTAATGCCTGATTGCCATTTACTGTTTTTATAAGATTTCTATCCTGATAAAATTTTAATAATGGAGCCGTTTTCGTGTCATATTCGTTTAAACGCTTATTTACCGTTTCTAAACAATCGTCATTTCTTTGAACTAGTGGTGTACCACATACATCACAAATTCCATCGTTTTTAGGAGCATTAAATTCAATATGAAAGGTAGCTCCACACTTCTTACAAACACGACGTCCAACAATTCTTTTTACTAATATTTCTACTGGAACATCTACATCTAAAACAGCATCTAAAGCAATACTATTTTCTTTCAAAAAGCTTTCTAAGCTTTCTGCTTGAGCAATTGTACGTGGAAATCCGTCTAATAGGAATCCTTTCTTACAATCACTTTCTAATAATCTCTCTTGAACAATTCCTATGGTGATTTCATCTGGAACCAATAGACCTTTGTCCATATACTCTTTAGCTAATAAGCCCAACTTCGTTTGATTCTTAATAGCAGCTCTAAACATATCTCCAGTAGAAATATGGGGAATACCATAATATTCTTTTATATTAGCTGCTTGTGTGCCTTTTCCAGCACCAGGTCTACCCATAATTAATAACTTCATATGAGTCATCTCCTTTTTAATCTAAGAAGCCTTTATAATCCTTTGTTTCAGATGCTGTTTCAATTTGACGGAACGTTTCAATCGCAACACCAACAACAATGATTAATGATGTACCACCGATTGTAATCAAGCTTGCTTCACTAGCAGTGAATCCAAAGGATGCTGATACAATGATTGGTACTAATGCTATAAATACTAAATAGGTTGCACCTATTAAAGTAATTCTAAATAGCATTCTAGATAATTGAATCTTTGTGTCTTCTCCTGGACGATAGCCTGGAATAAATGCTCCCTGCTTATCTAAGTTATCACTGATTTTATCAGGATCAACTGTCATAAAGGAATAAAAGAAACTAAAGAATACAATTAAAACTATATATACCAAACAACCAATAGGCTTAGAATTTGAGAATACCTCATTTACCCAGAACGCTGCTGTAGAGCCAGAGGTAGTTAAACCCATAATACCTACGATTGTCAATGGAATACTCATCAAAGTAGATGCAAAGATAACTGGAATAACATTCGCACTATTTAACTTAACAGGAATATCTGAGCCCTGAGAAGCTTGACGATTTGCATATTGTACAGGAATCTTTCTTACTGCACCTTCAAAGAATACTACAGCTAAAATCATTCCAATATATAATACTATAACTAATATATAAAGGAAAACATTTAAGCCTGAAATATTTGCTCCCAAATATTTATTTCCTAAGGTACTAAACATTCCTGGAATGGAAGATATAATACCTGCAGAAATAATCATAGATGAACCATTTCCTATACCATGTCTAGTTATTAAATCAGCTAACCACATTGTAAATGCAGATCCTGCTGTAATAACAATTGCCATATAGATATAGAAAGCCCAATAATAATTTTTATATTGAATCAAGGAATCTACTAAAATATTTTCTGGCTGAGATCCAAGACCAAAGATTAATACTAAAGCCTGAACCATCGCAAGAACAACTGTTACATATCGTGTAACACGACTTATTTTCGCCTTACCAACTTCTCCTTGTTCACTCCACTCCTTTAGCTTAGGAATAATCATTTGAAGCATTTGAACAATAATAGAGGAAGTGATGTAAGGGGAAATACCTAATGCTAATATAGAGAAATTAGATAATCCTCCTCCAGAAAAAGCATTCAAAACAGTTAAGAAATCATTTCCAGCAATTGTTCCACGTATACTCGTTGTTGAAACAAGAGGAATTGGAATGTATGTTCCTATTTTAAATACTAATAAAATTGCAAAGGTAAAGATGATTTTTCGTAATATCTCTTTATTACTTAAAATCTTTTTTAGTTTCTCAAACAATTAAATCACCTCAACAGTACCACCAGCATTTTCAATGGCTGATTGTGCTGATTTAGAAATTTTATTAACCTTAACAGTTAACTTCTTTGTTAATTCTCCTTGACCTAATACTTTAACACCATCTAAGGTTTCTTTAATTAATCCTGCCTTTAGTAGGCTTTCTGTATCTACAGTAGCTCCATCCTCAAAGCAATTTAATTTTTCTATGTTTACAATTGCATAGTCTTTATGTGAGTGGCTATGGAAACCAATCTTAGGTAAACGTTGGAATAAAGGTAATTGTCCACCTTCAAATCCTAGACGAACTCCACCGCCTGAACGGGCATTTTGTCCTTTAGAACCTTTACCTGCTGTTTTACCTAGACCACTACCAATACCACGTCCTAAACGCTTTTTTGCGTGTCTAGCACCTGCTGTTGGCTTTAATTCATTTAACATGTCTGGCACCTCCTTATTCCTGGACAACCTTTACCATATGGGCTATAGTAACGATCATACCACGAATTGCTTCATTTTCCTCTTTAGTAACTGTTTGCCCTATTTTCTTTAAACCTAGAGCCTTAGCAGTTGCTACTTGATTTGGCTTGCGACCAATTAAGCTTTTCACTAATGTTATTTTATACATATTGATTACCCTAGAATTTCTTCAACTGTTTTCCCACGTCTTGCAGCAACCTGTTCAACAGTTTCTAAACTCTTTAACCCTTCTATTGTAGCTCTAACTACATTAATAGGTGTAGCTGAACCCAATGATTTAGATAAAATATCACTAATACCTGCTAATTCAACAACAGCACGTACTGGACCACCAGCGATAACTCCAGTACCTTCACTTGCTGGTCTTAGAATAACACGACCTGCTCCATAAATACCAGTTACTTCATGAGGAATAGTAGTTTTTACAGTGGCAACAGTAATCATATTCTTTTTTGCACTTTCAACGGCCTTTTTAATTGCTTCAGGTACTTCTTGAGACTTACCAGTACCAAAGCCAACACGTCCCTTTTTATCACCGATTACTACTAATGCAGCGAAACGGAAACGTCTACCGCCTTTAACAACCTTAGTTACACGATTGATTGTAACAACGCGCTCTTCAAACTCTGGTTGCTCAACTTCCTTACGTTCTTTACGATCTTGACGCATAAGAATTTATCCTCCTTAGAATTTTAATCCTGCAGCTCTTGCTGCCTCAGCTAAAGCCTTAACACGTCCATGATATAAATAACCACCACGGTCAAAAACTACAGCCTCAATCTTTAAATCTAATGCACGCTTTGCAATTAAGGCTCCAACCTTACTTGCAGCTTCTACATTGGAACCATTTTTAACACCTGCTTCTGTATCTCTAGAAGAAGCACTGCATAATGTAATTCCTTTAGTATCATCAATAATTTGTGCATATATTTGCTTATTAGAACGAAAAACATTTAATCTTGGCTTTGTAGCTGTACCAGATAAAGTTTGACGTAGACGTAAATGTCTTTTTTGACGATTGACATTCTTAGATACTTTATTTATCATACTAGCACTCCTTTCTACTACTTCTTAGCAGTTTTACCTTCCTTACGACGAATATGTTCATCAGAATACTTAATACCTTTTCCTTTATAAGGCTCAGGCTTACGTACCTCACGAATTTCTGCCGCAAATTGTCCAACTAATTGCTTATCAATACCAGAAATAATAATCTGTGTATTCTTAGGTAATTCAACCTTTAATCCCTTTGGAATCTCTAATTCCACAGGATGAGAATAACCAGCAGATACAACAACCTTATTTCCTTGTAAAGCAGCACGGTAACCAACACCGTTAATTTCTAATACTTTCTTGAATCCATCAGATACACCAACAACCATATTGTGTAATAATGCACGAGTTGTACCATGCATCATCTTCATAGTCTTTGTATCGTTTGGACGCTTAACTACACATTCGCTACCTTCTGTAGCAATTTCTAGCTCACTATTGAATTGAAAGCTTAACTCACCCTTAGGGCCTTTAACGTTGACGAAGTTTTTAGCTTGTACATCAACGGTAACACCGGCAGGTAATGTGATAGCCTTATTACCAATACGAGACATTTAAAACACCTCCATATTTTTTAAAAATTTAATTTTTACCAAACGTAAGCTAATACTTCTCCACCGATTTTTTGCTTACGAGCTTCTTTATCTGTCATTACACCCTTTGAGGTTGAGATAATTGCAACACCTAATCCATTTAATACTCTAGGTAAATCTTCAGCTGTAGTATAAACAGGAAGACTAGGTTTAGAAATTCTCTTTAACCCACGAATTACTCGTTGGTGATCCTCTGTGTATTTCAATGTTACAGTTGTAACACTCTTAACGTCCTTTGAAACTTTGAAATCTGCAATATAGCCTTCCTTTTTTAAAACATCCAACATAGCAGTTTTTGTTTTAGAAGATGGTACTACAACTGTTTCATGACGCATTGCATTTGCATTCCTGATGCGGGTTAGCATATCCGCAATTGGATCTGTCATCATATGAATTAATCCTCCTTATTCTTAAATTACCAGCTTGCTTTTTTAACGCCTGGAATTTGTCCCTTATATGCCAATTCACGGAAACAAATACGACAAAGCTTAAACTTGCTGATTACGGCATGTGGACGTCCACAACGCTCACAACGTGTATATGCACGTGAACTATACTTAGCTTTTCTATGATTCTTAACAACCATTGATGTTTTTGCCATAGTCTATTATATCCTCTCTTACTTTCTAAAAGGCATACCCATTAACTGTAATAAAGTACGGCCTTCCTCATCTGTTTTAGCTGTAGTAACGATAACGATATCCATACCACGAACCTTCTTAATCTTATCAAAATTAATCTCTGGGAAAATCAATTGTTCTTTAACACCTAGAGTATAATTTCCACGACCATCAAAGCTATTACCATTAATACCATGGAAATCACGTACACGAGGTAATGCAATAGACACTAATTTATCTAAGAATTGATACATTCTTTCTCCTCTTAGCGTAACCTTACATCCAATAGGCATACCCTCACGAAGCTTAAAGTTGGCAATAGAATGCTTTGCTTTAGTGATAATTGGCTTTTGTCCAGAAATTTGAGTTAGCTCCTCAACTGCATCATCTAATACCTTAGAATTTGCAACTGCATCGCCAACTCCCATATTGATAACGATTTTTTCAACCTTTGGAATTTGCATAGAAGACTTGTATGAGAATTTTTTTGCTAATTCTGGCTTAACAGAATTTTGGTATTTTTCTTGTAAACGATTCACCCTTAGCTACCTCCTACTTAAATTCATAATCAGATTTCTTTGAAACTCTGATTTTTTTACCGTTTTCATCAATCTTAATTCCAACACGTGTAGGCTTATTTACCTTTGGATCTAATAGCATTACATTAGAAGCATCAATAGGGGCTTCCATTTCTACTTTGCCTCCATTTTGATTAGCCTGTGTAGGCTTTTGGTGCTTTGTAACCTTGTTTACACCCTCAACAACCACACGATTGGTTTTAGGATAAACCTTTAATACCTTACCAGTAGTAGGTACGCGGTTTCCTTTTTTGTCTTTTGTAAATTTATCTTTACCAGCAATGACAACTACTGTATCTCCAGTTTTAATTTGCATTGAATGTGCACCTCCTTATAGTACTTCGGGTGCTAAAGATATGATTTTCATATAATCCTTATCACGTAATTCTCTAGCAACTGGTCCGAAAATACGAGTTCCACGTGGGGTTTTATCCTCACGAATAATAACAGCTGCATTTTCATCAAATTTGATATATGAGCCATCATTTCTTCTTAAGCCGGCTTTTGTACGTACAATAACCGCCTTAACAACATCACCTTTTTTTACAGCACCATTTGGAGCTGCAGATTTAACAGAACAAACAACGATATCCCCAACATTTGCATATCGATGTAATGCTCCACCTAATACTTTAATAATTAATAATTCACGAGCGCCGCTATTATCAGCAACCGCTAATCTAGTTTCTTGTTGAACCATGTTAGTACCTCCTTTCAGGACCCGATAATTAAATAGTTTCCTTAGCCTTAACTACCTCAACCAATGTATAACATACAGTTTTTGATAGTGGTCTAGTCTCCATGAAACGAACAACATCTCCAACATGAGCAGTGTTGTTCTCATCATGTACATGAAACTTATGTGACTTCTTTACACGCTTTTTATAAAGCTTTGCTACACCAAAAGTATCAACAGTTACAACAATTGTTTTCTCCATTTTATCAGAAACTACAGTTCCTGTAAAATATTTACGATTTTTACGTTCCATGCTGTATCCTCCTATTCTGCCTCATTGCTAGCTTCAACAGTTTTCTTAGCACGAGTTCTCTTCTTAGGAGCTTCCTCTTCAAGATTATAAGAACCTTCTGTTAAAATGGTCTTCATTCTAGCAATATCTCTTTTTACTTCACCCATACGAGCAGGCTTTTGTAGATTTCCTAGAGCGGCTTGAAACTTAAGATTAAATAATTCTTCTTTTAAATCAACAATTTTCTTTTCAATTTGTTTCTTTGTTAGCTTACGAATATCTTGTGCTTTCATTATTGCTCGTCACCTACTTTTTTAACAATTTTAGTTGAACAAGGTAATTTATGAGATGCTAAACGTAAAGCCTCACGTGCTACATCCTCAGCTACTCCTGCAACCTCAAATAAAATTAATCCTTCTTTAACTACAGCTACCCAAGTTTCAGGAGCACCCTTACCAGAACCCATACGTACTGCTAGAGGCTTCTTAGTTTTAGATAGATGAGGGAATACTTTAATCCATACCTGTCCTTGACGGTTCATATGACGAGTAATAGCGATACGGGCTGCTTCAATCTGATGATTCGTTAACCAGCATCCTTCTGTAGCTAATAGACCGAATTCACCAAAAGCAATTTCAGTTCCACCCTTAGCCTTTCTACCCTTATAATAAACTCTATGAGGACGACGATATTTCACTCTCTTAGGTATTAACATATTTATTTACCTCCTTTAGAGCTATTCTCTTTTGCTTCCTTATTCTGTGGCTTTTTTGTAGGTCTAGCTGGACGAGCAGGTCTCTTTTCTGTAAGACTTCTAGGAGCCATTTCGAAAATTTCACCCTTATAAATCCAAACTTTAACACCTAATTTACCATAAGTAGTATGTGCCTCAGCCACTGCATAATCAACATCTGCACGTAAGGTTTGAAGAGGAACCTGTCCCTCGTTATATCCTTCACTACGTGCCATTTCTGCGCCACCTAGGCGACCAGAAATTAATGTTTTAGCACCTTTAGCTCCAGCCTTTAAAGCTCTTTGAATAGCAACCTTTTGAACACGGCGGAATGAAGCACGTGCCTCTAGCTGCTCAGCAATAGATTTTGCTACTAATGTTGCATCTAATTCAGGCTTTTTAATTTCAACAACATTTAAAATAATTTCTTTCTTTGTCATGAATACTAATTCTTTAACAACCTTGTTTTTAGTTTCAGCCTCATGACCTATAACAACACCAGGCTTACCTGTGTGTAATGTAATCTTAACACGATCCTTATTCGTTCCCTTTAAACGCTCAATAATAACACGTGAGATTGCAGCTTTCTTATAAACTGTATTTAAATATTCACGAATCTTTAAATCTTCAATTAAAAGATCTGCAACATCAGTCTTTGATGCATACCATGCAGCATCCCAATCACGGTTAATACCAACACGTAAACCCGTAGGACTTACCTTTTGACCCATGTGATTTCCTCCTTACTTGCTTTCTTTTTCAGCTACGATAACTGTAATATGACAAGTTCTTTTCTGAATAACGTCTCCTCTACCTTTTGCACGAGGTAACATTCTTTTCATTCTCACACCGTCATTAACGTATGCTGTTTTAACATATAGATTACTTGAATCCATATTGTAATTGTGTTCTGCATTAGCACATGCAGAATTTAACACCTTTAGTACCACTTCACAAGCTTGCTTATTTGTTAGCTTTAAGATAGCCTTTGCTTCAGCTACATCCTTATTACGGATTAAATCTACAACTAGACGAGCCTTACGTGGAGTGATACGAATTGTATTAGCAATTGCTCTTGCTTCCATTTTAATTCTTCTCCTTTAGACTATTTCTTTGCTTTCTTATCATCTGCACCATGTCCGCGGTAAGTTCTTGTAGGAGCAAATTCACCTAATTTGTGACCTACCATATCTTCTGTAACATAAACAGGAACATGTTCACGACCATTATAAACTGCAATGGTATAACCAATAAATGCAGGGAATATTGTTGATCTACGAGACCAAGTTTGAATTACTTTCTTTTCACGGCTATCCTTTTGCGCTTCAATCTTTTTCATTAAATGATCATCGCAGAAAGGGCCTTTTTTAATTGAACGAGCCATAATAACATTTCCTCCTTATTACTTATCGTTTCTTCTACGTACGATTAGCTTAGTAGAAGCCTTTTTCTTATTTCTAGTCTTTAAACCAAGTGCTGGTTTACCCCAAGGAGTAACAGGTGTAGGTCGGCCAATTGGACATTTACCTTCTCCTCCTCCATGAGGGTGATCATTAGGGTTCATAACTGAACCACGTACCTCTGGACGTAAGCCCATATGACGTGCTTTACCAGCCTTACCGATTCTAACCAATTCATGAGATTCATTACCAACCTCACCAATTGTTGCCTTACAAGTAGCTAAAATCTTACGAACCTCACCACTGCCAAGACGTACTAATACATATTTATCTGCACGTCCTAAAATTTGAGCAGAAACTCCTGCACTTCTAGCAAGCTGTCCACCCTTTCCAGGATGTAACTCAATATTATGAATTAAGCTACCAACTGGAATTTCATTGATTACCAATGCATTACCTGGCTTAATATCTACACCACTACCAGACTGTAAGGTTTCACCAACCTGTAATCCTTTAGGTGCTAAGATATATCTTTTTTCACCATCTGCATAAGCTAATAATGCTATATTAGCACTTCTATTTGGATCGTATTCAATAGTTTTAACCTTTGCAGGAACACCATCTTTATTTCTTTTGAAATCTATAATACGATATTTTTGTCTATTTCCGCCACCCTGATGACGAACTGTAATTTTTCCTGAATTGTTACGGCCACCCTTTTTATTCTTAGGAGCTAATAATGATTTTTCAGGAGTATCTGTTGTAATTTCATCAAAGGTTAATACAGACATATTACGTCTACCATTTGATGTTGGCTTATATTTTCTAACTGCCATGTTAATAATTTCCTCCTAAATTAGATTTCGAAGGCGTCAATCTTATTATCCTTAGCTAATTTACAGATAGCCTTTTTGTATGCAGGAGCATATCCCTCATACTTACCTACCTTTTTACGCTTAGGTAATACGTTGATTGTATTTACGCTTTCAACCTTTACTTTAAATATCTCTTCAACAGCATTTTTAATTTCTATTTTATTTGCACTCTTAGCAACCTTAAAAGTATACTTATTGAATTGCTCTTTTAATGCCATTGTTTTTTCAGTAATGATTGGACCTTGAATAATATCAAATGCTTTTGTCATATTACTTCAATTCCTCCTCATAATAAGCTACTGCACCAGCGGTTAATACCATCTTATCATAGCATAAGATTTCATAAACGCTTGCATTATCTACTGGTGTAAGGAATACACCTGGAATATTTCTAGCAGATAGTACAGCTTGTTCTGTTAATTCCTCACGAGTGCAAACAACCATTGCTTTGCCCTCTACCTTAATATCATTTAAGAACTTTAAGAAATTCTTAGTTTTAACCTCTTCAAATTTGATTGCATCAACAGCAACCATTTTTTCTTCCTTTACCTTATAAGATAAAACTGATTTTAATCCTAATTGCTTAACCTTCTTATTTAACTTAAAAGCATAGCTTCTTGGAGTTGGTCCAAATACAACTCCACCACCACGCCATTGTGGAGCACGAATAGATCCTTGACGAGCACGTCCAGTTCCCTTTTGTCTCCAAGGCTTACGTCCACCGCCACGAACTTCGCTACGGCCCTTAGTGTCATGTGTTCCTTGACGCATAGCTGCTCTTTGACAGTTTACAACATCATATATTACTTGACGATTAGGTTCAATTCCGAAGATTTCATCGCTTAATTTTAAATTTTTAATCTTTTCTCCAGATTGATTTAATAATGCTATAGTTGGCATAATAAATCTCCTTTCTAATTCGCTTTTACAGCTGTCTTGATCATTACTAAACCCTTCTTAGGTCCTGGTACATTACCACGAACTAAGATTAAGTCTCTTTCTGTATCAACAGCAGCAATTACTAAATTTTGTAATGTTACAGTTTCATGTCCCATATGACCAGGCATTTTCTTACCCTTCATATTACCCTTAATTGGACCCATTGAACCAACAATACGATGACATGCTGATGTACCATGACTCATTCTTAAACGAGAGTGGTTATAACGCTTAATAGTGCCTGCAAAGCCTTTACCCTTTGAAGTTCCAGTAACGTCTACTACATCACCTGCAGCAAATATATCACACTTTATTTCTTGGCCTACATTGTAAGATAGTAACTCATTTCCTTGTGCTTCTGAGAAACGGAATTCTCTTATGAAGCGCTTAGGAGCAGTGTTAGCCTTAGCAACGTGGCCCTGTTCAGGTTTGTTAGATAATTTTTCTCTCTTATCGCAAAAACCAACTTGAACAGCTACATATCCATCATTTTCAACTGTCTTTTGCTGTAAAACAACATTTGCAGTTGCATCAATGATGGTCACTGGAATTAAATTTCCAGCTGCATCGAAAATTTGAGTCATGCCCAATTTTCTACCTAAGATTCCCTTAGCCATTGAAATTTTTCCTCTTTTCTTTCTTTATTTCTTTTTTACTTTAATACGATATCAATACCAGAAGGTAAGTCAATGTGCATTAAAGCATCAATAGTTTGTGGAGTTGGATCCACAATTTCGATTAATCTCTTATGAGTTCTACGTTCAAATTGTTCACGTGAATCCTTGTTTACGTGTGGAGAACGTAAAATTGTAAAGATTTCCTTTTCAGTTGGTAGAGGTACTGGACCATTTACCTTTGAACCTGTCTTCTTTACGCTATCAACAATTTTCTTTGCTGATAAATCTAATAATCTGTGATCATAAGATTTTAAACGAATTCTAATTTTTGATTTTGCCATTTTTTAAACTCCTTTCGCCTATAATCTGTGTATAGACTTGCTCCATGAGAAAACCCGACGCATTGCAATGACAACGCTCTTCAGTGTGTCGGCAACCTCCCACTTCACAGCTAATATGCTTACACGATAAGCTTTTCTATTATACCTTTTTTAAAAATAAAATGCAATAGTTTTTTGTAATATTTTTACATGTGAAAACAAAAAACACTAGATGAAACCATACCAGCTTCATCTAGTGTTTACTTATATATTAATCATACTTAGATATTAAACTATTGTTTAAAATTAAATTATATGCTTCACTATTGATTATTGCATTTGAGAAGGGGAAATGTACTATCATAGATTTCCTAGCCAGATAGCTCAAAAAAATTAAAATCTATTTTTAATTCTGACAATAAGCAAATGCTCTTGGAGATAAGAATGTTTTTTTTAGATGTAGCTTCTCTTGTTATTTCAAATTCTTCAATCGAAGAATTTTCAAAAGCTTGTATATCAATCTCTTCTAGATTTGGAGCAGATATTTTTTTAATAACTTTATTATCTTTAAATGCTTTTGAAGAAATAGAAATGACGGGATTATTTTTAATCAAGAACACTTTACTTTTGAATAGTGTAAATATATTTCTAAAACAAAAAACAAGTTAAACCCAGTTCTAGGTTTAACTTGTAAAAATCATTAATTTTCTCCCAAAATTCTTATCAATTTAGTTTTATAATTTAAAACCATTTGCTTTAGCTCTGGAATAACATCATAGTTTGAATCCTCTTTTTCATTATCAAAAACAAACTGTATGTCTCCTCCATTAATTCTACCAGCATATTTCATTACCTTATCTTTGGCCACTTCTGCTGAATCAACTTCATAAATATAAAAGGTTGAAGAAGTATCAAAATTGTTGTAGGAGGTTCCACCAGCTAAGGTTTTTATGGTACTAGGAAGCTTTTCATCTCTTGAAGATGCCAAATATGCATCAAAACTTAAAGCATTTTGACTATACCATATAATCGAATTTCCACCCTCAATATGGTTCCCAAAGGCCTTTATAATTCCTCCCGTTTCCCCTGAAAAGGTTCCATCTCCTAAAGCATCTGTACCTTGATTAGAGCTTAACATAGGATTATGACAGTTTCTAAAATAATTATTCTCAACAAAAGCGGATCCACCCATAGTAATACCTACGCCATATTTTGAATTTCCATCAAAATAATTGTTATATACATGGACACTACAGGTTCGAATTCTTGGATGACGTGAATCAGAATGATCATACCAATTGTGATGATAAGTTATATAATCCTCTGTTGCTTCACTCTTCATTCCTTGTAAATTACATTTTCCTGAATCCCAGAAATGATTATAGGAGGCTGTTATATATCTTGAATGCTTCTTTATATCCAAAGATCCATCTCCCTTAGCTTGATCAGAATCTCCACCAGGTGAACCATAAAAGAAATCCACATTATGAATCCATAAATTACAATTATTCGTATCAATAGAAATTCCATCATCCATAAAGTTAACAATACCAAAATTACGCATTTCAACATTTCCACAATTTCTAATTAAGAAACCGAAGCCATTAAAAGTAGCATCTTCACCAACGCCCTCAATTGTTATATTCATATTTTGATAGGCTTTGGCTCCTTTAATCTGAATGCCTTCTTCTTTACTTAAATAATCATCTAGATCATCTCTTTTAATTTCACCTATAATTCTAAAATCTAAAATGTCTGTAGAACCTGCTTTTTGCTTTGCATAAATGATATTTTGAAATCCAGCATATTCCTGTCCTTGAACTGTAGCCTTCACAGTCTTCGCATTTTTGGCAGTCACATAAATCACTTGTGCCCCTAACCGTAAAGTACCATCATCATTATAGGCACCAGAGGCCGTCTTAAAAGGAGAATCCTCAGCAAAAGCAAATCCACTACGTGTATGTGCTAATACAGTCACATCCTCTTCCGCACCATGTTCAGACTCATCCATACCAAAAACTGCCACAACCTTTATGGTATAATTACCTGCTGCCAAGCCTAATACATCTGCACGAAATTTATCACTATATTCTCTAATAAGCATCTTATCTAAAGCAACATATTTTTCCTCAGGCTCAGTACTCTTTTTATAATAAACATTATATGAGTTTGCCTCAGGTACAGCCTTCCATTCAGCATAGGCGGTCTCTAAATTACCCTCAGCTCGAAGGATTTTAACATTAGATTTATCGTTCCATTTGGCATAAAGGGTAATAGTAGAATCTAAGATGTCTCCCGCAAAGGCCTTGCTAGATAATTCCTTATCATAATACCAACCACCAAAGCTCTTTTGGGAAGAGGAAGGCTTAGGTAATTCTGGTATATATTCAAGCCTTGTAATACACTCTATCGGTTCCCCATACCCATTCATTTCAAAATGAATTGTATATGTTATAATCTCTTCCCATTTCGCATACAAAGTAAGATTTGACATAACAGGAGTATCAAATAAATATTCCTGTTTAAAATCATAATCTAGAAACCAGCCACCAAATCGATATTCCTCTCGAACAGGGGGAGTAGGCTTACCTAACAGCTTACCCTCAACCACAATTTTATCTTCTATAACAATAAGACAATCGGTTACAAAATGAACAATATAGGTTATAGCATTAGGATCGATAGGCTCCTCATCCCATTTGGCATATAAAACTAAATCAGCCACAATAGGAATTGAAAAATCAAATTCGGTCATATAGCTGTTGCTAGTAAACCAGCCCTTAAATACATATCCCTCTTTTGTAGGATCTTCTGGCTTAGCAATAAGCATTCCCTCTTGAACTATCTCTATTTTCTCTGTCATTCCATTTTGAAATACAAAAGAAACTGTAAACTCTTCTAAAATTGTTTCTATACTACGTTCAATCAAATTGAACTTTGATATTTTCAAGGATTTATCAGTACGTAGCTGATAGGTTCCCGCTTCTAAATTTTCTTCTTCAATGGTAATGAATTTATCATATACTACGCTTCCAAGCTCCTTTAAAAGCACATAAGAGCCATTGACAAGCTTATACAAAGATATATTAGTTGTGCCTGGAGTTGTCTTATTTCCACTACCACCTTTTCCAATAATTATAAATCCATTATTCTTAGAACCATTTAAGGTAAAGGTAACAATTTTTCCTTGTGTATTTAATTCCGTATTTGTTGCCTTAGAACCAGCAGCAACCATAAATTGACCCATAGGAATATCTGTTGTTGTTTTATTATTTTCATCTAGCTTTCCTTGTGTTAAGCTATTAAATTTAGTAAAATCAAACACAATTTCTTTATTTTCTTCTACAGGCAGCTTTTCCCATTTCGCATATAACGTTATATTGGATGTTATCGGTGTACTAAAAACATAGCTCCTTGTACATAAGGCATCTATGTACCAGCCTTCAAATATATAGCCCTCTCTTATAGGGGGATTAGGTGATGATATTGTTTGCCCTTCTTGTATTTCTTTTGCAGGAATAACAGAGCCTCCATTCGCCTCAAAGGTAACAATAAAAGTAGGCAATGGGGTTTCAGTCCACTTTGCAAATAAGGTAATATCCTCTGTAATCGTATCTTTTGTAAAGTCAAATCTATCTACTAAAGCTCCTTGCTCATCCTTATACCACCCTAAAAAGGTATATCCATCTCGTACAGGATCTTCTGGCTTTTCTATTTTACTTCCATACGCTATATTTTCTAAGGTTGGAACTGCACTTCCTCCCTTACTATTAAAGTATACTTTGAATCTATCTTCACTTTCTGAGCCTAATTCCCATTTTGCGTATAACGTATAATCCTTTAGGATTGTCGTATTGACAAAATCAAATTCGTGCTTTAATTCTGCATCACTATACCAGCCAATAAAGATATAGCCCTCTCTTTTGGGACTTACTGGTCGAACGGCATAATCCATGGCATTCACCATTTGTTCTTCCACTTGAGTTCCTCCATTGGATACAAATGATAAAGTATATTTATTTCGTTCCCACCTTGCATACAAGGTCGTATTGGCAGTAATTGTATCTTCCTCAAAATTAAATTCTTCTGTTAAAGCCCCCTGGGTATCCTTATACCAGCCTAAAAAGGTATACCCAATACGTACAGGATCACTTGGCTTTTTTATTTTGCTTCCAGATAGAACATTATATAAATTAGGAACATAGCTGCCATCCTTACTATTAAAATATACTATAAAAGTATTTTCCTCAGATGACTCCTCTTCCCATCTCGCATAAAGACAATAATCCTTAACAATCATAGTATTTACAAAGTCAAATTCATGCTGCAATTCCTCATCCTTATACCAACCAGCAAAGACATATCCTTTTTTTTCAGGGCTTACTGGCCGAGTAGCACATTCTCTAAACGCTACAATTTGATAATCAATAGCTGTACCTCCATTGGATATAAAGGTGATAGTATAGGTCTGTGCCTTCCATTTCGCATACAAAGTTAAACTTTTTGTGATTGTTTCCTTTTCAAAATCAAATGCTTCCTTTAATTCTCCGTTGTCATCCTTATACCAGCCCAAAAAGGTATAACCCTCCTTTACTGGATCCTTAGGTTTATTTATTATGCTTCCAGAAATGATATCCTCTATTTCTAAAACAGTACTACCACCATTAGCATTAAAGTAAACTGTTAACCTATCTGCAGGAGTCCATTTCGCATATAAAATTGTATCTTGTTCTATAATTTGTCCTTCTTCTGCTTTTTTTGTAAATT
Organism: uncultured Anaeroplasmataceae bacterium; assembly: GCA_910579215.1. Classification (GTDB taxonomy): domain Bacteria; phylum Bacillota_I; class Bacilli_A; order Acholeplasmatales; family Anaeroplasmataceae; genus Pelethenecus. The sequence continues at coordinate 157,638 of CAJTTN010000003.1, forward strand.
CTAAATCATAATACCAGCCATCTAATTTCCAGCCATTTTCAGTTAAAACTGGTAAAACCGTTAATTTAGAAACTCCTGTAAATTTTTCCAAAGTAGAACCGTGCCCATTATTTTCAAATGTAATCGTATAGGTTGTTACCTCTACTGGTGGATTTGGAGGTGTAGGATTCGGTTGATTTGTTTTGCATGCAGCTAAACTAAACAATATTACTACAGCTATTAAGCCTACAAAAATTTTTTTCTTTTTCATTATCTCTTCTCTATTTCATAATATTTAAATTTAAAGGAATGCCATAAATATGAACATTCCTTTAAACATATTGGCATTATTATGCCTTTAAACTATTCAAATCCAAGGTAACTGTTAATTCAGCTAACATGCATGTATTATTTGTACATATATAATAAACCTTACCACATTCTAGTGTTACCTCAAAACCTCTTAATTCATTTTTAACACTTGTGGCTGAAGCACCTTCTATAGCATCTGTGACTGTATTCGTTTGCTTTGTAGCTAAGAACATTGTACGTCCACCTGAGCCGTCTATAGTTCCAACCTTAATGGTGGCAGTTCCTTCATAGTTTGTTAAATCAATTTTAATATAGTTGGTTGAACTTGTTTTTCCTCCAAACTTAATAACATTTAACCCGCCTTGTTTTTCTTGAGCTTTTGCACTAGTATGACCAAGATGTAAATTTATGATACCATATGCATCGTAAGCTCCAGCGTTTATTTGAGCTTGAGTCACATTAGCAATTTGCGTTTGAGTAAATCCAAGGGTTTGAATGTTGGTGGTAATCTCTTCAAATTTTGCAGTAACTGTTGCTATTGTACCTGCTGTTACTGAAGCAAAATCAAACAAAGTATCGCCTTCAGTATACCAACCTAAAAATGTATAGCCTTCTTTTACTGGTGCATCTGGTTCTGGAATACCACTTTCTCCATCCATTACTATATAGCTTTCTGGAGTTGTAATATCATCTACCACATAATTAATAGTAACATTTGCAGATAATGTTTTTGCAAGCATCACTAAAGTAGTACCAGAAGGATAAGCTTTACTCTCAAATTGAACTTCATTCTCACCATCTAAGTAATACCAATACTGGAATACCTCTGTTGGTGAAGTTGGTCCCTTTGGTGCTTCAATCACATCAAAATAATGATATTGTGTAGGCTCAGAATCATTTCCCCATTGAATGGAAACATCTTTAGTTGCTTTAGATAAATCTACCACTGCATCTATACCACCAATAAACAAATTCGCTCCTAAAGCTGTGCCATCACTTTTTTTAGAATTATTCTGTAGATAAATACGAACAACATTTCCATAGGTAAGATTAGATAAAGTTAGTTTAGTTTCAACAGAATCTGCCTTATTGTAAACTAAATTAGAAGCTTCTAAATCATCATATTCATTACTGATATTATAATATAGATTACCTGTTCTAGCATCTGTACCATTATTTCCAGCCTCTTTTAAATAAATATCCAAGGAAGAAAGATTTTCATTAACAACAAGTTTAATTACCTCACTATCAGCATTTGCTCCTACTGGCATTCTAACCACAGAGGTGAAATCCTTATCCTTAATAGTTACTTTTCCACCCGTTAACGATTTGCCTGAGGTTGTAGTTGTACCAATCATGCAAACACCCGTAGGAATAACTAGGGTAAAGTAAGGATTTGTTTCCTCTTCAAAAGCATCTCCTTCAGCATTAATAACTTCTGTTGTAGAGGTCCAATGCAAAGCACCTTCAAATCCCTCAATATCCTCTACATCTACCTGTAATAGCATATTTTCAAAAACCACTACCTTAGTATCTTCAGTCATAGGAATATAATTTCCATCAGCATCTGGATAGGATACACCTATAACATTCTTCGCAGTTACATGTACATCCTTTAATGTAAAGCCTTCTCCATATTTAACCTCAAAGCTATCTAAACTATTTTCTAAAGAAATTGTATATTTAGTTTCTTTTAAAGCTAAAACTATTAAATTCACTCTATCCTTTGCAGCAGCTAGTGCTGTCGTAAAATCGGCTGTAGTTGCATTAGGAAGCTCAATAACTGCCTTTATATTATTTATCTCTTCTGCTACAGCAGCATCAATTGCTTTTGATGTTTCTTCAGGAAGGTATGGTAATTCATTTTCTAAAGAAACAGCATATGCATTCAGCTCATCAATATTTTCATAGCAGGTCATTACAAGTCCAAGACGATTTCTAGCATCTCTATAGGCTGCATTTAAAGCTGCTTTCCCATTGAGTATTGCTTCCATTTTTTCTTTACCTACAAGATATTGACTATTTAAGGTTAGGTATATTTCTGAGTCTTCCTCATAAGAGCCTTTTAATGTATTAAAATATTCATCATAGCTTAGCAATAAGCTTGCTTTTAATTCTGCAAATGTAGTTTTGTAGGTTTGTAGGAAGGTATCAATATAATTTTCAGCATCATTTATCTCTACTTGAATTTTAGTTATATCCAATAAGGCTTCAATATTGTTGATTCTTGTACGTAAAATATCATTTAATTGATTTATAATTACATTCTTATCATAATATTCTGGATCATCTTCTGGTACTTCACAATCTGGAATATTATCAATGCTTCTATCGGTTGCCTTATAATCTCTAACATGTTTCTCAGCCTCTGTTTTAGCGGCTTGAAGCATTTCCTCATTCGTACTACAATCTAGAATTGAGGTTGTTGCGTTTCCTAATGCTAATTCTATTGCTGCTTTAGCCTCCAAATAGGTTATTCCATCATGAACAGAAGCAGCTAATTCAATCGCAAGAACTCCACCATCATAAGCATTTTTATAGGTTTGAACATTATTATAAGCTCTGGATGTCGTTGTGCCATCATCGTTTTTAAACAATAGAGTGAAGTCCGTTGTAAAGTTTACATCTCCACCCTCTATTAACGCTAATTCTTCTAATGCTTCATTCTTTAAAGTCAATAAAGCAGCCTCATCCTGTTCAATTTCAGAAAGAGAGGTATTAAAGCTATTTAAGCATTCTGTAACTGCTTCTACAGTTGTACAAGCAGTAATAGTACTATTTGTTTCTTCTAATAATGCAGTTAAAATATCTAAATTTAAGGTATATAAGCTTGTATCTACTAAATCTAGTGTTGCCAAAGCCTCTTCTTTAGAAACTCTCAATGCAGCCATTTCCTCTGTTTCAACTGCATTCATATCTAATAATGCTTTATCTAAAAGAACTTGGAGATTCTCCTTAGTTGCTTCTACTGTTAAAGCTTCCTTTGCTGTAGTATAAATGGTATCTAATGTATTCCAATTCTCTTCAGTATATAATGTTGAGTCATAGGTTAAATATGCATTATCTAAAAGCTCTAATACTTTTGCTTGACATTCCTCTAAGGTTAAAGGAATATTTACTAGCGCCATATTATCTAAGGACAACGTCTTTGCCCCACTATTACTTGAAACAAATTGAATTCCAATAATTTCCTTAACAGGCAACTCTAAATTAGAAACAAAAGTTTCACCATTTAATACTAGATTAAGTACTCCAGTCTCCATATCAACTTCAAAATACATTCTTAATGTTGATATTTGGGTTATGTTGATTTGGGTTTCTCCTAATACAACAGCTCCACCATTCAAGCGATATTTAACTATATTACCATCAAAGCGAAGACCAAACACTTCCTTTTTATTAGAACCATAAAATTGAATTGGAGTCCAAGAGCTTCCAGCATTCAACAATTTAATATTGATGTATCCCTTAACAATGCCATCTAATTTACCAAAATCCCAAATTAGTTTCGTTGCACCATTCATAGATGCATCATCCACAAGCTCAGCCCTATTATTTCCATTTGCTTCTTGCTTGATCATGACATAATTCGTATCATAGGAAACTGCTTCATCAGGATTATTTGAATTTTTAGCAAAAGCCCCATATACTCCTAATGTTCCCCATTCTCCATTCCATAAAGGAAGCTTACTATCCTTTTCATAACCTACAAAGGTTTCATTTAAAATTAAATTTTCATCTTTAACTAATTCACCATATAATGTATCTGCCGTGCAAAATACAAAATTACTTATTTCTTTTCCCTCTACTGTTGCTGTAATAACGATAGGAGAATCTCCTTGGGAAACCATCGTAACTAAAGCCTCTAAGCCAAACTCATCCGTTGCCTCTACTGTAGCAACAGCAGGGTTTGATGAAGACCAAAGGATTCGTACCTTTGTAGCATCTACTGGGTGCGGTATAACACTTAAAATTTCTTGAGGATGTGTAGGTGTTAATGTAATACGATCTACATCCCCCTCTCCAACTTTTATCTTAATATCTTCTACTGGAACATCTGGTTTTTCCACAGTAATCCTACATTCAGCAATTAAATCTCCATGCTTAGCAAAAATTGTAACTATTCCATCAGCTAATGTAGTCACCATTCCATTTTCATCAACAATCGCAATCTCCTCATTTGAGGATTCCCATGTAATATTTTTATTTAAAATATCTACAGGAGAAAATACTACATTTAAACCCAAAGTGTCTCCCACTAACAAGGTAACATTTGAAGGTGTAATTTGAATCAATGTAGCTTCTGTTTCCATCCAATGTGCATAAAAAGTGGTAGATTCTTCTATAGCAATTTCTTCTAATTGAACCAATACTCCACCTACAGCCTCCGTATACCAACCCACAAAAGTGTAATATTTTTTAGTTGGTTTTGTAGGTGTAATTGCCATAGTACCATGTAAAATCTCTTGAGAAGGAACTTCGCTTCCTCCATTAGAATCAAAAGTAACTATATGAGTTTCTGTAGGAATCTCTTCCCATTTGGCAAAAAGAACCATACTCTCTGTGACAACATCGTTCTCAAAATCAAATTCTTCCGTAAGTTCTCCACCTATATCCTTAAACCAGCCTATAAAGATATATCCCTCTCTTGTTGGATCTTTTGGCTTAGAAATTTTTTGTCCTGATACTATATTAGTAATTGGCGGAACCTCACTTCCTAACTTACTATTAAAGGTAACCGTAATTACCTCTGGATTAACCTCTTCCCATTTAGCATAAAGGATAATATTTTCTGTTATACTAGTATTAACAAAATCAAATTCTAGCTTTAATTCTTTATCCCTATACCAGCCTATAAATAAAAAGTTATCTCTCGTAGGACTAGGTCTTAAGGCTTTATCTCCATGCTCAACCTTTTGTGTTGGAACCTCGCTTCCTCCATTGCTTATAAAGCTGACCTCATATACCTTCTTTGTCCATTTGGCAAATAAAGTCAAATCCTTATCTACTACATCTGTATCAAAGTTCCATGCATTTGTACATCCGGCTTCCTTATACCATCCCTTAAAGATATATCCCTCTCTTGTTGGGTCTTCTGGCTTTGCTACCTTTTTCCCTTTCTCTACTTCCTTAGCAGATACCTCAGTTCCTTTCTGGCTATCAAACCTTACTGTATATTTCTCTGGCGCTGGTGCTTCCTTCTTTGTCCACTTCGCATATAGCTTTGTGTTCGCTGTTATCTCCTCTCCAGCCTTTGCTTCTTTTGTTAATGCTGAATCATAATACCAGCCCCCAAAGGTCCATCCTTCCTCTTCTAGTGTTGGTAACGTTGGTAGCTTTGTTACCTCTTTTACCTCTTTTGGTGCTTCTCCATGTCCATTATTCTCAAACGTCACCGTATAGGTTGTTACCTCTACTGGTGGGTTTGGTGGTGTTGGTTTTGGGTCATCTGTTTTACATGCTGCTAATCCTAGCGTGGCTGCAGCCGTCACCAAACCAAGAAAAATCTTTCTTTTCTTCATTTTTTTCTCTTTCCCCTTTCCTACGTATCTTCACAAAAACAGTGAAAGCGTTTTATAACAATCTTTATTATACTACCTTTTGTAAGCGTTTGCAATAGAAAATAAAAAAATATCCCCCTTTATTTAAGCATATGTGAGGAGGAGTCATATATGATTTCATAACAAAAAAAATGCCTAAAAGATTAGACATTTAAACATTTTTATTGTATTTTTTCTTTTGCATCTACTTAACTAGAGGTAGTTCAATACTTTTAAAAAAGAATATTTTAACAATCCTTAAAGGCTATACCAATTTCTTTTTTATTGATAGAAACAAAAGGAATCAAAATTCCTATCCCCACTATAAAAACACAAAAGCTTAAGGTATAAAGGAAAAACATAGGAGATATCCATACTGCATGAAAGGACTCTGATACTTTTCCAAAAAACACCCTATAAATTTGCTGTACCAAAGGCCCAACAAAGCCAACAGTAACACAGAAGGCGAGTAAAGTTTTCATAAGTTCTATTAAAAAGAACGGAGAAAGAATACGCCAGATGGATATACGAAAGGCTTTAAATATTACAATTTCCTTCTCCTTATACTTAACTTGATTATAGCCAGAATAAAGCATAAATAATACAGCAATACTCCCCATAATAACAAAGAAATACAAAAATTGTTGTGTCATTGCTTTTCTTTGCTCATTAAAGTCGTACACCTCAAATCCTTCCACAATTAGTAGGTTTCTTTCTAAGCTTTTCCTGATCCATGGCTTTAAATCTTCTTCCCCCATGTTTACTAAAAAGCCAGAAAAATGAAAATCATAGGTAGCTGTTAAAATTTCTTTCATAAATGTTTCAGAAATTAAATAATCATATTGTTGTGATTTTTTAAAAATACCAACTATCTTTAACGATTTTGTTATTTCATATAAATTATAGGTGCCATGATAAAACATAACATTAGGAGACGCGTTGATATCCTTAAAATAAACCTCATGCTCCTCAAAAGAATCATCCTTCGGAAAAAGATGATGATACTCTTCTTCATCTATTAAAATTTCATACTTGTCTTGAACAGCTCGCCCTGCAAGAATTTCTTCATTTTCCCATGTTTTAAAGGTGTTTAAGCGCTCCACATAGGTTCTCATAGGCATAGGATCTACAAAGGAAGAGCCTCCAAGCGTAATAATATTTTTACGCAAGCTTTCCTTTATCACACTTTCCTTAATGTAAATACTACACCTTGCAAAATCAGAATATTTCCCCTCCTTATACATATAATATTGTTCTTCCGTATAAGTTGTAGCTAATACTCCTGTAATTTTATCCCTTATTGTACATATCATCAAATCTGTAGAGAAGGAAAGTTCTATATCTGTATTTAGAGCTTCCTTAGAACCAAAATAGTACTCTTTTAATAAATCTGAAATAACTATCCCATTAGTTCCATCCATTGGTTTAGAAAAGGTATATTCATCAGGAATCACAATTATATGGGGTTGAATTCCATGTGATAAATTTATTTGAACTTTTTCATTAGAAATATAAGGATAAACATGATTAGATATTTCTTGTACTTCATTTTTAACTTTTGTGCCCTTACGAAAAGCCCTAGATTCTAAAAGAAGAGGATTATATTCTTCTTTTTCTATTACACTATATTCCTTATCCTTTAACTCCTGATATAGATTTTTAGACAAATCAAAGGTTACTAAATTTAAGATAGCCATAAATATTAATAAGGTTATTCCTATCAATATAAAGGATAAGATATTTATACCAAGCTTAATCTTTAAAGCCTTTAAACCATATTTTACTTGCCAAAAAAAGGAAAGTGCTGTGTTTGTTTGATTCGTAGGATTTATTGTCTTATCCTGTATTGTCTCTTTTTCTACTATGCTTTTTAGTTTACCACCTTCTAAGCATATTTCACAATCCGCGTACTTACTTGCAAGCTCATAATTGTGAGATACTACAATAACTAATAATTCTTTAGATAATTCTTTTAACAAATCAAAAACAATAAGGGAATTTATCTCATCTAAGTTACCAGTAGGCTCATCTAATAGCAATACCTGTATGTCCTTTAACACAGCTCGTACAATAGAAAGCCTTTGTTTTTCTCCTCCAGATAAAACCTTCACCTTTTCATTCAATTTATCTAGTAGGTTAACCTTACTCAATTTTTCTTCTATGACTTCTAAGGAAAAACCAAAGATTAAAAGATTTTCCTTAACCGTTAACTCCTCTAATAAATTAGAACTTTGAAACACTACGCCTATTTCATTAGAAGAACAGCATCTTTCTATTGTTCCTTCCGTTTGTTTTTCAAATTCAGCTAAAAGATTCAATAAGGTAGATTTTCCACTTCCACTTTGTCCATAGATTAAATAAAAGCCTCGATTCTTTATATCTAAATCAATGGAATCTAATGCATGTACAATTCCATTTTTTGTTTTATATTCTTTTGTTATGTGGATTAATTTATACATAAGAATCTCCTATACCGCATGATAAGCATGGTATGTTTTATGTGCTAAAGTACAATTTTGTTCATAACCATTAATTGCGTGATAACGTACATCATAGTTGGCAACAAAGTTAGGACTTACGGATGATTTGAAAAGAATCATTCCAAAGGTTGCCACCTCATGTTTCATATAATCACTTCTTTTACTTTCATCAAAATCATATTCCGCTTCATAGTAGCAATCATAAGTACTAGTGCGAGATATTATGGTTAACTCACTATGGTTATAGCTTACTGAAGCGGATACATCAGGTCCATCACTGGAAAGCCCTACCCCCATTGTCGTTGTCCATGTATCTGGTGCATTTATAGGAACATAGCTTAAAATCTCATAACTCTTAGGAAAATCAATCGTGATTTTTATATTATCTTGAACAAAATCATCTCCATAAGAACCAATCCCTATAAAACCCCAATTTCTTCCTGGTTGTTTCGGTTCACTTATCACTTTATAAGCATAACAATAAATGGAAGGGTTATGCACATTATATAATAAGATATCATAAAATGTTGTCACATTTTCAAGTTTTTCTTTAGCCTTCTTTTCAATAGAATCCTTTCTAATGAGCGTTTTAATATCCTCTTGTCCGTTAGGATTTAGATTTCTTCCCCACATAAAAATAGGCTTATAGTCTCTACTAATAGAAAAACCAAGTCCTGTAGCCTCTGCATAAAAGGCATCATAGCCATCCGCACTAGAGCATACTGTCCCAAGCGTAGCCAACGTAAATAACACGCCAAAAATAAATAAACATTTAAAAAGCTTCATCATTTTTCCTCCTATAACATCTTAATATAATTTTGAACTATTGTTTTACAACGGGATACACATTCATAAAAAAATAGTTTGTCATTAGACAACTTTGATTCATTTAAATTGCTAGTTGGGTTATAAAAACCAACTTCACTTCCTATCTCACCAAAAGAATTCCAATTATATCTACTAAACAAATATTCATATTTAATTTTATCAGAATTACCCTTAATAAATATTATCTTATTGGGCTCTTTAAACAACTCTAACAAGGATTTAGATAACTCTTCAGGCATACTATCTTTTTTTTCATTCAAAATAAAGATAGTGAAATTCTTATATTCTATTTCATTTAGATTTTCGAATACGTGATAATCCTTATATTTTGCAAAATATTTGTCCTTTGTTTTATATTGATAGACACAACAATCATTTTTCTCTAGCAGTTCAAACTGATTTTGACTCTTACAAGAGGTAAAGGAAAATAGTACAATACATAAAACAATTATAATCAAAAATTTGTGCTTCCCCATAGATTTCACCCTCTCTATACATAATATATACGAGAAAAAATAAAAATTTTATCAAAAAAAGAACTACCTGAAGAATATTTCAAGTAGTTCTTCTACATAATTATTCCATATTTTTATAAGCAATAATAGTTTGATATCCTAAAATTGTAGTTTCTGCTGTTAACGATATATTTGAAATTAAGGTATCTAAATATAAAGTATATCCTGCTAAATCTACCGTTTTTGGAGAAGCAACTCCATTGCTGTGAACGATACGATAGGTTTTATTTGCAGCTGTATCTACCAAATCATAATAAATTAAGCTTCCATCTTCATTCATTTGAACATTAATTGCTTTACATTCTGTACCATTTTTTCCAAATAGATTAGCATTTTGTTTTAGCGATATTAGCTTCTTATAATTTTCAAAATAAGCAATATTTTTCACCTTTAATGCATAATCTAATTCATTTACCTTGTAAGAGGACTCATAAGAATTAGAATCTCCACCCTTTGTTCTCAAGAATTCCTCTCCTGCAAGCATAAAGGTAACTCCCTGAGAAGTAAATACGACGGAATTGGATAACATAGCCATTTTTTTAATGGTATCTTCATCTTTAATTCCTGCTGCCTTTATTCTATCATAAAGGGTATAATTATCATGACATGTAACATAATTTACGCATTTTTCTGGTGCATATGTTGTATTGTTAGCTAAAACCAATCCCTTAATTCCTGCTGTCATATCCTTCAAATCATTCTTAGAAGAAACTTTTGTAGCATTTGTAATCCAACCCTTAGAGGTCTTGCTATTTAAACCACCCTTAATTAAAGCATCTCTCATCTTATCATTAAAGCAGCCATAGCCCTGATATAAATTCATATTCGCTTGTAAAGCTGGAGTATCAATTCTTGTATCTAATGCTACAGAGCCTGCTGCCCAAGGCTCACCATATATAGTGATATCCTCACTCACATTTTCATGTAGATTTTTTGCTAAAGCATTCATTGTTTTTATATCATGAATTCCCATCAAATCAAATCTAAAGCCACCAAGCTTATATTCACTTGCCCAGAATTCTGTAGAATCTATCATAAACTTTCTAAACATACTCATCTCAGAGGCAGTTTCATTTCCACAGCCTGAGCCGTTTGCTGGAGCGCCATCGGTATATCTAAAATAATATTTTGGCATTAATACATCAAAATTTGATCTTTCTAATCCGCTAACATGATTATAAACTACATCCATAATAATATTGATTCCTGCTTGATTATAAGCCATAACCAATTCCTTAAATTCCTTGATTCTAGCATAACCGTCTGCAGCATTAGAGGAATAGCATCCTTCTAAAACATTATAATTTAGAGGATTATAGCCCCAATTAAATTTAACCTTTCCATCCTGCTCCTCATTAGCTTGATCAAAGATTGGTAAAAGCTGTACAGCATTCACACCAAGCTCCTTAATATGATCAAAGCCTGTTTTTACAGTCACATTACCTTCTGTATAGGTCGTGCCTGTCTCATAAAAGCCTTTAAACTTTTTAGCATTTTGTGCAGTTCCAGTCCAAGTCTTACTACTTGTTAAATCGGCAATATGAGTTTCATATACAGTCAATGATGTAGAAGGAATGGATAGGATATTTACATCCTCCCAGCCTGTTGGATTCACCTTAGAGAAATCAACAATCATACCTCTTAAGCCGTTTATTCCAGCAGATTTTGCATATGGGTCAACAATTTCCATATCTGTATAGGTAGAATTTGAAACAACATAAGTATAATATTTACCTTCTTGATCTCCATTTAAAACATATTCCCAAGTACCTTTTGGACCCTTAGTCATTACATATTCCTCATACTGGTTGTTGCCTCCTAAATTAGCAGGGGTACCAGTAGTATAAACTCTAACCTTCATATCACTTGAGATAGGAGACCATACTCTAAAGGTCGTATTATCCTTTGTATAAATAGCCCCTAAATCACCATCATAGCTATAAGCATCATTAAACAACTTACTTTTATAAAGTCCTTGGAAATCTGCAATCTTTGTTAAGGTTTTACCTGATTTTTCAAATACTACTTCCACCTTATATTCTAGACTTAAATCAGGTAATTCTGTACCTAAACTATATACAGCCTTTTTCGTCGTCTGTTCTACCAATTTAGTTTCTTTTGGATCCTCATTCGTAAGAAGTACGACATTACCCGCATAAATCTTATAGCTTACAAAATCTTTATTTGTAGTAAATTCAATACGAACATCCTTTGTACTGCTTGCATAGCTAAAGCCAAAGGTCACAATCATATCATTCACTTCTCCATCCATATTAGAATAAATGTTTGCATCTTTACTTTTTAAGTACACGTTATAATAGCCTTCCTTATCAAATTCAAAATTCTTAAATTCAATAAAACGGTCTGAATCGTAATCCTTTGTCCAAGAATCTAATTTACGAATAATGAATCCGATTTTGCCATCCTTAGTAGTACTAAGCTCTTCAAAGGTATAAACGCCATAAGCCCCATAGTCATCAGTATCTGCAAATTTGTATAAGGCTCCCTCCTTATTTTCGCTCCAAAGCCATAAGCCCCACGTTTCATAAGCACTATCAGGACGATTATAATGTATCTTAACTCCGATTGGTTCTGTAACCTCAACTGGTGGCTTAGGAGTAGGAGGAACATCGTTTTCCTTATCCTCCTTACAGCTTATCAAAGTCACAGGCAAAATTAATATTAAAAATAATAATAAAATTTTTTTCATAATAACCTCTTACATATTTCATATTTTGTCAAAGGAAATATCCTCATATTGACAATCTATTTTAGTTAACATATAGGTATTGATATTCTTAGCATAAAAGCTCTTTGTTTCTAAGCTCAACAGCATACCATATGCATTAACCGTAAAGGAATGCATTGTAATAATTTCTGCACCCTCTTCATTTTTTGCACTCGTATTAACCGAAAAAGATAATTCTGTTTTCCTATCATTTAAACTAAAATTATTATAATACTTAGCCACATTTAAAAGAATGTAATCTCCATAATACATACCACCACTATGGTAAGAAGCACTAAAATCCTTAAAGAAAAATTCTTGAATCCATTGATTTAATTCATCCTCATTGGATTCTTTTTCAGATTTTATACCATCCTTATTCTCTTCATATAAATATTTACCATCTTTAAAAGCACAAATACTTTCTTTAGTATAATAATCAAATTGATCTTCATAGGTTCCATAATAAGAACCACTCACTACTCTCTTATCATAATAATATTTCGTACTCTTGTCAAAGAAGGCTGTAAATTCTATAGAACCGTCTAAAGAACCATCAACATAATGACTTGTAAGCAAATGACTCTTCCCCATTAAGGTTGCTTCGTTTGCTTTTTCATAAGAGAGTATATCTACAAAATCTTTGATATCCCCATCAGGTAATTTAGCCTGACAAGAGCATAAAATTAAGATTGAAAGCAAGGAAAGAATGAATACAAACTTCTTCATGAATTAAGCCTTAAACGTATAGGTTGCAGAACCAAAACAGCTATTTGCTTTATCATCCCAGCTTGCATTTATAGTTTCAAATGCTTCACTCACCAAATAACCATTCTTATCATATTCAATGGTTACATTCCATTTTCCATGACATTCGATTTCACTAGGATTTACAATCTGCAAAGCTTTATTAACTCCAAAAGCTCTCAAATAGAATCCTCCATCATCCCTTAAATAGTAATAAACTCGATCTAAATATCCACCATTAGGCTGATAAATACAGCTTTCTAAAACAAGCTTCGTGCTTTTCGTAGAGCTATATTTTCCATTTGCGTCCTTGATTAACCAATTATCTTTTGTCAAGTGCAATGGAACATTTAGATAATAGGAAGAAGACTCAACATTATACTCTGCTTTAGAATCAACAAAATCAAAGGTGGAATTTATGCTTTGAGGAACCTCCAAATCAGATAACCCAAAATAATTTAATTTACCACTACACGTATATTTAGAAAAGGTAGCGGAGTCATCTAGCTTCTGAATCACGTCAGTTAAAATGACCTCCTCAGAAACATAACCAGCCATAGGTTTTTTTTCTGTGCTACATCCCGTACATAGAACAATAAAAACAAGCAATAGTAAGAAATATTTAATTTTTCGCATACTATTCACCCTTTCTAATAGATCTTAATATCCATAGCCTTTTCTGTAATATGTGTCTTAGTGACATCAAATTTAATTTTCATATTTGTAACATCTACTTGTTCGTCTACTAAAACATATATTTCTTTTTGAGCTGTTCCATCATTAATAAAGCATTTCATATATTTTTTATTACCATAATCTAGATATTCCCCAAAGGTTAGATCAAGACCTTCCTCCTGATTTATGATATAAGCATCATGAGGAACCTCAATAATATATTGCTTTGTAAAAACCTTAATACCTAAGCTCTGAATCATCTTGTTATCTATAGCATCACAAGAAAGCTCGACTAAATTATCTACCTTAAAGAAGAATATAATATTTGCTCTCATCATTTCTTCCTGATAAGCCTTATTCAGCTTCTTAAACTCTGCTTTAAATTCCTTAGTAAGCTTCTTTACTGGATATGCTTCATTGTAGCAATTTTCCTTTAGCTCATTATATTCCTTTAATAAGGAATCTCTACTTCTCTTAAAATTCCCCTTTAAAGCATTCATTTCTGTTTCATAAGAAATAGCTTCTAAATTTATGCGTTTATTTAATTCATTTTGTAATTCTAATTTATGATTGATTTTAAATTGATGTAACTCTTCTAAACGATTACGATACGCATCTCGTTCCTTATTAATTTCCTTAAATGCATTAAAGGATCTAATCTCCTCTTGCTTAATGGCTTCATAGGTTTCGTTAACCTCTTTAGTAATGCTTTCATTATTAGCTATATGTTTTTGTTTTAATTCATCTAGCTCTTTCTTCAATTCATTCTTTAAACGAGTAACCTCTGCTGTAACTTCATTTTTCTTTTTCGTAAGCATCTCTTGATTTTTAGCAACAATCGTCTTAGAATCAACTGCACCTACTGCCTTACAAGCCTCATCATACTCATTTTCCAATTTTGCAAGAAGTGGCTTATATTTTTCCTCAACCGCAAGAACTCTATTAGAAACCTCTCCCTCATATTTATCTCCTACAAAGGATTTTGCTGTTGCATGATTAATATAAATTGCATTTAGCTTATCATATTCTGTTAGACTCTTATGTACAACCTCACCATTAATAGAAAAGGAAAGCAAAGTAAAATCTAATTTCATCTCATAATTTTTTGAACGGTCTAAATCCATACTACTAACAGAGAAGATTGTATTTTCCCCTAGCTTAATCCCTACGACATTACTATCTCCAACCTTTTCTAAACTATCTATAGGAAGTCCAACTTCTGTCATTTCTAAGTGAATAGCCTGTGTAGGAATTTCAATATCATAAGCTCCATCCTCAAGCTGAATTGCATCTGGCAATTGGGCTTTGAAAGGCTTAACAATTTTATGATTTTTTATTTCAGCATTTACCAAATTGGCAACAGGAATTCTAGGATTAATTGTTTCTTCAGATTCAGCATCAAAAATATGCATTTTTTCTAGCTTTAAAGCTGCCTCTACAACATCCCCCTTAGCCAAGTTATAGCTAGAGGTTCCCTTTATAATTACACGCGTTGTAGATTCAAATAGGCTTGCCTTATTCAAATCTATGTCTGCATAAATTAAGGTTTCATTTCCTAACTCCTCAAAATGAGATATACGTACCTTGATTTTAGCTAAGGAAGCCTTAACAACTTCTGGCTCTAAGGATAAATCTTCACTTCTTAATCCAATGATTACAGGAGATTTTCCATTTAAATATTTAGGCTGTACTCTAGCGAATTTCACTGCAGGAATACTTAATTCACTTTCTCCCTCAGTAAAAGAAATATTAACATTTTTACCATTTTTCAAAAGTACAGCATTGAAGAAATTCATTTGCGGTGTTCCGATAAAGCCAGCCACAAATAAATTTGCAGGATAGTCATACAAATTCTTAGGTGTATCAATTTGCATAACCTTACCTAATCTCATAACCACAACTCTTGTACCAAGTGTCATGGCCTCTACTTGATCATGCGTAACATAAATGAATGTTGTCTTTAATTCTTCATGAAGCTTAGAAATCTCGCTACGCATTTGAGCCCTAAGCTTTGCATCTAGATTGGATAATGGCTCATCCAATAGCATAACCTTTGGGTTTCTTAAAATTGCTCTACCTAAAGCAACTCTCTGTCTTTGGCCTCCAGACATAGCTTTAGGCTTACGATCAAGATACTCAACCAAATCTAAAATCTTTGCAGCCCATAAAACCTTTTTATGGATTTCTGCTGAAGGAACGTGTCTTAACTTTAAACCAAATGCCATATTTTCATATACTGTCATATGAGGATATAGGGCATAATTTTGAAAAACCATCGCAATGTCACGATCCTTAGGCTCCACATCATTTACAATACGATCATCAATATATAATTCACCAGCCGTTATCTCCTCTAATCCAGCAATCATTCGAAGCGTAGTAGATTTTCCACAGCCAGAAGGTCCAACGAATACAATAAACTCCTGATCCTTTATATCCATTGAAAAATCTGAAACAGCCTTTGTTCCATTAGGATAAACCTTATAAATATGTTCTAATCTTAAACCTGCCATATTTTTTCTACTCCTTTTTATTTTACGATAGCTATGCTAAGAGGAGGCATTTTAATGCTACCATTCTTCTGCATACCTATATATACTTCTTCACTTGCATCTACAACGATTTGACCTGTTACCTCTGTAAAGCCCTGGCTCTTAAAATCAACAACCAAATCTGAATTTGTAGAAAAATTAAATATAATTCCAATCTTACTAGCTTCATATTCTTTAGAAATAAATAATAATTTTTTCTCCTCATTATCTAGTTCTATTAATTCAATCTTTCCTCTAGCGATTTCTGGATTTTGATTACGAACAAGTAAAACCTTTTTATAAAAATTGTATAGGGAATTTCCATCCTCCATTTGTTCCTTAACTGTAGGGTATGGATAATCCTTATTAGTAGCGTTCGCTATAATAGTACAATCTCCATTTTCCTCACCCCAACGAATCGGAATTCTTACATCCTCATCACGATTTGGACTAACATTTGTTCCTACTAATCCAACCTCATCACCATAATAGGTAAAGATTGTTCCATTCATCATAGCCATCAATGCAAACTGATATTTAGACAAATGTGGACTAGAAGGTGACGTATATCGAGGAGTATCATGATTATCTAAAAATGGAGCTGGAATATATCCTTTAGCCATATCAGCATTACTTAATAAACCACTGTAATATGTACTTAGCCCAGAACGATTTGTAAAGTTCAGCATTGGACTTCTACTGGAAGAAACACTAGCTGGAAAGTTGAAAAAGGAATCACATCCACTTTCATAGTAATCCTCAATAATAGATTTTGAATCCCAGCATTCTCCTACAATATAAGCATCTGGCTTAATCTTTTTAGTCCACTCATTAATCTTACTCAATAGCTCTACATTCTTTTTATTATTTCCAATGTAATAATATTTTACAGCATCTAATCTAAAGCCATCAGCGCCATTATCTAGCCAAAACTTAATAATATTTTGAAACTCCTCTAAAACATAAGGACTATCACAATTAAATTCAGGCATATTAGAAGAAAAGTTACCTTCATAATAAAATTTCCTTCCTGTAGGTCTGTAGGCTGTTACACCATTAGGAACACTAGCCTTATCAGGATAAAAATTATAAAAGTCAACATATTTCTTATCCTGATCTGTCAAAGGTTGACCATTAAATTGTTTATTATATGCTGAAGTAGCTCTCTTAAAATATGTGCTATTTAATCCTGAATGATTTAATACCAAATCAATAATAAGCTTAATATCCCTTTTATGGCATTCCTCAGATAATTTTTTAAAATCATCTAATGTTCCATAGGCTGAATTTACTTGATAATAATCATTAACATCATATCCATGATAGGAATCAGATGGATGAATTGGCATTAACCATATTCCATTATACCCTAAATCCTTGATATAATCTAATTTTGCGGTAACACCATTTAAATCGCCAATTCCATCCTTGTTAGAATCATAAAAGCTTCTTACAAATATTTCATAATAATTGCGATAATTATCCTCAATTTTAACATTCATTTCTAAATTCTCTTCTATTTTCTTACCATATGGATTTTCTTTACTACAGCTTACACAGAAAAGTGTCAAAAGCATCGCTATACCTATAAATATCTTTTTCATCATTATCCTTTTACAGCTCCCCCTGTTACACCCTCTACATAATATCTTTGTAGTAAGAAAAATAATATTACAATAGGGATAGATACGGTTACTCCTGCAGCACAGAAAATAGGAAAATATGCTGTTCCAGATTCCTTTGTTAGCATCTGTTGTAAACCGACAGCCACATTAAACATTTTTACATCTCCTGCAGCAATAACAGAGGCAAACATATAATCCCCCCAAGGCGCTAAAAATGCCATCAACACTGTATAAACAATAATTGGCTTTGATAAAGGCATGATGACACGCCAAAATATCGTATTTTTATTTGCGCCATCAATCATTGCCGCTTCATCAAGAGATTTAGAAATTGTATCAAAGAAGCCCTTAGAAATGTAATAATTCATTGCACTTCCAGCTATATAAACCAAGATTAGTCCAAATATTCCAGGAACACCAGAAGACAAACCAACAGATTGTAATATGAAGTAGGTAATGATCATACCTAAAAATCCTGGGAACATTCCTATAACTAAAATCAGCTTCATATACTTTTTTCTCGTTTTGAATTGCAATCTTGAAAAAGCATAAGAGGTCATTAGCGTTAAGGTTGTCTGTAGTACAGCAACTGCTAATGCTATAAAAAATGTATTTAGCATCCAACGCCAAAATGGATACACCTCAGCAGGATGGATTTCCTTTCCTGCTAAATTCATCACTAAGGATGTATCAAATAGTGCTCTATAATTATTGATTGTCCATTGCTTAGGAACTATTAACTCTGCACTATAGCTTACTGCAAAGGATTGTATTACTAAATAAATAAAAGGAAGCAACCAAATGATAGAAATCACTACTAAAACAATATAGATAATCGATCTTTTTATTGTTTCCTTTGTTTTCATTGAACTTGAGGTTTTCTCGTTATAAAACAAGCCCTTCTTACTTGGTTTATATTTTAACTCATATTTAGCCATTATTGAAAGTCCCCCTCATTCTTTACAGCATTCGTTCTGCTATAAGTAATTAATGATAGTCCACCTATAATTATGAAAATACATAATCCAATAACAGAAGCCAAGCCGTAATTCTTATTTACCTGCTGCATTGCCATCTTATATAGCCATGTAATCAAAAGGTCTGTTTGACCTGCACCATACACATTTCCTACTATAGGTGCGCCGTTTACATTAGTAAATATTGGTCCTCCTCCTGATAACAAAAAGATGACATTAAAGTTATTAATGTTTCCTACAAAAGAGGATATTAAATAAGGTCCTGTAACAAACAGCATGTAAGGTAATGTTATTTTTGTATAAACTTTAAAAGGACTAGCGCCATCAATTTTTGCTGATTCATATAAATCCTGTGGAATATTCATTAATAATCCTGAGCACATTAGCATAGTATATGGAATACCAATCCACATGTTAACAATAATGATTGTGATTTTTCCCATTAGAGCATCCTCTAAAAATGGAATATTCTGTGTGATTAAGCCCATGGATTTTAACATAAAGTTTAATGCACCCTGGTCTTTATTTAAAAATTTAGATAAAAATAACAAAGAAATAAACTGTGGTACAGCTATAGTGGTAATTAAGATAGTTCTCCAAACTTTCTTTCCTTTAATTCCTTTTCTATTTATGATAATTGCAACAATCATACCTAAAAAGTAATTGGTAAAGGTAGCAAAAAATGCCCAAATTAAGGTCCAAAGCAATACTTGTCCAAAAACATAACTAAATTCATAGCTATTGCTTCCCATACCAAATAATTTTTTAAAATTATAAACACCTACCCAGTCAAATAGCTCTTTTGGGCTTTGATAGGAGGAAGAATAATTTGTAAAAGCTACCAAAATCATAAAAATTAGGGGAACAATTGTAAATATAATAAGTCCTGCCGTTGGAAAAGCTAAAAGTAATAAATGATAATTTTTTCCTACTAAGCTTTTTACAAGCTCCTTTGAAGTTTTTTTCTTACCGATTGAATTTAAATTTTGTAAATTCATACTATCATTTAATTGAGCATACCATAAGAATAAGAATATGCCTGCTAATATAATAAATATAATCATATTTAATAAAAGCATAAAACTGTTATCATTGGTTACAGTGATAGGAAGTCCTAAATCTGGATGAATATAGCTAGTTTGAGCAACAAAGCCAAAGGACCCTATTCTAATTAAAGTTGGAATTCCTGTTGTTATCGTAAAATAAATAAAAGCTATCTGATAAATCAAAACCAAAATACCCTTCAAATAAAATTTACGTAATATCATTCCGAATCCCATAACCAAAAAAGACACTCTTGTTTTCCAATCCCCATCTACAGCAAAACGAAATATATTCTTAAATACACCTATAAATTTATGATATAAGCCTACAAAAAAATTGGGTAATTTCACTTTGAAAAATCCAAAAATAGCCTTTGGAATACTGACCAATAAAGCTATGATTCGGTAAAGAATACGCTTATACCATGGTAGAGATAAATATTCAATTGCAGTCAATTAGATCACCTCTTTCAAATAGTTAAAGTATGGCATCGGCAATACCCAACGCCATACTTTTTTTATTAAATATTCTAACTACTATTCTGAAGATTTAACAGCAGTATTGTAGGTATCAATAGCAACCTTTAAAGTTTCATCTGTAAAAGTTAATCCTGCAATACTAGAATTTCCTTCAGTTTTTCCCTCTACAGAATAAGTACCATCTTTAATACCAGCAACTAATTTAGTAGCAGCATCCCATAGATTCGTTGGAGTAGAGGTTTGAGCGTGAGCAAATTTTAATTGTTCATTTAAAACAACCATGTTAGCATCAGCCTGAATATCACTTCTCTTTAAAGAGTCAACATTACATGGTCCCCATGATAATTCATCATAACGCTTATTTTGGCATTCCTCACCAGCTAAGTACATAGCCAATTCATGTGCAGCAGTTAAACGCTTAACATCATTTTGAGCTCTTAATGGGTTAACACCTAATAGCTTACCGCCAACAAATGCACCAATATTTTTAGTTTCTTCACCAATGGTAATCGTAGGCATTGGAGCACAACCATAATTTTCTCCTAAAGCTTTTTTATAATCTGTAATTTTCCAAGTACCAGCTATACCACCAACTATTCCATTTGTTTCACTTGGAACACTATCAGCATCATTTACATAAGCTGGGCTTTGCATAATTTTTACAAGAGCTTTAGCACCCTTTAAACCTTTATCGGTATCAAAGTCTGCAGTAACACCTGCAACCTTTCCATCTCTATCGAATTCAATGCTATAGTCTGCACCAAAGGTAAACATAACTCCAGCGCCCCAGAAAGCTGTCTCTAATGGATAAGCTACTTTCGCATTCTTTTCAGCAGCTACCTCTAAGATTCTTTCCATACTCTTAACATCTTCACTTGTAAATACGCGCTTATCATATTGGAAATAATATGTATTATCTCCTGTATATGGATAACCATAGTATTTTCCATTTAATGTAGCATTGCTTTTACCAAAATCATTAATTTTAGTATCAATGAAATCCTTATAAGTAGAACGTATTTCCGCTAATGCACCCTTATCATAAAGGATTGCTAATTTATCTGGTGCATACTCATACACGTCAGGTGAGTTTGCAGCAGTCCAGTCTATAATTTCACTATCAACCATATCAGGACCATGAGCAACATAGTCGATTACATAATTTGTATCGTCTCCTGACTCCTTTTTCATTGTTTTAAAATTATCAATTAGCTTTAAAGTAAAATCCTTATCTGATTGTGTACCAGAATATACTAATTCTACAGTATTGCCTTTATCTTTGCTATCACAGCCTGCAACACCAAGAGCTAAAACTCCTAATGCCATAAATGCAACTAATTTTTTCATATTTTTCTCCTCCTATATATTTATAATTCTTCTATCTTTTTTAATAGCCTTTCGCTATTAAATCCCAACTCATAATCCTTAGAATCATGTTGGGGAGTTAAATTGGATTGTATAAATATGGATTTTATTCCTAGCTTTCGAGCAGATAAAATATCACATTCATAATCGTTTCCAATCATTATTAGCGTGCTGATACTTAAATTAAATTTTTTGATTGCTTGTAAGAAAAATTCAGGATTTGGCTTTTTTACTCCATATTCTGAAGAAATAGCTATATCATTAAAATAATGAAATATTTTTAGTTTCTTCAGTTCAGGAATTGTAAAGGAAGTCTGTGCATTAGATAAAACATATAAACCATACCCCTTTTTCTTTAGTTTCTTTAACAGATCTTTAACTCCTGGATAAAGTCTAAGATATTTTGTGGAATATTGTCTAAAATCTCTAGCAAACTTTTCCGCTAAATCTTTATCTACATTTAAAAGTTCAGCAAAAGCGTCCAATAAATCAATTTCCTCTTTCGTTTTTTCTAACCTTAGGCAAATACTTAAATATTGATTTTTAAATTCAGTTGGAGTATAATCATGATATTTTTTCCATTTTTTCGTTAACTTCTCCCAAAAGAAAAGATGGTTTTCATCCGTTTGTATGTCTATTAATGTTCCATATAAATCAAAGAAAATATTTTTCATAACTATCCCTTTTGAATCAAAAAATTTAATTTAAGTATCAGCGAAATCTGTCATCAGAACCTCGCCCTTTATTAGCGAAGCTCTGATAACAATATTTAATTTAAATTATTATGCAGCAGGGGTAGGTGTAGCTACGCCTTCAGCAATATCATAATTTTCAGTTTGAGCAAGTTTTCCATCCCAGCTTGGCTTTTCTCCCTTAGGCATAAGAACGAATAAACAATTTGTTGCACCAGCAGGAGCACTAAACTTACCTGTTGCATCAACGCTCATCCATACACCATTTCCAGCAGATCCACCCCATACCCAAGCATGTAAATCATACTCTTCTGGCATTGTAGCACCACCTTTTAAACTTGTCTCAATTGTAGTCAAATCAACTGTTGTATCTGCATATCTTACTACATATGCGCTACCATTTGCATCCCATGCCACAACATAATTGTTTGTTTGAGCTAATGCAAGATCCCAATCAGCCTTTTCAACATCGACAGGGAAGAAAGCAAATAATGCATTTGTTATATCTGATGCTGCATTAAACTTGCCTGTTGCATCTACAGGAACCCATAAACCACTACCAGCTGCGCCACCCCATGTCCATGCATAGGTTACATACTCTTCTGGCATTGTAGCACCATTAGCTAGATTATCAGCAAATGTAGTTGTATCCACTGTAAAATCATAGGTATCTCCGATTTCAGGTAATTCATCTGTAATTATACCATCTCTAATAAATAAATCTGTAGATTGTCCCAACTTATCTGGTGACTCCCAATCAGGGCTCTGTGTTCCCTTAGTAAAGAATACAAATAGGAAGTTGGTAGATCCTGTTGGAACAGTTACTGAGCCATCCTTACAAGGAACAAAGATATTTTCAGGTTCTCCACCCCATACCCAGCCAAATATCTCATATTCTGCTGGAAGAGCATCAATATCCTTTAAATTATTTTCAACAAGTTCCATTGTATATGTCACTTTATCACCCTCAATTTCTTGAATTGGTTCTGTGATAGTGATATTCATAGTTACAGTAATTCCTTCATAGGTAACCTTTACAACATGGGTTTTAGCACCTTCAGTAGATAACTTAGCATAGTCATCTGCATTAATCATGTCTTTAGTAACCTTTACCTCCTGTGTTGTACCATCACTCATTGTAACTCTTAAAGTAATATCAGCAATCTTCTGATCTATCTCTGTAGTTAAAATTGAATTAGGTACAGTGTTTGGAATAACACTTACTTTTTCAACTTTTACTTCATTACTACATGCAACAAACAATGCACATGTAAGAACTAAAGCAATAGCTGAAAGCATTCTCCTTAAATATTTTTTCATTTTCCTTTCTCCTTTGGTACGATAAAAATTTGTCTCCGGATTATACCAACTCCAATTTTATAGTTTATGGAAGACTCATAAACTTCTCAATAAAACATTGAGTATATATTAAAGCCAAAGCGACTTTAATTGCTAATAAACGTGATAATACCCCCCCCCGGGTATTTTTCAGCCCCAAAAAGAGAATCCTCTTTTTGGTTTTTCGGGAGAGGCATTTTAGTACCTATTTAGTTTGCTTTCACTCTTACTTATACTTTAATTATATCAAACATTGTTAGCGTTTTCAATTATAAAATCAAAAGATGATATATTTTTAGAATCTTTTGAAAAATAAAAGAGAATACGAAACAACTGCAATATTCTAATGATTTCTATTATACTTCATAATATAAACCTTTATTCTTGCGGCAAGCTTATCTGTCAATTGATTACCTTCGATACGATAGCTCCAATTTCTTGTAGAAACTGTAGACGGTAAATTCATTCTTGTAGAGCCATCCTGTGCTAATAAATCCTGAAAAGGTATGATGCATGTATTTGCTTTTGAAGCAAATGCAAGCTCAACTACTGTATCAGTCACAGCTTCGTAACTATTATCTTTAACATCAACATTTAGCTTTTGACATTCAGCCTTTAAATCATTCATAAATGTATTTATAGCTTCTGAATTTAAATCTAATATATATTGATATATCGGCATATTATCATGAGTTCCTGTATAAACTACATAGTTTTCTGTATAATTAGAAGGTTTATGCTCATTATCTGGACTCCCATCAAACGCAAATTCTAATACCTTCATCCCAGGATAAGAGGTTTGTCTCAATAGTGTTCTAACATGATCATCTATGAACCCTAAATCCTCAGCTACTATTCTAAATTCCGTCTTATCCTTAAATAAATCGAATTTAGGTCCATCTACCCATTCCCCAATTCTTGCATTAGGCATTCCAGCTGGAATAGTATAATATTGGGCAAATCCTCTAAAATGATCAATTCTTAAGATATCAAATAAAGCAAATGCTTTTTTTATTCTTTCATTCCACCAAGAATAATTTGTTTTTCTCATATACTCCCAATCATAAATTGGATTCCCCCAAAGTTGTCCATCTGCTGTAAAACAATCAGGTGGACAGCCCGCAACTAGCTTAGGTCCATGTGCCTCGTCTAATACAAACAATTCAGGATATTTCCAAACCTCTACACTATCATAGGCTACATATAATGGCATATCTCCCATTATTTCAATTTCCTTTTCTTTTGCATAAGCATGAAGCTCATTCCATTCATCTAAAAATTCAAATTGTGTCCAAACCCAAAACAGGTAATCTCTTTGATAATTTTTAATGATTTCCTTTTCTAAGTCCTCTGAATACGTTCTATATTTTTCACTCCATAAATTCCATGGCTCATACTTATGCATAGCTTTAATTGTCATAAAAACTGCAAAATCTTTATAGTTGCCATCTTTTTCAAATTGAATAAAGCGAGCATCTCTTGTATTAAATTTTTCAAAAGCCAAACGTAAAACGTCTGTTTTTTCTGTGAATAATAGACTATAATTTACCTTCCCCGCATATTCACAAAACTTTCTTGTCTCATAATCCTTTTTCTTCAATAACCCTTTTTTATGAAGGATATCTAAATCAATCATATAGTAGTTTAGGGCAGTTGAAGAAACAGACTGATACGGAGAATCCCCATAGTTGGTTGGAACCAGTGGCAATACCTGCCAAATTTTCAAACCAGCCTTTTCCATCCAGTCAACAAAGCTATAAGCAGCTGTTCCAAGTGTTCCAACTCCATAAGGGGAAGGTAAAGATGTGACATGCAAAAGAACTCCTGCATTTCGATTGAAATTCATAGTTCTTCCTCCTATTCATTTTAACGTACAATCCTATTCCTTATTGTAAAACGTTTTCGTTTCTTGTGCAAGCGTTTTTTTCTAAAATCGAAATTTTTCAAAAAACAAGTATATTTTTCGAAAAATTTTCGAATTAATTACGAAAAACATTGATTTTTCAAAGTATTTTGATTATAATCAATGAAAGAGGTGAGTCGTATGAAAATAAAAGATATTGCAAAGGAACTCCATCTTTCAGTATCTACTGTATCTAAAGCTCTTAACGGCGCATTTGATGTCTCTAAAGAAACAAAACAGCTCGTCATAGCCTATGCAAAGACTCATGGATATAAATCTAGAGATGAACGCTTGACCGTAAAAACCTTACGAAGATTATGCTTTATCTATGATAACGTCAATGCTACAAGTCAATCTAATATTATATTTCCATTAGGCCTATCCTTTTCTAATTATGCAAGAAAGCATAATTTTGA
Source organism: uncultured Anaeroplasmataceae bacterium (assembly GCA_910579215.1). Taxonomy (GTDB): domain Bacteria; phylum Bacillota_I; class Bacilli_A; order Acholeplasmatales; family Anaeroplasmataceae; genus Pelethenecus. The sequence continues at coordinate 183,812 of CAJTTN010000003.1, forward strand.
GGTTGTTCAGACCCCTATAAAAAATATAACAACCACCTACAATGACTTTATGAAGCTAAATAATTTTGATGGAGCCTTTATTGCTGGTTTAAATTATAAAAGCAAAATTTTACCAGAATTAAAAAACACAACCTATCCAACCATTCTTTATGATAACGTAATGCTAGGAGATATGATTGCAACGATACATAATGAAAATATCAACACAATTGCTAGACTAGTAGAGCATTTAAAGGAAAACAATCATTCTAAAATTGGTTTTATCCACGGAGATCGAAATTCCTTTGTTAGCAACGAACGCTTTGCAGGCTATATCATCGGACAGGTAATGAACCATATGGAGTATAAGCCTGAATACGTATATTATGGTAGTTTTGAAGAGGAGTCAGGCTTTGAAGCAGCAGCCTATTTTGCCAAAACTGACGTGACAGCAATCGTATGTGCAAGTGATTTGATTGCCATAGGATTAATCCGTGGATTTGAATCCCTTGGAATACAAGTACCCACGGATATATCTGTGACAGGCTATGACGATCTTGAAATATCAAAATACATTAAACCCGCCCTAACTACTATAAAACAAGATTTAGATTTAATTGGTGAAAAAGCCTTTATGCTACTAACAAGTATTCTTATGAATCGTTCAAGCCAGAGAGTGGTAATTAGTGGTGAGATTATGTATAGAGATTCTGTAGCACCTATGCATCCAAGAAAGAAATTAGAGATTTAATTTTTTCCATATAGGAGGCAACCAATTCTTTTGTTTTCGCCATAATACTGATGCGAATACAATCCTCTGTTCCCGAAGGACGAACTATAATTTTACAGTCCTCCTTAGCCTCCTCTTTAAGCTTACTAAGCTCCTGCTGTAGTGGTTCTCCCATTACAGCATTTTTATTTTGAACAACCACATTTTCTAAGCGATTAGGATAAAGAGAAATTTTTTCTACCCAATCCTCTATGGTAGTATGAGTTTCCTCTAGTATAGCAATGACTTGCATAGCGATAAAAATTCCATCTCCAATTAAAGAATTTTTGGAATATATAATATGTCCACTATTTTCTCCACCTAGGCTTAAGTCCTGCTCTTTAATTGCTTCGGCGACATAACGGTCTCCTACTGGAACCTCTATTACTCTTATACCCTCCTTTTGGAGTCCTGCTATAATTCCAGGATTGCTCATTATAGTCAAAACAACAGCATTATTCTTTAGACGATTTTTTTCTTTTAAATAGCACGCTAAAATATATATCAAATGATCTCCAGAAATAGCCTCCCCATACTTATTCACAAATTGAACTCGATCACCATCACCATCAAAGGCTATCCCCAAATCACAATGCTTTTCTACAACTAAATCTGAAAGTGCCTTTAAATGAGTAGATCCACATGCCTCATTAATATTAGTTCCTGTAGGATAATTCCCCATAATTTCAAGATAGGGCGTCATGAGCCGAAATAATAATGGTGCCGTTTTATAGGTGGCGCCATTTGCACAATCTATAGCTATTTTTAGGTTGGTTGGGAAAATAGATTTAGACAGCATCAAATGATAGTCACGTATGGCCATTGGATTATTTATAAATTTGCCCATAGGGGATTGCACTAGACTTTTTCTTTCCATTGCCTGTTCTAGCTTCTCCTCTTCCTCTAGTGTAAGCTTTCTTCCCTGATATATTACTTTTATACCATTATCCTGATAAGGATTATGAGAAGCTGTAATAATAACCCCAATAGCATCTCTTATTTTTGATAAATAAATAAGTCCAGGTGTAGAGATAACCCCAACATACTCTACATCCATTCCTTGAGAAAGACAGCCTGCTATCATTTGAAAAGCAAGCATATCCTTAGATATTCTTGTATCTGTACCAATCACAACATGCTTTGTATTTAGTATTTTTAAAGCTCTACTTAGAGACAAAGCTAACTCTAAGGTAAGTGTTTCATTAGGAATCCCTCTAATTCCATCTGTACCAAAATATTTCATAACTATCATTTCCCTCTATATCATAAGCATGATACTACCTCCGCACTTAAATCATCCTTACTATCCTAACATAGAGTCATGTTGAAAGATGAAAAATTGTATCAAAACATTCAATTTTCATACAAGATTAGTGCTTATCTATAGTTAGTATATTATAAAGAGAAAAAGAAAAGACCTTGTACGGTCCATTCTATTACTAAAAATTACAAATTATATCCAAAATTAAATAGTAAAGAAATGCTCTCTTTTAATTTTTATTGTATCTAATTCGGATTGAAATTCTATTGACCAATCATAGCTTGGTAAAAATATACCATTATATGCTAAAGAGGGCTTTAAAAGATATTCCCAATAATCACATTCTATGTTTTGCTTGTGTAAAAACAGCTGAGCCCTTTTAAATTCTACAACAAACAATATTTGATATTCCTTTAAGGTTTTTCTTAACTTCCAAATGGCATCTCGATAAAGACGCTTAGCTAATTCTACAGCCTTATCTGGCCATAAATGACAAATCGCATCAGACATATTCAATGATCTTCCATTATAGGTTATAAGTAATGCAAATAGCTCCTTTGCCTTTGCAGAAATAAATTTAATAATTTTCTGATTTATAAAGACATCAAAGGAACCAAAGGTCTTGATACTTATCTTTTTACTAACACTTGATTTAAGTACATCAATATAGGATTGGATTTGATCTACAATAAGAGGCTTTTCACATACACCTAAGACATTTTCTTTAAATTCCATGAAAAGCTGCTTGGCTACCTGTTCTTCTCCCATAAAAACAATTTTTATATCCTTTTGCAAGGATAAAATTTGTTTAGCAACATCTACACCATTTCTATTATCTAGCTTTAAGCTTAAAAAGATACCATCTATCCTATTAGCCCTCAAATAAGATAAAATACAAGATAAATCTCCTTTAAAAAATTTATATTCTATATCGTACTCATTTACTAAAATTTTTAAAAAGCAGGTTAAAGATGTCATATCATCATCGACAATAATAATTTTCATACATACATCTACTCCTATAATCTAAGTAAATTTATTCTATCATTCAAAGTGCCGTAAAAGTGCCAAACAAAAAGGATAATGGTTAAACCCATTATCCCATATAAATTATGACCAAACAGTTGGAACTCCTTTTACATAATGCCAATAGTTACCTTCTATCAAAGGCTCCTCTTCGCTATAATAAAATAAATTCTTAATTAATGGATCATTCTTTTGTTCAACATTTACCAAACTCCAATCCTCTATCGTACCTTCGAAATAAACCTTGTTTAGCGCTCGATAAGTATTGACTGTTGCTCCTTCTCCTATATATCTTAATGATTTTGGTAAAACTCTTATAGTAGTTAAATCCCAACAATACTGAAAAGCATATTTACCTATACTAGTTAATTTATCAGATGCAATGGCAACAGTTGTTAAATGAGAACAGTATTCAAATGCACGTTCATCTATACGAATTACACTTTGTCCTATCGTAATAGAAGTAAGAGACGAACAGCTATAAAATGCTAATGTACCAATATATTTTGTATCAGGATGTATTTCACAAGATTGAATCTGTTTAGATTTTACCTTTATAAGCCATAAATAAGGATTTTCTTCATTTCCTAAATAATAAGCATTGCTATATTTATTATACATATCAAATTTTTCTTCAATTGAGTGGCTCACTTGAAAAGCACCCCCTTCAATAGTCTCTACACTATTGGGTATAATTAGACTCTTCAAATTATAACAATCCCGAAACGCGTCTTCTCTAATAATTTTCACACCCTCACAAATAGTAACATTTTCTAATACATTCCACCGATAAAAAGTATAACGCACGATTTCTTCTCCGCTCGTAATTGTGTATTCTTTAATTAATGTTTCTCCGTTTTGTTTCTTAAATAAAGGTATAGCTATTGTAGGAGAAGAAACCTTTATTATTTTATCACAATTTAAGAAGACATCCTTTTCTACTTTTTCTAATTTATCTGTTATTATTACTGAGGTTAAATTCGTAAAATTGTAAAATGCTTTTTCTCGCAACATTGAAACTGTGTCAGGGATAACTAAGTCAATTACCTCTTCCCATTCACTGCCATTAGAAATATAAAAATGATTTACGTAGTTTTCTTTAAAAAATATATCACCTGTATAAGAAGCAGAATTACACCAGCTTTCAATAGTACTATTATAATATATGTTTTTAATTGTAATGCTACTAAAAGCATTACTATCAATCTGACAATCTAGAGGCAAGGTTATAGAATCAACCCCATAAAAGCCGTAGAACTTATCCTCACTAATACTAGTAACGCCATTTGGAATTTCTATATGGGTAATCCTTTCCCATGTCTCATTTTTATAGAAATAATATTTACAAGAAGAGAATACTTTGCCAGTATAACTAGATTGAATCCAATCCTCCATGCTCCCATTAAAATAAATTTCAGCAAGAGAGTAACAGTTTTTAAAACTATCAGCCTCTACCTCTAATTCCTTATTAGGTAGTATTACTTTCTCTAAGGATTTATCATAAAACGCATTAGCAGAAACTGTATAATAATGATTTTCAATAGAATCTGGAAGTTCAACCTCGTTTTCATCATTTAAATAACTAATTAAATAATAGCGCTCTTCCCTATCCTTAATAAATACAAAGCTTTCCTGTTCTATCAAATAGCTTTCCTCATCTAAGGAGGTATGTATTACTTTAGCATAACGCCCAATACCACCATATTCATAATTGCCTGCAACAATCTCTAGATTAGATAAATTATAAATTTCTACTAACTTTAGACAATTATAGAATGCATTAGATTCAATAGAAGTAACCGTCTCATTTATCTCTATGGATAACAAATTGATACAATCTGAAAAAGCAGATTCTTCAATTTTCTCAATACCAGATGGTAAAGTAATTTTTGTCAAGGTACAATTCTTAAATGCATTACTGCCGATAACTTTCACAGGATATTCATTAGAACCAAAGGATATTACCTCTGGTACAATGCCTTCAAAAGCATTTGTATAACCAATAACCACACCAACACCATCTATTATTTTTAAAACACATCCATTTATAGTTACAGGAGTATCTATATAATAGGTATCATAGGAAAAAAATGTTCCTACAATTTGATTCCAATTGGTCACAAAGGAGTCTCCCTGAGCCTTAGGAAAATTACAATAAATTACACAATCTCGTTTTAAGCCATTAAAGGATTGTCTTTCCATATAGGTCATAGTACTTGGAAGTATAATTCTTTTTAAATTTTGACAATCATACAGACTTACTATCCAAGAGGTAATCCCCTCCTCTAGCGTAAGACTATTTGCTAAAACAGAGGACATCGTCACACGTATTACAGGACGACCTAATATTTTAGCAGGTACCACAACATCTTCAACCTCAGTTCTTACGGCTAAAATCCAACCATAATCACTAGATGAAAGTACAAAATCCTCTTGCAGAGTTCTATAGGTATCACAATCCCTTTGTACAAGATCAGCTTCATAATAATATATAGTAAGCTCATCATAGCTATTAGAAGCTGGTACGATAAAGTCTTCCTCTCGATTGAGGACCTTATAATTTTCTGTTCTTGCAAGTAGGGTAGAATCTATATCTTTATATAACTCCTCCTTTGAAAGAATATCCTTTTCTGTAAGATTCAAAGAATCCTTAATTATGCTTGATTCTTCTGTTCTATTTCCATCTTCCTCATGAATGGTAAGCTGTTTAAAAATAACCTTTACCTCTGTCAATCCATAGGTTTTAATCGGATATCTTCTCACCTCTTGTTCTGTATTTTTATCTACAACAGCAATATAATATTTTGTATATTGTGCCCTACGAACGGACATATAATGATTCATACCTAAATCAAAGGCGGTAGTTCCATTGGATTCATAATATACCAATTTATACTGACTAGTATCCTTCAATTTAAAGTTATTTGCATTTTTTATATCTGAAGTATTCATAATGTTTCCTAGATTTGGCTTTTTATAAATCGTTTCATACAAATAGTATTCTTCGTTCGTATCCTCATCTTTTCTTGGAACATCATAAAATCCTGTCAAAGTAATGTATTCATCTGTATACTTTAATCGTTCTAAAGTATAGCTTTGATTAACCTTAGTAATTCTAAATTCATCCGTTGCGGTAGAAATAGGAACATCCTGGTAATGAGTTTCATGATCAATTTCTACTTCTACCTTTTCATATGCTGTCAACTTTACCATAGTTTTTCCTACAGGTAAATTTTCTAAAGCATAGGATCCCTTTGATTTATCAATTTCAATAATTTCCTTTTCTGTTTGTCCAGCATAGGTAATAGATAACTCATATTTACTAGCACACTTTAGCCTACTGAAGCTTAATATACCTTCAGTAGAAATTTTTACAAACTCAAATTCCCTCCCATCTATCATTCCTACATTCGAAGGATCAATAGCATCACAGCGTATACAATATCCATCCTTATAGCTATGATTCAATGCTGGTAAAACCTCATGCTCTACTTCATTACACTCTTTACATTGTCTTGATTTCTCTCCAGGCTCTGTACAAGTTGCTTTCTTCTCTGTCCATGGTAACCATGTATGCGTATGTGAGACTGGTGGAGTTGGATCGTCTCCTTCAATTGGTGGGTTTTCTTCCGTTTTACAACCAAATAAAAAGCCCAAAGCTAAAATTAAAATCACTGCGAAAAGACTTCTTTTTTTCATTTTTAAACCTCCATTAGAAATTTAAAAAATTATATCATTTCAAGTGCTAAAGAAGTGCCAAAAAGGGATCTAAATTTTCCATAAAAAAAGCTTACTTTCTTAAAGGCTTTTAGTCCTAGAAAAGTAAGCTAGCTTACAAATATATTTTATATATTTTTATTCTTCCATGTTTGTATCTAAAGTTTTATTCTCTGTATTTTTAAAATAAAAGATAAACTTTCCGTCTTTTCTTTCAACTTTATCAAAAAGATAAAACAACCCTGCAATGATCACAAAAATTATCACCAATATAATTACCCAAACTACTACTCCTCCATAGCCAAGCTCTCTAGCGTTTAAGAAAAAATATGGATATACAGTACCCTCATAATCCGTAGGTAATATCGCTCCTCGAATCAAAATGACGATGACATAGAGTAATGGTAAAACCGTACATAATAGACAATCATACCATTTTAAACCATGATGTCTATCAAACAATAAAAAATCTATAACGAATAATAAGGGACAAAAGATATGCTTTGTTAAATTGCCCAAGTTGTTCCAGCCAGAGGAGAACATATTATCTGTCAATAAAAAGTTATAGACCAAAAAAGTAACCAAAATAGCTATAGTTGCATAAAACTTAAGCTGATGAAGCTTTTGATTATTACCTATCAAATCTCCTTTCATCACCTCTTTGATATTATAAATCCAAACTACTATCATAACGCCAAAGCATAAAATATTAGAAAGTGTTGTGTAATATAATAGGCAATCAAAGCCAAATTTTTGTCCTGCAAATAACCCAAAGCTTTCTAATAATCCCATAAAGGACAAAGCTAAGAAAATACTCCTATATGCCAAATGTACCACTTTATTATTAATCATTTTTATTTACCTCCATTATTTATCCAAAGCTTCTGAGTAGGAACTTAAACTATTTGCTATTTTGTTTAAGCTCATATAAAATTGTTCTCGCTCCAACTCTGATAGTCCTATATTTGCAAAAATATTCTCAATATGATTTTGAATTTCCTTAGCCAAGCTTAAGCCACTTGCTGTTAATGTTAAAGTTGAATTATACTTTTTAGTCTCCTTATCTTGAGAATTGTGAACTAATCCTCTTTGTTCTAATAAGGAAAGTGCTCGACTAACCATTGCTTTGTCCTCTTCACATTTTTTAACTAATTGCGCCTGAGATAATCCATTTTCTGTCATACTAAGATAATAAATACAAATTGCATGTATAGGTTTTAAATTATATTTTTCCATCTCAATAGATTTGATTTTTAAAATTGCTCTACTGATTTTTAAGATAGAAATCGTAAAGAGCTCAAATCTTCCCTCCAATACAGCTTCCTCCTTTTGTTGTTTAGACAACAAGTTTATATCACAAATTAAAAATAATGTCAAATATTAAATAAAAAAAGTTGATTTTGTCAAATAAAAAAGGCAAACCATAAAAATTATTAGTTTACCTTTCTTTTATTTAAAATCATTTAAAATTGTCAAAAAATTAATTCATCTACTTCATTCAAGTTACCAAATTGATTGTTAAATAGATATTCCTCAATCTTTAAATCTACCAACATTTTTAAAGATTTCATACTATTTCTCCTAGGCTTACACCTTCATGCTTAAGCAATTGAATCTTCAAATTCAAGCCACCCTGATATCCTACCAAAGCACCATTACTGCCAATGACACGATGACAAGGAATTATAATGGATATAGGATTTTTTCCTACTGCACCACCTACAGCCTGAGCTGACATTCTTTTTTTATGAAACCTACTTGCAGCTTTTTCAGCTAAAGCTTTATAAGTTGTTACTTCTCCATAAGGAATATTGCATAGTTCTTCCCAAATAAAGAGCTGAAATGGGCTACCCTCTAATAAAATAGATAATTCCTTACTGTTAGGCCTTTGATTGGAAAAATATCTTTCTAACCAGTCTATTGCTTGAGTTAAAATGGGTGTAATCTCTAGCTTGCAATTGTCAATGCTTATTCCCTTTTGTCCCTCTATCCATACTTCCTTTAAATGAGTCTCATCACTAACTAAGGTTATTTTTCCCAAATAGGAATTCATTTCTGCATAATAAAGCATAGTTTACCTCTTTTAAAGCTTTAAGCTTATCCTCTTTACTTTATTAAATTTCTAGTTTCTTTGAATAAATTCTGATTTGCTTCTATTTTATTAGCGTTTCCAATAACACAAAGACTATCCATAGCCAAAGCCTCTTCAAACAAAGGAGCTAGATTAACTATATCCTTCTTAGTAGCTGATATAGCTTCCTTACGTATTTTTGTTTGAAGCTCATAGGTATTTCCTTGAAGATAATTGCTTTGAGCTCTTGTTCCTTTATCACTTACATGAAGAACCTCATCTAGCCCCCCAATAGCGCCAATCTTATACTTTAATAAGTCCTCGTCACTAGGATTGAAATCCTTAATATAAGAAATAACATCCTCATATACCTTTTTTGTTCGAGAAATTTCAGGGTCACGATAAGAGGTAAATCCTATTCCACCTGTTGTTGGAGTATTTAGCATACAACCATAGGCTCCTCCATGAACACGAACCTGCATCCATAAATAATCTAGACTTAATGCATTATTTAATACAAGCATTGCTCCATGGAAAGGAGCAGAATATACTCCTGATTTTGCAACGAAATTTACATCAAACTGAGTTTTAATTCCTTCATTACGGAATTGAGGTGTAAATTCAAAATTCCAAGCAGGTCTAACATCCTTTAAGCTTGCATAGAAATTTTTTACGATTGGTAAATCCTTTTCTAAGGCATCCTTCTTTCCAGTAAATCTTAATACAAAGCTCTTTTTAGTAAATGTCTTTTGAATTAAATCTTCTAAAGTTGTAACAAGCTCTTCTTTTTTATTTTCAAAATTTAAATATAAATCATGTATAAAATCAATATAGCCAATTCCGCTAATAGCATCTGACAAATAGTTAGTCTCATCCAAATAAGAGCCTGCTCGAAGTAAACTTACAACATGACCACGATTTGCAACACTCATCTCTAAGCCTGCATTTAATTCACTTAAACGCTCATATAATCTTTTATAATCCTTAAAATTCGTTTCAAAAAGAATCTCTTTCAACAAATCATTTATAACGGAAACATTCTTTCCTAATGCGCTAAATATAATACTTAAATTAACCTTAGTCTCTCTTTGCATCGTCTTATAAGGTTTTACCTGTAGTGCTACACCACCAGAATAATTTTGAACAATTTGGTTAATTTCAAAATAAGACTTATTTTCTGTCGATAGGCTTGTTAATAAATCACACAATAGCTGAGTATATTGAATAGACTTTTCATCAATACCAGTCAAATCAAAGGAGTAATTGATATAATCTATTCCATTCGTATAATAGTCACTAAATAAGATATCAAACTCTTGGGAAAGCTTTTGACAATTGAATTGTTCAGGAGTTGTTGTTAAATCCTCTAAGGAAAGCTTTGGTAGAGTTGCTACCTCCTCAGGAGTAGAAGGGGTAGACTGATAAACAGCCAATGCCTTATTTTTTTCAATCAAGCTAGCTAACTCTTCTTTAGATAAAGAAGCCTTATACTTTGCTAATTTTTCAACTAACGCTTTTTCCTTTTCTTCTGCACATGTGTAAGAAGGACAAAGCTTAACAAAGCTCTTATGTGGATTATTCAAAATATAATCAGTAACAATTTTTTCAAAATAGCCTTTATCTAAATCATCCTTTAATTCTTGATAATATTTTAAGTTTTCTAGCTTAGAGAATGGTTGATTTTCATCATAAAGCCATGAATTTAAAGAATTCATCTCAATCTCTAGACCCTTTGGCATACGGCCAAATTTTCCTTCACGCACCTTAAACTCTTGATAGTTAATTAAGGAGCTTAATGCTTTATGATCTAAGCCCTTAGCTAAAATATCCTTTAAGGTAGAATCTACTAAATCAATAAATTCTTGTTCTCTTTTTTCATCTGCATTTACAACAACTATTCCTAAAATTGGTTGTAAAAGTCCATCATCAAAGGCAGCCATAACATCCGCTCCTAATTTTGCATCAATTAAGGCTTGCTTTAAAGGAGCTCCTGGATTATTTAATAGAACATCAACTAAAGTGGCGCTTGCAATCATAAGCTTTGGATCTAGCGTTGTAGGGAAAGCAACATTATAGGATAAGAAGCTTTTATTTTGTAAAGGAGCTTCCTTTGCTAAAGGATAGTATCCTGTTTGATATACAGGTTTTTCAAATGGCTTTTGATATTGAATAGTAGTATCAAAATCTATTTCTTCAAATTTAGATAAATAAGCCTGATCTAACCAATTCATTATTTCTTCCATATCGCAATTTCCATATAAGAAAATATAAGAATTTGTTGGATGATAATACTTAGAATGAAATTCCTTAAATTCTTCATAGGTTAAATCGGGTATATATGCTGGGTCTCCACCAGATTCAAAGCCATAGGCAGTATCAGGATATAAGGAATGCATTAAATTTCTAAATAAAATTTGTTGAGGGTCTGAAAAGGCTCCCTTCATTTCATTATAAACTACACCATTATAAACGATAGGATCTTTCTCATCTACTATATGATAATGCCAACCCTCTTGCATAAATATTTCCTCATGCGCATAAATTTGAGGATAAAATACGGCGTCCATATAGACACTCATTAAATTTTTAAAATCCTTCTCGTTTTGACTTGCACAAGGATACATAGTCTTATCAGGAAATGTGAAAGCATTTAAAAATGTATTTAAGGAGCTCTTTAAAAGCTCAACAAATGGATCTTTGACTGGATAGTTCTTAGAACCACAAAGCACAGAGTGCTCAAGAATATGAGTCAAGCCTCCATTATTCATTGGTGGAGTTCTAAAGGCAATAGAAAAGACCTTATTATTATCCTCATTTTCAATTGTACAAATACGAGCCTTTGTTTGATTATGTTGATAGATTGTAACGTTTGATTGAATATCTTCAATAAATTTATTTGATACTTTTGTATAATTTTTCATAACTTTTTTTCCTTTCCAATAATTACCTATTATTATATAGGAGTATCATTAAAATTACAAGAAAAGTTTCACTAAATAAAATTTACTAAATTCGATAGATTCTATAATCATATTACAAAAAAGAAAAGCATCTGCTAAATATGGTAAGTAGATGCTTTAGATTATTATTTTTTTTCAGAATATACAGATGAAATTTTATAAAAGGGGACCTCATTGATAAAATCTGTAATAATCTTATCTATTTTTTCACAGGCCTGATTTATAACTGCTAGCTCGGATTCTTCAAATCTATGCAAAACCCAATCAATAACTGGAATAGTATCACTTCTGCCAATTCCTAGCTTGACACGCTTATACTCTTCTGTTCCCACCTGAGATATAATGCTCTTATGCCCATTATGTCCACCTGCACTCCCAGAAGTTCTTATTCTAATTCTTCCCGTAGGAGAATCTAAGTCATCAGAAATAATCAGGATATCTTCTACAGATATTTTATAATATCTCATTACAGCTAAAATACTTTCTCCAGACAAATTCATATAAGTCAGCGGCTTTAGTAAAAAAGCCTTATGTCCATTCAAAGTAACACTGGCAAGCATGCCTTTTAATTTTGGTTCCACACGAAAAGACAAGCTATTATTTTTAGCAAAGGTATCCACCGCCATAAAGCCAGCGTTATGTCGCGTATTTTCATACTGACTACCAGGATTCCCCAATCCAACAACAAGCTTCATTATAACAGCTCTCTCTTAGATTTATCATAGGAATAGGTAAATAACCCTGATAATGGCTCATCAGATAATATTCTTAGAATACCATGTCCTAACAAGGTACCTACAGAAAGTACCTTAATTTTTTCTATTCGCTTTGACTTATCAAGGTCAATCGTATTCGTGATAATCATTTCCTCTAAACAAGAGTTCTGTATTTTTTCTATAGCACTTCCAGATAGAACACCATGGGTACATACTGCATAAACTGATTTCGCTCCAGCCTTCTTTAAAGCCTCTGCACCTGCTGTAATTGTTCCAGCTGTATCACACATATCGTCTATAATAATGCAATTTTTGCCTTCTATATTACCTATAATATTCATAATCTCTGCCTTATTAGGTTCAGGTCTACGCTTATCAATAATAGCTATAGTTGTATCTAACACCTTCGCAAGCTCTCTAGCTCTAGTTGTCCCCCCATGATCTGGAGATACGACAACAATATCCTTTAAATTTTTATCTATGAGATAATTAGCTAAAATAGGCAACCCCATAAAATTATCTACAGGTATATTGAAGAAGCCCTGAATCTGTGCTGCATGAATGTCCATACAAATCACACGATGTGCACCTGCAGTTTGTAGCAAATCTGCAACTAGCTTTGCAGTGATAGGTTGACGACTTCTAGATTTACGATCCTGTCGACTATACCCATAATAAGGGATTACTAGGTTAATCGTTTTTGCAGAAGCACGCTTTAAGGCATCACACATAACCAATACTTCCATCAAATGATCGTTAACTGGTTTAGAAGTAGGCTGAATGATAAAGACATGATGTCCTCGAACTGTTTCATTAATTTGTACATTAATTTCTCCATCTGCAAAGTGCATAATATCACAGCTAGAAAGTGGAACACCAATGGATTCTGCAATTTCTTCTGCTAAAGGTCTATTGGCTGACAAGCTAAAAATTTTAATTTTTTTACCTAATAAGATTGCCATGAGAGATTATCCTCCAAGTCTCATTTTATTAATACAAAATTATTATATCATAATAAAAATTTACAAAAAATATGAAAGGGTTATCATATGACTATTCTAGCAAAAATTTTTAAAATATTCCTCTAAAATTGTCAAAACATCAGAAAAACATTTTTGCTTGTTACATAAATCCTTGATTTTAGAGCTAGAGGGCATTCCTTTTAAATACCAGGCAATGTGACCTCTCATCTCTAGTAGTGCAAGCTTCTCTCCCTTTAAGTCCTTAAGCATTTCATGATGTAATATTATAGTCTTAAAAACCTCCTGTGAGGATGGCTTGTCTATATAAGTGCCATTTTTAAAATAATGCAATAATTCTCTAAAAATGAATGGATTTCCCAAGGCTCCTCTTCCAATTGCAATAGCATCTACTCCTGTATAGTCCAGCATTCTTTTGGCAGAAGGAATATCTACGATATCGCCATTGCCTATGACAGGAATAGAAACAGCTTCCTTTACCTTTTTTATCCAATCTAAATCAGCCTTTCCAGAATAAAACTGACTTCTTGTTCGACCGTGAACAGTAATGGCGCTGGCGCCTGCTTTTTCAATTCTTTGAGCAATTTCTACTGCATTTATAGAATCAAAATCCCAACCAATTCGAATTTTAACAGTTACTGGTTTTGAAACATTAGCTACAACAGCAGATACCATTTCAGAAACTAATTCTGGATGTTGAAGAAGAGAAGCTCCAGCATGAGATTTCTTTGCAACCTTATTTACAGGACATCCCATATTTATATCAATAATATCTGCATTACTGTATTGATCAATATATTTTGCGGCTGCAACTAGACTCTCAACATCTCCACCAAAAATTTGCATACTTATAGGATGTTCTTCTTCATGTACCTGTGTCATCTTTAAGGTTCTCTCATTTTGAAAGCCTATAGCCTTATCACTAACCATTTCTGCAACAACAAGTCCACATCCCATGCTTTTACAAATTCTCCGAAATGCTTCATTTGTGATTCCTGCCATAGGTGCTAAAACCAATGGATTAGGTATCGTAATGTCTTTAATCTTCCATTCCATAAATTTCATCCAAAACCTTTTTTATTTCTTCCATAGGCAGTCCAATAATATTACTTAACGAACCTTTATAGGATTCAATTAAGCTTCGACCTATTCCTTGAATAGCATAGCTTCCAGCTTTTCCAAAGCATTCTTTTGTTGCAATATAAGCATATATATCCTCATCTGTTAAATTTTTAAAGGTTACTTCTGATATGCATACAAAGTTAAAAGAAAGTTCCTTATAGATAATACCAACGCCACTCATAACCTGATGTGTTTTCCCAGAAAGCATTTTTAGCATTTCATATGCCTCGTTAGAATCATGAGGCTTTCCAAAAATCTTATTCTCTAAAACAACTATAGTGTCACACCCTAATAGTATATTTCCATAAAATTTTTCTTTTGCAAAAGAGGCCTTTCTTAATCCTAAGGCTTTAACATTTTTATAAGGAGTTAATAGAGGATCTAAAGTCTCGTCTATGTCAGCAGCAATAATATCAAATTCATAATTGGATTCTTTTAATAGATCCTTTCTTCTTGGAGAAGCGCTTCTTAAAATCAATTTTTTCATAATTTTATCCTCACTCATTCATTATTATGGTTTTCTTCACTCTAAAAACTCTCTCATCTTTCTTAACGCATTGTCATATATCCTGTATGCCATCGATATCGAATACTTATACTCCCTCGCTATATCCTTCAATGTCCATCTCTCCCACATCCTCAAATATACTATTCGATACTCCTCTTCTGTTAATATCCTTAACGCTACTCCTAAATTCTTCCTCTGCTCTACACTTACATTCGTCTTCATTACATAGCTCGTATCATCGTATTCCTCTGTCTGCTTTATATACCACCTATTAT